>JALCBJ010000021.1 GCA_028066595.1 Thermoanaerobaculia bacterium
TCTAGACTAAGCTCATCACCGGCTTCCAATTCGATCCTTCGTTGCTCTGCGACGAATCCCGGATGCGCCGCCCTCAGTAGATAGACGCCCGGAGCGAGTGAATCGAAAGCGAACTCGCCATCGTCACCTGAGGTGCTTCGAACCGCCTGACTGTCTGGACCCAGCACACTCAAGGCGACTTCTGTGATCCCATTTCCGAACGGATCCGTCACGAGACCTCGAACGAGGCCGTCTTGGGCTTCGACGGCGGCAGCGAAACACAAGAGGCCGACGGCCCAGGCCGCCGTTAGTCCAGTTCTGGTCCGTCGATTTCTTCGCGATGCACGAGGCTTCCAAAGCATGACCTGACTCCCCTCGGCAAACCGCTGGCCATCGAAATCCGCTTTCCGCGAATCTCGACTGCATTCCACGGCTACGCCGGGTGTTGACTACATTTCTGATGGAGCGGATTCGGTAGATCGGGCGCATCGCAAACGGAACTCATGTACGAATGCACCTTCCCCAGAACACAGTCTGAGCGACATGCGCCAGGTATCGCCTTGATTTGGATCAAGGCCGGTTCACTGTGAACCTGTAGTGCCCGCCTACCGGCTGGCCTGTATTCCGTGGATGGGCTAGCATGACGCGCCGCGGGTGAGCCAATTCGGACCGTTACGCCACCGTCTCCAGGAGCTGCTCCCGCCTGAGGTTTTCATGCCGTATCCGTCTTTTCTGCGTTTCTTCTCCGACGACTTGGCCATCGACCTTGGCACGGCCAACACGCTGGTCTTCACGCGCGACCGCGGCATCGTGGTGCGTGAGCCGTCCGTGGTCGTGATCAACAAGCTCACCAACAAGATCGAGGCGGTGGGCAACGAAGCCAAGGAAATGCTCGGCCGTACACCGGGCAACATCCAGTCGGTGCGGCCGATGAAGGACGGGGTCATCGCCGATTTCGACATCACCGAACAGATGCTCAAGTACTTCATCGCCAAGGCCCACGGAGGCCGGCGTTGGGTGCGTCCACGCATCGTGATCGGCGTGCCATCGGAGATCACACCGGTGGAGAAACGTGCGGTACGAGATTCCGCGGAGCAGGCGGGCGCTTCGGAGGTCTACCTCGTGGAGCAGGCGATGATGGCCGCCATCGGCGCAGGTCTGCCGATCACCGAGCCGTCCGGAAACATGATCGTCGACATCGGGGGCGGCACCACCGACATCGCGGTCATCTCCCTGGCGGGCGCCGTTTACAGCCGCTCACTGAAAGTGGCCGGCAACGAGCTCGACGAAGCGATCATCAACTATCTGAAGCGTCGCCACAACTTGCTGATCGGTGAGCGCACGGCGGAGCGCATCAAGCTCGAGCTAGGCTCCGCCTTCCCCCTCAAGGACGAGCTACGCATGGAGATCAAAGGACGCGATCTGGTGGAGGGCGTGCCCAAGACTCTGTCGATCACCGACTCGGAGGTGCGGGAATCTCTGGCTGAACCCGTTGCCTCGGTGGTCGACTCGGTGCGCCAGGCTCTGGAGCGGACGCCGCCGGAGCTATCGGCCGACATCATGGACAAGGGCATCGTTCTTTCAGGCGGAGGTGCTCTGATCCGCAACCTAGACCAGCGCTTGCGGGAAGAGACCGGGCTGCCGGTGGTGCAGGCCGACGATCCGCTTTGCTCCGTCGTTCTCGGCACGGGACGCGTCCTCGAAGACATGGAGCTGCTGCGCAAGGTGTCATTGCGCTGAGCGGCGAGACGGGCGGACGGTAGGCGCAGTGGGCGAGCGCATCCAGACCGGATTCTTCGTACTCCTGTTGCTCGCGCACCTGGCGCTTCTCTCCCAGGGATCTTCCGCCAAGGGCAGCCGCTTCGAAGGTTACTTGCTGGCGGTTTTCGGACCGCTGGTGGGTGCGGTGGACAGCACCGTCGACCGCACCTCCAGGGCCGCTTCCGACCTCCGCTTTGCCAGCGATCTGCGGCGCGACAATGCAGCGTTGCGTGAGGAGGTGGAAGTACTGCGCCGCGAGGTCGTGCGCCTCCAAGGTGTCGAGGAGGAACTGGAGCGATTGTCGCGCCTCGCCGGCTATAGCCGACTGGCCACCGGCGACAACTTCGTCGCGGACGTGGTCTATGTCGACCCGGACTCATGGCTGCGCACCTTGGTGCTGCACACCGGCCCGGAGCGTGCCGAGACCAACCAACCAGTGGTCGTCGACCGAGGACTCGTGGGCCGGATCCTGGTGTCGTCAGGGAGCTACGCCAAGGTGCTGCTCCTCACCGATCGATCCGCCGCAGCCAGCGCGATGATCCAGCGCACGCGCCGCAAGGGCATCGTTCGAGGCGCCGGAGATCACTTGCGATTGGAGAACATCCCTGCGCTCTCGGACGTTCGGGTGGGAGACCTGGTGGTGACCGCCGGTCTCGACGGGGTGTTCCCCCGGGGTCTCCCCATCGGTCGGGTGACGTCCGTTCAGTCGAGTCAGTTCGACGACGCACCCGCGGACTCACTGTTTCGCCGCATCACCGTGGCACCGGCAGCAGATCTCGGTCTGCTCGACCAGGTCTACGTGCTCACTCGCTCGCCTCTGCCGGAGGAAGTCAAACAAGACCTGGCGACCGATCGCCTGGAGCAGGAAACGGAAGACCCGTCGTGACCGGGGTCATGCGTTTCGTCTTCGGCCTGGTGGTTTCCGTGACGGCATGGTCGCTGGCCGTACGCATGGGCCCAATCTTTGCGCCGGTTTTCGATCCTTTGCTGGTCCTGGTGGTCTACCTCGCAGTGCGGCAAGGGGTCGCCGGAAGGCCGACCGGCCCACTCACGTGCGCCTTTGCCGGCTCAGTTGCCGGTTTGGTCCACGACGCTCTGACCGGCGGTCGCCTCGGTCTCTACGGCTTCGCCGACACCCTGGTGGCCTGGACGGTGGCGAAAGTGCAGCAGCGTATGGTGATTCAGCAGCCCCTGCAGATCGGCCTCGTGGGCGTGCTGGCATCCGCGTTTCAGCTCACCGTGCTGGCGTTCCTACAGTTCCTGCTCGTTCCGTCGGGCCAACTTCCCACGCTCGGCTCGGCGGTGCTGCGCATCGCGATCTGCGGCGTCCTGCTCGTCGCGGTGCACCTGCTCGCCGAGCAACTGCGGATCAGGTATGCACGTTGGCGCGAGAAGCGCTGGAGTCGCCTACGTTTCGATTGATCCAGCGGGCCCGACTGACCTCTGCGGCGACCGATCGAAGCTCACGGACCGCAGCGAAGCCACCACAGAATGCGACGGGTTCGCTGCTAGACTCGGCGTCTCGCCACGCCGGGTCGACATCCGGGACCCGATCTGTCCGACGGCCCCGGAAGCTAGCTTCGAGCTCTCCCTTGCCCGGCCTCGCTCTGCCCGCCGACTGCACGTCCGGCCAGGTCTCTCTCCCGATCCCATCACCCACGAGGCTTTCCCCCAAAAAATGAGCACTAAAGGTCATACGACGGGCCCGTTCATCAGCCGACATGGGCTCGACCTCCACGGTATCGAGCCCTCTGGAACCGTCCACTGGAATCTACCGCCGGCCCGCCTCTACGAGGAGGCGCTGCGCCGCGGCGAGGCGCGTGTCGCAGCCCACGGGCCCCTGGTGGCATCCACTGGCCCGCATACCGGTCGGTCCCCCAACGATCGATACGTGGTGGAGGAGCCTTCGTCGAAGGACAATATCTGGTGGGGCGCGGTCAACGTGCCGGTCTCGGAGGAGGTCTTCGAGCGCCTGGAGACCAAGGTCAGGCAGCACCTTTCGGAACGCGATCTCTTCGTGTTCGACGGATTCGCCGGAGCCGACGAACGCTATCGCCTGAACGTACGGGTGGTGAACGAGAACGCATGGCAGAACCTCTTCGCCCGCAACATGTTCGTGCGTACCACGGACCGTGATGTCCTCGAAGACTTCCGGCCGGACTTCACCGTTCTTCACGCGCCCAGCTTGCAGGCCGAGCCGGCCGAGGACGGCATCCGGTCCGGCACCTTCATTCTCCTTCATTTCGGACGCAGACTGGTGCTCATCGGCGGCACGCAATACGCCGGTGAGATCAAGAAGAGCATCTTTACCGTGATGAACTACCTGCTACCCAAGCAGGGCATCATGGCCATGCACTGCTCGGCCAACTACTCCGGGACGAAGGACGACGGAGCCGACGTCAACGCGGCTCTCTTCTTCGGACTCTCGGGTACCGGCAAGACCACGCTGTCGGCTGATCCGTCGCGGTCTCTGGTGGGTGACGACGAGCACGGTTGGTCGGCGGATGGCGTGTTCAACTTCGAAGGAGGTTGTTACGCCAAGGTGATCCGCCTCGATCCCGAAGGAGAGCCGGAGATCTACGCCACAACCCGGCGCTTCGGCACCATCCTCGAGAACGTTGTCTTCGACGAGGAGAGCCGCCAGCTCGATCTCGACGACGATTCGAAGACCGAGAACACTCGTGCCTCCTATCCCGTGGAACAGATCTCCAACGCCGACCTGTCCGGTACGACCGGCCATCCGAAGAACGTCGTATTCCTCACCTGCGACGCCTTTGGCGTGCTGCCGCCCATCAGCCGGCTCACGGAGGAGCAGGCGATGTACCACTTTCTCTCTGGCTACACCGCCAAAGTAGCTGGCACGGAGAAAGGTGTCACCGAGCCCACCGCGACATTCTCGACCTGCTTCGGCGCGCCCTTCATGCCCCGCCACCCCGGCGTCTATGCCGAGCTACTCGGCGAGAAGATCCGTCGCCACGGCGCCAGCGTCTGGCTGGTGAATACCGGCTGGACCGGCGGCCCCCACGGTGTGGGCTCACGCATGAAACTGCGCTACACCCGGCGTATGGTGCGAGCAGCCCTCGCCGGCGAGCTGGACGATACCGAGACCGCGACCGACGCGATCTTCGGCGTCGCCGTACCGCAGGCCATCGAGGGCGTGCCGTCCGAGCTTCTGATCCCCAGGAACACCTGGCCCGATCCGGGCGCCTTCGATGCCCAGGCCAAGAAGCTGGCGCAGATGTTCGTCGACAACTTCGGACAGTTCGAAGATGGCGTCTCGGACGCGGTCAAGGCGGCGGCTCCGAAGACCTGAACCGCCGCCGACCGGTCGCCCTCACTCGGAGAACCTGGGCTCGGGCTGGGCCCTCCTCCGATCGGCTCAATCGCCGACGATGGCTTTGAAGGCGAACGCTGCTGCGATTCCGGCAGCAAGCTGCGCCGCCAGATAGATCCAGATCGAGGCCCACTCCGCCAAACCCATCACCGAGATGCCGACGGCCACAGCCGGGTTGAATACGCCACCCGAGATCGAACCGACGGCAAAAGCGCCCGCCATCACCGTGAAGCCGATGGCGAGACCGTAGTGGGAGTTGCCTTCGTTGGCCTTGGCCGTAGCGACGTTGAGGATCACCCAGCAAAGTCCGAAGGTGAAGAGGAACTCCGCCAATAGCGCCGGAACCGTGTCGAGGGGGCTCGAGCTCATCGTTTCAGCCGACAACACTCCGACCGTCAGCGCCGCGACCACGGCGCCCACCAGCTGAGCCGCTACGTAGCCCGGTATGTCCGAGGCTGGGCACTTTCCGCGCAGATACACAGCCAGCGTGACGGCTGGGTTGTAGTGGGCGCCGGAAACGTGACCGCCAGCGTAGATCATGACCATCAAGACCGAGCCGATGGCCAGCGGAGCGAGGTTACCGGCGAGACCGAGGCCAGCAGCGAGACCGACCGTGAGAACGAGGAAGAAAGTGCCGAGGAACTCGACGAGGTACTTGTTCACGAAGCTCTCCTTCGAGAATCGAGATTGGATCAACGGGTTGTCGAACGTGGTGGGCCTATCCTATGCGAGGCGGACGGACCGCCTGCTGATAGATTGACGGGCCCATGAGCTCTGTTTCGAATCCGTCTGAGCCGCCGTCCGACAGACCCCGCCCGCACGACCGAGCACCCGATGCTCTGCGTCCTGTTCTCATCGACCTGAACGCCCAGAAGTTCGCCGAGGGATCGTGCCTGATCGAGTTCGGCGACACGCGCGTTCTGGTGGCCGCCAGTATCGAGCGCCGGGTACCGCCTTTTCTCGAAGGCACCGGACGCGGCTGGGTGACGGGCGAGTACGCCATGCTCCCTCGTGCCACGCACACCCGCTCCCGCCGGGAGGTTAGCCGAGGCAAGCCGAGCGGACGCAGCCAGGAGATCCAGCGTCTGATCGGACGGTCCCTGCGCTCGGGCGTCGATCTCTCGAAACTAGGCGAGATCACCGTGACCCTCGACTGCGATGTCCTCCAGGCAGACGGAGGCACCCGTACGGCCGCTATCACCGGGGCCTGGGTAGCGATGACGCAAGCTCTTGCCATGGCCTTTCTGGCGGGCGACCTTCCAGACTGGCCTGTCTACCGCCAGGTGGCGGCGATTTCGGTAGGTGTCGTGGATGGTCGACCACTCCTGGACCTGGAGTACGTCGAAGACTCGAACGCCGAGGTGGACATGAACGTGGTCGGTACCGCCGAAGGCGATCTCATCGAGGTCCAAGGCACGGGCGAAGAACGGCCGTTCTCGCGACGAGAGATGGACCGGCTCCTCGATCTCGCTCTCGGTGGAATCGACGACCTCGCCGCCGTCCAGACCGCAGCCCTTGGAAGCATCTTGGGCGACGTGGAAGAGCGTCGAAAACGGGGCGGCCGCCGAGCACTTCCCAGGGACGAGTCGGAGCTGTGGGGCCCACCCGGTGCCTAGATCCGCTGCGGCGCTCGTCGACTCCCCACCCACGGCCCGATTCGCTGAGATCCGGTCGATCTTGCAGGGGGAAGCGTAGAGCCCTATGTCCATGTCGTTGACCTACACGCGCTATCTGGAGCTCGAGAAGCTGCTGCAACTGCAAATCCCGCGATCTGGCAGCTCGTGGGGCGAAGCGGAGCATGACGAGCACCTCTTCATCGTCATCCACCAGGTCTATGAGCTGTGGTTCAAGCAGGTTCTCCACGAGCTGGACTTCCTGGGTGAGCTCTTCGAGCACCATCGCCAGGAAGACCCACGGACGTCGCGCATCCGTTCGACGCTTCAGCGTGTGCTGACGATCTTGAAGACTATGGTGGCTCAGGTCGACATCTTGGAGACGATGACACCGATCTCTTTCGGCTCGTTTCGCTCACGCCTGGAGGAAGCATCGGGATTCCAGTCTCCTCAGTTCCGCGAGCTGGAGTTCCTCCTCGGGCACCGCCGTCGCGGCATGCTGCAGCATCACGTGGAGAACCCTGGCGCGATGGCCCGTTTGGAGCGCCGTCTCGACGAGCCACCGCTTTTCCAGCTGTTTTTGTGCTTTCTCCGCAGCTCGGGCTACGACATTCCGGAGAGCGTGCTCACGTTCGACCCTGAATCGCCGATCGTCGAGATGCCCGAAATTCGACCGGAACTGGTGCGCCTCTACCAGGTCGACGATCAGTTGGCACAGATCTGCGAGAACATGGTGGACTTCGACGAGGGCCTGCAGGAATGGCGTTACCGTCACGTGAAGATGGTCGAGCGGACCATCGGTCACAAGCCGGGCACTGGTGGATCGGCCGGTGCCGAGTATCTACGTACGACGCTGTTTCGGCCCGTCTTTCCCGATCTTTGGGCCATCCGCTCCGAGCTGTGACATATGGGCTACCGTGCCGAAGAACTCTTTGAGGAACCGAACGCGCTGGCCCGGCACTACTCGCGCTTTCGCGTGCAGGATCGCATCCTGCTCACCGGCCACTCCCACCAGGCGTGGCCGGACTACGCCCGAGAGGGTCAACTGGCTGCGTGGGACGACGCCGCTCGATTGACGGACGACAAATGGGCTGCCGCGTTCGCCCAAGCCGAACGCGTGGAGCGTGGCTTCGCCGAGCGTCTAGGCGACGGCGAAAGCCTGCGCCGGGGTGATTCGAGCTACGCTCTAGCCTCCTGTGTTCACGATCTCCTGGTGCGGTTCCTCTCCGCTCTACCCCTGCGCGGTCGTCCGAAGCTGGTCACCACCGACGGCGAGTTCCACTCCCTGCGCCGGCAGTTGACACGCCTCGAGGAGGAGGGTGTCGAGATCGTCCGCGTGCGCAGCGAGGAGCCCGACGGCATCGCCGAGGCCCTGGCCGAAGCGGTTTGCGACCGCACCGCCGCGGTGCTCGCCTCGTCGGTCCTGTTCCAGAGCGGACGCATCGTACCCGGGCTCGGCCACGCCTGTGCAGCATCGCGGCGCTGCGGTGCCGAGTTCGTGGTCGACGCGTATCACCAGGTCAACGTCGTGCCTTTCGACATCCACTCCGAAGGGCTCACCGAGGCCCACGTGGTCGGCGGCGGCTACAAATACTGCCAGCTGGGCGAGGGTAACTGCTTCCTGCGCGTGCCGGCCGGACGCAAACCGCGCCCGGTGATCACCGGCTGGTTCGCGGAGTTCGAACGTCTAGAGAAAGCTCCGAGGGGCGGCGTGGCCTACGGCGTCGGTGCCGCGGCTTACGGTGGTGCGACCTACGACCCCACCAGTCAGTACCGAGCTTCGCGGGTCTTCGATTTCCTCGACGACGAAGGCTTGACTCCGACCTTTCTGCGACAGGTCAGCCAGCACCAAGTACGACTCCTGGCGCGGTGTTTCGACCAGATCGATCTCGATCCGGAGACCGTCCGCAGGCCGCAACACGACCTGACCTCCCAGGGTGGATTTCTCGTGCTCACCGCGCCCAAGGCCGCCGAGCTGACGCAGCAACTCAGGCAGCGCGAGGTGTGGGTCGATTCACGAGGCGATGCGCTACGACTGGGCCCTGCGCCCTACCTTTCTGATCGCCAGATACGTGATGCGATCGGTCAGCTCGGGGAGCTTGCGCGCACCCTTTGAGCCCATCTGGGCAACATCTGCGCGGTGTCTGGCCATGAAGCCTTGGCAGTCCTCAGAGACGTTTGCGGAAACACTCGTAAATCCGCGAATCTAAGGAGTTTGCGCCGCACCGCCGCCTCGTATAATCGACCGCATGGTCGACAAGATCGGCCCGTACCGGGTCTACGAGCGTCTGGGCGTGGGTGGCATGGGCGAGGTGTACAAAGCCTATGACGACAAGCTCGACCGCTGGGTGGCGATCAAACGCATCCGGCCCGACCGTGAGGATGCGGAGGACAACCGCGAGCGCTTCAAACGCGAGGCCCGCGCGACCGCCCGACTCAACCATCCCTCGATCGTCCATCTGTACGGCATCTTCCAGGATGGTGACTCCGACTGCATCGTCATGGAGTACGTCGACGGTGTGACGCTGGACCGCAAGCTGATGAACGGTCCGCTCGACCCGCTGCAGGTGGCCACACTCGGTCACGAAATCGCATCGGGACTGGCGGAAGCCCACGCGAACGGCATCCTGCATCGCGACCTGAAGGCCGAGAACATCATCATTACCCTCAAGGGTCACTCGAAGATCCTCGACTTCGGCCTGGCAAAGCCGATCCTCTCCGGGGAGCTCGACCCGATCCTCACCGGCAAAGGTCAGCTGGTAGGCACCAGCCGTGCCATGTCACCCGAGTACGTCGGTGGCGAGGCCATCGACCACCGCTCCGACCTCTTCTCCCTGGGTGTCCTTCTCTACGAGTGCCTCACCGGCCAGTCACCGTTCAAGGCCCACAACACACTGGCGACTCTGAAACAGGTGATGCTGCACAAGCAGACGCCGATTCGCGAAATCAACAAGGAGGTGCCCCAGGAGCTATCCGACGTCATCGACGAGCTGCTGGCCAAGGATCCCAACGAGAGGCCCCAGACCGCGCGCGAGGTGGCTCTGACCTTTGGCAGCCTCTGCGGTCAACTCTCGTCTGCGGATCTCGAGCGGCCGGCCGGCCCCAGCCTGCTGGAGTCCACCTCCTCGAAGATCAGATCCACGGCCCGAGCTTTCTCCTCCTCTGAGACCATGCTCGATCTTCGACCCCGTCGGCGCTGGATGACCGGTCTGGTGACGATCTTGGGCCTCCTCGTGCTGGCGTTTCTGCTCGGCCGGTTCTTCGATCGCGAGCAAGATGTCGCCCCGTTGCCGGAAGGAGAACGGATCCGTGTCGTGCTCGGCGACTTCGTCAACAAGACCGAAGAATCCGTCTTCGATGATTCCCTGCAGCAGGCCATGCGAGTCGATCTAGAGCAGAGTCAGTTCGTGGAGGCTTTGTCGCCGTCCAGCGTTCGCCAAACGCTGACTCGCATGGAGAAGCCAGAAGAAGCCGAGGTCAACCGCGAGATCGCTGTCGAGATCGCTCAGCGTGAGGGAGCGCATCGAGTCGTGCTCGGAGAGATTCAGCGCTTCGGCTCTACCTACTCGCTTCTCGTCCAGGTCGTGGCGCCGGAGAACGACGCGACGACGTTCTCGGCGTCGGAATCGGCCAGGAACCATGACGCCATTCTGACGACGATGCAGAAGCTGACGACCGCGGTACGACGGCATCTCGGCGAATCTGCCGACGAGATCAGCCGGTCGACGGTAGCTCTCGAGAAGGTCACGACCGCCAATTTCGAGGCCTTGCGCGCATACACCCTCGGCGAGCAACGGATGTCTCGGCAGAAATTCGACGAAGCGGTACCTCTGTTCCGTCGCGCCATCGAGCTAGATCCGAGCTTCGGTATGGCCCACGCAAAGCTGACCGTCGCCTACAGCAACCTCGGCAACACCGACCTCGCCTCAGAAGCGGCCCTCGAAGCCCAAAAGCACTCGGAACGAATGACCGAGGAGGAACGCTTCTACATCGATGGCTGGGTTGCCAGATGGCTGGGTACTCCAGAAGACGTCATCGACCTGTGGTCGCTCTATCGAGATCTCCATCCGGAAAAGTACCCTGGACACAGCAATCTAGGTTTGTCGTACTGGTACTACCGGAACAACTTCGAGGCTGCAGCGACGGGCTTCGAAGGTGCCGCCCGTACCGCACAGACCCCCGGTGACAAGCAACTCGCCGAGGCCTGCCTAGGGTTCTGTCGCCTCGCCCTGGGGGACCTGGCGGGCGCCGAACCTCCCCTCCGGCTCGGTGGGAGTTTCGGCACCGAAGGACTCGTATTGTTGGCCTCGGTGCGAGGTCGGTACGACGACGCCCAAAGGCTCATCGGAATGCTGGACGAGCCAGGGACCAACGCACGTAGTCTGCAAATCATCCAGACGAGCCAGGGGTTGCTGGAAGCCGCGCTGCAGACCAGTCAGCGCACCGGCAGCCGATCCGGCAGCGCTGGCGGGCCCCTCGAAGTCGTCCTGGAAATGCACGGGGTGATTGCCGAGATCGCACTACGTAGCGCGATCGGCGAGGGCACCGGGATGGAGCTCGCGATCGAGAGGTTGTACTCGATCATCGACCGCACGGACCCGTACAGCAGGAACACCAACGAGCGATCGGCGCCCATGGTCGCGGCCGCGGTGAAGATACTCGCGAGATCCGGACGCCTCGACGAGGCACGTAGGCTCCGTTCGGTCCTAGGCGAACCCAAGGTACATACTCAGATGATCGTGCGTGCCTTGATCGAAGTCGCGGATGCCGAGATCAAGCTGGCGGAGCGCGACTTCCCTGCCAGTGAAGAGCATCTCTCTCGATCGCTATCGATGGTCGAGACGATCACGGGCCACGACAGCTCCGCAGCGCTATATGCGGCGCAAGGACAGGAGCGGGCGATCGAGGAGTATCGGTGGATTCAGGAACGCCCCGGACTCGCATATGTCGAGTGCTATCTCTCCTGCTCAGGCGTCTCGCACACGGTCCTCATGTGGACCATGGCCTCGTTCGAGCTCGGAAAGCTGCTGGAGGAAAGCGACCCGGAAGCGGCGGCCGGTGCATACTCAGTCTTTGTCGAGAGGTGGAGTGAGTCGGAGGCCCCGGAAGTAGTGATCGCTCACGACCGGCTCGCTGCTCTCGGCAGATGAGCCAGTCGGCCTGACTCGAACCGTGCGGATGTCTGCCTCTCCCGGCATCGGAGGAGCTCCAGGCACGAAGCGTTCGATCGACGGCCAATCGCCCAGCCGTTCCTTCGGCATTCCGCAGCCGCAGAGACCGAGGGGCGCCTCCCGGTTTTCATCGATGCCCAGGATCCGACTGGTCACGGATCCCGCGACTGCGGCCGAATAGAACGCTCCGAGTCCGAGCTTGGTTGCGATCAGGTAGAACGACTGCCCCAAATGTCCGGCATCTTGATGGAGGACGGCGTAGGTCCTGGACCGGCTACGATACTTCCAGAAGTTCCGATCCAGCCGAGCGACCAGAAGAATCAAGACCGCGGCGTTGCCGGCAAACTCCTGGCCGCTCGCCAAACCGATCATCAGCGATTTCATTGCTCCCTCTGGAGCCAGTCGAACGGGCTGTAGTGCATGCCCAAACGGGTCGTAGTAGTACAGGCCCGAACGCAGACCCTCGACGTTCCGAATCAATGGAAACGCCTCGATCGGATGAACGGCGCCTCCGGACGGGCTCGTCTTGAGAGGCACGGTGTAGCGTTCCGATAGGGAAATCGTAGCGTGGACACCGAACGTCCAACGTAACAAGGTCGAGAGGCCCTTCAGGTCGATCGGGCGGTCGAGGAAACGCCGACAGGTGCGGCGGCGACTCAACAATCGAAACAGCTCGCTGTCGAGCTCCGGCTGATCTGCGAGCTCCACCGGGAACGAGTCGGCTGCCGAGTCCGATACATCGGCCGCGTAGTTCGTCCGAACAGGTGGAGGCGGACCGTACTGTCGGATGAATCTCTCGACGTCAGACGTGGCGCTCTCCAGCTGCTCCTCGACGCTTGGAGAGCTCGAATCGCTCGTTAGAGCCTCTCCGCTGTCGGGTGACCCTTCGAACAGGCAGCTCGCCTGGAACAACGCAGCGTTCGCATCCCAAGGGATGCTCTTTCTCGCGTTCCAGCGCTCATCGTCTGCGTGTGTCAGCAGACCTTCGGCCAATAACTGGCTCAGATCGAGATTCGCGTTCTCCGCTCGTTGCCGGAGCTGTTCGGTATCTACCGGTTCGCGCTCCGGAACGGACGCCAGGAACTCTAGCTCGCTGACAGAACAGGGCCGCGCTTTGCCGGTGAACGGATTGAGAACCGCGAGCTGGGCATCGCTGCCCATCGAGACTTCGCCTCGCAACAGCGCCCGTAGCTCGACGGTAGCCACTTCCCGCAAGCAGAAGTGTATCGATGGCGCACGACACACTTGCTTCGGAAGGGACAGGGCGTCATACACGTGTGCGGCGAGCATCACCTCCTAAAGATCGAAGGAGGCGGCCTCTGAAACGAAGGTCAGTTTCGTCGACTGAGCCGCGTCAGCTCAAAAAGATCGACCAGTAGGGGATCCAGTCCCCCGGCGGATCTGGAAGGGTAGGCTTTGGATTTCCGTTGCCGTTCGACGAATCGTCACCTGTCCCCGGATTTGCGGAGATCTCGGCCAGCTCGTCGAGGCCGGGCAGTCGAACCTCGGCGGGAAGGTCGCACTCGTTCACCCGAATTCCGTGGGCAGCCAGAGTCTTGACGGGATCGGCGACGAAATCGCGTCGGAACTCCGGATCGGCCAAGAGGCTGACTGGAACGTTCTGGGAAGCGGAGTCTGCCGAGCTGAGCATGTGGGGATCCTCCTGGGGATCGGTAACCGGTCGGGCCTGGCGTGGAGCGGCCCGGAGCTAGTCGTCGAAGGTCATCCACCCCATCGAACGTAGATGATGCCGCAGCGACCCACTCCTGTCAAGGGGCATTGCGGAGATCGATCGCCCATGTGGAGCTCGCCGATGCTCCGACACGACTCCTCGACGTGCGGTCGGCTACTCAGCGGCTCACCACTCCTACACTCGTCTCGAAAGAATGTCTCTTTCGAGATGAACTTGGCGCAATTATCTCAGCAGACTTCGATCTCCGCCCAAGAAGAGCAAACATCCACCATATGATCCGGCTCCTCCTGGGCCATGGCTTCATCTGTGAAACGACGAAGCTCTCTGTCGTCGATGCGCTGTTTGCGCATCGCGGCGCGGACAGCGCTCACCAGGGCCAGGGGATTCCTGCTGTGTAGCCGAACGTGGATCTCGGGATATCGGGGCATGATCATGGTGACCTACTTTGCAGCCTTCATTCTATTAGACGCACGAAGCACATATTTCGTTCGCATCGTTGGCGATATTTCCGAATCTTTCTTGGGAAGGCAGAGGTAGCGAAGCCATCCTCTCTCCCAAACGAGTGACAGAATCGAAGAACCGAGTCGAACACGAATGGGAGGTCTCCATAGAACCTCCTATGCCCAGATCACACCAACGGTTACAGAGAACCATGACACTCGCCGCAAAAACTCAGCCCCCGCTCCGAGCTCATAGCCCAGACATGGCACGCCTGTTCGAGATCGAAGCGGTCGAGGGTGAGCGCCACCTCCGCCTGCAGGCCGGCAGCGTACCCGCTTGGATCCACGGTCAGTACTACGTCAACGGACCCGGGCGATTCGGACGCGGTGGCCGGAACTACCGTCACTGGCTCGACGGCGACGGGCTGGTGACCCGCGTGGGTTTCAGCGAGGGCCAGGTCGAGTGCACGAGCCGATTCGTTCGGTCCAAGAAATGGTGTGACGAAGAGGAAGCCAGCGAAGCCCTCTACAGGACCTTCGGCACAGCCTGGGATGGCGACCGGCTACGCCGCGGCATCGCCCTCGAAGGACCCGCAAACGTCAGTGCCTGGCGGTGGCAGGACGCCTTGCTGGCCTTCGGCGAGCAAGGTCTGCCCTACGAGCTCGACCCGAGGAGTCTCGAGACCCGCGGTGAGTATACGTTCGGTGGCCGCCTCAGCGCGGTGTCGCCACTTTCGGCTCATCCTCATTTCGACCGCGCGACCGGAGAGCAGTTCAACTTCGGCATCTCTTTCGCCAAGCGCAACCCGAGCTTCACTCTCTACCGCTTCCTGGCGGACGGCCAGCTCGCGTACCGCAAACGGCTGCCCATCCCGTTTCCCGCCTCGGTCCACGACTTCATGCTGGCGCCCCGCCACGTCCTCTTCTATGTCAGCCCCCACATCCTCGACGTCGACGCACTCATGAAGCGGAACGGTAGCGTGATGGACGGCTTGACATGGTGTCCACAGGAGCGGAGCCGTTTGATCGTCGCGGCGAGGGAGACCGGGGAATGGTTGGCCGAGATCGAGCTGACTCCCAAGCATCTGAACGGCCAAGAGGCGCGCTACTGCCTACATCTGATCAACGCCTGGGAAGAAGAAGATCAGCTACATCTCGACCTGATCGAGCTCGATCGCCCGGTCTATGAGCAATACCAGCCTCTACACGAGCTATTCACCGACGATCCCCAGGGACGCGCGAAACGGTACACCCTGACACCCTCCAGCTGGGACATCGTCGAGATTCGAGAACACGGCTTCGAGGCCTCGATGGACTTCCCTTCGCTGGATCCGAATCATGACCAAATGTCCTATGACGACCTCTGGCTGCTTTCGATGTCGCAGTCGGGACGACCGGGACCCAAATTCTTCGACCAGCTGACGCGCATTCGCTGGTCGACGGACGAGGCGCTGTCGTGGCGGGCTCCGGAAGGGACCTACTTGGGCGGTGAGCCCGTCTATGTCGCCCATCCGGTCGACGAGAGCCGGGGCTGCATCTTCACCCAGTTCTTCGACGCCAGCTCGGAACAGGGTGGATTTCTTCTCTTCGATGCCCGAGATGTCGAAAGCGGACCCATCGCTCACCTGACCCTAGACCACCCCATTCCGCTCGGGTTTCACGCCTCGTTCGAGCTTCGAGAATAGGCGGCCCTTCCTTGGCTCGCAGCCGCGAGGCAAGCAGTCCGAGGATACCGGCAGGTCTGACGCGGCCGGATGAAGATCAGCGGCTAGGCCTTCATGGTCAAGACCGGGCAGCGTGCCAGGCGCACGACACGCTCGGTGACACTGCCCAGGAGAAAATGCTCCAAGCCGGTGAGCCCGTGGGTGGCGAGAACGATCATCGCTGCATCGGCCTGCGACGCGTAGTCCACCACCGCCGGGGCCGGCGAGCCCTCCAGGACTTCGAAGTGAGCCTCGACTTCAGGCCCGGCAACCTCTTCCAAGAGCTCCCTCAACGCCACACCGATCTTCTCGGCCGCCTGCGGAAAGCTGTAATCGAGCGCCCGGTTGTAGAGGGGCTGGTAGGGGTGGGCGAAGGTGGGATGCTCCAATACATGGACTATGTCCAGCCGGGCGCCATAGGTCTGTGCCATGACTCGCGCTACGGCCACTGCGGCAGCAGACTCCTGAGAGAAGTCCACCGGCGCAACCACCTGCGTCGGAACGCGCAGCGGATCCTGCCCGTCCGCATGGAGGGTCAACACCGGGCTGGACGCCGTGCGCACGACCTCTTCCGCCACGCTTCCGAGGAAGAAGCGACGTACACCACGCCGACCATGGCTGCCCATGACCACCAAGTCGATCTCGTGTTCGATCGCGAAGCGCACGATCTCGGGAGCCGCACTGACGGCGCGCTCCAGGTGTTCACGGATGCGTAAGGTTCGGCCCTGCTCCCCGGACAGCAGGTCCTTCATCTCGCTTTGCGCTACCTTGACCAGCTCGAAGTAGATCTCGTCGCCGTCGGGAAAGTGGTACTCGGGGTTGAACGGATCGTCGTTATGCAACTCCACCACATGCAACAGGTGAAGCTCGGCGTTGTGCCGGTTGGCCAAGAAGATCGCCCGGGTGAGGGCAGACCGCGAGCTAGCGGAGAAGTCCGTCGGATGGAGGATCTTGCGCACGGAGAAGATCTCCGAGCTCTCTGTTGCCTGTGACATTCGATCTCCCTTCGTCACATCGGCTGGGGTTCGCGGAAGACGAGACCACATGAAAAGTCTGGCAGGCCACCTTCGATGCGTCGTCACCCGCCGGGGTAGGGAACCACCGGCTCGCCGGGTGGTGTCTTCGATCCGGTCTCCTGTTCGCAAAGTCCGTTGACCCTTGGCCTGGTTCTTGACCACTCTGCCGGTGATCCTTGTCCTCTAGATAGCCCTGCTATTCCTGGTCGTAGCGCTCTGGCAGGCCCACGAAGTCGTCTGAGCGCAAAGCCGGCGCCCCTATACTGCACCGATGCATATCGACCCCCGAGACGTCGAGATCTGCGTCCACGACCAACCGATCGGCGAGCCACCCCACCCGACCTCGGTGCCGGTGTTTCAGACCTCGCTCTTCTCGTTCCCATCCCTCGAGGCGCTGGGCGAGGGGTTTCTGACCGAGAGCCGTACCCACGTCTACAGCCGCGGCCAGAACCCGACCGTGGAAGAGCTGGAGCGCAAGCTGGCCACGCTCGAGCGGGGCGAACGGTGCAAGGCCTTCTCGTCCGGCATGGCGGCGATCAGCGCAGTCTTCTTCGGGTTGTTGAGGGCAGGCGATCACGTTGTCTTCGTGAACCAGATCTACGGCCCTACTTTGCAGCTGGCGCGTCAGTTTCGACGCTTTGACGTAGAGCACGATGTAGTGCTGGAGCTCGATCCCGATGCGGTCGAGAGAGCGATCCGTCCCGAAACGCGGCTGATCTGGGTGGAGAGTCCAGGGACGATGTTGTTTCGGCTCGTCGACCTGGAGGCCATCGCCGGACTGGCCCGCAGCCGAGGCATCCTCTCCGCCATCGACAACACGTGGGCGACGCCTCTGCTACAGAAGCCTGTTCTCCTCGGTTTCGATCTCGTGATGCACACCGCCACCAAGTACATCGGTGGTCACAGCGACGTGATGGCGGGTGCGCTGATCACGACAGAGCAGCGCATGGAAACGATCTTCCGGCGTGCCTACTTGTTACAAGGTGGCGCCCTCGGCCCGTGGGACGCCTGGCTGCTGTTGCGCGGCCTGCGCACCTTGCCCCAACGCTTGCGACACCAAGAGGAAGCTGCGCTCGACCTGGCTCGATGGCTGGAGGAACACTCCGCCGTGGCTTCGGTGCACCACCCGGCGCTCACCGCCGACGCCGAGCTGGCCGGTCGTCAGATGACCGGCTTCGCCGGCGTGTTCTCCTTCGTGCTGAGGGACGGTCGTTGGCAGAACGTGTGCCGTGTGGTCGACGGCTTACGCAAGTTCCGCATCGGGGTCAGTTGGGGAGGCGTCGACAGTCTCGTGCTGGCACCCAAACCCTTTCCGGGTTCGGAGACACAGCGGAAGCAGAGTCTGCCGCCAGGGCTGGTTCGCCTGTCCGTCGGCCTGGAGGATGTGGAAGCTCTGCGCTCGGACCTGTCCCAAGCCCTGAGTAGATGAGCAATGCTCCAATGTATCCCCCCAACTCCCGAGGGCTTTGGGGGGATCGATGGAGCTCTGGTCACGGGTCGATGGAGAAAGCCATCGGCGGAGAAGACCATGAACGCTGCGACGGGAGCCGGCAGATGAACCGGCCGGTCGGCCTCGGGCGCCGTCCCGAGGCGTCAAGCTCCGCTCTTGTTCAGGAGCTCTTCGGAGACGCGGGGCCCGACGGCGAAGCCGTCTCCACCACTCTGGATGTGATCTCCGTCTGCCAACGCAATCTCAGCGAACCAGACCGTGGCGTCTGGCTTCGGACCTCCCGTGCCTTCTCCTGCAAGCGGCGCGAGACCGGCAGCACCATGGGTTCCGGATGCCATCGGATCGTTCGACCGCTCGCTTCGTCGACGACGAGCCCCTTCGCCACGGCCTGCGTCGCTTCCGCGAAGGAGATCGATTGGCTGCGGAAAAAGCCGAGGAGCGCTTCGAACCGATCTTGCGTCTCTGGATGCAGAAAGTGCATGTGACTGCTGCCGTAGGCCGCGACATGGAACTGCGATGGAACGAAGACGAGACCATCTAGGTGCAGGCGCTCGCAGGCGACGATCAGGAGCGCTACCAGGTCGCCGAGCATGCCGAGCCCCGGATGTTGTTGGCCGGGGAGGCGGGGTCGGTTAGCGCTGAACTCGGCTCGAGGGTTCTGCATCAGCAGCCACTCCACCGACAAGAGCTCGATGCCGGGCAACGTGCGACGATCGCGTCCGAGCCTCAGCTCGCAGAGTAGCTCGGTCTTCTCGAGATCGCCGAAGATGCGCACGGTCTGGCCTCCCGGATCATCGAGTTGAAACTCGAGCGTCGGATGGGTGAAACCGAGATCGCGAAGCCGATCGAGGAATCCTGTCCGCTCCAGGACCAGCTCGACACCGTGACGGCTATAGAAGCCGAGGAACCTCGTTTCACGGCCGCCGCTCCAACCGGGGAGCATCAAGTCCTCATCCGTCAAGCCGAACTCGTTGTCGCCCCCGGTGGACGCGCCACCGGAAAGCTCGGATGGATCGAAGAAGGACGCCAGGTAGCGATATCGCTTCAGCGTGATGACCTCGGTCGGCGGCGGCTCGACCGGTTGACCGGGTTGTTCCAGATCGGAGAGGAAACGGGCGGTGTAGCGCCAGGCAAGATCGCCATAGCCTCCAGCCAAAAGTATGACCAGCGGGGCTCCGGTCTGTTGTGTCAGCTGACACACTCGGCGGTCGCGCTGCAACATCGCCCGGGCGCTGATCCTCCAGTCACCCAGGACGTCGTCTTTCGCCGGGTCGCTGCCGGCCAGATAGAAGACCAATTGGGGTCGGTACCTGTCGAATACTGGTGGCAAGTACTTCTCCAGCGCGGCGAGGTAGTCCTCGTCCCCCACTCGATCGCCCAGGGCGACCGCGGTCGACTCTGCTGCCTCGATCTGGTCGTCCGACCAGTGCCGAGCATGGATCGAGAAGGTATGAACTGTTTCGTCCTGCGCGAAGAAGGCGCGGGTACCGTCACCGTCGTGGAGATCCAAGTCGACCACCAGGACTCGACGCTTCGAGCCGCTCCTGCGCAGCTCCGAAACGGCAACGGCGACGTCGTTGAACAGGCAAAAGCCGCCGCCCCGATCCGGATGAGCGTGGTGGTATCCACCCCCAAGGTTGGCGGCAACACCGGCCCGCAGACCACGACGCAACGAATGCTTGCGGGCACGCCGCAGGGCCGACAAGGTGCCGCCCACCTGGAGGCGCTGGAAATCGATGAGCCGATCGACCATGGCCGGAGGCACCTCCGAGCCGACGATCGACGTGACGACGGACGGGTCGTGCAGCGAGTCGAGATACTCAGCCGTGTGCACCCGCTCCAGGGCTTTCAGCGAAACCGGCTCAGGACGATGGACGTGACGCCGGAGCACCAGACCCTCCGCTGCCAGGAAGGCCACGATGCGTTCTGCCCGCAACGCATCCGACGGTATGTCGGTGAAGGCATGGTTGTACTGTTCGTGGTAGACGACCTCCAGCCGGCCTCCGGTCAACCGACGCCGCAGCTTTCGCGCGGTCTTGCGTATGGGCCTAGGCAGGTAGTCGAGCATCACGTGCCCATTATTGCCGGACCCAGCTCCTCGAACCACGGGTTGCAGGACCCGCGTACCGTTTTGACTCGGGGCTGGCGGAGGAGTACAATTCGCGGTCCCTCGGGGAGAGGTGCTGGAGTGGCCGAACAGGGCTGCCTGCTAAGCAGTTGTCGGGGGTAACTTCGACCGAGGGTTCGAATCCCTCCCTCTCCGCCATCACCGCCGAAACGCGCCGTCGGCCTTTCTTGGGAAGGCTCTTCGCACTGGCCGCGACCTCCAGCATCGACCTCAAGGCATGAGGAATCCTTGCATCATTTCTTGATCAACTTCGGCGGTGAGATCACGGTCAAAGGTCGTCGCACCCGCGAGAGCTTCGTCCGGAGGCTGGAGCACAACCTGCGCGACGCTCTCGACGCCCACGGACACAGTGACGCGGTTCTCCGGCGCGAATGGACGCGGATTTTCGTCTCGTCGTCCGAGCCCGAGCTGGCGCCACTGCTGTCGCGCGTCTTCGGCGTTCAGTCAGTGGCGCGGGCCGAGGTTCGTCCATGGCGCGACTTCGAGCACTTGGTGAGTCTCGGAAGCGAGTTGTTCCTGGATGTCGTACGCGGCCGAACCTTCGCCGTGCGTGCGCGCCGCGGAGCCGAGGCGACGCGTATCCCCTTCAAGTCTCCCGATGTCGAGAGAGCGATCGGCAGTCGTCTTCTGGAGCAATCCGCTGGGGTCGACCTGGAGGCTCCCGAGGTGGTCGTCCGAATCGAGCTGCACGGAGACGAGGCATGGTTCTTTCACCAGCGGGCCGACGGACCGGGTGGCCTTCCGGCGGGAACCGAGGGCCGGGCACTCGCATTGCTTTCCGGCGGCTTCGATTCACCGGTCGCGGCCTGGCGCATGATGCGACGCGGACTTCGACTCGACTACGTGTTCTTCAATCTCGGTGGTGACGAACACCGCGACCGTGTGCTGGATGTGGCGAAGATCCTGTCGGACCGTTGGTCGTTCGGCTATCGTCCAAAGCTCCATCTCATCGATCTGCGGGAAGCAGCCCAGGAGCTGAAACAGCAGACACCGCCTCGGCTCTGGCAAGTCCTCTTGAAGCGTCGCATGCTCGCGATCGCCGAGCGCATGGCGTGGGCCCTGCGCGCCCGCGGGTTGGTCACCGGCGACGCCCTCGGACAGGTCTCGTCACAGACGCTGTCCAACCTGGGAGTCGTCCAGCACGACACACGACTTCCCGTCTTGCGTCCACTGGTGGGCGCCTGCAAGGACGAGATCTTCGTCGACGCCCGCCGCATGGACACCTACGACGCCTCCTCCAAAGTACCCGAATATTGCGGACTCACACCGGAGGACGGATCGAGTGTCGCGGCGACCCACAGTACCGTGGAAGAAGTCCAGCAGGCAGAGCGCGCCCTGGACCCGCACTTGCCGAGCCGTTTGCTCGACGAGCGGGCCACCTTCGACCTGCGCGCGCTGGATCTGGCGCGGGCCCGATCGACGAATCTGGCGATCGAAGATCTGGATGCGCTCGGCGAGGAGCTGGATCGCGTCGTCTGGATCGACCTGCGCTCCCGCGCTGCGTACGAGGCATGGCATCTCGGTGACGAGGGCTCAGGCCAGTCCAAACATCTGGCTTTCCCGGCCGTCCTCGACACATTCCGATCCCTCGATCCGGATAGAGACTACGTGACCTACTGCGAGGTCGGTCTCAAGAGCGCCCAGCTGGCGGCGGCGATGGTCGAAGCCGGATATCGCGCACGACACGTGGCGGGAGGCTCGCATCGCGCGCTGCGCTGGGCCGAGCGGCGACACGACCCGGCATTGCGCGCTGCCCTGTCGCCGGTGCTTCTCGACGATTCGAGGTGAGCGCCATGGACACCATGTCGCTCGATGTGTTCCGTCTGCTCTTCGATTTCGGCCTGGTGATTCTGATCTGGCTCGTACAGCTCATCATCTACCCGAGCTTTCGATACATCGACCGGGCCAAACTGGGGCACTGGCACGCACGCTACACGGTGCTGATCTCGTCGGTCGTGGTACCCCTCATGCTGGGCCAAGCATTGGTCGTGGGACTTCAGGTGTGGCAACGGGGCGGTGCCCTGGACTGGATGTCGGCAGCGCTCCTCGGACTGGTCTGGTTGGTGACCTTCTCCCGAGCCGTACCTCTTCACGACCGAATCGCTCGACATGCCGAACCCGACTCCCATCTGGAAGCATTGGTTCGCTGGAACTGGGCCCGCACCGTCCTCTGGACGGTTATCTTCATTGCTGGATGGTGGTCGGCCGGCGGGCGCTAGAATGTTCCTCGACGGGCGTGCCGCAACCTATGCGCGGGAGGAATCATGGCGGAGTACGAGGAACAAGACGCATCCGACAGAGCGGACGATTCGGTGGACCAGGCGTTCGAGGCTCGAGCCAACTTTGCCACCGAGGCATCGGACGGTTTGCCGAGCCAGGGGCTCCTGAGCTTCTACGACCGACTCCGTAGCAGGTTGGAGAGCTATCTCGGTAAACACGGCGGCGCGGCAGGCGACAAGGTATCCGAGGCTCTGCTGCTGGTACCCGACGTGTTCATATTCTTGCTGCGTTTGTTGTTGGACCCAGAAGTGCCCAAGGCCAAACGCGCGCTGATCGGCTCGGCCATCGCGTACTTTGTGTTGCCTGTCGACCTCCTACCCGAGGCCATGATCGGTCCCGCCGGTTTCGTCGACGACCTGGTCTTGGCCCTCGCCGTGCTATCTCAGAGCTTCGGCTCCGATCTCGAGCCCTGGGCAGGCAAGTACTGGAGCGGCTCCCAAAGCCTGCGCAAGGTGCTACGCGACGTGCTGCAGAGCGCACACGGTCTCCTGGGCACGGATCTCCACCACAAACTGCGCAGAGCACTCGCCAAACGGGGCATCGACCTGGACGATGCAGCCGACGTGTTGACCGTCCAACGGGACGAGACGGAAGACCGAAGGGAAAAAGAGAGCTGGAACGGGGGAACCGACCGCGGCTACGACGATCCCTACACCGACCCATACGACAGCTCGGTCGGTAAGGAGCCTCTCTCCGCCTGACGCTCGCGCAGCCGACGCGTTGCCGCGCCGTCGGTGCTACGCAGTCTCCGTATAGGAGCCACTGAGTCGATCTGCCAAGGAGCGGGACGAGCCGAGGGCCAGGATCAGTGGCAGCCCTGCGAGAAGTACCGTCGTCAAGGCACCCAGCCAGCGTAAGGCAGTCTGGCCGAAGGTCAGAGGCTCGCCGGAACCTGTGCGCGCCACGTGGCCCACTCGCATCATCCCGGGCGTCTGTCCCCAGAAGGCCAAGGGAACGCCGGCGTATAGCAGCGAGAACAGGAGCAGAAACAAGAGGAAAGCCGGCCAGTCATCCAACTGTAGGTGAGCGCCCATGATCCACGACGCTGCGATCACGAATCCGAGCACCAGAGCGTGGATGGTGAGATCGATGACGCCGCCAATCAAACGATCGAGCACGCCGACCTCGCCGTAGGGGGCTTCCCACGAACCAGCTCCCTGCGCCCCGAGACCTTCGAGGCTGTCGTCTTCCGCGGCATCGAAGAGATCGCTTTGGTGATGCCCGGCACCCTCCTCCGCTTCGCCTCGCTGCCGATTCACTCCACCCGAATCGTCATGGAGCGGCAGGTCGAAGAGGGGTAGCTCGGGACGCTTCTCGTGACTCACGATGGCGCCTCGCCGGGGACGTCCCGCGACAGCACGACGTCAATCGTACTTGCGACGGGGCTGGTACTTGACGAAGATGCGGTAGAGCAGATCCTCCCCGCGCCCGGCGTAAGTTTCTGCGAACTCGCGCAGGCGCTTCATCTCCGGGCTCTCCGTTCCCACTTCCTGAACGTCGCGTAGCTTGGACGCAGCGTCGGCCGCCAGCCCCTTCTGCAGATCGTCGAGGGCCAGATTGTAGTAGGAGTCCAGCAGGAGGCGGCGAATGTCGGCACTACCCGGTTGCTCGTCGTGCAGGCGCCAGAGTTGCGGGATGATGTCGACGTACTGGCCGTTCGAGAACTGATCGATCAGGGGCTGGATCGGTTCTAGGTTCTTGCTGATCGCGCCGGCCAGCTGTTGTTCCTCGGCATCGAAGTCCTGAATCTTGCGCGCCTGAGTGAGATAAACCGAAGCGCGGATCAACTCGCCGACATCGCGGGCTTGAAGGGCAGCGTCGAGGAACGCTTGGCGACGAGCAAGGTCCTGCTGTGAGGGTCCCGTCGGAGCTTCGATCTCCGGTGGCGCTACCTCTGCCCGCCATTGAGCAAGCAAAACCTGCGCTTCGGCATATCCAGCATCGTCCACCGATAGGCCTTCGAGCAAGGGAATGGCGGCCTCTACGTTGCCCGCCTCGTGCATCTTCTTGGCACGTTCCAGCTGCATGGAAACTTGGGCACCGGCTGGTTCGTCGTCGTCCGCATTCGGGAACAGAGAATCCCACTGAGTAACCAACAGGAACAGTAGCGCCACGACGGCGACCCCCACGCCACCGGCCAGCATGATCATCTTGCGGTCGGCCTTCTTTGTGACGACCACACGGTCTCGCGCTACGGCCGCGTCCATGTCACGATCGGTGGTCCCCAGCTCTTCTAGATCTCCTAGACCACCGTCATCCAGCAGATCGATGTCCGAGTCCACCTCGGCTTGCCGCTTGATCGCCGGCACCTGGCCTGCCTCGAGCTGCTCCAGATAGTCCTCGGCGGTGGGGTGATTGGGCTGGAGCTCGAGCACCTTGCGCAAACTATCTTTGGCACCTTCCAGATCGCGCGACTCGATTTCGCTGGTCGCCTGGTGGAAGATCTCTTCGGCCTGCCGCTCCTTCTCGGCCTTGCGCTCGCGGGCCTTGTCGATTCGATCCGACGCCGCAGCGTTGTCGATGTCGAGCAAGAAAATACGCGACCAGACATCGATCGCGTCTTGCAAGCGGTCTGCTTCATAGTGCTGCTGACCTTCGGCGAGTAGCTCCTGAATCTTGACGTGTTGTTCATCGTCGGGTGCGTCGGTGTCGACGACACCTAGTGCTGCGAGATCCTCTCCCGCCGCGGCGGAATCGAGATCACCGTCCAGGCTCTCGAGGTCCAAGCTGTCGAGAGCGAGCTCGTCGCCGATCTCGGCGTCGAGGTCCTCTGGACCGATATCCAATGGCTCTGCAGGGGGTATCGCGTCGAGGTTCGGTTCCTCTGCTGGTGAGCCGAGGTCGAGGGGCTCGGGCTCGTCGAAACTCAACATCTCCGGCTCAGCAGCGGCGGGAGGCTCCGGCGCGGACGGCGCAACCGGAGACGCTACCGGTGGTTCCGGCGCAACCGGGGCAGGTGCCGCGGCGACCGGTGGCTCCGGCGCAACCGGGGTAGGTGCTGCCGGGGACGGTGCTGCGACGACCGGTGGCTCCGGTGCAACCGGGGTAGGCGCAGGGTTCACGGCTACGGGACCTTCAGGGGCTGGTCCCGGTAGCACCGACGCTCTCGACAAAGGCTGGGTTTCGGCTGGGGATGGCGCTGGTACCTGCGCCGCGGGCTCGGGAGTTGGCGGTGCAGGTGCGGCAGCTGCGGCGCTGTGAGCGCGCAATTCGTTCGCGAACTCCAAGACCGCGGGATGGCTCGGCTCGAGTGAGCGGGCCTTGTCGAAGAACTCCTTGGCCTTGTCGCGCTGCCCCGCATGATAGGCCTTTCTCGAGCCGTCGAGAAAGCTCTTGATATAGGCATCTGTCTCGAGTCCGGCTTGCGCCTGCTCCACCAGCGCCTGCGCCTGTGGATCTCGTGCGACGGCCTCCTTTTGGTTCTCGGCGATCTGGATCACCTGGCCGAAATTGCGCTTCGCCAACAGATCTTGCATGACGGCACCCAGACCGGAGGCTGGCTGCGGAGCGGCGGGAGCCGGTGCCGATGGCGCATCGAGATCACCGAGATCGTCGAGGGAGCCCTGATCGTCCAGGGAACCGAGGTCGTCCAAATCAGACATAGGAGTGGTACACGGCGGCGGTGAGCCGTCCTCCGAGGGGTCGTGGAATGATCTGCATCGATCTCACGGTGCGTCCCGACATCTTAGCAAAGGCACCGAACAACGCCGCCCAGATCGAAGGGCGCTCGCCAGCCGTCGAGCCTCGAGCGGAGCCGGCGCCCGGCATCCAGCCGTCCGCGCCGACGCCTCGCCCGTTTCCCAAAAAGGCCGAAGGGGACCGGACGGTCCCCTTGGTTATGATCGCGCGCCATAGGGCGCGGAGGAGGTAGGAATTGTGACGAGGCGAACAGTCGTCCGCCCGGTGGGGCCACGGTTCATGATCGCGGACGCGACCAAGTGGGCCCCGGCAGGACGGGTCTTGCGACCCACTCTGTTCCCTATATACGCACGACGGCCGGATTCCGTTTCATGCCTCGCGAACAATTTCGCGTGAAGCATCCAAGATCGTGCGACGACCTCAGGACCTGGCGGCCTCGATCTGTTGTTTCAGCCTCGCCGCGTCCACCACGCCGGTCTCCAGGAACACGATGCGCCCCTGCGTGTCGATGACGAACACGGTCGGCAGGCCGCCGACGCCGAGGCGGGCGTAGAGAGTTTCGCCCGGATCCAACAGGACGGGATAGGGAAATGGGCTGGAGGCTGCGTACTGACGGATCGTAGCCTCGTCCTCGCCGACGTTGATGGCCAGAAAGACCACTTCGTCGTCGGCATACTGTGCACGAACCTCTTCGAAATACTTGGCTTGCAAACGACAGGGTCCACACCAGGTAGCCCAAAGATCCGCTACGACGACGCGACCCCGAAAGTCCGGTGGGCCCAACTCGGGCCCGTCGAGACTCGGCAGTCGGAACTCCGCTGATTCCAGAGCTCCGGTCACCGACATCGCGGAGTCGACCGGAGACTCCACCGGCAACGCGTCTGCTAGGAACGAGCCGCCCAGCCCCACCGCGGCTCCGGCCGCTGCGGCGGCCAGGACCCACGACAAGAGCCGCAGCAGCACGCGGCCTCGGGTGAGCTCGGTCTCGGTGGCGGTGGCTCGGCTCATCACATTCTCCTCAGATGACCTCGTCGTCGACCGGGTCACCATCGACCGGGTCACCATCGACCGGGTCGAGAGCGACCCTCAATTCTTCACGATATCCGAAGCGCCGCCCTCACCGTCCCGGATCTCCCAGCCGAGCTCGGACAAGCGGTCCCGAATGCGGTCGGCGGTGGCCCAGTCCTTGGCTGCTCGTGCCTGTGATCGCAGCTCGGCGATCAAACCGAGCAACTCGTCCGGCCCTTCGTCACCAGGCGGTCCGTCGCCTAGACGCTCGGCCCGCAGTCCAAGGATCCTACAGAGATTGACGATGGCGTCTGCCAAGAACAGACGATCCGCTGCCGCGACGCCATCGTCGCCGCGGCTCAGGAAGTCCTTGCTGGCATGGATCAGACCATCGATGGCCGCCAAGCCACCCGGAGTGCCGAAATCGTCATCCATGGCTGATTGAAACGCACTGCGAGCCTCCGATACGGCTCGTCCGGCGGCTTCCGAAACTCCGTGGGAATCGTCCCTCGACAGGCCGTCCCGCAAGCGCTCCACGATGCGGTAGATGCGCTCCACGCGCTGGCCGGCCTGGTCGAGTAGATCCTGTGAAAAGCGGATGGGGGAGCGATAGTGGCTCTGCACCATCAGCATGCGTACGGCCATGGGGTCGTACGCACCCAGAGGCCAGATCGTGTCTTTCAGCCACCAAACATTGCCGAGGGATTTCGACATTTTCGCCTGGTCGCCTTCCGTGTATTCGTCTCCGCGTTCGGTCTCGTTACGAGCGTCGAGGGTCAGAAACCCGTTGTGAACCCAGAACTTCACGGATTCGCCATCATCTCCCAGCGACCCACAGTAGCCACAGTCGTTCTGAGCCTTTTCGTTCTCGTGATGCGGGAAGATGAGATCGCGTCCACCACCGTGGATATCGAAGGGCATGCCTAGATACTTGGCCGACAGCGCCGAGCACTCGAGGTGCCATCCAGGGCGTCCGTCTCCCCAGGGTGATGGCCAGCGCGGAACTTGTTCTCCTGCCGCCTTCAAGTCCTCTGGATCGTTCCTCAGCAACTTCCAGAGAATAAAGTCGCCAGGGCTTCGCTTGACTGCCATCTGAGCTTCAGTCATGCGCCCTGAGGCCCCCACCCGCTGCTCGTCCAGTTTGCGGCCCGAAAGCGACCCATAGTCGTCGTCGGAGGCGGTATCGAAGTACACGTCACCGTCCGAGGCCACGTAGCCGTTGCCAGAGTCGAGTAGATTCTCGATCAGCTGGTGCATCTCCGGCACATGATCGGTAGCGCGTGGCTGGACGTCCGGCGGGCGGTTGCCGATCGCTGAGATCAGACGATAGTACTCCTCCATGTAGATCACCGTCACCTCGCGCCAGGAACGGTTTTCGCGTATCGCCCGGCGGATGATCTTGTCGTCTATGTCGGTGAAATTGGAGACGTAGCGCACCGAATAGCCACAATGCTCCAGATAGCGCCGCATGATGTCCGGTACCACGGCGGCGCGCACGTGACCGAGATGAAGGCTGTCGTAGACCGTCGGCCCGCAGTAGTACAGGCCGACGCGATGGCCGTCGGGATCTACGGGTACGAACGGTTCTTTGCGTCGGGTCTGGGAGTTGTAAATCTGGAGCATGCTCGGACCTTGGGAAGCTCTCCCGGGCGTCCCCCCGGAAGGTGCGCGAAAGGTAACACGCCGAAGTCCCCGGAGATTCCGTCCGTGTCGTTCGGCGCTGCAATCGCATGACCGAGAGGTGAAACCCTCGTCGCCATGGGTCGTACCAACCGGCGAGCTTCTTCTTCACTTCTTCCCACCCCCGGGTTCTTCCCCCGGGGGTTTTGTTTTCCGGCGTTCACCGCGACGCGCCGACGTCCCGGGGGCCACCTCCGTCGATCCTGTCTGCTCGGAGATCGACACGGACCCGACGGTTCGAGGTCGCGGAAGCCCAGGTACTCCGACACGCACCCGTCCAGAGGCAATTCGCCGAGCGCCAGAGGCAATCCGACCCGGCGGGGAACCGGCCGTTGCGCGGCCTCGTACCCCGCGACAAATGATTGATACCTCGACTCGACCCAGTAACGTGTTTCCGTACGAGATCTCCCGCCACGTGGGAACAGGCTCGATGGGCGTGGTCTACGAAGCGCGGGATCGCGATCTCGACCGCCAGGTCGCCATCAAGACGCTGCGCACCTCTCTGCTTCAAGACCAGGACGAACGGTCCCGCGTGGAGTTTCGCCGGCGCTTCCTGCAGGAGGCGCGTGCCGCCGCTGCTCTGTCCCATCCCGGCGCAACGACCATCTATCGCACCGGCCAGCTCGATGACGACCCCTACATCGTCATGGAATGGCTCGAAGGCCGCACGTTGGAAGACTCACTGTCGGAATCCGGCCCTTTTCCGGTGCGCGAGACGATCGACTTGGTGCTTTCCCTTCTCGAGACGCTGGGGGCGGCTCACAAGGCGGGCATCGTTCATCGCGACATCAAGCCCTCGAATCTGTTGATCTTGGACGATGGTCGCCTGAAGGTCACGGACTTCGGCATCGCGCTGATGCAGGGTCGCGAGCTGGTGAAGACGCAAGCGGGGGTGGTCTTCGCTACTCCCCGATTCGCCTCTCCGGAGCAGCTGCGCGGCACGGAGATCGATGGCAGAGCCGATCTGTTTTCCACGGGCGTCGTCCTTTATCTGATGCTGACCGGGGAATACCCGTTCGCGGGTCAGACCTTCATGGACCTGGCCCACGCCATCCTGCAAAACCCACCCAAACCACCACGTGAGCATCGACCTGATCTTCCCCCTGCTCTCGAACGGGCGGTCCTCCGCGTCCTATCCAAGGATCCCGACGACAGACCCGAGACCGCCCGAGAGCTTGGGCGCCTCCTCCGGGACGCTGTCCAGGAAGGCACCGGAGCGATGGATCCCACCCTGGCCTTGGGCTCTCTGGAAGCTCGACCGGCGAACGGCCAGGTCACAGAGTCTGGAGCGCCCGTACTGAAAGATCTGCCGCCGGAGCCGATCGCGCTGGCCCGCGAGGTCGTGTCGACATGGGCTGCGGAGGACATGCCCGTCCAGGCGACCACCACGCTCCTCGGCCGACTCTTCGACCGGCCCCTCCACACCGCGGCATTCTCCGGCGCCGTGGAGATCGAGGCCAGTACCTTGCTCGTCGCAGACGGCCGCTTGGTGGCAGCCTGGACCACCGATGGCGGCATGGACCGCGAGGCGATGGACTCGTTGCCCGCGTCCGGCGGAGCGCGGCTGCGCCGGGCGCCGGAGGCTGGCTGGGTCATGGCCTTGGCCACCCTTACCCACGAACCTCGGTATCGAAACCGAGATCTCGATTCTTCCTTCGTCGACCTCCCGGCACTGGCCGACAAGCTTCGGGCGGACTCAGTTTGTGGCGTCATCCGCCTGCAGCAGCGGACCGAGGGTCACGACCCGCCGGTGCGCGGCTGGATCTTCCTCGGCAAAGGGCGCACCCTGGCTGCGCTGTACACACGGGGCTGGGATCATGTGCCGGTGAACCAGAGCTGGCGTCGCTGGGTAGAAGACCATCCCGTGACCGCATCGGTGCAGGAACCCTACGCGCCCGCTTTGGAAGAGTGGTATCCGCTGGCACTCGGCGGCCTGCGGCTGAACGTGGACTGGCTCGAGGCCGATGCCGGGCAGAACGGAACCGGCTCGACGTTTCGCCGGTTCTTACAAGGTACGACATCGGGGACGGGACCGACAGCGGTCCCCCGCGTCGCGTCGGCCTCGACCACCGCAAGCGAGGTGGAATTCGAAGCCGCGCCGGCGTACCGGGCACTGACCTGGTTGCTCTCGGACTTGCCCAACTGGTTTCGCGAACGGAGACGCGCCGGCGGTTGGCGGTACCTGGCGGAGTGGGTACCCAAGATCCGACGCGCCAGGCTCTATCATCCGCTCCGCCGGCCCGGGACGGGAGAGCGCGATCGCTTCGACCTCGTGACGTTCGACGAGCGAGGGAAAGTTCTGCATCTCGTACAGAGAAGCGCGGGAGTCGACCCGGAGTCGCTCAGCCGATTCGTGGAGAGAGTCAAGGTAGCCAAAGAAGCGCGCACCAAGACCGGCGACATCGGAGCGGCTCTCTTGATCGCGCCCCGCTTTGACCAAGCCACCCTCGAAGCCTACGACTCTGTTCTGGAATCTGCCTCCTCGGGCCGTTGGCTTTCCTTGGGTGAGGCGCTCACCGGATACGAGGGTTTCGTGCGCACGGGACCGAGGCGTGGATTCCACCTGCTTCTGGTAGCCGAAGGTAAAGACTACGATTTCCAGCCGGTGATTCCAGCGCACTGAACGACGCACTTTGCCGAACCATGGCGCGATTCGCTAGTGACGCGGCGCCCAGGGACCGTCATCCTCAGATGGTCCCGCCACCCCGGGACCGCAACGCCAAGACGATCTCGAGGGAGTCAGCATGATGGTCCGTCCGGTCTCCACAGTCCGATCCTCGCTCGCGGGCAGTAGTTTCGGCCCGTTCGCGGCCCCGATCCATGTCCTGCGCTCAGGGTCGAGCGATTGCCACATCGAAATGCCAGTGCCGAGACAGGAATAGTCGTCGTGCGACAGCCTAGCTTCACCAGCCAGAAGTTCACGATGCATTGGGGATGGAGGATCCTGCTCAAGGATCTGGGAATCAACCCATCTCGGGTTCTGCGTAGGGCCGCCCTGCCAGAGGATCTCCTGCATCGGCAGGGAGCTACCCTGAACACTCGGTCGTACTTCGGTTTCTGGCGAGCACTCTACGAAGAAGCGGACGATCCACTCCTACCCTTGCGCCTGGGTCAAACCGTATCCGTGGAGTCCTTCGACGCACCGATCTTCGCTGCGATGTGCAGTCCCGACTTCAATACCACTGCTCGCCGTATCAGTCGGTTCAAACCTCTCCTCGGCCCGGTGGCGCTTCACGTCGACCAGAGGCCGGAGACGACGACGTTGGACATCGAACGGCTCGACAAGACCGAGACGCCGCCGCTTCCCCTGGCGGCCACCGAGTTGGTTTTCTTCGTGCAACTCGCACGTTTGGCCACGTGGGAGCGGATCCGACCCGAGGCGGTCACGACTCCTCGGCCGCCACAGCCGGCGGCTGCCTACACCGACTATTTCGGTTGTCGTGTCGAGACCGGCGCCAGCCACGGGGTCACGTTCTCGGCCCACGATGCCGCACGACCGTTTCTGACGGAAAACGAATCGATGTGGCAGTTTTTCCTCCCAGAGCTGCGCAAGCGCCTGTCGGAGCTCGATGCTTCAGCGACCATGGGCGATCGTGTACGCGCCGCGCTCCTGGAGCTTCTGCCGAGCGGTGAAACATCCCTCGGGGCGGTGTCCCGGAAGCTCGCCGTCAGTACCCGAACACTGCAGCGTCGCCTACAGACGGAGGAAGCCAGCTTTCAGCAGATCTTGGATCGCACTCGGGAGGAGCTCGCACGGCACTATCTCACTCGCTCCGAGCTGTCCGGATCCGAGATCTCCCTCCTGCTCGGTTTCGAAGAGCCCAGCTCATTCTTCCGCGCCTTCCAAGGCTGGACCGGAGAGACGCCACAACGGGTACGCGAAGGCGCCTTACTTCAGTAGCTCGCGGACCAGCTCCGTGATCTGGTCGATCTCCACCAGGAACCAGTCGTGGCCGATGTGATTTTCGATCGGGCGCCAATGGCTGCGCTTTCCGGCCGTGACCAGCGCATGGTGCAGCCACTCTTGCTCGTCGATGGGAATCAGCCGGTCTTCGTCGACACCGACGATCATGAACTCCGCCTCGACCGGCTCGAGCGCCGATTCGCGGCTGGGGAAGCCGCGCCAAACGTCGAACAGATCCATGGCGAGGGACAGCGTCAGGTAGGAATTCGCGTCGAAGTCGCCCAAGATCTTCTGGCCCTGATGCCGGAGATAGCTCTGCACGTCGAAAACTGTTCCGCCGCGGCTCGGCTCGGCGATGGGCTGCCAGCGAAACCGCTGGTTGAGCTCTTCACGAGATCGGTAGAACACCGTACCGATCTCACGGGCGAGCGCCAGACCGTCCGTCGGACCGTTCCCTTCGTAGTCACCTCCGCAATACTTCGGGTCGAGGAGGATGGCCTGACGACCCACGTGGCGGATGGCGGCGGTGTGAGGACGTGTGCGGTCCGTTCCCGAGGCGGTGAAGACCTTGCGCACCCGCTGCGGGTAGCGAACTCCGAGCTCCAGTGCTTGCATGGCACCGAGGGAACCACCGGCAACGCAGAACAGCCGTTCAATGCCGAGGTGATCCAACAGACGGATGTGGGCGTCGACCAGATCGCGCACACCGACGACAGGGAAGCGGCCGCGCCAGGCTTCTCCGGTCTCAGGGTTCACGGACCATGGGCCGGTGGTGCCGTACGAGCCACCCAGCAGCGACGCACAGACTACGAAATAGTCTTCGGTGTCGAAGGCAAGCCCGGACCCGACCATGCCTTCCCACCAACCCGGCGACGGGTCGCCCTCGTGAGAATTCGCGTGACTATGTCCTGAAAACGCGGGGCAAAGGAGGATCGCGTTGTCCTTCTGGCGCGACAACTGGCCCCAAGTCTCATAGGCGATTTCCAGCTGCGGCAGCCGTCCGCCGAACTCCACTTCGAGGCCACTGTCGTCCTGAAATCTCTTCGCGCCGATCGGTGCGGTCATGGGCCCCGAACTCTACAGCACCTCGGGATCTGACTTGCTAGAATCCGACCATGTTCCCGCAAATCCCTATGAGAGAAGGGGAAGCCGTCGAGGGCCCCTCCGGTCGATTGGAGGCACAATGCGCCTGGTGACCCGTGGCGATCTGGACGGCCTCACCTGTGCGGTTCTCATCTGTTTGAACGAGAAGATCGATCGGATCATGCTGATCCATCCTCAAGACATCACAGACGATCGGGTGGTGATCGAGAAGGACGACATCATCGCCAACCTTCCGTACCACCCGAATTGTGCGAAGTGGTTCGATCACCACCTGCACACGGCCACCGCCACCGCCCGCCCAGACCATTTCGAGGGTAGCTTCGGCCAGGCACCGTCGGCCGCGCGTCTGGTCTACGAGTACTACGGCGGCAAGGAAAAGATGGCTCCGTTCGACGAGTTGGTCTACGAGACCGACCGTCTCGATTCCGCCGATCTCGACCCGATCGACGTACTCAATCCAGACGGCTACATCAAGATCGGCTTTACGATCGACGGGCGAACAGGTCTCGGTGCGTTCGAGACCTACTTCCACACCCTGATGGGGCTCATGCTCCGCAAGACACCACTCGACGAGATCCTCGACCACCCCGAGGTCAAGCGTCGTTGCGAGGAGCTCGATGCCCAGAACCGGGCCTTCCGCGACGCCCTCAAGCAGTGCAGCCGAGTGGAAGACAACGTCGTCATCACCGACTTCCGGCCTCTCGGCGAAGTACCGGTCGGCAATCGGTTCTTGATCTACGCCCTCTACGAAACGGTCAACGTCTCGGTCCGCCTGCAGTGGGGACCGCAGCGCAAGTTCCAGATGATGACCCTCGGTCACTCGATCTTCAAACGCACCTGCAACACCAACGTCGGCGAGCTGGCCGCACGCTACGGTGGCGGCGGGCACAAGGGTGCCGGATCCGTTCCGCTGATGGAGGATCCGGAGATGCAGATTCAGTTGATCATCGCCGAGCTCAAGCGAAACGGATAGCGAGTTCACCGATCGACGTCACTCAGCGCCCTAGCGCAAACCTGCGCTACACGACGTGCTCGAACCAAGAGCGGTCGTCGCGCACCACCAGCGCGATCGACTCGGGCGGACCCCAGGTGCCGGCTGAGTAGACCCGCGGACGATCTCCGCGCTCGGCCCAGCCTCCCGAGATCGGCTCGACCCACTTCCAGGCCGCTTCCACCTCGTCGCGGTGCATGAACAGTGTGGCGTCGCCCCGGATCACGTCCATCAGCAAGCGCTCGTAGGCCAGAGGCGGACGCCTGTCTTCATAGGTTTCGGCCAGATTCAAGTTGAGGTGGACCCGCTTCAGCTCCATTTTCGAGCCAGGGACCTTGATCATCAGGCCGAGCTTGATGCCCTCGTCGGGCTGCAGGCGAATCACCAGACGGTTCTCTTGCATCACCTCGGATTGGTCCTTGAACAGCAGGTGCGGAACTTTCTTGAACTGCAGGATGATCTCCGACACCTTGTGACCCATGCGCTTGCCGGTCCGAAGATAGAACGGCACTCCGGCCCATCGCCAGTTGTCCACTTCTGCCTTGAGCGCGACGAAGGTCTCGGTGGTGGACTTCGGGTCGATGCCGCTCTCCTCGAGATACCCTTTCACCTCCCGAGGTCCTTGGGTTTTCGACGGGATGAGGCCCTGTCGATACTGGGCCCGTACGGTCTTGCGCGCGACGTCTTCGGCGTTCATGGGACGAAGCGCGCGCAGTACCTTGATCTTCTCCTCGCGGATCGAATCTTGGTCCAGCGTGCCCGGAGGCTCCATGGCGGTGAGACAGAGGAGCTGAAGCAGGTGATTTTGCACCATGTCGCGTAGCGCGCCGGTTGATCTCGCGGGCCGATTCCAGATCGGAGCCGATGGGTTTCTCCAAGACGATGCGAGCAGCCGGAGTCACCAATCCGGCTTCGCTGAGGGACTGTGAGATGTCGCCGTAGAGGCTCGGAGGTGTCGCGAGATAGAAGAGGCGCACCCTTTCGGGGCTCTGCTTCGACAGGGCCTCCCGCAACTCACCGTAGGTCGTCGCGTCGGTAGCTTCGAGCACCGTGATTCGGAAACGCTGAGCGAAGGCCTGCCAAGTGGCCTCGGGTACTTCTCGGCGCACGTGCTCTCGGACGGCTTGCTCCAGGTTGGCGACGAACGTATCGGCGCCGGATTCCGATCGGCCGACGGCGAAGATCCGACCATCTTCCGGCAGGGCGCCGAAGCGATGGAGGTTATACAGGGCGGGTACCAGCTTGCGCCGAGCCAGGTCGCCCGTGGCACCGAGGATGATCATGTCGAACGGGCTAGGCATGTTTCGATCAGATCTGTCGTCAGGCATCGCGTAACGCTCGCACCTTGTCTTGCGTTTTCTTGGCCGAAACGCGGACGGCGTCCCAGTCCTTCGCCTCGAGAGCTGCCTTCGGCACCATCCACGAGCCACCGACGCAGGGAACATTGGGTAGGGCCAGGAGCTCTTCGAAGGTATCGAAGGTCAACCCTCCGGTCGGACAGAACTTCACGCTCGGCAGTGGTCCTGCCAGAGCGCGGAGGTAGTCCGCGGCGCCGAGCGGTGCGGCGGGAAAGAGCTTGAGTAAGGGAAAGCCCGCCTCGGCTGCGGCCATCGCTTCGGACGGCGTGGCGACTCCGGGGATCAAGGGCAGCCCGAGCTCGCCGGAGGCCACCAACAAATCAGCCGTCGTACCTGGGCTGACGGCAAATGCCGCGCGAGCGCGGATCGCACGCTCCAAATCGGATCGTCGAGTGACGGTACCCACACCGACCGTGGCGCGATGAACAGCGCCGGCGATCATCCGGACGGCATCGAGCGCCGCTTCGGTGCGTAGGGTGACTTCCAGGTACCGCATGCCTGCGGACACCAACGCTTGCGCCAGTGGCAGCGCATCATCCGGATCGTCGACGGTCAACACCGGGATCACCTGTTTGCGCGCCGTCAGCTTCCGGATCAGCCCTTGATTCGTAGCCATGCTCTTACTTCGAGGTCCGTGGATCTTCTCGCCGCGGCTCGTTCACCGCGGAACCCGGGAGGCTTAGCTTACGATCGACTGGCGCACCAATGTTTCAGGATCTGGGATCTGGGATCTGGGATCTGGGACTGGATCGGATCCAACCGAAGCCAGCCCATCTCGGACCGCCTAGATCGAGGAATCGGTACCATAGCCGACCATGGCGGACTCTACACACGCGTCGGCCGACTCTTCGCCCGATCTTGATCCCACCGTCCACGCGATCACCGAACGGATCCGCCGAAGATCCGAGCGATCTCGCACGGCCTACCTACGAAAGATCCGCAGCGCTGCGGACTCGGGTCCCCGCAGGAGTCAGCTCGCGTGCTCGAATCTGGCCCACGGTTTCGCGGGCTGCGTCGTCGAGGAGGATCGAGAGGCGCTCCGAGGCGAAGTCAGACCGAATATCGCGATCGTCTCGGCCTACAACGACATGCTTTCGGCTCACCAGCCGTTCGAAACCTATCCTTCGATCCTGAAGGAGGCGGTTCGCGAGGCTGGAGGGGTCGCTCAGTTTGCCGGCGGGGTGCCCGCCATGTGCGATGGGGTGACCCAGGGGGAGGCGGGTATGGAACTGTCACTCTTTTCGCGCGATGTCATCGCCCTCGCTACCGCGATCGGTCTTTCGCACAACATGTTCGACGGTGCGCTGTGTCTGGGCGTCTGCGACAAGATCGTGCCGGGCCTGCTGATCGGCGCGCTGTCCTTCGGCCACCTGCCGTTCGTCTTCGTCCCTGCCGGCCCGATGACTTCGGGCCTGTCCAACACAGAGAAGGCGCGCGTCCGTCAGCTGTACGCCGAAGGCAAAGTAGGACGCGACGAGCTGTTGCAAGCAGAGTCACAGGCGTACCATTCTCCGGGGACTTGTACCTTCTACGGCACTGCCAACAGCAACCAGATGTTCATGGAGATCCTGGGGCTCCACGTGCCGGGAGGGTCCTTCGCCAATCCGGGAACAGCGCTCCGCCGAGAGCTGACGAGGGAAGCCGGGCGACGCGTGGTGGCGTTGACCCGCCAGGCCGGAACTTACCTGCCCCTGGGCGAGATGATCGACGAGCGAGCCCTGGTAAACGCGGTCGTCGGCCTGCTCGCCACCGGGGGCTCCACGAACCACACGATCCACCTCATCGCCATCGCCCGGGCAGCCGGCATCTCGATCGACTGGCAGGACTTCGAGGATCTGTCTTCAGCTGTGCCGCTACTCGCTCGCGTCTATCCCAACGGGACCGCAGATGTGAATCACTTCCATGACGCGGGGGGCACGGCCTTCCTGATCCGTGAGTTGACGGCCGCTGGTCTACTGCACTCGAACGTCGGTACGGTGGCCGACGGGCCCGGCCGGCAGCCAGGCCTGGGTTCCTATTGCAGGGAGGCGTTCCTAGACGACGACCGGCTCGCCTATCGCGACGTAGGGCCCAGCCGCGACCAACACATCCTGCGCCCGGCATCGAGCCCATTCCAGCCTCAAGGCGGCCTGCGACTGCTACGAGGAAACTTGGGGCGTTGCGTGGTCAAGACGTCGGCCGTGAAGCCGCAGAAGCGACGAGTCGAGGCACCGGCAGTGATCTTCGAGCATCAGGAAGACGTCGGTGCCGCGTTCGAGCGCGGCGAGCTCGACCGAGACTTTGTCGCCGTCGTCCGCTTCCAAGGCCCGCGAGCCAACGGCATGCCGGAGCTGCACAAGCTGATGCCACCCCTCGGGGTGCTCCAAGATCGCGGCTTTCGGGTCGCACTGGTCACCGACGGGAGGCTGTCCGGCGCTTCGGGAAAGGTACCCTCGGCCATCCACCTCACCCCAGAGGCCCTCGACGGACCGCTGGCCAAGGTGCAAGACGGTGACGTCATCCTCCTCGACCCCGACGCCGGGGTCCTCGAAGCTCAGGTGGATGAAGCGGTCTGGCGGACCCGAAGCCCGGCACGCCCCGAGTTGGAGCGATATCAGCAGGGTATGGGGCGCGAGCTGTTCGGCGGTCTGCGGCGCCTGGCCGGTAGCGCAGAAGAAGGTGCGATGACGTTCGGCGATCTCTTCCAAGACCCGGAAGCCGCCGTCGCCCCAGCACCCCACGGCCGCGACGAGCCAAGGGTCGCGGCAACGGCCTTGGAAGACTGACCCAGCTGGGAGCGGTGCGCTGCCGGGTTACCCGGTCGTCTCGCTCATGTAGCTGGCGACTTGACGCAACAGGTGGTCGACCTCGTCTTCGGTGTTGGTCATGCCGAAGCTGATTCGTAGCGAGGCCAACGCCTCGGGCTCGTCGATGCCCATCTGGCGCAACACACGGCTGGCCTGCGGCTTGCCCGAGTGACAGGCGGACCCTGTCGACACGGCACAGCCGCGGGAGTCGAGCCAGAGCATGGCCTCGTGACCGGAGCGGCCATGGAGGGCGATGTGGCTGGTGTTCGGCAGACGCGGCGATCCCTGACAATGGACACCGACGCCTTCGATCCACTTCAGGCCCTTTTCGAACCTGTCCCGCAGCTTTCTCAGGTAGTTGTAACGCTCGTCGATGTCGTCACGGGCAATGGCCGAAGCTGCACCGAGACCTACGATGGCAGGGACGTTCTCGGTCGAGGCGCGCAGCCCATGTTCCTGAGGAGCGCCGTAGATCAGCGGCTGGACGAACGCCTTGGGGCGGATCCAAAGCGCTCCGATGCCGAGAGGAGCATGAAACTTGTGGCCGCAGAGGACCAGATAGTCGACGCCCAAGCTCTTCACGTCCACCTCCAGCTTGCCCACGGCTTGCACCGCGTCGCACAACACCGGGATCTTGCGCTTCCGGCAGATAGCAACGATCTCAGTCAACGGCTGAAGAGTGCCCAATTCGTTGTTGGCGAGCATCAAACAAACGAGACGTGTGTCCTCGCGCAGCGCCATCTCCACGTCCGCAGGATCGATGCGACCGTCAGTTTCCGGCGGAATCTCCGTCACGTCCATGCCGCGCTGACCTGCCGCGGCAGCCGCACCCACGACGGACGGGTGTTCCAGGGAGCCATGGATCAGATGACCCTGGTAGTCACATTGCTCCGCCAGCCCACGGATGATCATGTTGTTCGCTTCGGAGCCCGAAGAGACGAAGATGATGTCCTTGGGCTTTGCGTTGAGCATCCCAGCCACCTGACCCCGGGCCGTCTCTACGGCGTTTCTCGCCACCCGCCCGGTGCCGTGAGCCGACGACGGGTTGCCGTGTTGCCCGCCCAACCACGGGAGCATCGCGTCCCGAACCCGCGGATCGAGCGGAGTGGTGGCGTTGTGGTCGAAATAGGCGGCAAGGTCGGCCATGGGGATCTCCGCGGTCTCGAACGGCAAGATAAAGAAGGTCGCCCACGAATTCTGACACGACGCCGCAGGTCCTATGGGAATCTCGGCCGAAATGGCCAGCGAATCCCGCAGAGTAACCGGGCCGGTTCGCCGCCGCGGATCCCTGCCTTGGTAGACTGAATTCAGAATTTCGCAAGGAGATGCCATGTACCGAGCCCCGCGAGCCTCCCGCTCCAGACTCCTCCCTTTCGCCCTGTGCCTTCTCGCCTCTCTACTCGTCGTCGGTGACGCGCTGGCACAGTCCTGGGCCGGCAAGGGCCGCCTCCGCGGCTCCGTAAAGACTGAAGACGGCAAACCCATCGAAGGCGCCGAAATCCTCCTCTACAAGGACTCCGAAGGCAACGGTCCCGAACCGCTCTACACCAACAGGAAGGGTCGCTGGGAGTACCTCGGACTGACTGGCGGGGACTTTACGATCCGCGTCACGGCGGAGGGCTACATCCCGAGCGAGGGCTTGGTGACGGTGAACGAGTACGGCTCGAACCGTACGCCCCCGATCGACATGAACCTGCGCTCCCTCAAAGACATCCAGGACAAGGAAGCGTCGCGAGTCGGCGGTCTTCTCGACCAGGCCAACGCCAAGATGCGGGCTGGCGATTGGTCCGGTGCCCGGGCCGGCTACGAGGAAGTAAAGGCTGCGATGAACGATCCGGCACAGGTCCGACAGGTGGATCTAGCGATTGCCGAAACCCATCTTCAAGAGGGCAACACGCAGGAGGCTCGGACACGATTCCAGGCCCTGGCCGACGGCGAGGAGGATCCGGTACGAAAAGCAGCTCTTCTCCAGCGGGTGGCCCGGAGCCAATATGACGAAGGCAATGTCGATGCCTCCCTCGAAACCCTGGAAAGCGCGTTGGTTCTCGTACCTGAAGACGTCGCCACCCTACGTATGGCCATCGACATTCTGGTCAGCGAAGGCCGGGAAGCCGACGCGGAGCCGTACATGAACCGGCTGCCTGCCGGCGAGAAGGTCGACGCCAACGCGCTACTCAATGTCGGCATCGCCGCCTACAACGAGGGCAATATCGAAACTGCCCTCGAGAAGTTCGAGAGAGTGCTCGGGGACTACCCGGACAACCCGAACGCCCACTACTACGTGGGCCTCTGCTACCTCAGCCAGGGCACCAATGACAAGGCCAGAGCCCACCTGGAGAAACTGTTGGAGCTAGCTCCCGACCACGAGAAGGCGACGGAAGCAAAGGAGTTCTTGACCTACCTCTAGTCAACGCTGCACTAGGCGCCGACGGGAGAGGAGCTTCTCCCTCTCGTCGCGTTCCACAGTGCACTCTTTCGAGAGGCTTCCTGCGGGTCACTCGTCACGCAGAGCGTCCGTCGGCTGAAGCCGGGCAGCCCGCAACGCGGGCAGAATGCAGGCAGCGGTTGCGATCATCATGAGGACGGCGGCTCCGGCGACGTAGGTCGTCGGGTCGGTGGCCTCGATCCCGTAGAGGCGGCTTTCTAGAAGACGCGTGGCGAGGCTTGCCAGCCCGGCGCCCAGGACTGCACCGAGCAACGCCAGGCGGAGGCCCCTGCCAACGAACAAGCGCAAGACGCCACCCGGATCGGCGCCGAGCGCCATGCGCAGACCCACCTCGGAGCGTCGCAGACCGACGTCGTGAGACATGACGCTGTAGACGCCCACCACAGCGAGCAAGAGCGCAAGGCCCGCAAACACAGTGAGGAGCAAGGTGTCGAAGGAACGGTCGGCCGTGGAGCGGCGGACGACCTCGTCCATGGTCCGCACCCGATAGATCGGCTGCAGCGGATCTTGGGCGAGGACTGCCTGACGGATCTCTTCGGTCATGGCCTCGGGGATCACCCGGGTACGCACCACGAGGCTCATCTCGCGAAGTGGCCGCTGCGCGGCCGGAAAGTACATCTCGGGACGCGGCGGACGGTCCAACCCGGCGTTCTGCACGTCGCCCACCACACCGACCACTCGCAGCCAACCGTCCTCGGAATCCGGAGCGCCGCCGAAACCGACCTGTGCACCCAATGGGCTCCGACCGGGCCAGTAGAGCTCGGCCAAGGTGCGGTTGATCATCACCACACCGGTGCTCTCGACATCGTCGGCCAAGCCGAAACCACGACCGGAGAGCAATGGGATGCCCAAGACCTGGAAATAGTCGCCCTCGATGACGCGATACTCCACCCAGGGATCCTCCTGGTTCGGCGGTTCCTCGCCGGCCACCCAGACCTTGGCGTTCCAACCCCAATCCTGAAACGGCAGCATCTGGATCCACCCCGCCGACTCGATTCCCGGCAGCTGAGAGATGCTGTCCTGAAGGCTTCGAAACGCGCCGGGCAGCGTCTCCGAGTCGTACCGCTCCTCCGGCATGGGCACGCGCAACGTCAGGACCTTCTCCGGATCCAGGCCCGTCTCGACACTCTCCAGGGCGGCCAGGCTCCGCACCATGAGCGCTGCGCCGAGAGTGACCGCCAACGCCAAGGCCATCTCGGCGACGACCAGCAGGCCGCGCATGCGGTCGCGATGACCCAACGCGCTACGCGCGGTACCGAGGGCCGAGCGCAGGTCGACGCGCGATGCGCGCCAGGCAGGTATCGCTCCTGCGAGCACTGCCGCCAAGAGCCCGGTCGCCAACGCGTAGAAGAAAACCCGCAGGTCGAGCGAGATTTCCAGCCCGCGAGGAAGGGTCGAACCCGGCAGCTGCGCCAGGAGCTTCACGGCCCAACCGCCCAGGAACAGTCCCAGGCCACCGCCGGCGAGGGCCAGGAGCAGCGACTCGATCAGCACGAGAACCGCGATACGGCTTCGCCCAGCTCCCAGCGCCGAGCGCAGCGCCATCTCTTGCCGACGCCGGGTGGCCCGGGCCAAGAGCAGATGGGCCACGTTGCCGCTGGCGATGAGCAACACGAAACCGACCGCACCCCAAAGGGCGTAGAGCACGGGACGAGCGTCACCGATCGTGTTCTCCTGCAGGGTCTTCAAGACGACACCGCGGCTATTCTGTTGTTTCGGGTGCTCCTCGGCGATCTGAGCAGCCAACGCCTCCATTTCGGCGATACCCGCCTCCAGATCCGCTCCTTCGGCCAGACGGCCGACAACACTCAGCCAATGGCTGCCCCGGCTCGAGTCTTCGTAGTGACGTGGTTCGAAGATCTGCGGGAGCCAGAGATCGGTCTCCGACTTCGGTGGAAACTCGAAGTCAGCCGGCATGACTCCCGCCACTTGGTAGGCCTCGCCTCCTAGATCGATCGTGCCTCCGACAAGGGACTCGGCGCCTTCATAGCGCTGGCGCCAGAGGCGATCCGAGAGCACCACCACGCGACCATCGCCTTCCACGTCCTCTCGCGTCAGCACCCGGCCGCGTGCCGCCTGCACACCCAAGACGTCGAAGACCTGGGCCTCCAGGCGCACTGAACGGGCACGCTGGGGAACACCCCCCGAGGTGAGATTGACGCTGGTGTAGCTATAGCCACCTATGGACTCGAAGCGGGTTGAGCGTTCACGCCAGTCGAAGAGGTTCGGCGCCGAGACCGAGCCGGTCCAGCGAGTGCCGTTACCTGCCTCGAAGCTCTCCCAGATGCGAACCACCCGATCGGGCTCGGAATAAGGTAGGTCGGAGAAAAGCACCGCATCGGCGACACTGAAAAGGGCGGCGTTCGCACCGATGCCAAGTGCCAAAGACAAAACCGACACCGCGACGAGCGCTGGACGACGGGAGAAGGAACGCAGCGCCTGTTTCAAGTCCCACGGAAGATGGTGAAAGTGCTCGAGGAATCTGGACATCGGTCTCTCCGAACGGACTACGTCGTGAGGGAAGCTTTCTCGCCTCCCTTGGACTCCGGTCGGCGCGGATTGGTTCGCATCGAGATGGGAGATCTCTCCGGCTTGCCCCTGTCGCTCGCGCCGATCCACCCTTAGAATCCCTACGTGACCCAGCGACACGACGAGGGAGATCCCGGTCCGACCAAGACCTCATTGGATTTCCTATCCGATTCCAGCGCCCATTCGGCCACCAGCTTGGACGGCGCTCAGTTCCCCCCAGGCTCCATCCTGGCGGGCCGATACCGACTCGTCGCCCTTCTCGGTCGAGGGGGGATGGGTGAGGTCTATCGCGCCGAAGATCTGAAGCTGGGGGAACCGGTCGCGGTGAAGTTCCTGCCCGAGGATCTGTCGGTGGACGGAGCAGCGCTGGCCCGCTTTCATCGCGAGGTGCGGGTGGCACGGCAGATCGCTCACCGCAACGTGTGCCGGGTCCATGACATCGGCGAGGCGGAGGGGCACCACTTCCTGACGATGGAGTACATCGACGGCGAAGACCTCAGATCGCTACTGCTGCGCATCGGTCGCCTGCCGCCCGACAAGGCACTGGAGGTGGCGCGACAGATTTGTGCCGGGTTGGGAGCGGCCCACGAGGCAGGTGTCCTGCATCGCGACCTGAAGCCCGCCAACATCATGATCGACGGCAAGGGTCGCGCCAAGATCACCGATTTCGGGCTCGCCAGCCTGCAGAGCGAGCTGCGAAGTCCCGACGACACAGCGGAGCATGCCCAGTTCCTCGGCACGCCCGACTACATGGCGCCCGAGCAGCTCCGCGGCGAAGAGTCGACCCTGCATTCCGACATCTACTCGTTGGGTTTGGTGCTCTACGAGATGTTCACCGGCGGCAAGGCATTTCCGGACGAGAACTGGCGCCGGGTCATCGTGCAAGGCAGACGTGAGAAGCCGCCGGAGAACCCGGCATCCCAGGTCAGCGGAGTCGACGCCCGGATCGGCGATGCCATCCTCCGCTGTCTGGAGAACGAGCCGGCCGATCGGCCGCGCTCTGCGCTCGCCGTGGCGACGCTGCTTCCGGGGGGTGATCCGTTGCGTGCCGCCCTCGAGGCCGGCGAGACGCCGTCGCCGGAAATGGTCGCCGATGCGCAGCGGGCCGGTGCCATATCTTCCAAGCACGGCCTCGCACTCCTCGCGCTCTTTTTCCTGTCACTGCTCGTCGTGCACTATGCGGGGCGCCACTTCACGCTCATCGGCATGGTGGATCCCGAGTTACCGCCGGAGATCCTCGAGGATCGAGCCCGTATCCAACTCGAGGAGCTCGGGTGGGATGAGCCCGTCCTGGACGACTACGGTCGCTACATTCCCAACTACGACCGTCTCGGACGGCTGAACAAGGAGGTCCACGGTCTAGATGCCTGGCGCGAGGTGGTCGACACCCGTCCGTCGCTCCTCAACTATTGGTATCGCCAGTCGCCGCGACCCCTTGCCTCGGAACAAATCCGACCGCGCGTCTTCGATCCTTTCCCGCTGCCCGGCGAAGCCTGGATCGAGCTCGACCATACGGGCCGACTCAACGGTCTGCGCCTCGATCCGGTAGGCCAGCCGCCGCCAGGGGAACCGGACTGGCAGAAGGTATTCGAGCTCGCCGAGCTCGAAGCGGAGCACATGCTGCCGTTGCCATCGCCGCCGATTCGGCTGGATCAGTCCATGCCATTTCACGATCGCCGCTGGGCCTGGCAGACCGAGCTCGACGGCGAGATGGTGACGGTGGTGGCGGCTTCGTTCGGCGCCCAACCCGTCTTCTTTCGCTTTACCGAACCGCCCGACACGCCGCTCGCAACCCCGACCTGGCTCTCGTCGATCTGGATCCTGGTCGCATTCCTGGTCCTGCTGGCAGCGGCACCGGTCATGGTGGTACGCAATCTGCGCCGCCACCGATGCGACATCCAAGGTGGTTTGTCGCTAGCTCTTTTCATCGGCGCCGCCACCTTGGTCGGCAACATGCTGGCCGCTCACCATCTGCCGGGTGCGCTCGAAGTACAGAAGATCTTCGACGTCCTGGGAACCACCGCGTTTCGGGCGCTCGTCGTCTTCCTGGTCTATCTCGCCATCGAGCCACCGATCCGCGGCCGGGCGCCACAGCTGATCGTGTCGTGGACGCGGCTGATTCGTGGGCGCTACCGCGATCCGCTGGTGGCTCGCGACGTGCTCCTCGGGTTGGCCCTCGGTCTGCCGCTCTTGTGGCTGGCGACACCGTCCCTGCAACCTTGGGAGCTCACCCGTAGCCAGCCTTGGCAGGTTCACGGCATCAGCTTCAAGCTCTCGGGCATGACCGGCATCCCGTTGATCCAGGCGATGACCTTCTTCCTGGCGACCGCGGGAGTGCTGGGTATGTGCCTGGGCTTGTCTCTGCTCCTCGGCTGGACGAAACGGTTGTGGCTTGCTGCCACGATCTTCGCAATCCTGGCGTCCCTGGCGTCCGGCCAGCCCTTTGCGGCTTTGGTCATGACCGGCCTGCTCGCCCGCTTCGGCGTGCTGACGGCCGCCGTGGCCTGGACGGCCAGCGATTGGGTGAACTTCTTCCCCACCACCCTCGATCCGTCGAATTGGTGGGCTTGGCCCAACGCTTGGTGGACGTCCGTTCTGCTGTTGGCAGTGGCCGTCTACGCCTATCGCATGGCGGTGCAAGGCGAGGTCGCGGCTTGAGCGCTCGCGAGCTCGACGACATTCTCCGCCGACCCTCGTTCAACTACCCCGAAGCGAAGCGGTTGACAGTTCCGTTTCGACCCGCTCGAGACGAGAGCTTCGAGTAGGCGACATCGTGATCCATTCGCCGTCCGGGCCTCCGACTGGTCGCGCACCTTTCGCTTCATCCAAGGGCGGCCGTTCCATCAAGACCCGCCATCGCCACCAGCCTTCAGGCTGGCGCAATCGGTAGTGTCGGAACCATCCCGACAGGCACCGATACCCACATAGCGGGATTCGTCACATTCCTCGTCGCGAGCGTGTTCGCAACTGTCATCCCCACCAATAGCCAGCGGCCGGCAATCCGCTGCATCGGTTCCGGCCTCGCAGTAACCGGTGCCACCGAACTGCGCATCATCACATTGCAGGTCACTGGCGTACTCGCACGAGTTGTCTCCAAGCAGCCGTTGAAGGTTCAAAGGCAAGCTTGAAAACAAGGCCGCATCCTTCTCCGCCAGGGTTTGCGCGTTCGCGCAGTCGTTAGCGTCCGTGCCATCGCGACAGGTACCGCTTCCGCCGAAGAACCGTGGTTCATCACATTCGCCATCATTGGCATGATGGCAGGTGTTGTCGCTTTCACTACCGCTAGCGACGATCGCGCAGTCAAAGGAATCAGTGCCATCCGAACAATGGCCAGTACCGCCAAAGCGAGCCTCATCGCATGCATTGTCATTTGCGAAAAAGCAGGAATCACTCTGTGCTGCCGCCGCAATCGGCAGAAGCAGGGAGCTAAAGCCAAGCATGATGATGGTGAGTGTACGCATCTTCTTCCCAAATCGCGATGTCGTTCGGAGTATCTGGTTCTTGTGTCGACCAGTCAAGGGTCTTGAATCTGGAGTTTGCTGGACCAGCTAGGAAGCGACGCAGTTGACCGCGCGATCGGTAGCCGCACCCTGTACAGCAGCCGCACCCCGTATACGATCGGCGCGATCGGCCAGCATCCAGGGCGGAGTGCGTGCGCTCCGTGCCGTCCATCGTTAGTTGGGTGTCAAACTCCGCCAGATCTCCTGTGCACGGCGGTCGAAGGCATCGGCCGCAAGCTCGGCCACCTCGGCGTCATCCAGCTGGTGCACGAGCCGCGCGATGCGCTGTACTCTCCCGATCCGATCTTCGATTTGCAGCACGTTGCCGGCGAGAGCTTTGACCGTTCCGTACTTGGACAGATACGGACCCCGATCCAAAAGCCGCGCCACCTCGACCGCATCGGCATTGGCCAGGGTCCCTTGTACCCGCCGCGTTTGGAGCAGGGGGCTGGTGTCGTAGTTGCCGCTTCGCGCTTCCCTCTCCAGGGTTTCGTAGTCGGCCACCCGCAGTGTGCCTTGTGTAACGTCCATTCCCAGACCATTCATTCGCAAGATCGCATCCAACGCCTGATCCCAAGGCACGCCGCGGAGCTCCACGGTCACCGTACCCTTCACTCCGGGCTGGATGATCAGGTTGAATCCACCGATGCGCGAGAACGTGCGCAAGGTCTCGACCAAGTCGGCATCGCGAAGCGACATGCTGATGGGCTCGCCCACGTACCGCTCGTCGGCTGCCGCGCTCCGGCTGGCCATGGTCCACGAGATGGGTTGGGCAAAGACGGGGAGGACGAAGCCGATCATGAAGAAGCCAGCGGCTATACGCACGAGACCTCGACGGACACAGTGTCTAGTCACGCAGATGCCTCCACCGACGCGGCAGCGGATTTCGCGGCGGGACGACCCTTCGGCCGTGCCACGACTGTCACCGACAGACCCGAGAAGGCCGCATTGCCGGTGAGATCGTCGATCCGCCGCGAATCGTTGAGGTCGTTGACACTCGCACCCGGCCTTCCGGATGCCGTCGTCAAGCGAACACCCTCGCGGGCATGACCGAAGCCATGGGGCATGGATACGACCCCCGGCATCATCTCGTCTGAAATCTCCAGCGGCACCTCGATCTCCCCGACTCGGGAGGAAACCCGCACGTGGTCGCCGTCGGACAGACTCCGCGCGACGGCATCGTCCGGATGCATCAAGAGGGTGCAGCGATCCGAGCCCTTCATCAACCGCGGGTAGTTGTGCATCCACGAGTTGTTGGAACGCACCTGGCGACGGCCGATCAAGGTCAGGCGACCGGCTCGGTTCTGCCACTGGGCAGCCATCCCGTCCGCGCGCTGCCGAAGGCGGGAGACGTCTTCCACCAGCTCTGCGGGCGCCAGATGGATCCGGCGATCCGGGGTCTGCAAACGGTCGGGCAGGCTAGGCTTGAGCGCGCCCAGGTCGATTCCGTGCGGATACCGTTTGAGCCTCTCGAGGCTGAGGCCCTTGCCGAATGGAAGGAAGGATCGCAGGCCGCTGCCGTAGGGCCCGCTGCGCAGAGCCAGGTCGAGCAATACGTGGGGTCCACGGGACGCTACGGCCCACCACGAGCGCTGGGCGAACGTCGGTTTCGTGACCAGACGCTTCTGCAACTCCAACAAGATCTGCCAGTCATGGCGCGTGTCGTCAGCTGGGGTGAACAGCGGCTCGCTGTAGCGCGCGGTGTCGCGTATGGCGAGCGCATGAAAGATCAGATCGTAGTGGTCGTGCTCCAGCGAGGCGGTGGGCGGCAGGATGACGTCCGCATGCCGCGTGGTCTCATTGATGTAGAAATCGATGCTGACCACGAATTCGGCATCGGCCAGAGCCAGGTCGAGCCTGCGGCCGTCCGGCGTGGAAAGCACTGGATTGCCCGCAGAGGTGACCAACGCCCGAACCGCGCCGGCCTCCATGTCTTCCGCCAAGCTGGAAACCGGTAGCTCTCCGCCGAACTCCGGTAGCTCACGCACATGGCTGGTCCACCGACGGAAGCTACCTGGCTTCTTTTTCAACTTCACGACGTCGACAGCCGGCCGCGTGAACATGGCACCGCCGGGTCGATCCAGATTGCCGGTAACCACGTTGATCACGTTGATCAACCACTGACAGAGGCCGCCGAACTCCTGGGTAGAGACCCCCATGCGGCCGTAGCAGACGGCACTGTCGGCGGCGCAGAAATCCCGTGTCAGCTGGCGTACTGCGTCGGCGCTTACGCCGGTGATCTTCGAAGTGGTTTCCGGATCGAACTCCGTCGCCAGCTCGCGCATGACGCCGATTCCGTCGGTGAACGCGGCCAGCCGTCCGGGTTGGTCCAACCCTTCTTGAAAGATCACGTGCAGTAACGAGAACAGGAACCATGCGTCGGTCCCGGGTCGGATGAAGACATGCCCGCCGGCCAAGTTCGCCGTCTCGGTCCGGCGAGGATCGACCACCACCACTCGCCCGCCTCGTTCCTGAATGGCCCCCAGCCTCTTCTTCACGTCGGGGGCCGTCATCAAGCTGCCGTTGGACACCGCGGGATTACCGCCCAAACAGAGAAAAAACTGGGTGCGGTCGAGATCGGGTACGGGCAGGAGAAGGATGTGCCCGTACAGAAAATAGCTCGAGAAATGATGCGGCAGCTGGTCGACGCTTGTAGCGCTGTAGCGATGGCGCGTGCGCAATGCATGGATCAGCGGCGGGCCGTAGAGCAGGCTGCCGTAGTTGTGCACGTTCGGATTGCCGCCGTAGATCGCTACCGCATCGCGACCGTGGTGCGCCTGTACCCGGCGAATGCCCGCCTCGACCAGCTCGAAGGCCTGTTCCCAACTGATTCGCTGCCAGCCGCCATGCTCTGTCTTCTTCACCGGATGGCGCAGCCGGTCAGGGTCACCGTGAATGTCCTGGAGCGCAACCGCCTTCGGACAAATATGTCCGCGGCTGAACGGATCGTTCTCGTCGCCGCGGATCGACACCACTTCGCCATCCCGGACCCGGATCTCGAGCCCGCACATCGCCTCGCAAAGGTTGCACGAACGGTGATGCACAAGCTCGGCGGCTGAGTTGGTCATGGCGCTCCCATCGAAGAATCGATCGATCGGCTCTCCGCCTGATCGTTGAACCTATCGAGAATTATAGACAGCCACCTGGATCTCGCCCTGAGCGGCACCGTCGCCAGCGCGGCGGCACACCGCAAGATCCAGGTCGCGGCGCTGCGACGCGCTACGGAGAATGAGTCCGCCGGCCGATGCACGGCCGAACCGTTCGGAAAGGAACCGACATGACCGCTTTTCGAGTCGTACCCATCTCAGATCGCCTCGCCGCCAAGGTCCGGGAGACACGCACGGCGCCCGGCTACGGACATCCTGTTCACGCCGAGGTCGCGCACAGCTACGGACCCTGCCGGTCCTGCCTTCAGGTGTTCCGCGAAGGCGAGGACCGGCGTCTGCTCTTCACCTTCGATGCGTTCGGCGGCAAGGAACACTACCCTTCACCCGGGCCGGTGTTTCTCCACGAAGAAGCTTGCAAACCCTTCCGCGACGAAGGGTTCCCGCCGGAGTTACGGGAGCTGCCACTGATGCTCGAGGCCTTTGCCGGGGATCGCTGGCCTCTGACTCGCGAGCCGGTGGTAGACGGTGCGGTCGAGGAGTCCATCGGGCGAATGCTCGCGAACCCGGCGGTCGACTACCTGCACGTGCGAAACTCCCACGCTGGCTGCTACATCGCTCGCGTAGAGCGGGCATGACGGCCGAGGATTGAAATCTCGACTTCTTCCGACTATACTCGCCGGCCCGTCGAGGTGTGCCCGCGTTTCGAGTCCCGAGCCGCCTCCTCCGAATTCCACGTAGTCCAACGCGTCCAACCCAACCCACCGCCCAACTCGCTGTCGGGCCGTCGGTCACGAATCGGAAAGAAAGATCTCATGGCAAAGAAGAGCGCCATCGCCAAGAACAAGAAGCGCCAGCGCTTGGTCGAGCAGTACAAAGAGCAGCGCAAGGAGCTGAAGGCCATCTGGCTCGACGACAGCCGCTCCGACGAGGAGCGGGAGGCCGCGCAGCGCAAGCTCAACAGCCTGCCGCGCAACTCCAGCCCGGTCCGCGTGCGCAACCGCTGCGTCCTCACCGGACGCCCCCGCGGTTACTATCGCAAGTTCGGCCTGTCGCGTATCGCGCTGCGCGACTGCGCCCTGCGCGGCGATCTGCCGGGCGTTATCAAGGCCAGCTGGTAGCCCCGGTCCGAGCCTTCCTGGGCGGACGCTGCGGTCGGTTTCTCCGCCGCGGCTCCGCCCTTCGTGTTTCTGAACGGCAAGAGTCCGATTCTTCGAAAGCAGGATCTCGATGGGCGAAACGGCATGCCTCTTGGCCGCCGCTACCTGGGCACTGGCGGTAGCTTTCTTTCACCAACCCATCGCGCGTCACGGTGCCTGGACGGTGAACCTGGGCAAGAACGTGCTCGGGACGGCTCTTCTCGGTCTCACGGCGCTGGCGTTGGGGCAGGCGGGCGACCTGATGGGCACATCGACCGAGGCACTGGCCTGGCTCGCGGCCTCGGGGATCTTCGGACTGACGTTGGGCGACACAGCTCTCTTCGCCGCCGTCTCCCGCCTCGGTCCCCATCGCAGCCTGCTTTTCTTGACCCTCGGACCGGTTTTCGCCGGGTTCCTGGCCTGGTTGTTCTTCGGTGAACGCCAAGGCCCGGCACAGCTCGCTGGCAGCGCATTGGTTCTACTGGGCGTCGCCGCTGTCGTGTGGCGTCCGTCGACGGAGCGCACCGACGACTCGGCATCGGGTAACGGCTGGCCGTTGGGGGGCATCGTCTTCGCGCTTCTTGCGGCCTTCGGATTGGGCTCGGGTATCGTATTCGCCAAAGGAGGCATGGAGGACGTACCCCTGGTGGCGGCCAGCTTCGTGCGCATGGCGGCATCGGTCGCGAGCCTGGCGGCCGTGATGGCGATCATGCGCAGGCTGAATCCGGCGGTTGCCTTGCTTGGCAACCGCCGCGCGATGATCCGACTGGCCGGACCTGCCTTCCTCGGCACCTACGTTTCCTTCTTGCTGATGATGGCCGGTATCGCCTGGGCGCCGGCGTCGGTGGCCGCGGTGCTACTGGCGACACCGCCGATCTTCTCGCTGTTCGTGGATGCGTGGTGGTTCGACGCGCCGATCACGGGACGCGGGCTCGCTGGAACGCTCCTGTCGGTGGTCGGGGTAGGGGTGCTGTCGTTGGCTGGTTGACGACGGCGATAGCATCCGCCGATGCTTGCTCTCAGACCCCACGCACCCGATCGGCTCAATACTCGGCCGGAGCTGTTCGAAACGAAGACACCGATGCCAGCAGAAGGCGAGGCGCTGATCCGGATCCGCGCCACGGCGCTCAACCGAGCGGACCTGCTACAGATCCGTGGCTTGTACCCGCCGCCGCCGGGCGAGAGTCCCATACCGGGTCTCGAATGTGCCGGAGAGATCGAGGCGCTCGGACAAGGATCTGATGGGTTCGAAGTGGGCCAGCGCGTGATGGCCTTGCTGGCGGGAGGAGGACATGCACAGAAGGTGGTGGCACCGGTGGGTCAGGTGATGCCCATCCCCGGCGGCCTGTCGTTCGAAGAAGCAGCCGCCCTGCCCGAGGCTGCACTGACCGCCTGGACCAACCTGGTCCGGGAGGGCGAGCTGGCGGGCGGCGAAACCGCGCTCGTCGTCGCTGCGGCGTCCGGCGTCGGCACGTTCGCGGTCCAGCTGGCGCGAGAGCTGGGAGCCCGCGTGATCGTGGCGGGTCGGGACCGCGAGCGCCTGGAGCGACTGAAGGCCCTCGGTGCCGACGCCTGTGTCGTGCTCGGTGAGGATTTCGTTCACGAGGTGCGCGCCATCGGTAGCGGCCGGGGCGTCGACCTGATCATGGATCTGGCCGGCGGTGCCGATCTCGGCCAGCGCATGGGAGCGCTGAAGCACGGTGGACGCTGCGTGCTGGTCGGAGTCTTGGCGGGCATGCAAACCGACGTCGACCTGGCCGATATGTTGCGCCGCAGGCTGCGACTGATCGGTTCTGTGCTGCGCGCCCGCTCGCGTCTGGAGAAGGCAGAACTGGTGGCCGACTTCTCGGCCTTCGCGGCCCACCGCTTGGAGGACCGGAGACTGAAGCCGGTGATCGACCGTATCCTGCCGTTCGAAGAGATCGCTGACGCGTATCGTCAGCTGCGCGAAGGTGGTGTTTGGGGAAAGATCGTCTTGCGGGTTGCGTAGGTGCTTCTTGCTGCTAGCGCAGCAATCGGGCGACCGCACCCAACAGATCGAAGAGGTCGAAGCCCGCGCTGAAGACGTCCGGCCCACCCAGCCCTCGACCATGGCCGTGGCCCCATTCTTCCGGCCGATAGGTGCCGCTGGCGGTGGGCTCGGACGCTTTCTTGTTCCGCTCCGCTCGCTCCTGCATCGCCTTACGTTCGGCCTCCACCTTTGCATGATGGCTCCGGCCGCCGGCCCGGGCCCACTCCACCAGCCGGCGCAACTCTCCGCCGTCGAGCCAGACCCCGTGGTCGCGGCACTGATCGACGACGACGCCGGAGCGGGCGCCGAAGTTGCGACGGTTCATCAGCTTCCCGCAGTCAGGGCACGGCACATAGGCCACCTGCTGAAAATCCTTGGTCTCGGTCTCCTCCTCGACAAGGACTCCCAGCCGGATGTGATCTACCTCCTGGTGCCGGGACTCGGCTTGGTCGAGGATCAGATCTAGCTCGCCTGGATCGAAAAAGATGCCGTGGCATTCGTCGCAGCGATCGACATCGAGGCCATCGCCTGGTTTGTCTCCCAAGCTCAGGCGTAGGACTCGCAGGCGCTCCCGACATCGGGGACACGACCGTTCTCCGACATGCAGGGAATCGCGCCGCACCTGACGCAGGTCGACATCATTGAGCGCGCCACAGAAGCGGCAGATGCGCGACTTCGCCTCGAGGGGTGCTCCACAGTTGACGCAGTCCATCGCCGTCGTACCCGCCAACCGATCCTCAGGTCTCGTCGTCCGCCGGGCTGGCGGCCGATGGAGTCTCGGCCGGCGCAGGCGCTCCCGGCAGAGGAGGCGGGGCCATCGAGCCCGCGAGCTGCGGCACCTGACCGGCAGGGGTCCAGCCGCTCATTCCGGCTGACCAGACGAGGGTCTGCGGGGTGATCTGTCCCGCGGAGAGTGCCTGGACCACCTGTTGCAGGCTGTAGGGACCCTGACTCCCTCCTCCAGCGGCAACGTGAAACGTAGGTTGGGCTGCCGGTAGAGGCGGTGGAACCGCGCCCGCCGCTGGGAGCTGTTGGGGTGCCGCTCCACCTTGCTGCAGGCTGCCTTGCATTCCTCCGGCCATGGCCAAGCCCATGCCGATGCCGAGCACGTCACCTGCACCGCCACCACTGCCGGCTGCGATGGGCATGGATTGCCCCATCTGATAGCGCTGGTATTGCCCGAGGTCGCCGATGACATTCATGCTGGTGCGGGCGTCGAGGGCCTTCTCCACTTCCTCGGGAAACGAGATGTTCACGAGGTAGAGACTCGGAACATCCAATCCGTATTCGTCGTCGACCTTCTCGGCGACCGACAGACGCAGCCGATCGGCGAGCACCTGGTAGTTGGCGGCCATGTCGAGGGCAGCCAGTCCCGAGTTGCCGAGCACTTCCGCCAAACTGGTGTTGATCAGCCCGCGCATCAGCTCGTGAATCTCGTCGGCCTCGAAGGAGTCATCCGTTCCCACCAGCTCGCGCAGCAGCGCTTTCGGATCATAGGCTCGTAGGGCGAAGGTGCCGTATGCCCTGAGTCGAATGAGGCCGAACTCGGGGTCGCGAAGCGGTAGAGGATTGGGCGTTCCCCACTTCAATTCGGTGATCTGACGGGTACTGACGAAGTAGACCTCGGATTTGAACGGGCTCTCGAAACCATGACGCCACCCTTGGAGCGACGACAGGATCGGCAGGTTGCCCGTCTCGAGCGTGTGCGTTCCCGGCTCGAATACATCGGCCAGCTGACCCCGGGTGACGAAGACCGCCACCTGGCCCGGCCGTACGATGAGCTGGGCTCCCTGCTTGATCTCGTTGCGATAGCGGGGAAAGCGCCATACGAGAGTGTCGCGGGTGTGGTCGATCCACTCGACGATGTCGACGACTTCATTACGTAGCTTGGAAAGGAGTCCCATGGAGTCTCCGGGAAATGATCTGGCGCTCTGTACTTCTAAGGCCGTCCAGGACCTGCAGGGCTGTTCGGCTGAGAGTTGATACGGGCGTCGACGTGGCCTGATTCGATTTGTTCTCGGAACACACCTAGCGCCTCCGAGATCAGCTCTGTCATGTGTTCGTGCCCTTCCGGTGCAAGATGCACCGGGTCGATGAACAGACGGCTACTGGCACCCCGATCCAGCAGATACTCGCTGGCGTCAAGGACCGATATTTCCTTGGATCGCAGGCGCTCTGCGGCGCGACGGCGAAAGGTCGAGAAGAGTCCTGGCACTTCGTTCCAATACGCGTCGCCCGGGAGAAAGTGCGGCTCCTGCGCAGCCTGCCGGGCCCGTGCGTCGGCCGAAACGATCTGACCCGCCTCGGGCTGTAGAACCACGATCAAGTGTCCATCGCGACCGGCGATCACCTCCTGGAGGCGCTCGAGGTGCCGGACAAAATGGTTCACCACGATATCGAGAGCTCCATCGTCGAGCACCGGCTTCGACCCGGGGCCAGGCATGACGTGGTCGCGCTGATCGCCGATCCAGTCCAGGATCGCACTGCGGCGTACGAGTGTCGCCATAGCCTGGGTAAAGGCGGCCGGGACACTTTGCTCTATCTCGCGTAGTCGGACGAGCCGCTCTTCCATGACCAGAAACTGACTGTTGGAAGGATAGGGCTCTGGACTAAGACCCGACAGCGCCGCCCAATAGGCACCGTAGAGATCGTTCCAGCCGGTGAAGTCGACAACCACCGAGGGAGCTAGATCCTGCAACTCGAAGAAGGTCCAGGCCATCTCTTGCTCCGACACGAAGCCGACGGTACCGGCGTTCAGGAACGCCCACTCCGGAAACAGCCTCGCAAGCCCCCCGACAAAGGTATCCTCTTCCCCAACACCGAGGCCGAACGCTGCCGAACCGCCGAGAAGGAGAATCCGAGGCCGCAGATCGCTCGCGGGATCGAAATCCGGCCCCCGCAGTCCTAGAGCGTTGATCCGGTACTCTCCGCGTTCCTGGCCTCTCTGATTGAGATAGAACGTCCCGGGAGACAAGGTCATGGCTACACCGTAGCTGGCGCTGCTCAGCTGCTTACCGTCGCGACTCACCAGGTAGACCGAAATCCCGTCATCGTCCGACGACGGACCACCGCCTAGCCAGACGACTACGGCCAGGAGAAAGCCCACCGAAGCCACCGCCGTGCACGACAACCCGATTCGCGCGAAAAAGGACTCGATCGCGCGAGTCTGTTGGTCGCCGGACGGCGACTCGTCGCCCTCTCGATCAGCAACAGACATGGGCGTAAGCTACCACGCAGTCCGACCCCGGACCGCCGACTTCGCACGAAACAACAAGGCTCGAGACCAGTCCCAGTCAACGGAGAAATATGGAATCTGCCATCCTTGACCGCTATCGCAAGGTACCAGCCATCCACACTGAAATGTCGGCGGAGGTTGCCGCGATCACAGAGGGCTGCGGCATTTTCGATCGCGACTTCTGCGATCGCCTGATCCTCTCCGGCGAAGATCGAGCACGTTTTCTGCACGGTCAAGTCACGTGCGCGGTCAAGGACCTCGCACCCGGAGAAGGTACCTACGGCTTTCTCGCGACTCTCAAGGGTCGTGTAGAGGTCGAGCTCGTGGTGCTGGCGACGGAAAACGAGCTCTGGCTCGATCTGCCACCAGGGACACTCGATCAGGTGAGGACACGGTTGGCGAAGTATGTGATCGCCGATCGCATCGAGTTCGTCGTTCCGGAAACGACGACACTGACCTTGATCGGGCCGGGCACTTTCGATCTCGTTGCCGAGATCTCGGGTCAGCCAACGGACCAACTGCCCACCGAGAGCTGGCACCACCGCACTGCGGAGATCGCCGGCGAGCCGGTTCGCATCGTCCGAGAGCCGAGCGGATCAGCTGCCACGGGCGGTGCCGGCGGTATGTCGATCTGGCGGCCCAAGGGTCGGGGACCGCGAGTGGACCAAGAGATCCAGTCCGCAGGAGGTGTTCGCGTGGGCTGGCGAGCCTTCGAGAGACTCCGTGTGGAGCAAGGCCGACCCCTCTGGGGAGTCGATTTCGGTGACGACACCTTCCCCCAGGAGACGGGGTTGGAAGACGCCGTCGACTACGCCAAAGGCTGTTATCTCGGACAGGAGGTCATCGCACGTATCCACTATCGTGGTGGTGTGCAACGACATATGCGCCGTCTATCCCTCAGCGCGCTGGTAGAGCCAGGCCTCGACCTCTTCGCGGAAGATCGGCAAGTCGGTCGGGTCACCAGCGTGGCTGGCTCGTCGGCAGGTGAGACGCTGGGACTCGGGGTGGTCCATCAGCGCGCTGCCGTCGGTACGACGTTGGAGGTCCGCGACGGTGAGAAGACTCTGGCAACGGCGACCATCGCCCCGATCTGAGCGGGAAAAAGGGAGGGTGGCCACCCGCTGTGGGATCGGGCGGCCACCCCGCTACGAGGAAATCGAAAGATCCAGCCGCGGCTTTCGAACCTTGCTAACCAAAGGACCGAGGCTCAAGCGATGCCTCGGATGCGCTCCATGAAGATGGTCTCGCGCGACGTCAACTCAGAGGTCGAGGAGCCGACACGCACCGTCACGTCGCCGTCGCGTAGCTCGACCTCGAGACTCTGAGACGCGTCGGCGAGGTCACCCAGCTGCCCGACGAAGCGAGCAGCCTCGCTAAAGCTGTCGAATCGGAACCGATGGCAGAGGAGCTGCCGGGGCGCTGAGTCCTCGTCGTGCCTTCGCTCTGGCATCGTGATCGCGTCCTCCATCGAACCTTCACCATCGAGTCCGGGGGGCGCATTTCGACACCAACACTCGCGCTGGAGTGCCAAGTTGTGGCACTCTAGGGACATCGAGCGCCCCCCGCCAAGAATTTTCTACGGTGGCTCGCCTCGGGTTCCGATCCTCGGATCGGGCCACACCGGTGGAACCTGAAGGGTTCCAGAACATCGATGGACCGGGACGCATCATGGCAGTGACTTCTCTGAACGAGGTGATCGTCGATTCCTCCGCACTGAACGAGCGGTTGCTCGCGCAGTTGAAAGATGCGGTGGGTCGGACGATGAGTGCGCGGAGTCTTAGCGAAAAGCTGGGACACTCGCACAACTATGTGCGACGAATCTTCTCCCGGGAGATTCCTCTGCAGGTCTCGACGTTGCTGGAGATGCTGACACAACTCGGCATGCCGCCACGGTCGTTTTTCGATCAAGTGCTAGAGGGGCTTCCCGCCATCGATCCTGTCGCGGTCCTGCGTTTCTACCGGCAAGGCAACGGTCTGCCCCTTGACCCATTCCTCGACGAAGTGGGGCCGCGCGTCCGGGCCCTCGTGGATCGACCTGTCGATACAGACGCGGCGGTGGAATCGTGGCGGGGCGAGCTGGATCAGCTCGAGAAGCTACGTTTCGAGGATCGTGACGGTACAAAACTCCGCTTGGAGTCCATCATCCGGGAAATCCTCGCTCAGGTGGATTCGCTCGAGGAGAGGGTACCCAGCCAGCACCTGGCAGATCTAGCGCTCGCCGGTGCGACTTGGGCGACGATCATGAGGACCAAGGGTCTTCATGACAATTGTTGCGATATGTACATCTTGGCCCTAGGGCCGGGAATACGGAGTGACGATGCCTGGGTGTTGGGGTCCACCCTCCAACGCGCGTCGTATCTGCTTCGTGACCTGGATGCAGCGGAGGCGGGTCTGAAATTCTTGACTGTGGCCCAGGATCTCTTCACTCAGAAAGGTGATCTTCTGAAACTCGGCCAGGTCCTTCTCGATCGAGGCATTCTGCTCTCCCATCTAGGCAAGGAGTTCGCGGCGTTTCGTCTCTTCGATGCCTCCCTTCGGCTTCTGCCGCAGAGCGCGACGCAGTTGCGAGCCGCAGCATTCTCAGAAATGGCCTTCAATTGTCAGGAGCGAGATGAGCTCGCTCGCGCGCATGAATATATCTGCGAGGCCAGGAAGCTCTACCGGCCGGGATCTACAGATCATGTGTACGCGCATATTCTAGCCACCGAAGCGAGGATCGCGCGGAAGCTAGGCTTCCATGCGGAAGCCGAAACGGCCTTCAAGACCGCGATCTCTGCCTACGACCGAGGTGGCAACCCGGGCTACGTCGCGTTTGTCGCCCTGGATCTCGCGGGGCTCTACCTAGAGCAGGGACGCACCCTCGAGTTGGCGTCGCTGGCCGACGACATGTTCGGCGTGCTCAAGATCCTTCGCTCCAATCGAATGATGGACGCCGTTCTGATGGAATTCATCAGAACCGCTAAGTGGGGAGAGCTCACCGAGAAGTTCCTGGCAGATGCCAAGGAACGGCTCGAAGGAGCCGCTCACTGGCATCAGAAGAAGGCATCGTAGATCACGGGCAACCGCTGGGATCCGAGTGGGGACCGTGCTCGCCACCACCTCCTCCGCAGGTACTGCCAAAGATCGGTTCGAGCTGACCAGGGCGTTCGGACTCGCGATCGGCGAATCTATCCAGACCCAGGAAGCCGAAGACATCCGCGAAGAAGCTGGTGATCGAGTCCATCCAGCCGGCGCCGCGGTCCACTGACGGAGCGGCGAGGGTCGCCGGGGCCACGAGGAGGGTGAGGGTGAGAAGGGCGACGGTCAGGTTCTTCTTCGAAAACATGAAGAGTTCCTCTCTGGGCAGTGGACGTCCCAGGGGCGGAATTGCCCTTGTCGCCTCTACCCAATGAGTAATCTACCTTCGGGTCGCTTTTTTCCCTGGTCGAAGCAGTTTTCCCAAGGTGCCGCTTCATCACCTTGTTTGGACCCGGCATCAGGACGAAAGGCGATATCGGAACAAGATGTGCTCCACCTGTCTTAGCTCGTAGCAGATGGAACATATGATGTTCCATCCAGCGGCACGAGCCAGCGCGTGCGCCTTGACGTCGCTTGCGGTCCGAGGACGCGATCCGGCAGCCCAGCCGCAGGTGCAAATCGATCGCCTCGAGCCGCCGGAGCCGGCCGTTCCGCGATCCGCACGTTCCGGCGCCGTGGGCTAAGATGGAGCCATGTCGAAAGACACCATCGACCTCACCTCAGAAGAACTCCAGGAGGAGGACGACCGCGGGGCCCAGATGAAGGAGCTGGAAACGCCGGTACTGCTACTGGCCATGCCTCAAGTCACCTCCCAACCGTTTCAAAAGAGCGTCGTCTTGCTCCTGCGTCACGATGCGGAGGAAGGCAGCCTCGGATTCATCGTCAACCGGCCCACCGACCTGAAGGTGGCCGACATCCTGAAGGACCTGGAGATCCCCTGGAACGGAGATGAGGATCTTCCCGCCTACCTCGGCGGACCGGTGAACAAGGAACGCGGTACGTTGCTCTACACGGACGACGAGCTGCTGGAAGGCGACGAAACGGACCTGCCGGGGATCGCGGTTTCCCAAAGCCTGGGACAGCTCCAGGAGCTGGCGGAAAAACCACCCGGACCGTTTCGCCTCTACCTGGGCTATGCGGGCTGGGGCGACGGACAGCTAGAGCAGGAGATCCTGCGCAACGACTGGCTGATCGCACCCTTCGACCCGTCGTTCCTCTTCAGCGAGGATCCAGACGAGGTCTGGTATCGCGCCATCCGCTCCGTCGGCATCGACCCGGCCCAGCTCCCCGCATGGACACCACCCGCCGGGGCGGCTGTGGCTAACTGAGACCCACCCGCTACTGCCATGGAGGAGATCCGATCCCGAACCGTCGTCGTCACCGGCGGCAGCGCTGGCATCGGAGCGGCCACCGTGCGCCGGCTGGCCACGGACGGTTGGAGCGTGCTCGCCGGAGCCCGCCGCCTGGACTTGCTGCGTGAGGTCTGCGAACCGGTAGGTGCTGCAGCCGCCGGGCTCGACGTCACCGACGAGGCAAGCGTGGCGGAGTTCGTGGATGTCGCAGACCGACTCGGCTTCGGCAAGCTCAACCTTCTGGTGAACAACGCAGGCGCGGCGCTTGGAGTCGACAGCGTCGAGGGCGCCCAGGAGGACCTTTGGCGCCGCATGTTCGAGCTCAACGTGATGGGTACGCTGCACCTCACCCGCGCCTTCTTGGGACGGTTGCGTGCATCGGGTGACGGCCACGTGGTCAACCTGGGTTCGGTGGCCGGCTTCGAGACCTATCCCGGGGGAGGAGGCTATACGGCGTCCAAACATGCGGTACGCGCCCTGACCAAGACGCTGCGACGCGAGCTCTTGGGTGAGCCGGTCCGGGTCACCGAAGTGGCTCCCGGCCTGGTAGAGACGGAGTTCTCCGTGGTCCGATTTGACGGCGACCGAGACCGCGCAGATTCCATCTACCGTGGTATGACACCCCTCGTAGCCGACGATGTCGCCGACTGCATCGCATGGGCCGCATCGCGGCCGAGTCACGTCAACATCGACGAGATCGTCGTCCGCCCGCGGGATCAAGCCACCGCGACGTCTGTTCACCGCCGGGAAGAGAACGACTAGAGGAATCTCATGGATCCGCAACAGATGAAAGAGGCCTACCAGCGCCTCGAGGCCCTCGACGACAGGTTGAGCTACAAGGTGAGGCCGAAGAAACACAGCATGGTGCAACCATCGCCGGACCAGATCAATGCCCATCTGAACGACCTCGCCGACTTCAGCCTCGAGCTGAAAGAAATCCTTCGCGACTTCATGCTCAGCTTCGCCAAGAAGCCGCCCCAGGCAGGTTGACTCTGCCCCGCCCACCGGCGTTGACAGTCAGATACCCGTGCTCTACAATCTTCGCCCCGCGGAGCGGCTCCCGTCGCTATCCGCCCGTTCCTCGGTAGCTCAATGGTAGAGCAATCGGCTGTTAACCGATGGGTTGGGGGTTCAAGTCCCTCCCGAGGAGCCAATCCCCCTCTCCACGCCCCCGTCCTCCACGGGGGTTTGTCGTATCCAGCTACGCTATTCTTAGCTTGATTCCGCCATACCGCTCAAGCTGAACCGCGACACCTGGCACGCCGTAGGTTACCGCTCCCCTCCGCCTTCTCGATGCGCCCCCTCCGACGCCCGCGCCTTTTGACCCAGGGACTCCTGATCGGGGTCACATTGGCCGCGATCGGTGTATCGGCACCGGACGCGCAGGCAACACGCCGGTTCCCCAACATCGTGGTGGTTGCCGTGGACACCTTGCGCTACGACCACCTGTCGATCCACGGTCATCCGCGCCCTACCAGTCCGTATATCGATGCACTGCTCCGGGGCGGTGCCCGCTTCACACGCGCTCACGTCGTAGAGCCGCTGACGGCGCCATCGATGGCGTCCATCTTCACCGGCCTCTATCCCCATGAGCACGGCGCTTCACGCAACGGCCTGCACATCCGCCCCGGTCTTCCGTCGCTACCCAAGATCCTTGCCCGCCGTGGATACAAGACTTCGGCCGTGGTGGGAAACTGGACCTTGCGCGCCGAGCTATTGGGGCTGGACGAGCACTTCGGATCCTACGAAGGCGTCTGGAGTCGTAAGCGGTATTTCGGCTTCGCCAACTCCGAGGCCACTGCCCACGACCTGAACGAGACGGCAAACCGCTGGGTCGACGATCACCTGGCAGAGAACGGTAGGTATCCCTTCTTCCTCTGGGTGCACTACGTCGAGCCCCATAACCCCTATCGCTTCCATGACGAGTACGCCGAGCGCCTTCGCATCGGTGCCGATCCGAAGCCGAGGGATCGTTACGACACCGAGATCGCTTTCGTCGACGAAGCCATCGGCCGACTGCTCCAAGACCTGCGTCGGAAAGTGCCCCTACAAGACCTACTCGTGATCTTCGTCAGCGATCATGGCGAAAGCCTGGGGGAACACAACTACTGGGGCCACGGGCGCCATCTCTATCAACCGACGCTACACATTCCGCTGGGCTTCTACTGGCACGGACGGATCGTGGCCAACACGGTGATCGAGGCTCCGGCCACCAGTCTCGATATCGCGTCCACCGTATTGGGCTTGGTCGGCTTGCCGGTCCCCGACAGCTTCCGCGGTTTCGACTTCTCCCGCTTTCTCCTACACGAAACGGCGAAAGACATGGGATCTCCGCCCATGGAGCGGACGACCTTTCACGAAGCCCACAAAGGCGCATCCCACGGCAACGAAGATCGCGCACGCAGAAATGGCCTCTTGGAGGTAGGGCTGGTCGAGGCCGGGCGCCACAAAGAGATCCTGCGGGTGAAGAAGGATCGCCTGCGCGTCTACGACTTGGCGACGGACGCCGGCGAAGACGACAACCTCGCATCCAAAGGCAGGCTGGAACCGAGCGATGAGCTACTGGCCTTCTGGCGGCGAGTACAGGAAGGTCTCGACGCGTCAGACGAGCTACCGGCACAGGTCCTCACGGAAGAGGATGTCGAGCAGTTGCGAGCGCTAGGGTACATCGACTAGTCGAGAGAGCCCGCGATCTGCGCCTGCCTCCGCCAGACTGCACGGCACGGGGGTAAGATATCTCCAGACTGACTCAGTGCCGGAAGCAGAGTGGTTGTATGCGCAATGGCGCCGCGGTGCTCTGTATGGGCTTTCGCAGCCGGGTGCGAGTCCTGGACCTACCGAATGGGCAAGAAATCACTACAGCGAGATCCGCATTGCTCCTATCCCCTGGCCATATGTCGGCGCGGTAGATTGTTCGATACCTCCGACTACCGCATATCGGAGAGCTGACCTACGGACTCATGACCGAAGACATCGGTACCCATCCGCCGGACGACCGATCTCGTCCGCGCCACCGCGGCCTACGACTCAGCTTCGAGTCGAGCCTCGACATTCTGAGCGTCCTGCGGCCGGCGGTCGGCAGTATCGTCGAGGCCTTGGAGCTCGACGAGCAAGCCATCTTCGCTGCCCAGCTGTGTGTCGTCGAAGCGGTCACGAACTGCGTCGTCCATGCCTATCGGGGAGAGGCCGGACGACCGATCGACGTGACCATCGACAAATCAGTCGATCTTCTGGTGATCGAGATCCGCGACCAAGCACCTCCTGCACCGAAGGACTGGATCCAGCCACCCGCTCCAGCTACCGGGGAACCAGAGCCTCTCTCGGAGGGCGGCCGTGGAATTCCCCTTCTACACTCGTTGATGGATGAGGTCTCCGTTCGCAGGGAGGGCGAATCGAACGTTCTCCGACTGTCCAAGGAGCTGTCTTGAGACCTTCGTTCCCATCCTCCGGCCGAAAGCTGAGCGCAGGCCGAGACGGCGATATGCTGACTGAACCATAGGATGAATGGGCCAAGGAGGTGCCACGGTGACAGCCTCGAGGAAGGTCTCTGCGTTCGATCAGGACGCTGCATTGAGCCGGCTCGGAGGCGATTTCGAGCTTTTCGACGAGCTGATCGAGATGTTCTGCGAAAGTGCCGACGATCAGATCGGAGAGATCGAAACGAGCATCCGGGAGGGTGATGCGGACCAACTTCGCCAGACGGCGCACGCCCTCAGCGGCTCGCTCGCACTCTTTGCCGCCGGTCCTGCTCTGGAGACCGCTCGACGACTCGAGCACATGGGCCGGGATGGCGAGTTGCTGGATACGGACTTGCATCTCGGACGTCTGAACGGCGAGCTCGCGGAGCTCCTCGAGCAGCTCCGCATCGACCGCGAGTCCAGGCAACAGGCCGCCTAGTGTCCTGTGCGGATAGTTCGCTGGAGCGTTGGATGAGGACTTCGTCGGTCTGCCAAGGCGCGACGACGAGGAATAGTCGAGCTATTTCGAGGAGAAGCAACGCCGGCAGGACGACGAAGAACCAGCCCAAGGGTCAACGAACTTTGCAAAAAGGACACTAATGCCGACCCTCGAGATACTGCCTGCGGGCACGATCCTCGTGGTGGACGACACAGCCCTCAATCGCCAGCTCCTGAAGGCGATTCTTCGGAGCTCGGGTCACCAAGTCATCGAGGCCGCCGATGGAGAAACCGCGCTGGCCATGGCCGAGGAAGATCGACCCGATCTGATGTTGCTCGACATCATGATGCCCGGCATGGACGGTCACGAAGTGCTCGGCCATCTCCGCTCCACGGAGTCCACGGCAGAGCTTCCGGTGATCCTGGTCTCGGCCTTGGACGAAACCAGCGAGAAGATTAAAGGCCTAGATCTCGGAGCCGCGGACTACATCACCAAGCCCTTCGATCGCCGCGAGGTGCTTGCACGGGTACGCGCCCAGCTACGCATCCGCCAGCTCACCCAGACGCTGCTGCAGGAGCAGAGCCGCCTACATGAAGATCTGTGCGCCGCCGCAGAGCTCCAGACGACCTTGATCCCCCGAAGCGAGCTCAGCTTCCCGGGACTTCGCATCGCCCACCGATTCGTGCCGAGCGACCGCATCGGCGGAGATCTGTTCAACGTCGTGCGCCTCGACGATCAACACGTGGCCGCTTACATTCTCGACGTTGCTGGTCACGGAGTGCCCTCCGCGCTGATCACTTTTTCGGTTGCCCAAAGCTTGTCCCGACACGCCGGTCTCGTCATGCGTAGCGACGGTGTCGCTTCCCCGGAGTCGGTGCAATCGCCTGGTCCCGTACTGACCGAGCTAGACCGTCAGTATCCGATCGAACGATTCGGCAAACACTTCACCATCACGTACGCGGTTCTCGACGTAGAGAGCTGGCAACTGCGCTACAGCTCGGCCGCCCACCCATGGCCCATCGTTTTGCATCCCGAGGGCACCGTGACCCGATTGACCGAGGGAGGTTCGGTGATCGGCCTGGGCGGCCTGATGAGCTTCGAGGAAGGGGAAATCGACCTGGCGCCCGGCGACCGACTGATGCTGACGACCGATGGCCTCGAGGAGCGGCGCAACGCCGCCGGCGAGTTTTTCGGCAGCGACCGCCTGGAGCAGCTGGCAATCAGCCTACGTCATCGGGACATCGAGTCGTTCTGCGATGATCTTCTGGAGGAAGTCGAGCGACACGGCGCCGGAGAACCTGATCGCGACGACATCTCCCTGCTGGTGATCGAGAGGCCCGAGTAACGAATTCGCCTACCGGGAGCACGGTTCGATGATGAACATGATCTGATTCCGGTTCTTGTACAGCGGACGATCCCATCGTTCTTCGATCATCATCCGGAGCACCTCGTCTCGCGTCTTGACCGTCAGACCAGCACCTACGCCGATGCTGCACGGCCAACCAGCCTTCTTCTTCGCAGCCTGCCACCGGTAGATGATGCCGTTTTCGTTCCAGCCAATCTCGCCTTTCAGATAGCGCGAAAGCTCTGGCGGCTCTTTGCCGTTCTGTCCGCGGTTGGGCCATCTTCCATTGTCGGAGTGAAAGGTCGTCGCGGCCGATTCGATGGCCTTGAAGTCGGAAATGATCGCCAGAGCGCGCGTGCGGTTGAGAGCCATCTGCATCGAAGGAATGGCCAGATTGGCCAAGATCGAGAGGATGGCGACGACGATCAACAACTCGATCAGGGTGAAACTGCCGTGCGAGCGGCGCGACAGGCGTCCTCGGTGGGAGGAATGAGAATGAGGGATTGCTTTCTGGGTGCTGTCCATGTCCTCGACCCTCGCGATCACTGTTCCTGCGAGCCACGAAGACTCGGCGTTAACTTGCTGTCTGACCGTTGTCGCTCATGATACCATCACTCTGGAGGCAAACAACATGGCGAATCCCGAGCGTCCTGAGCCACAGGACTCCGTTGCGGATGAGATCGAAAGAGCGGCCCAGGAGGCCGTCAAGACCCAACGCGACGAGCTGAGCCGCCTGCAAACGAGCGGCGAGAAGCACCGCAAAGCAAAGCAGAGCCGACGGCGCAACAAGATCCTCGCAGCGGTGGTGCTGACGACTGCTGCCGTGGCTTTGACGATCCTGAACCTCATGGGGCGTGGATTCTTCTCCGTTTCTGTTCCGCAACAGTCGCCGGAAGAGGTCGCGGGCGCGCTGAGAGACGCCCTCTACGTGGAAGCGGCCCAGTTGCTCATCGACCTCGAAGAAGGCGGCTCTCTGCCCGCCTCGGTCGCCGACATGGCGCTCGATCCCGAGGCGGGCTGGTCCTACGAACGATTGGGTGAACAGGATTTCCGCCTCTCCGTGGCAGAGGGCGCCCTGAGCTATTCGTATAGCTCGAGTGAGGATCTCGAGACCTGGTACTCCGGGTCATCGCCCTGATCGTTCGTCGCCGACGCCGTCAGCCAGTTCGCGCCGCGCGTCGAGCGGGGAATCGCAGTAGGGAGCTGTCTTCCCGCCGATACCTACGGCCCCGAGTGCAGGTAGAGCCATTCGGTTGATGCGAGGTAGCCCCGGGGTGACCGCTCGCCGCGGGCTCGGCGCCGTCCAACGCAGCAGTGGTACCCGCTTCCTCCGATTCCGGAGCAACGACCCGCTCGAGCTCGGCCCGATCGGTGATGCCGGCAGCCACCTTCTCGCACCCGTCGACCCACAGCCGGCGGTAACCCAGTCTGGCGGCGGCCGTTGCCAACTGCCGATCGGTGGCGCCGTCTGCGATCAGGGCACCGAGCTCGGGGCCGATCTCCAGAAGCTCATGGATTCCTGTGCGGCCCCGATACCCACTATCGTCACATTGGGCACAGCTGCCTTCCCGGCGGCATGAACACAAGGTCCGTACCAAACGTTGGGCGAGTACTCCGCGAACCGTTGCCGCCACGAGATGCCCGGCAACACCGAGATCCAGTAGACGGGTGATCGCTGTCGGAGCGTCGTTGGTGTGGAGGGTGGCGAGGACGAGATGCCCGGTCAGAGCCGCTTGCAAGGCGATCTCGGCGGTTTCGAGGTCGCGGATCTCGCCGAGGAGGATCACGTCTGGGTCTTGACGCAGAATCGATCGGAGACCATCAGCAAAACTGAAGCCGACCTTGGGTCGCACCTGAGCCTGAGTGATACCGGCCAGCTCGTACTCGATCGGATCCTCCAGGGTGACGATGTTGACATCGATTCGGTTGATCTCTTGCAAGCTCGCATAGAGAGTCGATGTCTTGCCGGAACCGGTGGGGCCTGTGACCAGGATCAGACCCTGCTTGAGATCGAACAATCGACGCCAGCGTCGACTGTTCTCCTCGGAGAGACCGATCCTGTCCAAGCGAAGTTGCATGCGATCCGGATCGAGGATACGAATGACGATCTTCTCTCCGTGTAGGGCAGGAAACGTCGAAACCCTCAAGTCGATCTTGCGCGCCAGGTAGCTGAGACTGATCTTGCCGTCCTGGGGCAGCCGTTGTTCCGAGATGTCCAGGGCAGAGAGGATCTTGATGCGCGACGAGATCGCGCGGATCAGCTCCAGTGGGACTTTGAAAGGTCGCTCCCGAAGAAGGCCATCGATCCTGTAGCGGACGCGTACTCCATCGACGGCGGGCTCGATGTGAATGTCGGTGGCGTTGCCATCGATCGCGCCCCTGAGAATCAGGTTGACGAGGCGGACGATCGGACCCTGGCTCTCTTCTACGCCGAGGTCGCCCGAGTCCGCATCGGGGTCTCCGTCTACCGAATCGAAGCAGAGCTCTCCACCCTCTTTCTTCTCTCCATAGAGGGCTGGAAGACGACGCTCGATGTCGCTAGCCAGCGCAAACACGGGCATTGGCACCTTGCCCGTCGCGAATCCCAGCAGGTCGAGCTTGGCAAGATCGAAGGGTTCCGACGTGGCGACCGTCAGGTGGTTGCCGACGACGAACAGCGGCACCACGTTCAACGCGAACGCCTTGTCACGAGGCAAGACGTCCAAGATCATCACATCGGTGAACGATGCGGACAGCTCGATGGTGGGCAGTTCCAGAATCTCACCACTGATTCGAAGGACTTCCTGGGCGCTCACATAGCCTTCGGTGACCACCAAGTCTGATAGACAGCGACCCTGGGCGGTGCGAAGCTCAGCCAGGTGCCCCAACTGGTCGGGCGTCAGAAGGCCATTCTCCACCAACTCGCTCCCAAGCCGATGGGCGAATTCGTCGGCCGGTCCAATCATGTCGTCCTCCCGTTTAGGGATGCAGTCCAGGCGGTCGTCCTCATCTCATCAGCAGACTAGACCTCCGAAGGGCTCACGTGGAGAGGACTCCGCCGGAAAGCTCTGTCGGACGGAAGCGAGCCCGGCTGTAGGACACGGGCTACACCGCTTGACATCTACGGGTCACTGCGCTTGGATAGCTGGGACATGAGTCAAACCGAGCAGGGTGATCTTCAAGAGTTGCGCTGGAAGGGCGATCTCAACGCGGCCAGTGCACCTGAGTTACGCAGGCAATTGGAAGCACTGCTGGAGAAAGGGTCTAATCGCCTGCTCCTCGACCTGGAAGGTGTTGGCTTCGTGGACTCGAGCGGCCTTTCCGCTTTGATCGGGGTCCTCAAGGCGGCACGGGCAGAAGGAGGCAACCTTGCCCTCGTCCACGTACAGCCCCAGGTTCGCTCCATCCTCCAGCTGACGCGTCTAGATCGCGTATTCGACTGCTTCGACGACGCGGCAGCGGCGGCGAAGGCCCTCGGCGGCTCGAGCTAACGGATCGTGCCGGCGGAGTAGGCGGTCATCCTCCGTGCGAAATCAGGTCGTTCCGGTCGAGCCGAATCCACCCTCTCCGCGTTCAGTCGCCGGTAGCTCTTCTACTTCTTCGAAGTCCAGATCCGCCACCTGCGCCGGCACCAGTTGGGCGATGCGTTCGCCTCGCTCGAGAGTGACGCGCTCGTCGCCTAGATGCACCAAGAGCACGGCCACTTCACCGCGATAGTCGGCATCGATCGTGCCGGGGGAATTCAGCACTGTAAGGCCGTGGCGACGCGCGAGACCGGATCGCGGACGTACCTGGCCCTCCCAGCCTTCCGGAAGGGCGAGTGCCACACCCGTGGGAACTGTAGCCCGCTGCCCTGGCAGCAGCGTGAGCGGCTCCTCGATCGCGGCGCGCAAGTCATATCCTGCAGCCGATCTCGATGCTCGAGAGGGCAGCTGCAAATCCCGAGCGTGGGGAAGCCTACGGATCAGAATCCTGGCGGCCATCGACTCTCAGCCGCGTTCGCCGGGTGGTCGAGATTGCGCGTCGGGCGGACGGTTGTCACCCACCGGCGGGTGACCACTACCGTCCCCGCCAGGCCGCTTGGGAGCATGGCCTTCGGGAGTGGGCATGGCGATCGGCGGCGTCACGCCCGGAGGCCAGGGCCGGCCGATCTGGTCGACCGGAAACGGGCGTGGGTTGGTCAGCGGTGCCGTAGGGGTCCCTTGGCGCATCGCCGACACGAGCTCCAGCGTGAACTGCCATTCGGAGATGATGTCGGAATCCAAGAAAAGGCGCGTCGGATCTTCGCTTCCCGGATGGTAGACGCCGCGGAAGGCGACGGTTCGAGGTGTCTGGCTGAAACCATCCTGGTTCGGGGGTGCGGAAAGGATCGTCCCGGCCGGAAGACCGTCCTCTCCTTGACCCGGAGCCAGGCCGCCCTGATCGGGCAATCCGGTAGGTTCTCCCGCACCACCTTGAGCATCACCCGGATTCTGGATGGGTCGCCCGTCGGGTCCGGTCTGTCGGCCGCCCTGACCCGGCCCCCCGGCCCCGACCGGGATGAGCGCCCAGCGGCCGTCCTCGCGCAGTGGATTCTCCCAGACACGCCGCAGGCAACGCGGCTCGTGCTCCGTCATCTGCTCCAGGCTGGTCGGATACTGGCCTGTACGCGCCAGATAGACCCGAATCCCCTCGGCGATCTGCAGCCCACGAAAGATCATATCGGCTTCCTTGTCGCGTTGGATCTGGAAGCTCCACAAAGGCAGGGAGGCGGCGACCCAAACGTTGAGAAGCGTCACCGTCACCGCCAGCCAGACGATGGTGAAACCGTCGTTGCGCCGAGATCTACGTCTACGATCGCGCTTTGGTGCCACGCAGCGTGTGTCCCTACCAGTCAGCATAGAGCTCGCCGTCGAGCGACGTCTCTTCGGAAAGCGAGTACACATCGAGGACGCCCGGCACGCCTCCTCCATCTTCGAATTCGCTTTCCGGAAGCCCGACGTCCCCTCCGTCCTGATCATAGATCAGGCCCCACTCCTGACTCTCGGTCATCGGATCCCACGGCACGCTACGCAGATAGCCTTCGTCCACCAGGGCGTCGAGTGTGGGCGGAAAGGTCCCGAGATCGGCGTTGTACTGATCGATCACCGTGCGCAAGGTGTGGAGGTTGGTCTTGAGTACGGCCTCTTTGGCTCGTGGGGGTGTGCTCAGGAAGTTCGGCAGCGCAACGGCAGCGAGGATACCCACGATCGACACCACGACGATCAGCTCGAGGAGCGTGAAGCCGCGTTGGCCGGCTCCCCGCCCGCCGCATTCGCGGAGGGATCGGAGTTGGGCACGGATCGAGGCCGAAGTCGGTATCCAGTTCATTGCGCGATTCCTACCATTCCGAGTACGGGATCCCATTCAGGCCGATGCCTTCCGACAGAGAGTAGACATCGTAGACGTTCTCGCCGCCCCACGACGTGGTGTCCCATTCGTCCTGCACGCTCCGCAGACCCCATTCGGCTTCGCCGGTCATGGGATCGATGGGGACGCGGCGTAGAAAGCGCTTCTTCACGTCGATCTCACCCACCAGATCGACCCCTTCCATCAGCGTTTCGAGCTCGATGGGGTAGCCCTCCGTGCCGATGTCGATAGGGATCAGTCCGGCATCGGAGAAGCGTTTGTAGTCGTCGATCGCGTTGCGCATCATACGCAGCTGCCGGGAGAGCTCCATCTCTTTCTGCCGGCGCACGGTGTAGCGCGCCATCGGAAAGGTGACCGCCGCGAGGATGGTCAAGATCACGCAAACCACCACCAGCTCCACGAAGGTCAGGCCCCGCAGGCCACCTCCGCGGGCACCTGCTTTCAGCAGGCTGCCAGAAGCTCGGATGGATGGTGGATGACGCATGGAAGGTGAGAAGGACCGTGGCGTGTTCGACGGGCCCTCCCAAGGGTGTACGTCCCGCACCGAACGCCTGTCCACGCCGAACTCAGTTCTCTTCGTCGTCACTGAAGCCCGTGGGAGCGAGATCGACACCTTGAGGTGCCTGTTCCTCCGCCTCCTGCACCGGCTCTTCCACCTCACCACCGGCGTCCTGCAGGCCTCGTGGCAGCCTGCGCAGGCGCTCGCGGAGCTGCTCGCGGATCTGGTCGCGGGCATCCTGATCGCCATCGAACGGACCGGACACATCCGACTCGACTCGCGGGCTGCCCGGATTGAACGAGATATTGGCCTCTGTGCCCACCCAGATGGGCATCAAGTCGCTCTCCTCGATCGATGCGCGACGGATCACATGGGGCGTCAGCGTCAGAACGATGTCGGTGCGCCGGCGGTCGGTGGACTGACTGCGAAACAGCCGGCCGAGGATCGGCAGGTCCGACACGCCCGGGATGCCTGACCAGCTCTGCAGCTCCTCCGAGCGGATCAATCCAGCGAGAAAGTTGGTCTCTCCGTCGCGGAGGCGGATCGACGATTCGATGGTGCGGGTGCCGATCACCGGCTGCTGCTGACCGCCAGAGCCGCTGACGAAATCAGCGATGGCCGACACCTCCACCTTGAGCTTGAGAGTGATCTCCTCGTTGTGGTGCACCCGCGGTTCGATCTCGATCTTGGTACCCACGTCCTGGTACTGGAATGAGGTGACCGGCACGATGTTGCCGCCGACCGTATTCGACGTGTTGAACGTGGTGGTGGGGATGGGTACACGGTCACCGATGACCAAGGACCCCTTCTCGCCTTCGGTGATGCGGATCTTTGGCTGCGCCAATACCTGAGCATCGCTCGACGACTTGAGGAAATCGAAGAAGAAGTTCGGGATCGTCAACACCCAGTTGTTGGCATTCAGGAACTCGATGTCGGACAGGCGCAGCGGCACGCTCTCGCCTCCCAGATCGAGACTGGAAGTGATCCGGTTCTCCGACAGACCCATACCCAGATCCTGGAGCTTGGAGGTATTGATCTCCAGCAGCTCGACGTCGATCACCACTTCGGCCTTGGCCTTGTCGTTCGTGAGGATGATCTGCTCTGCGACCTTCACCGTGTCGGCGGTGTCGCGTAGAACGATGGCGTTGAGCTGCTCGTTGGCTGCTACGTGTTTGGCGCCTATCAGCGAGCGCACCATGGTCATCACGTCCTTCACCTCGGCATTGTCGAGAAAGAAGGTCTGGATGACCTGATCCTCGTAGTTGCGTCGGTTCTGTGGCGTGTCGTCGGCGATGATCAGGGTATGGGGATCCAGGACCTTGTAGAAGTGACTGACAGTCCGCATGACGATCTCGAAACCACTCTGCGCAGTCACGTCCATCAGCTCGATGGCCACTTTCTGGCTCTTCAGTTTCGGATCGAACAAAACGTTGATCCCGAATGCCTTGCCCAACGCACGGTAGATGTCGAGCACTTCGACGGGCTTGGAAAAGACCAGGTCGATGGGCTCGTCGGAGTTGGGCTGTAGCACCGGGGGTTGAGCACGCGCGCCGCGGGCGCCTTCTTTCATCTCGGCGATGGAGCGCGGGGGTGCCGTGCTGTTGCGCAGCGCTCGGAGCTCTTCGGCTACTCGCTTCAGCTCGGCACCGGCATATTGGTTCGACGGGTCGAGCTCGACGGCCTGTCGATACTCCACCAGCGCTCGCTCCAGCACCCCTGCCTCGCGGAAGCTCTTCCCGCGACGGACGTGCTCCTGTGCAGCCTGTACCTTGGCACGCATCAGACCCGCCCGATAGCTCAGATTGTCGGGATGCTCGCGAACCGCCTCGAGGTACTTGAGAACCGCCCGGTCCCAGTCGTTCTGCTGCTCGGCCAGCAATGCGTCGCGGTAGGCGTTTTGGCTGGCACAGCCCGCGAGCGATGCGAGGAGTAACGTGGTCAGGATCGACAGACGTGTCCAGCGTGGAAGCATGGGCCGTCCTGTGAAAAGCAAGGGATGGGAATCTGGGCTTTGCATGGCGTCTCGCGATCTATCAACTCTGTCGATTTCGGGACCTATCGTCGGTCCGGCTCGACCTTGAGGGTCTTCGATTCCTGTTCGGAGAATCCTACGAATCGGAATTCGACTGTGTTGAGGCCGATCTCGTGGATGATGAACTGATCCTTGAGGGTCTCGTGCTCCAGTGCGTTGACAATGTCTTCACCCTCTTTGAGCGCCGCGATCCGCCGACGCTCCGGACCGAAGATCCCCAACAGATCGTAGGGAACGGGTGGCGGCACCGGCACCGCAGGCTCACGGACGACGGGTTCTGGGAGCGGCTTGGGTTTCTCGACCACCTCGACCGGTTTGGGGCGCGGTGGTGGGGGAGGAGGGGGAGGATATCGGAACAAGTCTCGATCGGGGCTATACGTCGCAGGCTCGCGCTCCAGGGCATCGAGCCGAATGTCGACCACCCGAATCCCGGCCAGCTGGCTGCGTCTTGCCTCGCGCTGCACCGCGGCCGAGTCGCCGGACCACCACGACGCGATCCGGTGGCCGGCCACTCGCCAGCCGACCACCAACACGAAGACAGTGGCCAGGGCGATGGCAAGCTTTCGCTGCTGCTCGGGCGACAGGCGAGAGATCATGACACGCCCCGGCGAGGATTCTCAGGATCGAATCCCGTATCGAGGAAGTAGGTGGTGAGAGACAACTGGACGTTCAGCACCGGCGACGCGCTCCCCGTGCTCGAACCACCCAAGGCCACTTGCTTGAGCGTGACGAATTGATCGCTGAGCTCCAGCAGGTTCAGGAAGGTGCGAAGCTGATCGTAGGTGCCGGAGACGCCGAAGTTGACCTGTCGCTCGACGAGGGCGAACTCCTGCAACTCGACCTCCGGATAGTTGAACGCTCCGGGATCGAGACCCGCGGTACGAGCCAGCTGGCGAACTTCGCGCAACAGACCCGTAAAGCGCTCGGTCTCGGTGGCGAAATGAGCCTCGTACAGTAGATCGATCTCTTCCTGTTGACGTTCGGCGCGTGTCAGCAGGCCCTGAGCCTGCGACACGGATTCCTGGAGCTTTGCGAGCACATCGGCGTCATTCTGGTAAGCCTCTTCCAGCTTCTCGACACCGCCGGCATAGCGGGCGCGATAGATACCGAACACGATCAGATTGAGTACGACGAACGCCAACGGCACGATCCAGGTCCAGGACCTTTCTCGCCAGATATCCGCGGCCTGTCTCATGACCGGGCCTCCTCGTTCGTGGTTCCCGCGGTCGCCCCTACGTCCCGCGGCGGCGAGCCGGTATTCCAAGAGCTCAACCGACGTAAAGCGGGTGATGCAGATGCGGGTGGCTCGGTCAGCTCCGGGGACACCGGCCTATTCCGCCGATCGTCGGGTCGATGAGGATCCGTACGCTCGCTCGGGCCGCGCGGCGGCCTCACGGTGCCACGGGGGCCGGGGCCGGGTCTTCCTCGGCGACCGTCGCTCTCGGCATCGCGAGGCGTGCCCCGGCTCTCCGGGTTCCGTTCGATCTGGGTCTCGCTCGGTGCTTGGACCACTTCTCCATGGTCGATCCGTTCCTCGGACGCCGCTACCCCGGAGTTCTCGGTCGAGACCTCGAGGTCACCGCGCCCTCCTCCCGTCTCCGCGGCAGAGATCTCCGGCTCTTCGTAGGCGACGTCGTCCTCGGTTTCGCCATCACCGTTCTCGGTGACCGTCGAGAGACTACCGTCCTCGACCACCAAGATCGGCTCGGCAGTGGCGTCTTCCGAATCGCTGTCCACCACGCCGCTATCCGGCTGCGCCTCCGCTCGCCGGGGCAGCAGGTAGAAGCTGGTGATCGCGAAATCGATCCCACGGGTTTTCTCGTTGCGGTGCTCGCTGGACAAGAACGGGTCGACGAAGCTCGGGTTTTGGTACAGCGCATCGACGAACTCGAGGAGCGCATCGTCGGTGCGCGCAGTGCCCTGCAGCTCGAGTGTGACCACGTCGAACTCGGATTCTTCCTCGACGTTGGTCGATTCGGGAGTGGGCAAGGACGAAGTGTTTCCCGACTGTTGCCTCCGGGCTTGCTCCCTCGCGGCCCTGGGCGTGATCCGACGCGAAGCGGTACGAGGACGTGAGGTCGGTTTCTCCTCGATCTCCACCTTTGGTGCTACCAGGCTGAGGTAGACGTCGTCGTGCAATGCGTCCTCGAGATCGTCGAACAGACGACTCCATGGAAAGGTGCGCTGGTCGATCAAATCGTTGAGAAACACCGCGCGCAAGTTGCGTTCTCCCAGCGCCACCCGACCCAGTCGTTGGCCGACCTCCTCGAACTCCTGTTCCGCTGCGTCGATTTCAGAGTTGAGCTCGGCCAGACGTTCCCGGTTCTTGAAGGTCCCCGAAAGGTAGCCGGCGTACAGCCAAACGTTGAGCGCCAACAACAACACGCCGAAGATCCATAACAGCACCGCCACTCGCTCCACCGGCCGACGGTTCAGGAACGGTCGCTGCGAGAGATTGACCACTCTCATCAGTCGACCTCCAGCATGGCGGCTCCCAGCAGCGGTGCCGAATGGCACCACGAGGTACCTGGACGAAGGCGGGTCAGCTCGAGATGCTCGGCATTCACCGGCTCGGGCGTCACTTCCAACTCCGACGCCACCCAGCCGAGCCACTGGTGCTCCAGATCCTCCGGCGCGGCAACGAAGACCCGTGCGAACGGCGCGCCGGGAAAGTGCTCGTGCAGGAAGCTCGATGTCATGCGCAGATCCCGCGCCACGGAGTCAGCCCGGCCTGCCTCCTCGGAAAAGGACTTGTAGCGATAGAGCAACGGCTCACCGGCGCGGAAGAATGCAAGGGTGTACGACTCCTCCGTCACCGACACCACAGCCGCCAGATCTTCCGGCGCCACCGTGTGCTCGAGCGCCGACGCCAGCGCCAGCGTGTTGTTGGTGATGCAGCCGACGTGAATCCCGGCAGCCTCGAAATGAGCCTCCAGCTGAGCCATGAGGTTTTCCACTGCGAAACCCAATAGCAGACGCAACGGCTCGTCCTGATTCGGAAACGGCGTCACTCTGGTGGCCGAGATACGCAGATCTTCCACGCGAAACGGCACCAGGCGCCGCAGTTTCCAGGCCAGCACTTCCTGGCGCTGTACCGCCCTGCCGGGCAGCTCCGCCATCTCCGTGAAGGTGAGCCGTAGCCAGGAATCTGGCACCACCAGCGAGGCTTGCTTCATCGGCTCGAGATCGGCGATGAGCTGACGCAACGCACCCGCGAAGATCTCGGGCTCGCGGATCGGCCCGCCCAGGACGCCGGTCTGGTACAGGCCGTGGGGCAAGGGAACATGACGCTCGGTGTCGAACGCCCAGCCCTGAGGACCGGCGGCGAAAGCCGCATAGCGCAACTCGTCCGGCCCCACGTAAAACACGTGAGGCGGGGACGGCACCGGGCCGAAGCCGAGTGCACTCTCAATCCACGAAGGTAACTTTGTTGATCTCACGGAGCGTGGTGGTTCCTTGGAAGACCTTTTCGAGCGCCGACTCGCGCAGGAAAGTCATGCCTTCCTCTTTGGCTGCCCGACGGATCTCGGCGGCCGGCCTCTTGGACAGGATGAGCTCACGGATGGGATCCGAGAGATGAAGAAGCTCGGTGACCGCCTCCCGGCCGTGATACCCGGTGCCGTTGCATTCGATGCAGCCGCCACCGGCATAGAACGGAGTGTCTTCGTAGAGATCGGGATCGAGTCCACTCTCTTCGAGTAGCTCCCGCGACACCTGGTCGCGCTGCTTGCAGTGGCTGCAGATCTTTCGTACGAGGCGCTGCGCCAGGATGCAGTTCAGCGCCGAGACGAAATTGTACAGATCCACCTTCATGTTGAGAAACCTGCCCAGCACGTCGACCACGTTGTTGGCATGCACCGTGGTAAAGACCAAGTGTCCGGTGAGGGCCGATTGAATAGCGATCTGCGCCGTCTCCTCGTCTCGGATCTCGCCCACCATGATCTTGTCTGGATCGTGGCGCAGCACCGAACGAAGACCACGGGCAAAAGTGAGCCCTTTCTTCTCGTTCACGGGGATCTGCGTCACGCCCTTGAGCTGATATTCGACCGGATCCTCGATCGTGATGATCTTGTCTTCGTCCGAATTGATCTCGTTCAGGCAGGCATAGAGGGTGGTCGTCTTGCCCGAGCCCGTGGGCCCGGTCACCAGCACCATGCCGTAGGGCTCACGGATCGACTTGCGCAACTTGCGTTTCGACTCCTCGTCGATACCCAAGACCTCCAAGCTGAGGTTCTTGAACTCCTTGTTCATCGACTCCTTGTCGAGCACGCGGATCACGCAGTCTTCTCCGTGGGTCGTAGGCAGGACCGACACACGGAAGTCGATGGTGCGACCTTTGAGGCGCAGTTTGAAACGACCGTCTTGGGGAACTCGCTTTTCTGAGATGTCGAGCTCCGACATCACTTTGATGCGGCTGATGATGGTCTGGTGGTGCTTCTTGTCGATGGCGTCCATCGCCTGATACAGGGCGCCGTCGATGCGGTACTTGATGAGGACCTCGGTGTTTCCGGTCTCGATGTGAATGTCCGATGCCCGACGCTCGATCGCATTGAAGAGAGTCGAGTCCACGAGCTTGATGATCGGACTCTGATCCGAGGTGATCGTGCCGAGGGAGATCTCTTCATCCGAGTCTTCCTGCACCAGCTGGATGCGGAACTCTTCCGTGGCCTCGTCGAGCACACGCTGGGCCGATTCCGACTTCTCCAAGAGGTCGTCGATGGCCGAAGGTGCCCCGACCTTGACTTCCAGCGGCTGGGCCAGGAGCATCTCCAACTCGTCGAGACGCCGGACGTCGGTGGGATCGGCCATGACCACCACCATGCGCCCTGCATCCTGCGATTCGGGCACGAAGCGGTACCGCAACATCAGATCGAATGGGATGCGGCGGAACAGATCACTCTGGATGCGGAAGTCCCAGACGTCCACGTATTCCAGGTCATAGCGCACTGCCAGGGCACGCGCATCGCGCTCCTCGGCCTCATGGTCGATCTCCGGAAGGTCGCCCTCGGCGGATTCCGCCTCGACCGCCTGCACGGCGCGATCGAGGTCCTCGGATCGGGTCAGGACGCCCGACTGCGCCGCCGACGGCGACTCGTACGAGTCGGAGATATCGTCCGTGGATGTGGGGTATGGCTCCATGGCGGTTCCCGTCAGTCTCGGTCGTCCTCAGACGCTCATCTGGGACAGTGCGCCGAACATCGGCAGATAGATGGAGATCAACAAGATGGCGATGAGAATTCCCATGATGATCAACATCACCGGCTCCACCAGCGACAACAGACGTCCGACGCGTGTCTCGACGAACTCGTCGAAATAGTCCCCGATGCTGTTGAGCATCTCGTCGAGCGAGCCCGTAGCCTCGCCCACCTTCAGCATGTTGACCGCCATGTGAGGAAAGGTGCCGCTCCGCTCGACGGCGACGTGAAGCGCTGTGCCTTCGCGAACGTCGTCGATGGCCGGACGGAGCTTGCCGCTGACGTGTACGTTACCCACAGCAGAGGTGGCGGTCTCGAGCGCGGAGACAAGGGGGATACCACCGGCGAGGAGGGTGGCCAGGGAACGGCAGTATTCCGAGAGGGCGAATCGATGGAAGATCTCACCCAGAAGGGGCACTCTCAACTTGAAGCTGTCGAACGCACGGCGGCCCGATGGGCTACGGAACCAAGAGCGGAACACGATGCTCGACACCACGACCGCCACGATGATCGCCAGGAAATGGTCGCGCAAGAAAAAGGAGATCGCCAGCGTCCACTGAGTGATAGCGGGCAGCTCGGCATCGAGATCAGCATAGAACTTGGAGAAATTGGGCACCACGTAGACCGCCATCACTACCAGCATGAGGACCGACAAGCCCACCAAAACCGAGGGGTAGACCAGCGCCGATACGACGCGCTTGCGAGCGTCTAGCAACAGCTTCAAGTAGCGCATGAATCGGCGAATGACCTGCTCCAGCTCGCCCGACCGCTCACCCGCCCGTAGCGACGAGGAGTAGATCGGGGGGAACAGGTCGCCGAAGTCCTCGAAGGCATCGGACAGCTCGGCTCCGGAACGCACCTTGTCGCGAACTTCCGTCAAGACCTCGTTCATCACCGGGTTCTGCATACGCTCGAGCATCAAGTCGAGGGCTTGGAGCAGAGGCAAACCGGCCCGAAGCAGCGCCGCCAGCTCTTGATTGAAGGCCAAAAACTCCTGCGGTGGCACCTTGCGCTTTCCGGCGAACGGATTGCGCAGCTGAAAGCTGAAGCCGCGCGGCTTCACTTCGAAGATGTGAAAGCCCTGGCGTTCCAGCTCACGGCGGACGCTGTCCACGTCGGAGCCGGTCTGTACTTCGGTCAGAACCCTACCGTCGGGGGCGCCATAGCGACAAACGAACTGCATGGAATCGAAGGGGTCGGGACGTGAAGAACGTGGTGGTACCCAGCGCCGGTCAGGGATCTGGCGAGGATCCCTCCATCTGTTCCTCGACGTGTCCGGTGATGGCGACCAGGAGGGCTTCCTGGCGCGTGTCGTCGCGGGTCAAGACCAGCGTGAACGGGCGATCCATCCACAAGTTGAGATCGGCGTGAAACAGCTGCTTCGGGTCGAGACCGCGCCCCTTGTCGGACGACAGGCGTTCTACGATGCGGAAGTCCTCCATATGCAACCTACGCTGCGCCATCAGAGAGCCGACCGTAAAGCTGACGCTGTAGTCGGGTCCGAGAGAATAGTCCACCGACTCACCTTCGAGCGAAGAAACCGCGGCTTCCGCCAGAACACGATAGCTGTCGTACCGCAGCAGGCTGCGCAGCTTGTCGAGGATCTCGGGAGGTAGCTCGGGGCCGCCCGGTGCAGGAGGCGACACCACCTGCCTCGGGCCGGCCTTCACCACACGCAGCTCCAGCCGCACCTCGGCTGGAGGCCGATCGAAGTCGGCCAGTTCCGGCTTGATCCGCGTCAGGATCGAAGCGATGTCCCGCACCACCAACGTGTTCGCACTGGGTTGCACCTCCAAAGTGCCCCTCGGAGAGAGCTTGTGGCGAACCATGTTTGCGGCGAGCGATGCATCGCGATAGCGGAAGCTGTGGACATACACCTCCAGGCGACTGGCCGTTGGGCGGCGTGCGTCCTGCGACCTGCTCTGGCCTCTTTGGACCGTCGGCTCGGAGGGCGACGTCGGCTCTTCCTGACCCGGAGCCGGTAGCGTCGGCAGCCCCAGCGTCAATGCCGCGAGGAGCGCGAACAGTCCAGACCGAACACGGCGCAGCGATACGAACCGCCTCATTGGATGGCGGCCACCACGAGGGACATCTCTGAATCCTCGATCTGGATCAGCTCGGTGGCGCTGTCCAGATTCTCCACCAACGGCAGTGCCTCGATCGACGTCAACTCCGGGCTCGTCGGCGTGCTCGCCGCAAGCGGCATGGGCGCTACCTGAATGGGCTGCAACGAGAAGGACGAAATCAACAACGACGTGGTCACGGCGACCGCGCCGAAGGCTGCGGCGATACGCAAAGGTTGCGACGACACTACGCGAGCCGATGTGGCGACACGAAGCCAATGACGGAGCTCGGAGACGCGCTTCGGCATCGACGGGGTCGATTCAACGTCGAGGGCTGCTTCCACCGACTTGGCTCGGATCATCTCGTGTACCGAACGCTTCATGTCGGTCAGATCCTGACTATCCCACTCGACTTCGGGGAGGCTCTGGAAGATCCGTAGCGGTTCGCTCTCGTCGGGAAGATCGTTGCGGTACGTCATGACTGGACCTTGTGGGCGGTATCGGTATCGGCGGGCGCGTACTCCGGATAGCGCTGGACTAGGGCTTGGCGCAGGGTCTTGCGGGCGTTGAAGAGATGGTTGCGCACAGTCGACTCCCTGCAGCCGACGATCTCCGCGACCTCCTTCGAGGCCAACCCTTCTACCTCGCGCAGAACGAAGACGCTTCGTTGCTTCTCCGTCAGCTCGGCTGAAAGCTCTTCGAAGATCGCCATCACCTCTCGTTCACCCAGGTGCGACCTTTCGTTCTGACCGCGCCGCTGGAGATGGTCTTCCACGTGCAAACGCAAGGGATCTGCCTGCCGTTGTTTGCTCTGACGCGAGCGCAGGTGGTCGATGGCCAGGTTGGTGGCGATGCGATAGATCCACGTGTTGGGTGCCCATTTCTGATCGTACCGATCTCGATGCTCCCAAAGTCGGACGAACGTGATCTGGACGATGTCGCGGGCATCTTCACGATCGTGGAGAATTCGGTAGACGGTTTGAATCAGCGGTCCGGTCTTGCGGTCCATCAGCTCGTCTAGGGCTGCCTCGTCTTCGTTCTTCAGAGCGAGCAGCAGTTCACGATCTGACGACTGGCGCAGTGCGTGCCGATGTTGATCGGCGGAGTAGGCCAAGCGGGGACCGGGGGCCTCGGCCTGGGGATCGGGTAGCAGCTGGGCAGATGCGATGGCGGGCATTTCGTCGTAACTCTCCGTCTCGATCTCTGCGATACCGGATGCGTCGTCTCGCATCGGAGCCTTGTCGGACATCGGATCTCGGGATTCGGGCATTCGGACCTTGGAAGTCTTGCCTCAGTCGGGTCTACGGAGAGGCCCAGACGAGCGTCTAAGTACGACAGAGTACGACGGCTGCCACCTGAAATGGCGGGCCGACCAGTATAGCCGCCCTCAGACCGGCGTCAGCGGCCAGATCAAGGGGATCAAGAAAGTAGCGAGGATCCAGAAGAGGAGGTTCAACGGACCTCCCACCTTGATGAAGTCCGAGAACCGATAGCGGCCGGGTCCGTAGATCAGCGTGTTCGTCTGATAGCCCACCGGCGTCATGAAACTGGCCGACGCTGCCGCGGTGACGGCGACGAGGAAGGGTCGTGGGTCCACGCCCAGGGCGCCGGCCGTTCCGACGGCGATCGGTCCCAGCAGCACGACCGTAGCGTTGTTCGACATGCTCTCCGTGAGCAACGAGGTGAGCAGGTAGAAGCCGGAGAGCACCGCGATCGGACCCAGGACCTGGAAATGGTCGACCAGGAAGCCGGCGGCGGCACCTGCCAAGCCGCTGGATTCGAGAGCGCGCCCCAGGCCGATGACGCCACCCAACAGGAAGATGATCTTCCAGTCGATGGCCTGGTACGCCTCGTCGAGGGTCAGGCATCGAGTGAGCACCATGGCCAGGCATCCAGCCACCGCTGCACTGACGATCGGCAGGAGACCCGAGGCGGCGCTCGCGACCATCGCCACGAGAATGACTACCGCTACCAAGAGCCGTCGCTCCTGCAAGGTCCGCACTTCCACGTCGGAAACCACCACCAGGTCCTTGCCGCCGCGCAGTTGGGGTAGCCGCTCCCGTTTGATCTCGAGGAGCAGGGTGTCGCCGGCGATCAGCCGAGTCGACTTGATGCGCTCTCGTCGTAACTTGCCGCGATGACGGATGGCCAAGACGGTCGCTCCGTACTCGGTTCGGAACTGTGACTCCTCGAGAGTGGAACCTTCGAGACCGGATCCTGGTGGCACGACCGCCTCCAGCAATCGCAGGGCACCGTCCTCCACTTTCTCTCCCGGAGCGCGACCCTCGAGGTCACGATCGCGGAAACGACGAGCGTGCAGCAATTCGAAGTCTTCGTGTGCAGCCAGGGAACGGATCGCCTCGAGGCTGCCGCGCACGCGCAAAACGTCTCCGGGCCGAAGGCGGGCATCGGGCAGCGGCAACGTGACGTTGCGCTGATCTTCGCCGCGACGGATCTCCAACACGTCGAGGTCGAGATCGCGAATCTCGGGAACCTGGGTCAGCGTCCGGCCTGCAGCACTCGACCCGTCGCTCAAGGCCAGGTCCGTGAGGTAGTCACCCAAACCGAAGCTCTCGGCCAAGTCCTCGGACACGCCACGATCGGGGATCAACTTGCGACCGACGGTCATCATGTACGTTACGCCTGCTGCGAAGAACGCCAGACCGAGGGGTGCCAGCTCGAACATCGAGATGGCGGCGAGTCCCGAGTCCTGCGCGATCTGGCTCGCCAGCAGATTGGTGGAGGTGCCGATCAGAGTACACACACCACCGAACATCGAAGCGAAACTGAGAGGCATCAGCAATCTCGACGCCGCGATTCCGATGCGCCGGGAAACACCGAGCACGATAGGCAACATGATCGCGACGGCAGCGGTGTTGTTGATGAAGGCCGAGACCGAGCCCACGGTCACCATGAGCAGCAGCAGGCCCAGAGTCGGTCGCCGGCGCATGGCTCGAGCCAACAGCAAGCCAGCCCGCTCCCCAGCGCCAGAACGCAGGAGCCCACTGCTCAAAACGAACATGGCCGCGACCGTCACCACGGCCGGATTGGCGAAGCCCGACAGCGCCACCGCTGGCTCCAGCACTCCGGCTACGAGTAATACGCCGAGTGCGAGGAGTGCGACCAGATCGACCCGCAGGCGTTCGGTGACGAACAGAACGACTGTCGCCACGAGGACGGCGAGGGTCAAAGCCGCCTGAAAGCCGAATTCGAAAGCCACCGCCTGCTCTCCGGGGATGGTGGAGCTAACGTCCGAGGCGACGGGAGAGAATCGTCAAGATGCGACGCCGCAGCCCACTCGGCGCCTCGCGGCGACAATGCTCGCGTACCAGCGTGACGAAGCGTCGAGTGTGCTCGGCCTGGGCCGCGCAGTCTGGACAGTCCGTAACGTGCTGCTGGATCGCGACGCGCAATTGGCCTCCGTCCTGATCTTCACCATAGACCAGTACGAACTCTTCTTTGACCTGCTTACACTTCATGATTCGCGCTCACAGCAGACCGACCTTCGAGCAATTCCCCGTCTCTTCGGTGTAAAAAACCGCGAGGCGTGTGTAGGTATTCCGCTTCGGCTGTTCGAGGAGGGCCACCGTTTCACGAGTCGTCCTCCGAACGCATCTTGTTGGGCTCCTCACCTTTCCTCAAATAGCCGTGACTGCGGGCATATTCGAGTAGCACTTTCTCCAGCGTGCGCCGCCCGCGGTAGAGACGGCTCATCACCGTGCCCACCGGAACATCGAGGATCTCCGCGGCTTCCTTGTAGGAAAACCCCTCGATGTCCACCAGCAGAATGACCATCCGATAGTCGTCGCGAAGTGTGTCGAGGGCGCCCTGCACGTCTTCGTCGAGGACATTCTCCAAAGCCGCCTCTTCAGGATCCTTGATGCGTTGAGGGGCTTGGTCCGAGACCATCGACTCAAAGGAATCCTCGATGTCCTCGAAGGCGCTGTGGGTGGGCCGGTTCTGGCGTTTGCGATACCCGTTGATGAACGTGTTCTTGAGGATGCGAAACAACCAAGCCTTGAGGTTCGTTCCTTTCTGGAACTTCTCGTAGTGTCGATAGGCCTTGAGATAGGTCTCCTGTACCAGATCTTCCGCATCGACAGGGCTCCGGGTCAGGCGAAAGGCCATGTTGTACAGCGAATCGAGATAGGGAATCGCCGCCGCCTCGAAGTCGGCGTGATCCTCGGGAGGCACCTGCTGGGGGTGCTGGCTTCCCGTTGCCTGCGGCGCGGATTCGGTTTCGGTGCTGGCCACGTCGTATTCCCGTCATATCCGCCGGCGAAGACGCTTTGCTTTCTCTCTAGGCTTGGCGTACAACGCTCGAGGGCTCTATACTCTACCCTGCTCCCCTACTTTATCTTCGCCTGCCGCTCCAGCTTTCTTCCACCGGGTTACTCCCGCGTGATTCCCGACGCGGCTTCGGCATACTTTTCTTGTTCTGTGGACGCCCGAATGCATCGCCCGACGACCGAGCCCGTGAGCCTGACCGGCTGGACGGGACGGGAGCCCAGTCCGTTGGATCGTCATCTCCATTGGGCTCTTCTCTCGCTCTTGGCCGTCATGCTGATCGTCACGGTTGCGGTGCTCGCGTATCTGGAAGCCTCCTCTACGCAGATCCTGACGACCCTCGGAGCCGGCGCCCTCGCCGGCGGCGCCGCGGCCGGCTGGCTCGCCCGCAGAGTCGCGATACCACTTTCCGACGGCCTGTCCGAGCTGTCGGAGCTGTGTCGAAACTTGGACGAGGGCTGGCGCTACCATCCGGATGCCATTCGACCGCCCCGCGGTCTGCCGCGTAGCGTCGCCGAGCTCTACCTCGAGTTCGACGCCATGGCGCAGCGCCTCGGCAGTGCCAACGAAAGGTTGCGCGGATCGCTGGAGGAGTCGGAGAGGCTGCGAGACGAGTTGGAGAAGGTGCTCAGCTTCCGCGAGGAGGAGATCCGCGAACGCACCCAGGCCCTACGTTTCGCCAATGAAGAGCTGAAGCGTTTGGCGCGTGAAGATGGGCTCACCGGCATTGCGAATCACCGGACCTTCATGGAATCCGCTGATCAGACCTGGCGCATCGTTGCCCGCGAACAAAGATGGATCTCGATCCTGATGATCGATGTCGATCATTTCAAGGCCTACAACGATATCTATGGCCATCAGGCCGGTGACCAAGCCCTGCGACAGATCGCCAAGATCTTCCGAGATCACGCCCGACGTCCGCTCGACCTTGCGGCACGATACGGTGGTGAAGAGTTCGCCGTCGTACTCGGCAATACCGATCTCGACGACGCCCGCGGCATCGCGGAGCGGATCCGCCGAGGCGTCGAAGAACTCACCCTACCTCATTCGGGCTCCCCCGAGTTCGGCGTGGTCACGGTGTCGATCGGCGTGGCCGCCCTGATTCCCATGCCCGAAGTGGGGGTGGCCACACTCATCTCCCTCGCCGACAAGGCGCTCTATCGCGCCAAGAGCAACGGGCGGAACCGTCTCGATCATTCTTGGTACGCCCGGCGCTAGTGCACC
>JALCBJ010000127.1 GCA_028066595.1 Thermoanaerobaculia bacterium
GCTGAATTCCAGAACTGCTCACTGGCCCTTCGATTGACTCGGGAGTCCAGATAGGGACACTAGTGATCTACGTCCGCGCTGGCGGACAGATCCGGACCCACACCGTGCTCCGCGGCAATGCGGTCATAGAAATCGATGACGCTGCGCACATAGGCCCGCTTCTCACGATAGCTGCCGGGAAAGAAGCTGCGCTTGAACCCATGGAACATGATGTTGCGCAGGAGCTCCGGCCGGAGCTCGAACGCACGACACGCCTGATCGACCTCTTCGGTTACAGAGGTCCGCGACACCAACCGGTTGTCGGTGCAGATCGTCACCGAAAGGCGATCGCGCACCATGCGGCCGAAGGGATGCTCCTGCACGCGCCGGAGTCCTGGCATGGTCTGCATGTTGGAGGTGATGCAGACCTCTAGTGTGATGCGTTGATCCGCAACATATTCCGACAGGCCGCGGACGTAGGCGGCAGCGTCGTGACGCTGCACCTGGTCCGCCGAGTAGAGATGGGTACCGTGGCCGATGCGGTCGCAGTTGAGCAGCGAGATCGCCTGGAACATGCTCTCGGGACCGTACGCCTCTCCTGCGTGAACCGTGGTCTTGAGGAAATGCCGCTTGGCCAGCTGGAAAGCCTCCACATGATCCGACGCGGGATGGCCGTGCTCGGCCCCTGCGAGATCGAATCCCACGATCGGCAGCCCGAGGTCATCCCGCATGTCGATGACCGCACGAGCCAGACTTTGAGAGGCCACGCCGTAGACCTCTTTCGTCGGCCAGTTGCCGAGCACTTCCAGCAGTTGCTTGTAGTACGGAGCGAACCCACCGGTGAACATCCGCATGGCGCAACAGATGATGCCGTAGCGAAACGGCGGTTCCCCATGCACCGTCACGGCGTCGCTCTCTTCATGGGCGCGGCGCACGCGATCGAGCCCACGGTCCACCGCCTGCAGGACGTCTGCGATGCCAAGTCCGTCGCGAACGTGAAGCTGAGGCGCGAATCGCACCTCGATGTACCGCACTCCTTCGGCCAGGCAATCCTCGGCGAGCTCGTAGGCGACGCGTTCCAGAGACTCGGCGTCGCTCATCACGGCGCAGGTGTACGCGAAACCATGCAGATAGTCTGGAAGGTCGCGATAGGCCTCTTTGAACACCAGCTCGAGCAGACCCTCCGGAGTGAAGGATGGCAGAGGAACATCACGTTCCTGGGCGAGCTCGATCAAGGTCGGGAGCCTGAGCGAGCCGTCGAGATGAAGGTGTAGATCGGTCTTCGGGATCGCCTCGAGGAACTCTTGGGTGTACTGACCAGCCCCACGGGATGGGCTCTTGACGCTGTCGCTCATGGTGCCTCCTGGCTAGACGCGCGGCTTGCGGACCGACAGGTCCCGGTCCTCCGGAGCCGCCAAGTCATGGATGCACCGAAGGATACCGGATGGCCCTCTGCGGCCGAGTGGGTGGTCCGTGCTATGCTCAGTTCCGGCCCCGAGATCGCGCCAGATCCTTCGGCCTCATGCCGTCCCGGCGCTCGATCCGGCCGCCCCAGCGTTCTACCTCGCTGGTTTCCCCGCAAGCCGCCTCCTCTTTCGTCCGAGACGATCACGAGGCGCAGAGATCTATCGAAGCCGCACGTCCGATCCACATCTCGACGCCCAGCGCTCGAGATTCGGCGTCCAGATATCGCGCCGATCGGCCTACTCCCTCGAATTCACACGACAGAATTCGCAACGTCCGCCCAAGGTCCCACGCATGACCGGCGACGGCCCAGAACTATTCGCTTCCGCCCAGACCCGTCCATCCTCCGTTCCCGAAGAGACCCCGACCGAAGCTCCCCCGATCCCCAACGCCACCGACGAACCTGTTCCCGGCGAACCGGCTCCGGCATCCCAACCCGAGCTCGACCCGCAGGAAGTCCTAGAAGACTATCGATGGGGGTGGGAGAGTCGTCACGCCAGCCTCATCGGCCGGCGTGAGGTACTGACGGGAAAGGCCAAGTTCGGCATCTTCGGGGATGGCAAGGAGCTCCCCCAGCTGGCACTCGCCCGCGCTTTCCGAAACGGAGACTTCCGCTCGGGGTACTACCGCGACCAGACGATGATGCTGGCCACCGGCATGGTGAGCCTGGAGGATTGGTTTTCTCAGCTCTACGCCGATCCCGACCCGCGTCACGAACCGGCGTCGCGGGGGCGTCAGATGAACAGCCACTTCGCCACCCGCACCGTGGCGGAGGACGGATCCTGGCTGCCGCTGGCCCATCGGCCCAATTCCTCGGCGGACAGCTCCCCCACCGGTTCCCAGATGCCGCGGCTGGTGGGTCTTGCCCAAGCCTCGAAGGTGTATCGCGAGCTCGACGGGCTCGATCATCTCGCCGGGATGTCGGACGGCGGTAACGAGATCGCCTGGGGAACCATCGGCAACGCCAGCTGCGCCGAAGGAATGTTCTGGGAGTCCGTCAACGCCCTCGGTGTCCTGGGTGTCCCGGCTGTCGTATCGATCTGGGACGATGAATACGGCATCTCGGTGCACAACCGTCATCAAGTCACCAAGAGCGACCTTTCGGCCGTTCTCGCGGGGTTCCGCAGGGAACGGGCCGAGGAGCAGGGTTTGTTGCTCGAAACCGTGCAGGGTTGGGACTATCCGCGACTGCGGCGGATCTACGCTCAGGTGGCCGAGCAGGTCCGCCGCGAGCACGTTCCCGCCCTGATCCACGTCGTCGAGCTCACGCAGCCCCAAGGGCACTCCACCTCCGGCTCTCACGAACGCTACAAATCCGCCGAACGGCTGGCCTGGGAGCAGGAGAACGACGGTCTGGTGCGCATGCGCCAATGGATCCTCTCCCAAGGTATCGCCAACGAGGATCAGCTCGACCAGATCGAGAAAGAAGCCAAGAAGCGGGCACAGGAAGCGCAACGCGAAGCCTGGACCCGCTTCACCGGCCCGATCCACCGCGCTCGTGACACGGTGATCTCCTGGATCACGGCGGCGGCCGATGCTGCAGCGGACGGCGACGTCGCAACGACACTGAACGACCTGGCCGACAAGGTCCAACGTCGCAATGGTCTCATCCGTCGTCATCTCGTCATCGCTGCACGCGACGCCATCTTCGCTCTGCGCGACCACGACGTGCCCGAGCGTCGCCAGCTCGTCGAGTGGGTGGAAAGACATCGGGCGGAGCAGACACTCCTGTACGGCGACAACTTGACGGCGGAGGGCGCGCGTTCGGCATTGGCCGTCGAGGAGGTGCTTCCCGAATACGCCGACGATGCCGACGAGCTCAATGGCTTCGAGGTTCTCAACCGCTGCTTCGACGAAGCCCTGGGACGTATACCGGAGCTGTTGGCCTTCGGCGAGGACCTCGGAAAGTTGGGCGACGTCAACCAAGGATTCGCCGGCCTGCAGGAAAAGTACGGCGACCTGCGCGTTGCCGACGTCGGCATCCGGGAATGCACCATTCTCGGCCAAGCCATCGGCCTCGCCATGCGCGGCATCCGACCGTTGGCCGAGATCCAATACGTCGACTACATCCACTACGCCCTACAGATCGTTTCCGACGATCTCGCCACTCTGCGCTGGCGCACCGCCGGCGCGCAGAAAGCGCCGGTGGTCCTACGCACGCGCGGACACCGCTTCGAGGGCATCTGGCACTCGGGCTCCCCCATGTCGGGCATTCTCGGCCTGACCCGCGGCGTATGGCTCTGCGTGCCACGCGACATGACCCGCGCCGCCGGTATGTACAACACGTTGCTGCAGTCGGATGACAGCGCCATCGTCGTCGAGGTGCTCAACGGTTACCGCCTGAAGGAAAGGCTGCCGAAGAACGTCGGCACCTTCACCGTGCCGCTCGGTGTGCCCGAGACCCTCCGCTCGGGCTCCGACGTCACCTTGGTGACCTACGGTGCCTGCTGTCGCGTCGGGCTGGCCGCTGCCGAGCGGCTGGAACAGGTGGGGATCGAGGTCGAAGTCATCGACGTCCAGACCCTTCTCCCCTTCGATCTCCACGGCAAGATCGGGGAGTCCTTGCGCAGGACGAATCGCATCGTTTTCCTCGACGAAGACGTACCGGGTGGTGGAACGGCGTTCATGATGCAGCAGGTGATCGACGGCCAGGATGGCTACGCCTGGCTCGACTCGCCTCCGCGCTGTCTCTCCGGTGCCGAGCATCGACCGGCCTACGCTTCGGACGGCGACTATTGGTCGAAACCCAATGCCGAACAGGTGTTCGACACGGTCTACGAGCTGATGCACGAGACCGATCCGAGACGCTTCCCTCTCTTCTACCGATGAGTCATCCGCAGTTCGATGGCCGATCGCGAGCCGTGCCCTGATGATGAGGTCGCGGTGACTTGTCTTTCCCGGAGCGGCCTTGCGTCTAGCCTCCTCTCGACTCGGATTGTCTCGGCTCGGTCCCGGGATGCTGTTGGCGGCCACGTCCATCGGCGCCAGCCACCTCTTGATGAGCCCCGAGGCCGGCGCCCGCTTCGAGTACCAGCTCGTCTGGCTGGTCTTGCTCGTTCATCTACTCAAGTACCCGGCCTTCGAATGTGCACCTCGCTGGGTGGCCGCCACCGGTACCTCGTTGCTCGAGGCCTACGAACGGGCACCCGGCCCGAAACGGTGGGCGATCTGGCTCGGCCTCGCCGACATGACGATCCAGGCCATTGGCCTGATCGCCGCCCTGGTCGGCCTTACCGCCTCGTTCTGCGTCGCCGCACTGGGCACCTTCGACCTGCGGGTCTGGAGTCTGCTGCTGACGGCGCTTCTGCTGACCCTCCTCGCTGCCGGGCACTACCGGTGGTTACGCGGCGTCAACCTCGCTCTCCTCGCTCTTCTCGCTGTGGGAACGACCATCGCCTTCGCCGGTGCGCTTCCGCCCCTCGCGGCCGTGCCCGAGCTGGTGACTCCAGCGCTTCCCACGGGCTCGCTGATCCTGGTCAGCGCCATTCTCGGATTCATGCCGACGTCGGTGGCCGTGTCGATCTGGCAATCGCTCTGGGCTCTCGAGCACGGACGATTCCGCGACACGCCCGACGACAGCACGACGAACGACGATACGGCACGTCGATCTCGACGCCAGCTGCTGGCCGACGGTCTCTTCGACCTTCGCGTCGGCTACGGCTTCTCTGCCATCCTGGCGGTGCTCTTCGTCTGTCTGGGCGCGGTCTTGCTCCACCCTCGCGGGCTGGTACCCGAAGGGCCGGACGTCGCCGTCGTCCTCTCCCGTCTCTACACACTGGTTTTTCAGGAATACGGCCTCGGCGAAGGGATTCGTCAGCTGGTGCTGATGATGGCCTTCGCCGCCTTGTTCACGACTTGCTACACGATGATGGACGGCTTTCCCCGATCCTTCGTCGCCGCCCGCCGCGTTCTGCGCGGTCATCCCTCCTACGGCGGCCGCGTCGATCGGGTGTACTGGACCTTCTTGCTCACCGTCACCTTCGGCGGCATGGCGATCTTGTCGCTGGTGCCCGATCCGGCCTGGCTGGTGAAGGCTGTCGGCGCGTTCGGTCTGGTGTTCTCACCCGTCTACTACGTCCTCAACCTGTGGGCGGTCACGCGCCTGGTGGAAGATCCCGATCTTCGTCCCGGCAAAGTCACTTCGGCCCTCGCCATCGCCGGCATTCTGGCGATGGTGGGCACGGCCGTGCTGCTGGTGACGACCACCTTCTGAGCGCGCTCCCCACAGCTCAATAGCCATGGAGTCATTCTCTTGACCATGAAAATGCTGATCAACTCCACCCGCGCCGAACAACTGCGGGTGGCCGTCGTCGACGGCACCACCTTGCACGAATATCAGGTGCAGATCGACGAATCCGGCCTCACTCGCGGCAACATCTACCGCGGCGTCGTGGCCAACATCCAACCCAGCTTGAACGCTGCCTTCATCGATATCGGCGAGGAGCGTCACGGTTTCCTCCCGGTCGGCGACGTACTCGAATCCGCCTACCAGCTGAAACCGCCGAAGAAGACCAAGCGTCCCAGCGTCGACCAGGTGTTGCAGAAAGGCCAACCCATCCTGGTTCAGGTGACCAAGGACGGAGTCGGTCAGAAGGGCGCCGCCCTGACCACCAACATCGCATTGGCGGGCCGCTACCTGGTGCTGACACCCTTCGACGGCGTGCGCGGCATCTCGCGCAAGGCCGAAGACGACAAAGACCGGAAGACCATCAAGGGCCGGCTGAAGAAGCTCGACCTGCCGGCGGGGCACGGTGTCATCGTCCGTACCAACGGCATCGACCAGAACCAGGCAACGCTGAACCGCGACATGAACGCGCTCCTGCGCTTGTGGCGGAAGGTACAGAGCGAGTCGAATCGCGGCAAGGGACCGCGCCTGCTCTACAGCGACCAGGATCTGGTGGTTCAGGCGCTACGCGACTACCTCGACCCCGCCATCGAGCAGGTGGTGGTGGACAGCGATGAGGTCTATGAGAAGGCCGCGGACTACATGAAAGCCTTCATGCCGCGCTCCAAGACCAAGCTCGTGCAGTACGACGACTCGTTGCCTCTCTTCTCCCGCTATCGGCTCGAGACGCAGATCGACAAGATCTACGATCGCACCGCACCGCTACCTTCCGGTGGCTCCATCGTCATCGACCTCACGGAGGCGCTCACCGCCATCGACGTGAACTCCGGTCGCGCCACCCGAAACTCGAACCACGAGGATTCGATCTTCAAGATCAACTGCGAGGCTGCCAAGGAAGTGGCTCGCCAACTACGTCTACGCGACATCGGCGGTCTCGTGGTGGTGGACTTCATCGACATGCGCTTGCGCAAGCACCAGGCTCGTCTCGAGCGGGTGATGCGGGACGCCATGAAGCCCGACAAGGCACGCTACAGCGTCGGTCGTATCAGCCCCAACGGGTTGCTGGAGATCAATCGTCAGCGCATCAAGCAGTCGCTACGCTTGCGCACCCATCGTCCGTGCCCCACATGTAGCGGTCAGGCGACGATCCCCACCCCGGAGTTCGCTGCACTGCGTCTATTGTCACGCATCGAGGGTCGCGCCGCGTCCGGCCGCGTGAAGCACGTCACCGTCGCCCTCCATCCCGAGATGGCCGACATGTTGCAGAATCAGTTCCGTCGGCAGCTGATGGGCATCGAGCAGGACCACGAGATCGAGGTTCAGATCGTCGCCGCATCGACGCTGCATCGCACCGAAGAGCGGCTCGAATGGGAGGAGCGCTCCGACGAGGAGGCGCGTGCTCGTCAGAAGTCACAGAAGAAGGAACCCGCCTTCTCCTCCACCGACCTGACCGCGGAATCGCGCCGACGCAGCCGCCGCGGCCGCAAGAAGGACAGCGAGCCAGCGGACTCGCCCTCATCGAAGCCCTCACGCCAGGCGTCGGAAGCTGCCCGAGACGAGGACGAGCAGCAGCCCGAGACACAGCAGAAGAGCAAGTCTCGCCGCCGTCGCTCGCGTCGTCGCAAGAAGGATCAAGAGGTTCCAGAGGCACAGGAAACCGCTCAGTCCCAAGAGGCTCAAACCTCGCAAGACGACGGGGACGAGGCTTCGGGTGGTACCCGCAAGCGCCGGCGTCGGCGCGGAGGTCGGGGCCGTCGTGGTCGCCGCGGCGAGGATGCGGCAGCGAGCTCAGAGCCTCAGAACGAGGCTCGGGAGGAACGCGCGTCCGACCCAGCTGAGATCGACAAGACGGAGGAGGCAGCAGAGTCCGCAAGTGCACCACGCCGCCGTCGGAGCCGACGGCGCTCCTCTCGCCGCCGAGAAGCCGAAGGCGCAGGGTCCGAGACATCCGCGCAGGATGACGTCGTTGCGACGTCACCGGAGTCGGACGACAGCGACCATCGCGATGCCGACGCCGAACCGAAGGTCGTTCGCCGACGTCGCCGCAGCCGCCGTGCAAACTCGGAAGACGCTCCGCAAGTCGAAGAGGCACCGGAGAGCCGCCAAACACAACCATCCGATGGGGACAGCGACAACCAGGCTCAGCCAGAGGCGGGTACCCAGCGTCGCCGCAGACGCTCCCGCTCGTCAGGGCGCCGTAGCACCGCGGGTGCTTCGGTCAACGAAGGCCAGACGGACGAACGTCCGGAGGCCGCGCCCGGCAACATGCCGCCGAGTGATTCGGCCTCGGGCGATTCCTCGCCAGAGGCTTCGATGTCGAGCGATTCCAGATCGGAAGACGCCGAGCCGGTACGCAGGCGGCGAAGCCGCAGCCGTAGCCGTTCCCGAGCCGCGAGCGCCGACCCGTCCAACGGATCTGGCGGCGAGACTCCGGCGGAGCCGACCGACTCCGGCAGCCAAAACGGCGACCGCGAGCAGCCCTCTTCCTCCGGTGACGACACGCCACAGGCCGAACCGTCGCCGTCCCCGGTCGGAGTCCTCGCCGGCCAGAGCGCGGAGCCGAAACCCAAGAAACGGCGTTGGGCCTGGTGGGGCGGACCGTCCGATCCGGCACCCGATCCGAACCAAGACAACTGATCGAGCCAGGCCCGGTTCGGATCGACACCTGAGGCGGTCGCCAGGACGGCTCGACGAGAACGGGGTCGGAACGACATTCCGGCCCCCCTGCTCGATCTGTCGGACTCCGTCTCGATCGCGGAGATCTCGAGCTCGGAGTAGATATCGGCGCAGGCTCCCGCGATACCGACGGGCTCTTCTGGAGGACGGGTCCAGCTATGACTTGCCCAACGCCTTGTCGAGATTCGCCTGGAACGCGTCCAAGCCCCGGTGCTCGGATGCTTCAGCGAGCCGCACCGCTTCGCGAAAGCTCTTCACCGCGAGATCGAGCTGGCCGCTGTCCAGCAGTGCTTCTCCCAGGCTGTCGTGCACATTAGGCGAGTGCGGATACGTCACGACATTGCGTTCGAAATACCGGATCGCCTCGTCGTTGTAGTTCTGCTTCAGCAACAAATAGCCGATCCGATTGACGATGCTCTGGTCCAATCTGGAATAGTGACTGTCAAGTTCCGTGAGGACTTCCTCGGCCTCCAGTAGCTGGCGCTCCTCGATGTAGAGCGTCGCCAGCTCGACGTAGGCGAGTTGTGCCGGCAGCACGGTATAGCCGGCACGTCTCGAGATCTCGTCGTAGTACTCGACGAAGGCTGTCTGCCCGCCTTCCGCCACAAAGGTGGCGAGATCGTCTTCGATCTCCGGTCGCACGAGATCTCGGCGAAACGATCCGGGCTGGATCCCGTTGGCGATCAAATGGAGATTGTGGGTCAGCCGCAAGACGTTGACCGGCGTCACGTTCGACAGAAAGATGATGGTGGTGCCGTCGTCGTAGACCGCGAGGTTGCTGCGGTGACCTTCGAGGGCACCCCCATGGGCGTATTGAGGAGCGCTTGGGTTCCGGCGAAACGCGGACTCGAGGTTGCGGAACCAGCCGTAGGCATATCCTCCGATATTGGGCTCCAACATCCGCTCCGTGGATTCTGGCGACAGCAACTCCGATTCGTGAACCGCCCTCGACCAGCGCCAGAGATCCTCGACAGTCGAGTGGATTCCACCGGTAGAAAATGTCGTGGACTGATCCCGGAAGCGATCGTCGGAGTACTCCCCCGGAGCGCTCTGGCGCAGGGATTTGAAGAATCCGAGCTCCCGAAACCGGTATCCCTGCGCGACTCCGTCGTCCAGAAACTGGTTATTGGCGAAGCCTGTGTTGCGGAGACCCAAGGGCTTGACGATCTCCTCCTGGAGCAATTCCGCGTACGACGTCTGCGTCGCCTCCTCCAGAATCGCTCCCAAGAGCACGTAGCCTAGACTGCTGTACGAGAACTCCGTCCCCGGCTCGTTGATCAACTCGACCCTCGAAATCAAACGCACATATTCTTCGGGAGTCCATCGGGTCTCCAAGAATTCTCGATCGTCGATCAAACCGCGTAGTCCTTCGTAGTGGGGCAACCCCGCCGAATGGGAGAGCAGCCGATGCAGGGTCAGCTCGCCCCCGAACTCGGCCGAAACGTACGCCAAATAGTCTGAGACCGACCGATCGAGCTCCAGAATGCCCGCCTCGACTTGCTGCATCACCAACATCGCGGTGAACTGCTTGGTGATCGACCCGATCGGAAAACGGTCTGCCACCGCGAGGGGCTCCGCCGTCTCGCGATCGTAGAAGCCATACGCTTTCTTGTGGATCACCTCGTCGCCCTTGGCAACCAGGAGAACCCCATTGAATGGGCTTCCTACTCCTTCACGCTGCCCCTGTTTGGCATAGAGATCCATCAGGGAATCGAGGCTCCGATCCCTCGGAGCCGCAAAAACGAGTCCGGCCAGGGTTACCACGAGCGCCAGGGCCAGGGCGATCGCGATACCCTGTCGCCACCGGGGCTTGGAAGGGTTTGACTTGGCTAGATCTGATCTCGAAAGGTCTCGCGCTCGAGACGTGGTAGTCGGCATGGCGGCACTCCTTGCGTGATTCCAGGGTTGCCCGGGATGGGCAGCCGTCGCTCTGGTGCCGCAAGGACGCCATGCCGCGTCGAAAAGTTCAGATCGCTTCGTCCCCCGATCCGGATCAGGGAACCTATCGAGCTAGCCTGTTGAGCTAGCCTGTTCTCACCGTCGGAGCTATGGAATTCCTACGGGAAGTCCTCCCACGGAAAGATCTCCAAGCTCCCACTCGATGTTTCCCATGGAGCTCATCACGAAGCCTCCACCGCTCTCACCCCACAGGATCCCTGCAAGGAGAACTGAGCTCGAGCCCGCCGTTCGTGAGAAGACCGGTGCACCGCTGTCCCCGCCGTTTACTCCCGCGTCAACCATGTCTTGGCACAGCACAGCCTGGCCCGGCTGGATGGAAAAGTGGACACAAGTCTGGGATACGGATCCCCGCGTCCAACCGGTGGTCTGGCCGACCTTGTTGAGTTGCCAGCCCACATAGACGCGGTTCAACGTGCCAGTGATGCGGAAGGTCGAGCTGCCCACCGAGACACTGGAACAGTTGACGCACGTCGGACGCGCGATCCGTCCGAAGTCGTCCGTCGAGTTGCTGTCGTAGTCGACGAACGCGGCATCGCTGAACCTACACTGCCAACCTGGATAGCAAACATAACCGGCTGGGTCGACGATCGCTTGCCCTACACGATCCGACGAGAGCGAGCTCGATCGCTGGTAGATCACCGTGCTGTCCGGGGCGAGATAGGACGATGTGCAGTGGGAATTGATGACGAAGCCCTGCACGCCGGATCGTTTCGCATTGAATCCCATCGTGCAGATGCTGCCGCCCAATCCAGGCGGGTCGGACTGAATCCTTACGCCACCAGGTAACGGCCGGAACGAGTCCCTCAGCGTGGCGGCGGGACGCACCGGATCCGTCTCGACGAAAGTCACCGCCTCACGGGGAACTTGCCGCGCCGCGATCGACCGCTTCAGCCCGGCACGGGTCGCCGACTTGCGTCCGACTTCGGTTCGGTCGATCCCGACAACGACGCGGTTCCGGCGTTCATCGACGTCGAGGTACACCACCGACGGATGCGCCAGAAGGTCGAACAAGTCGTTTCTCCAGGCAGCCAGCTCGTCGAATCCGTACCGTCCCGCGACGACGCGCACCGCGCCACGGGCCGACAGCTTGTCGAAACCATCGACTAATCCATCTTCGAACAAGGCCTTCTGGGATGGATCCCGGAGGACGACGTTGACGCGCCCCGCCTCATCGAAGAAAAAGCCACCAAATCCGGGTAGCTCCTTTGCGAGAGCGACGAACTCCTCATCGCTCGAAACCGGCGCGCGGCGATCCGTCGGTTTCTGCTGCGCAGCAGCCTGCACGGGCAGGAGAAGACAGAGAACGGCCACACGCAGAAGGAATTCCTTCATGATTCGAGCCTCCAATGCTCCAGGGGTATTGGGGGGCGGAGCGGCTCCCGTTGGTCGGATTGCCGGCGAAGGCGCTCAGCGTCGTAAGGCTCTGTCAAGCAGCCCTGCGAAAGGGCTCGAAGCTCAAGGTGGGAGCGTCCTACGAGGCGAAGTCGGATTTCCTACCTATGACCCGTTGACGTCTGCTGGCTGAGGTGACGCCACTGGCCTCGTCGGGGTCCACGCGGAGGCGGCGAGCGATCTCGAATGGCCCTCCGCGTCGGATCACGTGGCACTCCACACTTCCCGTTAGCGACAAGGAGCCCCGAATGCCTGCAACAACATCCGATCGGTTGATCCGGCCTTCCGCCTGAGAGGCGACAAGCCCTCAACGATACCAACGTTTCCCGCGTTCTCGTTCAATCCGCGCCTCCGCGCGGGAGGCGACGAAGGCCATCGTGCTCGACGAGAGCCACTACTGCAAGTTTCAATCCGCGCCTCCGCACGAGAGGCGACATCCATGAGGCGGCGCTCGTGCTCGCCGATGCCCTGGTTTCAATCCGCGCGGGAGGCGACTGCCAAAGATCTGCTCCCTCACCTCCCCGGACAGGTTTCAATCCGCGCCTCCGCGCGGGAGGCGACGTTGTTTTAGTTTCTCTTCGTGCTTCAAGTTATCGTTTCAATCCGCGCCTCCTCGCGGGAGGCGACGCGGCCCGTGGCCTCAAGGTAGGGGACCAGAGGCCGGTTTCAATCCGCGCCTCCGCGCGGGAGGCGACCGGGTATCCAGGAGCGTAGGCGACAACGACAAGATGTTTCAATCCGCGCCTCCGCGCGGGAGGCGACGAGAGCTGCCAGGGCCCTCGGGTTGAGACGTCTAGTGTTTCAATCCGCGCCTCCGCGCGGGAGGCGACACGATTATCGCCGATCTGCGCCAGTTCGCCGGAGTTTCAATCCGCGCCTCCGCGCGGGAGGCGACACCGGCCAGGAGGTGGACTTCGGCAGGTACACCGAGTTTCAATCCGCGCCTCCGCGCGGGAGGCGACCCGGCTGGCAGCTTGGGGTCGACGATGGTGAAGTTGTTTCAATCCGCGCCTCCGCGCGGGAGGCGACGTGGGGGCAGTGGTTCGGTGGCACCCCGGCGCGGGTTTCAATCCGCGCCTCCGCGCGAGAGGCGACCGCGCCTCACCTGACCGCGAGACGAAACCCCACGAAGTTTCAATCCGCGCCTCCGCGCGGGAGGCGACCTGTACCCCGACCCGGTGAAGCGCGGGACGTGGAGCAAGTTTCAATCCGCGCCTCCGCGCGGGAGGCGACTCGTTAGCATCCACCGTCAGATTATTGAGGTGGCAACCAATTGTCGGACTCATGCAGCATAGCGGACGGGTGCATGCTTGAAGAAGTTTCGAACTTTCGCCGGGCTCTTCGACAAACGCCTCAAAGGCTTCTGTGTCACGCGCTTCAGAGCCCCTTTCTCGCGAGCGGGCGCCTTGCTCGTAACCGCTTTCTTCAAATCTGCGTTGAGCATCTCGTCGGGATTCAGCTCCGGGCTGTACGAAGGCAAGTAAAAGACTTCTATCTGATCCTTGTGACGCTCCAACCACTCCCGGACCTTCTTGGCGTGGTGGACCCGGAGATTGTCGAGAATCAAGAAGATCTTTCGCTGGCCCCCCCGGATCAGCCGACGGAAGAACTCCAGAAGGATCTTGGTATTCATGCCGCCGTGGAAGACCATCCAGCGGACCTTGCCTCGATGGGTGATCGAGGAGATCAGCGACAGGCTCTCTCGCCGGTGGTCGACACGTACCAAGGGAGTCTTGCCTTTCGGAGCGTAGCCTCGCCCTCGGACATCGTCGGATCGAAGACCTGTCTCGTCTCCCCACTGAATCTCGGCATCTTCGGCTTTCGCGCGCTCCTTGATCGCCGGAAAGTCCTCGTCCAGCCACTTCTTGACGGCCTCGGGCTTCTGCTCATACGCCGTGCGAATCGGCTTCTGGGGCGTGAACCCCCATCGCTTCAGGTACTCGCCTACTGTGCGAATCGGCATGTCGATCTCGAGCTTCTGCTGAATGAGTTGGCGAACCGCAACCCTCGTCCACAACGCAAACGGCATCTTGAGTTGATCTGGCGTACGGTCGCAGATGGTTTCCCGAATCGAAGCCTCTTGCTCTGCCGACAAAGTTCGCCCGTCGCCGGTCGGCCGTCCTCTTCGGCGAACATTGACCGCTGGCCAGCCACCTTCTTTGTAAGCCTTGGTCGCGGCGATAATCGTGCCTTTGCTCATGCCTACGATGTCGGCGATCTCTTCCAGTTTCATTCCTTTCAAACGGAGCTTGACCGCTTGCTTCCGTCGATCGTTGAGCGCGGGGATGGATAATTTTCTAGAGTCTGTTTCTCGCATTCAGTTCATACGGAAAAGTGGACACGCCGTTGCAACATTGGATTGCCAGGTCAATAAGCGAATTCCGGCGCTTGAACGGCGAGATCCTGTGGGCGAGGGGCGACGCGGACGCGGCGTTCCGGTTGTTCCAGGAAGCCACGAGCTGGAAGAGTCCGCCTTGACGTTTGCGTCGCTGGCTCGCATGCATGAGCATCGCGGACAGCAGGATGAAGCCCTCGAGCACTTCCTGGAGGCCCTCACCCGGAGGTATGCCCGCTTCGACGAGGATGGGGCGACACGTGCGAAGGGATCACTGGTGGCCTCCGGCTATACCGAGGAAACGCTGCAAGCGGAGCTGGACCGTCGAGAAGCTCGATGGAGTGAACAAACGGGAACCCGTGGTCGCTAGAACAACAGAACGGGAAGACGGTGGTGCTGAACTTTTGGGCGACGAACTGCGGTCCCTGCATCGCGGAGATGCCCCACTACCAAGGATTGGCCGACGCCTATGCTGATCGTGACGACGTGACTTTCTTGGCAATCTCTCAGGACGCGGACAGCACCATGCTGAAGCAGTGGCTCAGCGAGCGCTCGTACACCTTCGACATCGCACAAGATGCAGGCGCGGGGATCCAGTTTGGCGTGACTGGAATTCCCACGACTTTCGTCATCGGACCCCGAGGCCGTATCCAGTATCGACTCGTCGGTTTTTCGGGCGAGAAGGCATACACGAGCAGCATGAAGAAGAGGATCGAGAGGGTCGCACAGCTGTAAGAGAGCGACAACGTAGCTGGTTGACGAAATTGGTGTCGGTCGTCGCCCGGAAGGGAAGGCTGTTTTTTCTTGAGCTCCCCTCCAGCTCCCCCTCTCCGGAGAGGGGGAGAGCCAAGCCGTAGGGTGTCGAATTGCAGCCTTGCCAGACTCGGTTGGACCCGACCCGCCAGACGCCGCAGGGCGAACAGAAGCCGGTAGGCCATCGCGTGGAGCAGCAGACGCAGGAAGTTTGCATGGAATCGATGGCAGGAAAGCCGATCCGCCTTGAGCGCACGCTTGAGGTCTTTGAGATGGTTCTCGGACTGCCCCCGTTCGCAATAGGCCCGATAGAGATCTTCGGGATCGAAGCCTTGAATTGAGGTGATGACGAATCGAGGATTCGGACCCAGTCAGGTGACCTCGGCCTTTGCGATGATCCTCCGGCTTCGATTCCAAGATCCTGCGGAGTAGCCGAAGTCGTCGAATCGGCGGATCTTCTCCGAGCCCCGTTGCTCTTCGGTTGCGGCCTTCATCAGCGGGGCCAGCCGACGCTCCAGGACCGGATTGCGGGCCTTGCCCATCAGATAGTCGACATCGCCGAGGTCTCGGTCGAGTGGTTCGAGCTCTCGCAGAACCCGCGGTACGGAGAAACCAGAGTCCGCGCGCACCACAATGGCCGCGTCCGGGCAACGCTTTCGGATCTTTCGAATCCAGCGCCGCAGAAGGCCCCGAGCGCCTCGGCTGG
>JALCBJ010000128.1 GCA_028066595.1 Thermoanaerobaculia bacterium
TGACACCAGACCGGGCGGGCAACCGCTTGGAAAGATGTAAGGATCTACCAATGAAATATGCCGTTGTACCCGACATCGCGACGATCGCGGGGTCGATCGGGAACCCAGCGAGGTCCAGGATCGTGCTCGCCTTGATGGCCGGCAGGGCCCTCACCGCGACGGAGCTGAGCCTCGAGGCGGAGATATCGCCTTCCACGGCAAGTGCTCATCTCTCGAAGCTCTGCGGCGTCGGACTGATCCGCAGACGCAAGCAGGGGCGGCATCGTTACTTCGAGATCGCTGGCGAGCAGGTCGCCGAGATCATCGAGAAGCTATGTGTCCTGGCGAATCGAACCGCACCAGGCGTCGCCAGTGGACCGAGCGATTCAGCCCTTCGCAAGGCCCGCGTTTGCTACGACCACCTCGCCGGAGAGCTCGGCGTACGCCTGTTCGAAGGCTTGGTCGGCCAAGGCCTGCTCGAGTTGCATGGGGACGGGGTCGACCTCACTCCTGCCGGCGAACAGCGTCTCGACGAATTCGGTATCGATGTCCGGCAGCTCCTCGATGCCCGCCGTACGGTTTGCCGTTCGTGTCTCGATTGGAGCGTTCGGCGCTCCCATCTCGCGGGCGGAGCCGGCGCAGCCATCCTGCGTCAGATCTACCAACGCAGGTGGGCCGAGAAAGATCTGATCGGTCGAACCGTCCGTTTTTCCGCCTCGGGCGAGCGCGAGTTCGTTCGTTTCTTCGGCATCTGAGGCGGCGGTCCCCGGGCTCCAACGACCCGGTGGTCGAATCGAACACCCGAGTCTGGAACTGCTCAAATCTCCAGTGATTCGCCTACCGCCAGCTCGCGGAGCTCGCCGGCGGGTCGCTCGCGCTCGAACCAAGCACGGATCCGCTGGACGGGTTCGCACAAGGTTTCGTCGGTGAGCTGGAAGGTGCCCCAATGCATGGGCACGAAGGTCTCGGCCCCCAAGTCGACGAAGGCTTGGCCGGCCTGCTCAGGAGTCATGTGGTGGTGCTCCATGAACCAGCCGGGTGCGTACGATCCCACGGGCAGCATGGCGATTCCGATGCCGGGGAACCGGCGGCCGATCTCGGCGAAACCATCGAAGTAGGCGGAGTCACCTGCGTGGTACACAGTGTGCTCCGTACTTTCCACCACCCAGCCTCCCCATAGGCTGCGGTTGACGTCGAACAGGCCACGTCGTGACCAATGGCGGGCCGGGACGAAGGAGATGCGTAGACCGTTCAACCACAGGCTCTGCCACCAGTCGAGCTCGTGGACGTCGAGGAAACCTAGACGGCGAACCAGCTCGCCGAGTCCCAACGGCACGCCGACCCAAAGATCCTTCGGCAGCCGTCGCAGCGTCGGGACGTCCAGATGATCGTAGTGGTTGTGACTGATGAGCAATGCATCGATCCTCGGAAGCTGCTCGGGGTCCAAGCCGGGTGGAGTGTGGCGCGGGTAGACGCCCAGCCGTCGCGACATGACTGGATCGATGACGATCCCCCGGCCCGCCAACTGCAACAGAAACGACGCGTGGCCGATCCAGGTCAGCCTGGGGGAGTCGGTGGGCACGCGCAATCGCTCGATATCGGGCGCCACGACCGGCGCACCCGGCAGTGGATCTGCGATGTGCCGACGTCGGAGCAGGCGGTCGACCACACCCCATTTGAACACCGTGGCCGGGGACACGGGAGGGTGTGACGGGTCGTGGGACGTGAAGCGGTGTGCGGGTCGGGTCGGAATGCGCATGCCTGTGACCTTATGTTCCAGTCCAGTGGTCAGTTGGGACATTCTGCCCGAGGCCTCACGGCGGGCACAGGCCCGATCCAACTCTCGGCGGCTTCAATTCGGCCAAGCGAGACAGGAAGAGCAGGTCTCGTTCTTGAAACGGTCGCGCTTCCGCTGCTGGGGTCGTTGGTGCTGGGCTCTTGTTCAGGGTGCCGTTTGCGACCACGAAGACGTGTTTCCGGACTCGAATCCGTCTTCGAACACCACACCTGAGTCGATCTGAGTCGACTCCTGCGCGAGGTCGTTTCCTGGATTCGGATCAGGCCCGTTGTTCCCATCATCAGATACCCGAACCAGGTTGAAGATCTCTTCGACGCCCAGTAGTGGGTTGTCTACTGTGACGACGAACGTGGCTTGCACAGGTGGCCCACCGGCAGACAAAGAACCGACTGACAGCAGACACTCAGATCCCGCGACGATGTCAACACAGTTCCAGCCAGGATCACTTGCAGAGGCATTGAAGGTCGTGAAGTCGGGTATCGTCTCCTCAATCTCGACTCCGGTGGCATCGACATCTGAACCGACGTTGGAAACCTCCAGCGTGTAGACGATGTCGCCACCAGGCAGAACCTCCGCGTCACCATCACTCTTGGTGATGGCTAGGTCAAGAGCTGAGCCAAAGAACCAAGACAGATCAGAGTTGAGCTCGACAGCTTGTGGTGTCGCAGTGTAGTGATCGGTGGAGCCTGAGATAGGCCCAGTGGGTACAAATGGGCAACGGCCGACGACTTGGGTGCCGAGTGAAACAAATCGAATCGGGATGTCGCATGGAAAGCTCGTTAGCTCCAAAGTGAGCACATAGTCATCGGAGTCACCCGCAGTCTCGTTGAGACCGCTTGAAGCGTAGCGCAGCATCGTCACATCGTCGTGAGAAAGGGCACGAGCCTCAGCCTGCAAACCGGTCAGCGAGTGCATGATCGCCTTGGTATTGGGATAGCCGAGTGCCGCAGCAACTACTGGCGAGCCACTGTTCGTGTAGTCGTCATCCATCGGAAGGCTCGCAAGGTCCCGTGTGTAGTTGGTTTGATCGTAGGCCGGAGGGGGCACGACCGGCAGCAGGAACGGGTCATTGACCATCTTGCGGAACCAAAGAAGGTTGCCATCGTCACCACGGAGATCGTCTGCGGAACCCCAGAATCCATCGGCACCAGTATTTACGAAGGTGTACTCGCCATCCGGACCAGGGTTAGACATGGCGGCATCGCCGAAAAATATGTCCAACGGCGGCGGCGGGATTCTCCCGAGGTTTACATGCCCGAGGCCGACGCAGTGCCCCATCTCATGGAGAAGGATCGATTCAGCATCAACGTGGCCCGCAGGAACCTGCGTACTCTCACCCGGTGCCACGTAGTTGCTCGTGGTCGGGACGAGGGCATTCAGGGTGTCGATAGCATTCTGTGTCGGAGTAACAAGTTCAGTCGCGAATGCGCTGCCAGGGTCGATGCAGAAACTGACGGTGACTGTACCGCCGGTGCCGTCGTATCCGATGGGATGCATGACAGCGTCCGGCACGGTGGTTCGAAGCATCTCATCTAGAAGAAATGCCCCGGGATGGGCTGGCTTGGCTACGAGGGTCAGGAGCGAGAGGAAGAGAAGAGACAGCCGTTGGGACATCGGCACTACTCTCCGATATCTGGTAGCGAAATCGAGACCTCACCGCGCTTGGCTGTCTCGATCACGGTCTCTTCGATCGCCTCGAGGAACTCGACGACCGCCTGAAACTGTGCGAGCGCTTCAACTTCCGGGTATCCAGAGACCGCGAGCGGCAACGCTCGCCAGAGGAGTCTCTTGTGGAAGTTCTGAGTAGAGCTATCTCTCCCCACGGGGGTGTACTCGGAGAGCCAGATGGAAAGAACGGTGTATCCGGCATCGGCGTCGTCAACGGCACCTGAGCCCGTCCGAGACCACTTAGCCCGCACCGCGGCATCGTAGTCCTCTTTGACCGCCTTACTGTCGAAATCCATAAGTCCTTTGCTCGCGCAGAGTGAGAGTAACTCTCCTAGATCAGAGTGACTCAGATACGCCTCATGATCCCCAGGATTGTTGACGACAAACGAGGGGCGGCGAACATGTACGCGGCCATCTCCGTAGATCCGTATGAAGGGGTGCTGTTCTGGATCTGTGATCAGCGTGCCGGTCCCGGTGAGTTCTAGAACCAAGAACTCGGAAGAGGCTGGATATTCGATGTGTGGCTGTGGTGCTACCTCAGCATGAGCAGGGCCGAGCCAGAAGACCAGCGCCAAGGCCAATACGATGAGTCGGTGGAGGGACATGGCTCTCTCTCCCGCAAAGTGTCAAAAAACGTTAGGCACGACCCTACCTTAGCGGGTCATCTCGCTGCGCTCGGCCGAGGAGGCGGAGAGCACAACACTGTAGCTTCCAATCCGACAACCGAGACGGGTCTTTTGTGCGCCTCGCGTGACTTCGCTGAGCCGAACGTGACCGTGCTACGTTCCGAACCGGCGATACGGATCAACGTGCGATCAACACGCCTTTGTGCGGCTGCGCCAGGTCCTGGTTACCAAATCAAGAGCCGGGCCGGAGACTCGGCGTACCAGCTCAGAGAGTCGAGCCCTGAACAAAGCTTCGACGTTGCCCGTCACCAGCCCATGCGCTCCCGCAGACGCGTCACGTGCGCCACATGGTGCCTGGAATGCCAGGCGTAGAGCGCCAGGGCCTGCTGCAGGCTGAACACCTCCGGGCCTTCGCCGTCGGGATAGCTCCAAGTCCGCTGCCAGTCGTCGTCAGAAAGCTCTCTCAGCAAGATCAGCCACCTTTTGTGGAGCATCTCTAGAAGATCGAGAGACACCTCGGGCGGCGCCGTGGAATCCGGCAGCTCCGCCCAACGCTCCTCGCGGTAGGTCTTGATCCGCGGCGAATCTTCCGTAAGGGCCCAGCGGAAGCGGACGTAGGAGTTCAGATGGCTGTCAGGCACGTGGTGTACGACCTGCCGAACGGTCCATCCGCCGGGCCGATAGGGCGTATCGAGCTGGGCGGGGCGGAGACCCTCGACCGCGGCACGCAGGTTCGACGGGCAGTCCTCCAGCACGCTGAGCCCCGTTTCGATCTCGATCGGCACCGCCGCGTCGAAGCGACCGATGGGATAGCGCAGCGTCTCTAGCTCTCGATCGTCTGTCATGGGTCTCTCCTCATCGGCCTCGGACCGTAGCGTCCATGAACCGTCGGATGCCATCTAGCGTTTGGGGGGCGGCCCAGATCTCGCGGACCTCTTCGTCGTACGTCTCGGCGCCCCGATCCATGGCGGCCAGCGCATCGCCTCGCAGCTGACGCTTGGACACAGCAAAGGTGCGGCTCGGGATTTGCCCCATCTTCGCCGCCGTGCCGACGGCTCGCTCTAACAGCTCTTCCGCCGAGCGGAGCTCGTCTACGAGACCCAGCTTCAGCGCCTCGTCCGGTGCCACGAGGCGTGCCGTCAGAATGAGGTCCTGCGCCACGTGGAGCGGCAGATGATGGCGCACCACTTCCAGCGGAGCCGAGGGGAAGGGTACGCCCACCATTAGCTCGGTGACCCCCAGCTTCGCGCCTTCGCTCACGCAGATCCTCCGATCCGCAGCGAGTGCCAAGATGCAGCCACCAGCGATGGCGTGGCCGTTGATCGCAGCGATCACCGGTCGGGGAAAGGTGAACAGGCGACGCAGGCCTTCGGACAGAACGGGTAGGAATTCCTGGAGATACGAGTGGCCGCCTTCGATGACGGCGAACAGTTGAACGCCGGCTGAGAAGTTCCTGCCCGAGCCGGTCAGAACCACCGCCTGGACGTCCGACGATTCCACCTCGTTCAGAGCTGCGATCAGGGATTCGAAGAATTCGACGTCGATGGCGTTGGCCTTGCCGTGCGCGACCCGCAGTACAGCAACCCGCACGCCCTGCACATCGTGGATGTCGTGGTGGATCATCGGATCTCCATGAAGGTCTCAAGGTAGAGGGAGCGAGGGAATCGTATCGATGTTGAGTCTCCGCTGCAGAGCGTCGAGGATGGCCCGCGCGCGTCGGCAGTCCGGATCTTCTGCGATCTTGCGCTGCAGATCGGCCGTCAGCCCGGCACGAAACGCCGGATCGCGCGCTGCCTTCTGCAGCGTCGTTTGGACGTCTTCGGGCTGTACGAATCGATATTCCGAATCGGCGAGTCGCGCGGCTCGCGCTTCAGTTCGACGCAGGAAGAGCATTGATACGTCGTCCCAGTGCACGAGGGCCCAGCGGTCGGGCGGGAACAGCAGCGCACTGGTGGTCCGCAACTCCATCGTCGGCCGGCCTCCTGGCACCGCCGGCTGGCCCAGCACCTGGCGGGGCCGATCTTCGTAGCGGAGGAGCGCGGCGTCGAGCTCGTATCGCTCGACCAGAGCCCGCCAAGCGCGAGCGTCAGAACGGGCCTCAGCGATCTGGTGCAGGATCGAGGGGTCGACCTCGTTGCGGGTGTCGACGAATACCTGGCGGGGCGGAAAGCTGCGGTACAAGACGTAGCCGCCGAATACAGCGTGGTGGAACAGATGGCCGACACCGACCTCGCGGTCCCAGGTCGCCAACGCCGCCATGCCGGCTTCTGGAAATCGCCCTGGCGCGATCGCGGCGGGCGCCTGGCTGGCACGCCAGCCCTCCACGCCACAGGCCAAGAGCAGCAGGGCAGCCGTGACCGGTGCGATGCGCCGACCGAACACCTCGGCCCTCGCCGAAACCAGGCGCACGAGGTGGGCAGCGAAGGCGAACGCCGCGATCCATGCGAGGCCTTGGAAACGCACGGCGATGCATGTCAGAGCTGTCATCGCGGCCAGCTCGAAAGCGGACGCCAGGTCGACACGCCGGTCGCGAAGGCGGATCGCCGTGAACGTCAGGAGAAGCAGGATTCCGAGAAGCCAATAGGGTGGGTCGTCCCACCCGCGTCGCCAATCGGGATTCGTAGCCGGCAGATCGGATAAGGCTGCGCGGATGCGGAGCGGTAGGGCCACCACATGGAACCCCCAGGGGTTGGCTCCGAGCGCCAAAGCCGTACCTCCGGTAAATCCCATAGCCGTCGCCCAGGATGGCCGAATACCGCTCGCGTCCAGGGCGCCGGGCTGAAGCCGGCGCCCTGCCAGATGGAGGAAGACGACGCCCGGTGCCAGCAGCGCGCCGGGGTGCACATTGACCCAGAGGGCCGTCAGGGGAAGGGTCAGCCAGGCCGCGTTCGGCCGTTCCCGAGCCACCTCCAACAACCACAGCAACGTGGCAAAGAGTACGAGTGTCAACAACTCCGGGCGCAGTGGCATGCGACCGTGTAGTCCGTCCAGGGTGACCAGCAGACCGAATCCGAGAGCGATGACCATACCGTCCCCGCGTGGCTCACCCTCGAAGCCGGCAATGCGTATCCCGAGACGCCACAGGAGCCATGCCAGCAAGACGAAAATGGCACATCGGAAGGCCAGGACACCGGTGAGTCCGCCGATCCGCTCGGCCAGGGCCAGCAGAAGCTGGAATCCCCACTCGTGGTCGACCCATGGTTCTCGATCCGACGTGAAGCGAAACGGGTCGTGATCCGGAACCTCGCCGTGGTCGAGAATCCACCGGCCCGCGGCGAGGTGCCAGAACGTATCGGGGGACGCGAGGGAGCGCCAGGCTCCGAGCGCGGCGAACAAAGCCAGCAGGGGAGCCAGGCCTTTGCGGAGCCGGTCCATGCCGAGATGATCGCACGTGGGGTCGCGAGTTGTCGTCGAGTTGAACTTCTCGAGATCCGGCTCGTATACTCTCTCAAACTAACGATCGTTCGTTAGTTGCCTGCCGACGACCCGAGTAAACCATGGCCCGACCCACATCAGCCGACTCTGCCGCCAGCAACGAGTCACCACCGCGTTCTCGCCCGAGCGCCACGGAAGCCGGCGCCGCTACGGCCGCCAAGCTTCGCGTGGAGGCCCGGGCACTGTTTGCCGAGCGCGGCTTTTCCGGAGCGTCGCTGGGTGAGATCTGCTCGCGCGTCGGTATTCGCAAGCCCAGTCTCTACAATCACTTTTCATCGAAAGAAGCGCTGTTTCTCGATCTCCTGCAGCGTGCGATCGACGATTGGGGGAAGGCGAGCCCGCCGCCGTCGACGGAGGGCGGTCCGCTACGGGAGCAGCTGGAGCTGCATCTGAGGACGTTGGTGGGCTTCGCGGTCGAGCGGCCTCACGCCGCGGCCCTCTGCCGCGTAGCGGTGTCGCAGGTTGGCGGTGCTCTCGAAGGCAAGGTGCGCGATCTGCTCCAGGGACACCGGCGCGAGTATCAAAAAATCCTCGAGGAGCTGTTCCGCGAGGCAAAGAATCGCGGTGAGGTGGTCGACATGGACGTGAACGCGCTGGTGTACAGCTGGCTCACGTTCGTCGACGGGGTCATGAGCCATCAGTTGTTCGGCTACGGCCGTCGACGGCAGGAGTTCCTCGAGCACCTGGACCCGATGTGGAAGCTCTACTGGCGAGGCATCTCCCCGGATCCCACGGAGGTCGGACTATGAAACGCCAGTGTACGGCTCTTGCTCTGGCGGTGCTGATGGCGTCCGCGGCTCACGCCGCAGACGTCGTAGAGCTCGATCTCGCCACGGTTGTCGCCATGGCCCTGGAACGGAATGCGGCGCTCAAGGCGGAGGAGGAGCGGCGCCACGAGGTGGCAGGCGGTGTGGAAGAAGCTGGTGCCGACGCCTGGCCGCAAGTCGACGTGATCACCCACTGGAATCGTTCACGCTCGCCATCTCTCCTCAACAGCCCGGACTTCGAGGAGTTCGTCGAGCAATTTCCGGGTTTCACCCCCGGCGAGCAGGAGCTCTACACCGTGGGAGTGGAGGTCAGCCAGCCGATCTACTCCGGCGGCAAGGTGCGTGCGGCGCTCGATCTGGCCGAGCTGGTGGTCGACATCACCGACTCTCAGATCGATGCGGTGCGGCTCGACACGGCCCTCTCCGCGACGGAGGCTTGGTATCGCCTGCAGGCAGCCAGAGCCTCACTGCGGACCGTGACGTCGCAACAAGAGGCTCGGCGCGAATCTTTGCAGGTCGTGCAAGATCGATTCGATCTGGGCGAGGCGACCCGGCTCGAGCTGCTACGCGCCGAGGCGGCCCTCGCGGAGGTGGGCCCTACGGCCGCCGAGGCCGAGGGGCGTGTGGTCGTCGAAGCCGCCAGGCTGCGGGCGCTCCTGGGTCTCGAGTCGGAAGTGGAGATCCGTGGGCAGTCGACGACCGACACGGACGTGCCACAAGTACCGACCCGGGACGAGTTGATCCACCGGGCGTTTGAGACACGGCCCGAGCTGCGAGATCTCCTTCTCCAGGAGGACGCCTTGCACCGCCAGCGGACCGTGGCAGCCGCAGAGAGCAAGCCGCAGGTGGAACTCAACGGTGAATACGGACGCCAGGTCCGGCTGCTTGAGAATCTCGACGACGATCTGTTCCAGAACTGGAGCGTCAGCGTGAGCTTGTCGTGGAACGTCTTCGATGGTGGACGGGTTGCCGGGCAGGTGGCGCAAATCGACAGCCAGAAGGCGCAGCTCCAATGGCGGCGGGAGGAGCTGCGGCGGCAGATCGTCGCCGACGTGGAGCAGAGCCTGGCAGCGCTGCGGACGGCGGTGGAATCGGAACGTGCTTCGGTCGTGTCGGCCGCAGCGGCGACCGAAGCAGCTCGCGTCGCGGCGGAGACCTACCGCCAGGGCGTCGCGCTGCAGGCTGACCTGCTCGATGCCCAGGATCGGGCTATCTCGGCGGAGCTAGAGGCAACCCAGGCAAGGCTGGAGCGCCAGATCCAGTGGGCAAGGCTCAAACGCGCGATCGGCCGCCTGCCGACGGATTCCCTCGAAGCAGCCACTCACGATCCGGAAACGGCGAGAGGTTCCGCTGCACCCGACGAGTTTCCTTCCGAATCAACCATGTCTATATCGATTCCTCCATCCCCCGGGAGATGAACCAGTGAACTCACCTAGCCACGTCCGTTTGCTTTGGATTTGCGCTGCTCTGCTTCCGATCGTTCTACTCACCACCGGCTGCGGCAACACCGACTCGGAAGCCGCCGTCATGACCGAGACGGCGACCACCGAGGCCACGTCCGTGCTCGATCGGCCGATCGAGGTGGAGACGGTACGGCTGGCCCTCCGCAGCGTCGATGATCGGGTCGATCTGCCGGCAGACATCTTGCCGTTCCGCGAGGCGACCCTGGCCGCGGAGGTTCCGGGCGTCGTCCGAAAAGTTCACGCCGGTGCCGGTGACTGGGTCGAAGCCGGTGAGGTCCTGTTGGAGATCGATACCGAGACCTCCGAGAACCAACTGGCGGAGGCGACGGCGGTTCATCGTCAGGCACAGGCCCAGTTCGAACGTGCGGAGGCCCTGCTGGCGAAGAAGTCGATCACGCAGCAGCAATTCCTAGACGCCATCACCCAGCGCGACGTGGCGGTTACCCAGCTGGCTCGGGCCAAGCTGCAGTTGGCGAAGTCCAAGGTGAAAGCGCCGTGGGCGGGCACCGTTTCTGTGCAACGGCTCGAAGCCGGCGACTACGCGCAGCCGGGACAGCCCGCTTTCGATCTTGTCGACGTGGCCCATCTCAAGGTGGTCGCTCCCGCGCCGGCATCGGATGTACCGTTTCTGGAGACGGGACTTCCGGCCCACGTGCAGGTCGATGTCTTTCCTGGTGAGACGTTCGATGGCGAAGTGACTCGGCTGGGCACCATGCTCGATGCCGGTGCCCGGACTCTGGATGTAGAGGTGGAGATCGTCAATCCCAACGGGAACCTTCGCCCGGGCTTGGCGGCCAGGCTGTCGATCCCTCTCCGTCAGACCGCCGAGGCCCTAGTCCTCCCCCTCGACGCGGTCATCGACCTCGGTGATTCCGACGCGGTCTATGTCTTGGAAGACGGACGCGCCCAGCGTCGCCTCGTGGAGGTGGGCCGGCTCCTGGCAGGCGATCGTGCCGTGATCGATTCCGGGCTCTCGCCCGGGGACGAGATCATCGTGGTCGGCCAAAAACAAGTCAGCCCGGGACAGCGGGTCGTGACCCCGGAGAGCTGACAAAAATGAGCCCCGTCGACATCTCACTGCGCCATCGGGCCACGGTCCTGTTCCTCACCTTCGCGGTGGTGGTTCTTGGCCTCGCTGCCTACCTCGGGTTGCCGCGGGAGAAGTATCCCGACATCGACATTCCGGTGATCTTCGTCACCACCGTATACCCCGGAGCTGCGCCCACCGAGGTCGAAAAGCAGATCACGAACCCGATCGAACGTGAGGTTTCGGGGGTCGATGGATTGAAGAAGCTCACGTCGAGATCGATGGAGAGCGCCTCGATGGTCTCGGTGGAGTTCGCCTCCGGCACCGACGTGAATGCGGCCCTTCAGCGGGTACGCGACCGAGTGGAGCTGGCGCAGGCGGACTTCCCTGGTGAGGCCGAGGAACCGACCGTCGAGGAAATCAATTTCTCCCAGATTCCGATTCTTCAGATCCATCTCTCGGGCGATGTAGGCCCCGTCCGCCTCAAGACGCTCGCCGAGGACCTTCAGGACGAGCTGGAGACCTTGCCGGGAGTTCTGCGTGCCGACCTCGTAGGCGGCCGCAAGAGGGAAGTGAAGGTCGACGTGGATCCGGAGCTGCTCCGGCATTACGGCTTGGCGCTGCAGGACGTGGTGGACGCGGTGCGTGAGGAGAACGTGTCCATCCCCGGCGGCGATCTCGACCTGGGAGATACGACCTGGGCCGTCCGGGTACCCGGCGAAGTCGAGAATCCCCTCGACATGGCCGACTTTGTCGTGGCATCGCCCGAAGGACGGCCCGTCTACGTGAGCGACGTGGCCGAAGTCCGGTTCGGATTCGAAGACCGCACCTCCTACTCGCGCATCGACGGCCGTGAGTCCGTGGCCCTGCAGATACAGAAGCGTGTCGGAGCCAACGTACTGGAGGTCATCGAGCGATCGAAGGAGGTGGTGGAGGAACGGTCGGCGACCTGGCCGGCAGGCGTCGAGTTCGTCTATCTGGCCGACGAGAGCGAGGAGATTCTGCGCCAGATCTACGACCTGGAGAACAGCATCGCGTCCGGGCTGTTCTTGGTGGTCCTGGTCTTGATGTTCGCGCTCGGGCTGCGCAATGCGATCTTCGTCGGGCTCTCGATTCCGTTTTCCATGCTGTTGACCTTCGTCGTGATCCAGTTGATCGGCGTGCATCTCAACATGGTCGTGCTCTTCTCACTGGTCCTGGCAGTGGGAATGCTGGTGGACAACGCGGTGGTGGTGATCGAGAACATCTACCGGTTCATGCAGGAGGGCGCGGGTCGCCTCGAGGCAGCTGGTGCGGCGACACGCGAGGTGGGTGCGGCGGTCGCCATGTCGACCTTGACGACCGTCGGTGCCTTCACGCCCCTGATGTTCTGGCCGGGCATGATGGGCGACTTCATGGGCTACCTGCCGATGACGGTGAGCTTGGCGCTCCTGTCGTCGCTGGTGGTCGCCTTCACCATCAACCCGACGCTGTGCTCGATGTTCATGCGCGTGGTTACGGGGCACGTCGAGCGGCCCGACGACGTGGTGGGCGAAGATGCGGTGCGCGAAGGATCGGACAGCGATCCGCTCTTACGACGACTGGGCGCGGGCATCGTGGAGCGATATCGCCGCATTCTCATCTGGTGTCTCGACCATCGGCTGGCGACGGTGGGAACCGCTCTCGGCTTCGCTCTCACCGTTCTGACTCTCTACACCGTGTTCGGCCATGGCGTGGAGTTCATCGTCGAGGAGCAGCCGAATCAGATCAAGGTCGACCTCGACCTACCCCCGGGTACGCGCCTGGAGAAGACAGATCGGCTGGCGCAAACCCTCGAAGAGCGTCTCCAGGGCTTGACCGATCTCCGCCTGCTCGCGACGTCGGTCGGGGAGGGGAGCCAGTCCGACGACTTTGGTGACGCGGGGGCAACGCCTCACGCCGCCCGGCTCGTGCTCGACCTGGTGCCTCGTTCGGAGCGTACGCAGAACTCGTTTCGCACGTTGGAAGAGGCGCGGCGGTTGGCAGGTACGATCCCGGGTGCCGAGATCCGCGTCGATCCGCTGAACGACGGCTTGCCGACGGGACCGCCGGTCGCTCTGGAGATCTCCGGAGACGATTTCGAGGTGCTCGGTGGCATCGCCGAACGCTTGCGACAGGCCGTCGAGACGATTCCCGGTGTCGTCTCGGTGGAAGACGACTTCGCCAATGCCCGACCCGAGTTGGTGGTCCATGTCGACCGGGTGGGCGCCCGCCGGCTCGGCCTCGACATGACGGACGTGGCGTCTACGGTGCGGACGGCCATGAACGGCACCGAAGCGTCCACCTACCGGCGCGGTGACGAGGAGATCGACGTTCGTGTACGGCTGGCGGAGGGTTCCCGCGTCGCGGTGGAAGACCTGGAGCGTCTCACGGTGGTCGCCGAAGACGGCGACCAGATTCCGGTATCGGCGGTGGCGAGCGTGGAACGCTCCTCGTCGCTGCCGGCGATCGTGCACAAGAATCGGAAACGACTCGTGACCATTTCGGGTCAGGTGACAGCGAGCCATCTGGCGGTGCCGGCGCGCGAGGAAGCGTTGCGCCGAGCGAACGACATTCCCGATCTGCTACCTTCGGGCTATCAGCTCACGATCGGTGGCCAGCAAGAGGAAGAGGAGGAGTCCAAGCTCTTCCTCGAAAAGGCCTTCCTCTACGGGATTTTTCTGGTGATGGCGATCCTGGTGGCGCAGTTCGATTCCGTGCTCATTCCACTGATCATCATCTCGTCGGTGTTGATGTCTATGTTCGGCGTCCTCGTCGGCCTGATGATCATGGGCATGCCCTTTAGCATCATCCTCACGGGTGTCGGGGTCATCAGCTTGGCGGGTATCGTGGTCAACAACGCCATCGTCTTACTCGACTATGCCGAACAGTTGCGCAAGAGGGGTTTGCCACGCCGGGAGGTGATGGTCCGGACCGGACTGCGGAGGCTCCGTCCGGTTCTCTTGACCGCCACAACCACGATCCTCGGACTGCTCCCCCTCACCACCGGAGTGGAGTTCGACTTCCACAGTTTTTCGATCTCTACCGACAGTGAGTCGAGTGACTACTGGGCCAACATGGGGGTCTCCGTGATCTTCGGCCTCGCATTCGCCACGTTTCTGACACTGGTCTTCGTTCCGGTGCTCTACGACACCCTGTGGGGCGTAAGGGAATGGGCTCGGCGCCGATTCGGTGCTTCGGAGGAGAAGGAGCCGAACGCAGACCTCGGGTCGGACGTCGACGGAGAGCCACCGCTGGAACCGGAACCGGCGGCGGTCTGACGCCATGCCGGAGCCGCCCTTGCTGCAGTACCGGGCCGGGAGGTCTGCACGACGGCGGCTGCTCGAGCGAGGACTGGTACCCGAGGCCGTGGGAGCCGTAGTCGGACCGGCCAGCGGACCTAAATGGCTCGCTCTGGTGGGTCTCGATCACGCGCTCTTGGAATCGGGTCTGCTCCTGGGGGACAGCGGATCTGGACGGCGCCGCCTGCTCGTGGGTGCCTCTGCCGGCGCGTGGCGCATGGCCGCGATGTCGTCGCCCGACCCGCTGAGGACGCACCGCCGGCTTGTGGAGGGCTACGTGGGCAAGGTCTTCCCGAAGAAGGTGACGGCCAGCATGGTGACCGACGCCTATGTGCCCATGCTGTCCGAGCTCTTCCCAGCTCAGGATGTGAAGCGAACACTCGGTCATCCCAACGTCGATCTGGCCGCCCATGCGGTGCGTGTCCGCAAGCGATTGCCGGTACGGCCACGTCCGCTCCTGGCGGCCTGGCTCGCTGGCGCGGCGGCAGCCAACCTCGTTTCGCCCCGGGCCTTGGGAGCCTTCGTCGAACGGGTGCTATTCCACTCGGCACCGGACCGCTTCACCGGTGAAGTTCGAGGTCGCGTCGAGCCGCTGACGGACACGGCTTTCCGACAGGTCTTGCTGGCGTCCGCCAGCGTGCCGATGGCGCTGGAAGCGGTCGACACGCCGCGGGGAGCGCCGCAAGGCCAGTATCTCGACGGCGGCGTCACGGACTACCACCTCGCGACGCGTTATCTCGTTGCCGACGACGACCGCATCGTCTTGTTGCCCCACTATCGAGAGCGGATAGCTCCCGGCTGGTTCGACAAACATCTTCGCCGCTCGGCTCCTCCCGGTCTCTTGCGCAACGTGCTGCAGATCTTTCCCGACCCATCGTGGGTCGCCTCCCTGCCCGGAGGACGTGTGCCAGACCGTAGGGACTTCTACGAGCTGGTGGACGTTCCCGAGGCCAGATTGGCGCGTTGGAACGAAGTCGTGGCTCTGTCGGAGAGATTGGGACAAGCGTTGCTGAGCGACTTACAGTCTGGCACTTGGGCCGATCGGCTGGAACCTCTCACCTGAGGAGGGTAGCCCTTGGCTCACCCTCTCTGCGTACTGTCTGCCGATCGACCGTTCGGTAGGTTTCGATGGGTATTCGCGTCGCGATTCTCGCATCTTGGCTGTTTCCGTTACTGGGGTTTCATTTTCTCTGTGTGGTACAAGGGAATCTTGGCATACTCCGAATAATCCTCTATCTTTCAGAAGCCGGGCGAGGAATCGAGGCGTGGCCTCCTGAGCCTCATTCGAATCCGCGCCTGGCACCCACGACAAGGGTCACTCAATACCCTCCTCGTCAACCCTCGCCGCTTGGGCAAGGCGGCGGGGGATTTTTTTCTTTGCAGCAGCCCTGTGCGTGTCACCTCGTGGGAGACGCGTCGTCGTCCTAACTTCCGGGCCCGGTGCGATGGAGCAGCGGATAGGATGAGTTCATGGTGCGTCGTGACGCAGACGAGACTCCCTCTCTAGGGGACTCGTCCGCACG
>JALCBJ010000022.1 GCA_028066595.1 Thermoanaerobaculia bacterium
ATGGGCCTGAAGACTCTCATACGAAGCGGACCAGTTCTGCGGGGGAAGGTCACAATATTCATTGTCTACCCATGGGATTCCTCTACCGAGGGCTACTGAGCACAATAATAGAGAAACCATGAATATCGAAATCTGGTCCGCTAGTGCCTCCGCCCTCGGGTGCTCCGGGTTGAGGCGGAGAAACTCCAAAACAGGTACCAAGTCCGCTGATGGATACAGTCTCATGTTCCCATCGCGAGTAGCCTCCCGAACGATCAGCTCATGGAGCTTGCGCGGGTCTACCTCCGAGGGATCAGGCCGTGGCACGCGCTCGCGAAAACCCTCAAGCTCCAACACCTCGAGGTGTGGCTCTACAGATTCCGGAATCAATGAAATCCGGTCAAAGTAGCCAACATTTCCTGCCGGAGATGAGCCTCGGCCGAGGTAGCCAGCAACGGGTTTCGGTACGGCAAAAGGGAACCTGTCATCAGGAACAAGGAGTTTGCCGAAGTAGAACAAGGCGTGCTTCAACGAGGAGAATCCCGAATCTACATAGAGAGATTGAAAGATCACCTGCCTCATGGGGATCTTGTCAAACTTGGCCTACGTTTGGCGCCGGCTGAGCTAACCGACAGCCGCGAACGCTCCACGGAACATGCTTTCCGGCGTCGACTCTTCCACCACCTCGATGCGCGCCGCACACACCTTGTACTCTCCTGTGCCGGTCACCTTGTCACCGGCATCGGTGGTGAGGTAGTTGGTGCGGACGTCGGGAAAGTGAAAAGGCATCCAGATCGCGTTGCGTCGGACCTGGCGGCTATACATGGCACGACAGCGGACACGGCCGCGGCGGGTGACGATGTCGACGAGTTGGCCGTCCTTCACTCCGAGCTGTTTGGCTTTCTTGGGGTGGATCTCGACAAAAGCCTCGGGCTGCTTCAGCGTCAGCCCGTCGGATCGGCGGGTCTGCGTGGCTGCGTTGTAGTGATACAGCGTGCGTCCTGTGGACAGGATGAGCGGATACTCGGGATCGGCCTGCTCGAACGGTGGCTGAAATTCCACCGGTTGGAACAGGCCCTTACCCCGCAGTATGCCGTCCTTGTGGAGGTATTCCGTCGACGGCGCATCCGGCGTTGTGACCGGCCACTGCAACCCGCCTTCGTTCTCGATGCGTTCGTAACTGATGCCCGCGAACTTGGGTGACAGCGACGCCATCTCGGCGTAGATCTCTCGTGGATGCTGGTAGTCGGGCTGCTCGAGCCCGACGCGTTTCATGAGCTCGCGCAGGATCCACCAGTCAGGCTTGGCATCGCCCGGTGGCTCGACCGCCTTCCGAACCCTCTGGACCCGGCGGTCCGAGTTCGTGAACACACCGTCCTTCTCGGCGAAGCAGGCGGCAGGGAGCACAACGTCGGCCCAGCGGCAACTCTCGTTGAAAAAGATGTCTTGCACGACCACGAAGTCGAGCTGGTTCATGCCCTCCTCGACCTTGCAGACGTTGGGCTCCGAGACCACGATGTCCTCACCCATGAGGAACATGCCTCGGATCTGCTGACCCATCACCTTCATCATCTGATTCAGATTGAGGCCCGGCGAGGTCGGCTGCTCGACGCCCCAGGCGTCACCGAACTTCTTCCGCACGTCCGGCTCGTGCCAGTTCTGATAGCCGGGATAGAAGACCGGCGTAGCACCGGAGTCGTTGGCGCCCTGGACGTTGTTCTGGCCGCGTAGCGGATTCATGCCAGCGGAACGGACTCCGAGGTGGCCGGTCATCAGCACCAAGTTCGACAACGCGTAGACATTGTCGGTCCCGGTCGTGTGCTCGGTGATGCCCAGCGTGTAATAGATGCCGGCCTTCGGCGTCGCGGCATAGGCACGTGCGACCTCGCGAATCATCTCTGCCGGCACTCCGGTGACCTTCTCCGCCTCTTCCGGCGGATAGTTCAGCACCGTGTCACGCACGGCTTCGAAGTTCTCCGTATTCGTGGCGATGAAGTCTTTGTCGACCAGGTCTTCGGTCACGATGACGTGCGCCATGGCGTTCAGCAGCCAGACATCGGTGCCCGGCTTCAGCTGCATGTGCCAATCGGCGATGTCCGACAACCAGATGGCGCGCGGGTCCGACACGGCGAGCTTAGCACCTCGGCGCACCGCTCGTTTCATCTCCATCGCGATGATGGGGTGGGCCTCGGTGGTGTTCGAGCCCGTGACGAAGAGGAACTCAGCGTCCCGGATCTCCGGGATCGAGTTCGTCATGGCTCCGGCTCCGTACGTGGTCACCAGACCGGCGACCGTGGGGGCGTGTCACGTTGCCGCGCATTGATGAACGTTGTGTGTTCGAAACGCGGCCCTCGCCATCTTCTGTACGAGGTAGTTCTCCTCGCCGGTACAGCGGCTCGAGCTGACAAAGGCCAGGGAGTCGGGGCCGTGTTGCTCGGCGATCCGGATCAGACCCTGGGCCGCGCGATCCAGTGCTTCGTCCCACGTGGCTGGGTGCAGTCCACCATCGTCGCCCCGTACCAGCGGCGTCGTCAGCCGCTCCTCGTGGTGTACGAAGTCGTTGGCGAAACGTCCTTTCACACAGGTATTGCCGTCGTTCACCGTGGTACCTGGATCCGGTGCCGTCACCTTGACGACACGGTTGGCCTCGCGGTCGACGTTGAGCTGGATCTGGCAGCCTACGCCGCAGAAATTACACGTGGTCTGGACCTTCTCCAGCTCCTTCTCGGGCTTGCCCCAAAGAAGTGCAGGCTTGTCCGACATGGCACCCGTGGGACATACGTCGACGCATCCGCCGCAAAGCTCGCACGTGGAGTCGGTCAACGCGACCCGGTCGGCGGTCGAGATCGTCGTCGTCGCACCTCGACCGGCGAGACTGATGGCGGAGACCGCTTCGACCTGATCGCAGTAGCGCGTGCACAGAGAGCACAGGATGCAGTGCTCGGGCCGGTACTGGATGAAGCGGTTGTCGTCGAGCGGACGATCGGCGCGAACCTGCTCCACCGCTGGCCACGGCCCGGCCGTGCCGTAGAGATCGGCGTGAGACCAGAGTTTCGACGGCTCGTTGCTCTCCGCCTCTTCGCGTGTCTGTACGGTGTCGGCCTGATGCAGCGCGACGATGAACTGCTGGTTGCGGCGCACCTTGTCGGTCTGGGTACGTACCACCATCCCCGATGCCGCTTTGTAGGAACACGCCGGTTGCATGAGACGCGCACCCTCCACTTCCACCAAGCACATGCGGCAAGCACCCGCTGGCTCGAGGCGCGGATCCCAACACAGGGTCGGAATTTCGATTTCGGCACGCGCAGCCACCTGGAGGACGGTCTCGCCGTCTTCAAAGGAGAGCTCGTTACCATCGATGACGATGAATTGCTTCTTGCTGTCAGACATGGGGTCGCCTCTGCTATGCGGTCTGATTGGCTGTTGTCTGGCTACCGCGGATCACGAATGGGGCGGTCGACCGGCGACCGTCTCCTCCGACGCGGACCGTGGTTCTCGGTGTCGTCATGCGCTCCGCCCGAATTCCCCTGGGAAGTACTTGATCGCCGAGGTCAGGGGCCAAGACGCAGCTTGTCCCAAACCGCAGATCGACGCCTGCTCCATACCCCACGACACCTCGTCGAGGTGCGACAAGGCCGCCGGGTCGCGGTTCTCGAGGTAGCGCTCCAGAGTCTGGCGAACGATCTGCGTGCCGATACGGCAGGGGGAACACTGACCGCAGCTCTCGTACTCGAAAAAGATGGCCTGGTGAAGAGCGGCTTCCACCATGTCCACCGTCTCGTTGAGGACGACGACGCCGGCCGAGCCGAGCATGCAGCCTTCCTCCTGGAGAGACTTGAAGTCCATGGTCACATCCACTTTCGACGCCGGCAGGTAGCCGCTCGAAGCGCCGCCGGGTGAGAACGCCTTCAGCGTGCCGTCGACTCCACCCGCCAGCTCCAGCAGCTCCGCCATGGAGGTTCCCATGGGCGCCTCGTAGACGCCGGGCTTGTTCACATGACCCGACATGCAATACAGCTTGGTGCCGGGTTGCGTCGCGCCGAGGTCCTTCCACCACTGCCCACCGCGCAGGACGATGGCCGTCATGTTCGCGATGGTCTCGACGTTCTGGATCAGCGTCGGCTTGCCTCGGAATCCCTTCTCCACCGGAAATGGCGGCTTCATACGCGGCATGCCACGCTTGCCTTCCAGGGACTCGAGGAGCGCCGTCTCTTCTCCACAGATATAGGCGCCGTGTCCTTCGACGAAATGCCAACGAAGTTCGTCGTCGAGATCGCCACGGGTCTTGGCCTCCTCGACCGCCCTTTCCATGGCGTGCACCGCGCGGCGAAACTCGCCGCGCGTGTAGAGGTAGACGTCCCTGGCTTCCAGGACCTCGGCTGCGATGGCCAACCCCTCGATCACCAGATGGGGTCGGCGCAGCATCACTTCACGATCCTTGAACGTACCGGGCTCACCCTCGTCGGCATTGAGAACGACGTACCGTTCCGTCTCTTCTTGGTTCCGGATGGCTCGCCACTTGATGTGCGCCGGAAATCCGGCTCCCCCGCGACCGGACAGGCCCGACGTCTCCAACTCCCCGAGCAGCCACTCCGGCCCTTCCCGTCTTACCCGGCGCAAGGCGTCGTACGACTCGGCGTCACGACCGGAGAGGTTCAGTGGCAGATCCGGATCGTCGGGCGACAAATGTGTCGTCACCGGCGGCTCTTCGGCATCGGGATCCCAAGAAGCAGGAGCCACGTCACAACGACCGAGGCATGACGCCCAGGTGTTGGCGACGCCGGCGGCATCGAGATCGGCCTTGAGGTCTTCGCAGCCGTGGAGCTGGCAAGACAGCCCCTGACACACCCGAACACCGGCTTCAGGCTCGCGCAGCAGACTGTAGAACGTACCCACCCCGTACACGTCGGCCGCCGGCACGCCGGAGCGCTGACGAACCTCGTCGGAAGTACCGGGACGGAGGCCTCCGAGATCGTCGAGCAGGGGGAGCACGGCTTCGCGGCTAGCGCCCTTGGGTAGCATGACGCCTACTCTATCGAAGACCGATGGTCCGGCGACCGCTCCCGAGGACTGTCTCCCCCCTCATTGGTTCGCCTGGCCCAGCAGTGGCTCGCCGCCGACCTGCACGCCCTCCATCATGCGCCGCAGCATTTCTGAAGAGTGACGGAGCGCCTCCGCGCCGGCCGGAGTCAACCGGCAGTACTTGCGAGCTCGGCCCGGTCGTCCCGACTCGGGCCCTTCGACTCTGAACGAGAGATAGCCCTTGTCACCCAGGCGGTCCAACGTCGAATAGAGCGCGCCGATAGCGACGCTGCGTTCGGTGCGCGATTCGATCTCGCGCCGAAGGGCGCCGCCGTAAGCATCGTCGCCGAGGCGGGCGACGGCGAGCATGACGTAGAGCTCGAAGTCTCCGAGGATCTTCTTGGCTTTCATATCTCTCTACCGCCCACGCAGTTCCTGACCGGGGATGCCGGACACTACCTTGCGTGCCGGCCAGGCACTGGCCCACGTCGTCGCCAGTCCCACGACGATGCCACTGACCAAGAGGGCCGGAGGATCGAGAGCGCGGATGCCTGGCACCAGGTCGCCCAGATTTGCTGCCAGGAGCAGCGCGGGGAGCAATCCCAAGACGAATCCCACGGCCGCAAGGCGAACTCCGCCGGCGGCGACTGCCAGCACGAGCTGCCTTGGCGACGCACCGATCGCCTGACGAATCGCCAGCTCACGACTTCGCAGGCTCACGATGTAGGACACCAGCCCATAGATTCCCATCAGCGCGAGCAGCATTCCCAAGACCCCGATGCCAGCCAACCATCGAGAGGCTGTGGTGACCGTAGAGGTCTGAGCCTCGACGTAGCTGCGGTAGGTGCGCGGCGAGATCAACGGCAGCTCTCCCTCGGCGAGCTTCGATTCCTCACGCAGCGCCTGCAGGGCCGGCTCCGCGCCCTCCGAGCCTCGAACGATGACGACCGCGAATCGCTCTTCGGCTTCGAACGGCATCCAGAAATAGGGCAGGTCGCGCTGCGCTGGATTGAGGTACGCACCATCGGCCGCCACACCGACGATCTCCACCCTGCGAACGTCGTCTTTGCCGCCGTCCGGGTTGATGAGACGGAGCCGCTCACCGACCACTCCCTCGCCGAGCTCGGACGCGAAGTGCCGGGCGAACGACTGATTGACCACGATGATGTCGGTTCGCCCAGAGTGGGCTTCAAAGCTCTCGCCACGCTGGAGGGGAATACCCAGCGTCTCGAGGTACGAACCCGAGACGCCGTTGTAGAGCACGAGCTCGGGTTCGCGATCCCCGATGGCCACCTTGAGGTCGAATGCACCGGCCAGGAAGGTGCTCTCGGCGGAAACGGAAAATGCGGCGGCGTCGATCTCTGGCCTGGCCAGGAGCTCTTGGCGCAGTGCTTCCAGGGCCTCCAACTTGCCTTCTCCGGCCAGCTCACCCTGGACCAAGCCCCGACTCATGAGTGCCAACCGATCGGTGTCGAATCCCAGATCCGAGCTGTCGAGCCTGCCGGCGCTGCGCGTCATGGCCGCTGCGACCACGACGAAGACGACCGCCAATGCCACTTGCCCGACGATCAATGCACGGCGTAGCCACATGCCGCGACCACTGCCGCCCGTTGCTTCACCCTTGAGCGAGGTCACCAGATCGGTACGCGCCCCTTCGAGAGCCGGGGCGAGTCCCAGCACGATGGTCGACACCAAGCCGAGGGTGAGTGCGAAGAGCAAGACTCCACCATCCTGGGAAACGTGCCAGACGAGCGGCATGTCCAAAGGCAAAATCGGCTGACGGAGGATTCCGGTCAATACACGGGCCACCAGAACGCCGAGACCCGCGGCGGCCATGGCCGGCACAGCGCTCTCCATCAACAGCATGCGGACCAGGCGCGGCCGGCTCGCGCCCATCGACAGACGGACCGCCATCTCCCGACGGCGACGCTGGCCGAGGGCCAGGGCCAGTCCCGCGGCATTGGAGCAAGCGATGAGCAGCACCAGTCCGCAGGCGAGCGCGATCAGTCCGAGCATCGCGAGGATCGGCGATCGCGCCTCCGGTGGCACGCGGCTGCCGTCGTCCTCGAGCAGCGAGAAGCCTCGCACACCGCCGTCCACGTCGACCCATTCGCCTGGATGCTCCCGGCCGAGTCGCTGCGACAGCAGGTCGAGTTGCGCTCGCGCGCGGGAGGGTGTGGCGCCGTCGCGCAATCGAGCCAGCACGCCGTACTTGCGCTGCGCACGATTCTCCAAACCGTCGGCCCCGATGTTGGCGATGCCGCCATCGATCCCGGCAGGCAACCAGGCGTCGATCTGGAATCCCATCAATCTACTGGAGTAGCCCTTCGGCCCGACGCCGACGACGGTGAACACCTTGCCGTCGATACGAAGGCTCCGGCCCACGATGTCCGGGTCAGCACCGAATTCGCCATGCCAAAGGTCATGACTGAGCACGACGACCGGCGCGGCACCGCGTAGCGATGTCTCTTGGGCGGAGGGTAGGCGACCGATGGTCGGCACCAGACGCGTGATGCCGAAGAAGTCGTCGGCTACCAGCTCCACGAGCATCCTCTTTCGGACGTCTTCAGAACGCAGTTCGACTCCGGCCACTCGGAACAGCGCCGTCGACTCGAGAGAGCCGACATCGGCGCGTACGTCCGCGTAGTCGGGAGCCGACACGTCTCCGAAGGCCTTCGAGGGATCGCTGGCCGCGGCAGTGTAAACACGGACGACGTCGGGTAGCGGCTCGGAGCCGAAGAGTAAGGCTCGGCTGAACGAGTAGATGGCGGTCGTTCCACCGATTCCGAGACCCAGCGACAGGACGACGACGATCATCGGCATCGGGTGCTTGAGGAACGTGCGAACGGCAAGGCGGAGGTCGCTGAGAAGGTCGCGCATGGGCGCTCCATGGAGGTTGGGTTGGTGGTGGACGGTGACGCCTGGACGCCAGCGGACGTCGACACCCGACTTGAGGCCAGAGCCTGCGTCGCGGTGAGAGGGACCAAGGGAGCGGCGCCGAAACAAGCCGCCCAGCAGTGGCATCACAGAGTCCCGAGCCTGCCGCCGGTAGAACCGGCACGCCGCCTGCCGACCATCGCTACCCACACGCTCCTCGAACTCGTCCTGCAAGTCGTCGAGGAGATAGCGTCGGTTGGCGCGCGACGTCAGTAAGGTAAGCAACCAGCGGCTCAGTCGGGGTGGTTCAGTAGATGGACGCCAAAACATGGTCGAAGAGGATCCAGTAGACGTGTGCCGGGTAGCACAAACTCTACATTGCAGAGTATACGAACCCAAGACAGCTTTGTTGCGTCCATCGGCTCGAAGTTCTATTCCAGACTCAGAGACTCCGCCTCGGACCGTCGCCGACCGCAGGGCCCCGACTCGCGCTCACTCCTCTCGGAGAGTCTCCAGAGGATCCGTGACCGCGGCTCGAATCGCCGGCAGTCCGCTGGCGAGAGTGCAGACTCCTAGAATCAACAGCGCCGTCGCACCGTAAGTCGGCGGATTCAAGACCGCGATGCCAAAGATCAGGGATTCGAGGAGCCCGGACAGCAAGGCGGCGAGACCGAGACCCGCCACCAGGCCGACCAGCGCCCACGCGAGGCCTTGCCCCAACACGAGCCGGCAAACATGGCTCGCGGCTGCTCCTAGAGCCATTCGGATCCCAAGGTCCCGCCGGCGCAAATGCACCGAGTACGCCAGAACTCCGTAGACCCCCACCGCGGCCAGGACGACTGCGAGAAGCGAGAAGAGGCCAACCAGGGAAAGCAGGAAGCGACGCTCGGCAAGGTTGGCGTCGGCGATGTCTTCGAGCGTCTGAACGGTAGACACAGGCAGTAGCGGATCTAGCTCGCCGACTGCGCGCCGAACTGCGCCTGACAGGCTGGTGGGGTTCAGTCCGGGCTCGACACGCAGCACCATCGACTGCTGCCGAAACGACCGCTGGCCAAAGTGCCAAAACAAGGCGGAGCGCGCCACCAGGTCGCCGGGCCGATCGACGATATCGCCGACGACGCCCACGATTTCGACCTCATTGCCCCAAAGGCTCAACCTCTGCCCGATGACCTCGTGCGGCGACTTGTGCGGCACGAACTCCTCGACCAGTCGCTGGTTCACGGTCACCACAAGGGGTGCCTCGGCGTCGTCGGTAGGGGCGGGAAGGCGTCCGGCCACCAACTCGGTACCGAGCGCCTCGAAGTACCCTGGATGAACCGCTCCATATCTGGCGGTTGGGCTGTTCTCCCGCTCGATCGGATCATCGAGGATGCCGAATCCAGTGTTCTCGTCCCAGCCCGTCCATGGCAGATAGTTGGCACCGCCCACCGACTCGACGCCAGGTAGGCCTGCCAGCGTCTCGCCGAGCCGGCCGTAGAAATTGACGACATCGCCGTCATCGGCGTATCTCTGCTGCGGAAGATTCACTTCGAAGGTCAGGACCTGTTCGGGATCGAAGCCCCAATCGGTCACTTGAATCAGCTGAAGGCTGCGCAACAAAAGGCCGCCACCAACCACCAGCGCTGTAGCCAGCGCTACCTCCAACGCCACCAGCAGGCCACGACGGCCGGTCCAGTGGGAACCGCCGATGGTGCGTCCGCCCTCGGAAAGAGACTCGGCGAGGGTCGGTGGCCGCAGACGCCAGCTTTGAGCGATGCCGAACAGTAGCCCGGCCGCCGCCGACAAGGCGAAAGTGAAGAGCACCACCAGACCATCGACCTGGATCGAGTGAAGTCGCGGAAAGTCCGACGGCATCAGCCGCAGGAGAAGGCCGACACCGAGCCAACCCAAGAGCAGTCCCAGAACACCTCCAGCGGCAGAGAGAAGAAGACTCTCGACCAACATCTGCTGCCGCAACCGCCCGCGGCCGGCACCGAGAGCGGAAGCGATCGCCAGCTCCCGACGCCGCGCCAACGAGCGAGCGAAGAGCAGGTGGGCGACGTTGACACAGCCGATGATCACGAGAAATGTCACGGCTGCCGCCAGCAGTGTCATCAGGTCGTCCCGACCGCCGACGATGCGATCGTGCAACGACTCGACGCGCACGCTCCAACCACGGTTGGTCTCTGGATGGCGGGTCTCCAGCTCGGCCGCCAGCGCGATCAGCTCCTGCTCGCCGACCTGCGCCTGGACACCGTCCGCAAGACGGCCGACGACGTTGATGTAGTGCCAGTTGCGCCGTACCTTCTCGGGGGATAGCTCGATCGGCCACCAGGCATCGACCGTCTCGCCGTGGCCGGTGGAACGGTAGTTGCCACCGACGTGCTGGAAACCGGCCGGCAGCACACCGAGAACGGTCCAAGCGGCGCCGTTCACCTGTACTTGCTTACCGACGATGTCCGGATCCGTGGCGAACCTCGTGCGCCACAATCGATCCGAGATCAACAGGACTTTGGCCGCATCGACGGTATCCGCGTCCTCGAATACCCGGCCCTTGGCCGGCCGGGCACCCAGGATCTCGAAATAGTCAGGTGTCACCCGCAGTGCTGCGAGTGTCAAGGGCTCGCCACCGTCCGACAGCTCCAGATCCTCCCGCGTGTAACCCGCCAACACCTGGAAGCCAGTCGCTTCGTTGCGAAAGTCCAACAGGTTGAGCGGCGAGACAGGAAACTCGGCGACGGTAGTGCGGGTCTCGAAAACCCGCACCAACCGATCGGGTTCCGGGTATGGGAGCGGGCGCAGCACGACGCCGCGGAGGAGACTGAAGACCACCACGCTGGCACCCAGGGCCAGCCCTAAAGTGATTACGACCACCGAGGTAAACGATGGCTGCCGCAGCAAACGGCGAGCGCCGAGTCGCAGGTCTCTCAGCACGGATTCCAGCCCCGGGAGCCCCCGATCGTCACGAACCGATTCCTTGACCTGCTCCTCACCGCCCAGGCGCAGCCGCGCCAGGCGACGCGCCTCTTCCGGTTCGCAGCCGCCGCGCACGTACTCATCGACCAGTTGGTCGAAGTGAAAGCGAAGCTCCTCGTCGAGCTCGGCTTCGTGACTTCGATATCGAACCACCGCTACCAGGCGCCGCCAGGTCGCTCGCAGCCGACTCACGACGCAGGCTCCGCGAGCACCCGGTTCACGACCGACGAAACCCGTCGCCAATCCTCTCGCTCGCGCTCCAAGCGCTTCCGCCCCGCGTCGGTGATGGAGTAGAACTTGGCTCGGCGATTGTTGTCGGACGTGCCCCACTCCGAGCCGATCCAACCACGGTGAGACAGTCGTGTCAGGGCCGGATAAAGAGTTCCCTGATTCAGACTCAGCACCTCGTCCGACACCTGCTCCAACCGTCGCGCGATGCCGTAGCCGTGCATCGGACCCAGAGCGGCGAGGGTTTGCAGTACCAAGAGATCCAGGGTTCCCTGGATCATCTCCATTCCCGTTTTTCGCGTCATGTCCTCGCCTGCTTCTTCCATTAGAAGATCTACATGAGAGATCCTAGTAACCCTCCCTGTAGATTGTCAACAGGAAATGGCAGGTTCCTAGGACTATTCGGACACGACCGATGTCAGCTCGGGGCGCTTGGGATCGAGCTCGTCTCCCGAAGAGCGTCCCCACAGATGGCGCCAGATCCAGGGTGCCAGATACCGACCGATCCAGCGCGCTTCCGCCGTGATGGCCTCTGTCAACCTAGGCGGCGGCGAAGGTGGCAGCGGGTCAGCCCAGCCATCGGGAGTGTCGGGTATTTCCAGCGCCTCCGCCAGGGCCCACGCGATACGGGCGTGACCCGCACTGTTGGCGTGGAGGCGGTCGTCACTCCATAGTCTCGGATCCGATGCCACCGGATACGCGGCCAGATCGACCAGCACCGCACCCGTCTCCCTACATACCCGACGAATCTCAGAGTTCAGCCGCTCGATGCGCTCGCGGAGTAGGCGGGCCATCGGCATCACCGGCGACAGATCCGGCAGGTTGATGCTGAGCACGGTGGCGCCTGCCGAGATCAGGGTGCTTTGCATCTCCTCTAGGTCCGCCGCCACCCTCGTGGGGTCGAAGCGCCGCGACACGACGTCGTTGGTACCGGCAAAAACCGTGGCCAGGTCTGGACGCAACTGCAGAGCGGGCTGTAGCTGCTGGTCGCGGACCTGTCGAGTCGAACGCCCGCGAATGGCCAGATTGGCGTAGAGCAACGAACCCTGCGATCGGGCCACCCGTTCCGCAAAGCGGTCGGCCCACCCGCGGTAGCGACCGCGACCGTCCGGATCGTCGAGGCCCTCGGTGGAGCTGTCACCGATGGCGACGTAGCGCTCGTATCGCTTCACTCCGGCCAGCAGCTCGCCTCGCCCGACTCCATCGTGTCGGATCGGTGGGAGTAGCTCGCTTCCGGTCTTGGCTGCTTTGCGTCACCCATTCGGAGGCCTTCTGGTGTGGACGCCAGGATCGGCATCGCGACGGATGCTACCAACAGCCGCGATGTCAGGGCGACGGGGAGTCGTTGTCCGAGGTAGGCGGCACGAACCTCGAGATCACGCAACCACCACCTCTATATCCGGCGTGAGGTAGCCATCCCGCAGGCTTACGCACGAACTCCATGGCGCCGCAGTCCGGTCCTGCCCACGACATCTACGCCGCGCGACCGGAAGACTACATACTCCGGCCGATGCGCTGGCAGACTGCCGCAGAAACGCACCAGAATACGCCACCGAGCCAATCGATCATCTAAGGGCGCGAGGGCTGAACTGTCGCCTCTTGCATCGTCTGGTTCCTCACCGACCTGTCCCATGATTCACGGGCGGTCGGCGACTGGACCCGGTGGTTTGGCGAGTCGTTCCCGATGGAGGCCAACCGCGCTCCGAGCACGGAAGGAAGTCGTCTACTGGGACTCCATCTCGACCCCGCCACCGACACCGAGCCACCACAGGCCGTCCGCGGCGATGTTCAGGAACAAGGCGCTTCGGCCACGCTTCACCTCGGCCCGAAGTAGACGCGGCTGACCAGACAAGACTTCGTTGTAAACGATCCGATCCTGGCTATCGAACACAAGGAGCCGCCAACGGTCGATGTCGACGTCGGGCTGCGCCACCAGCGCCAGGAAGTGTTCCGGATCTTCCACCGTAGCCTCTGGCTGCCACGACGCCGCGTCGACGAAACGCATGCCATCGAGATCATGTTGGAAGTCGGCGTTGCCCTCGAGATCGTAGGCCCGCACGATCGCGCCTCCGACCAGCAGACGCCGGCCGGCGCCGACATCCACAACTTCGACATGCCGATGCGCGCCGTCGTCGTCGACCGGCAGGTCGAGCCGTTGCAAGAGTTCTCCTCGAGGATTCCAGATCGACATTCCACCTTGGTGCTCGACCGCAACGACCCAAGCACTGCTCTCCTCGGTAGTGCGTTCCAACAGCAGCCTCGAGAACAAGGGTGCCTCCCGTTGCCACACGGTCTCTCCCGAGGAGTCGAGTCGTCGGATGGAGCCCTGGCCGGCCGCGTAGAACTCCACGTCGCCGTCGCGCTCCAGGTCGGCAGGCAGCAGCTGCTGTGGTGGAAGCTTCGGATCTGGGTGGTGCCGAAACACCATCTCGCCCGACAGATCGAGGACTTCCGTTTCCGAATAGCCACCACCCATCTGCACGATCACCGGCCGGCCGTTCAGCCGGGTGACTGTGGAGTACCAGCTCCACTGCGATCCCTCGGCTCCGCGATGCTCGACGATCTCCACGGGCTCGGGAGCCACCGCGGGGCCCTCCGGGAACTGAGAACGAGCTGCCGACTCGAGGTCGAGAGGCCGGAAAGATCGGATCGCGTGATGGTTCGCGACCACCAGCTCGTCTCCCGGCGTGCCGTCGAACTCTGTGATCCGGAACCATGCGCTGGCGTCGAGCAAGCGGACTCGGCCGATACCGCCGTTCGTCACGACAATCCGAGGTGGCCCGATCTCGGCCCGTCGTGACTCCCGTTCGGCCACCGTCCACGGCGCTCGATCGGGCCGGGCGATCGACCATGCCAACGTCAGTACCGCGACCGTAGCGGCAGCGGTGAGAAGACCACCGAGGAACCGGGAGCGGGACCATGCGAAACCACACAAGAATCCGACGATAAGGCCTGCGGGCAGGGCGCCGACCAGGAGATAGACAGGCGAGAACAAGAACAGGATGGCCGCGGTGGAGCTGGTCTAAAAGACCAACACCAGCAAGCGCACCGAGATCTCACCCAGCAACAGGAACGACCCACCTCCGAGGGTTGCCCCAAGACCCGGTATCGACGACCGGAAACGACGGTCGAGCAACCGAGCCGCCAGCAGGTAGACCATCCATGGCATCGCTGCCCACAAGCCGAACACCAGCAGACCGGCCAAGCTGATGACGAAGGCCAGCAAGCCGCCCTCGCCCAGGCTGTCCAGCGCGGAAAGCAAGGCCGACCCGCCGATCACCAGAATGCCGGCACCAGCGAGCCGAGTTCCCCAAAGCCTCGAGGGCCCTCCGTCGAGGGCATGGTTCTCTGTCTCTGTCCTATGCAAGGCCCTGCGCCCGATCCCACCACGTCATCATTCCATTATCTATGGGTTCCCGTGGAAGGGGCTCGCCGGAAGGACGAAGCGTTCGCTGGAAAGGTCGAATCGCCGAACGTATGACGGCCCGGACGTCGCGCGTCCGGACCGTCCTCGGCTGCGATCGGAGCCGCGTCAGTCGACGACCAGACCGATAGCTTGTCGGTGCAGTATCCCCATGCGGCCCTGGTCCAAGAGGCGCAAGTCTCGGATCTCGAACGGCGCTCCGACCTCGGCCTCGTCGAGCAACGAGCGATCGAACGAGAGGCGAACGACGCCGTCGGCGGCCAGCCAACTGGCACTGTGGCCCATAGCTACCGGACGCAACACGCCGGCAGCGTCGGTGCCGAACAACACTCCGCGCACCTCGTAGCGTCCGGGGCTCCCGACCTGGACTGCAAAGTCTGCCCGTAGACCGCTCCGTCCCTGCGTCAGGGCGACGTCGCCGGCGAGACCGGCGGTCGGCAAGTGGACTCCGAAGGCGGTTCGCGCGCTGCGCACCACCTCGAGACCGTCGACCGAGCCGCGAGCCGCCACGTGCAGCTCCCAGAGGCCGTCCACATGCCGTTCGCGGGCGTCGAGCGGCAGCTGTACCGAGAGGTAGCCGCCCTCGCCCGGCGCGATCTCGACCCGCCAGGCACGACCTGCCGGAGACGTGACATAGGCCTCGACGCCGTAGAGAGGTAGAGTCTTTTCCGAGCTTCCCAACCTGGCGGCGGCCTCGAGGGTCTGGCCGTGGAGGTAGTCCGTGGCGCCAGCACGCAGACCGAGAATGTAGGGGCTCTCCACGTCGAAAACGTGGATCTGGTACCGGCCTCCAGACTCGAGAGCTGCGGCCTGAAGCACGATCTCGCCGACTCCAACGCTCGGTGCCAGCCGGAACGCGGTAGTGCCTTCCATGAAGGGCACACCGGCCTTCTCCAGCTCCGCAGCCTCGACGAGTAGCGACATGCCGCTACCTTTGTCGAAGGAGCCGGCGGCGCTGCGAATCAGCAGGCCGGAGGGCTCTATGGTCGGCAACGCCTTGTCCCGAGCCGACGTCGGGTTGATGCGCACGACGGCATTCTCCGCTGTCACGTAGATCGGTACCCCGCGACGCAGGTCATCTCCCGAAACGTCGGTGAAGTACTCACGGCTGGCTACCTCGAACGGTGCCGGGCGCAGGTCGAGGGCGAGATCGGAGCGCACCGCGTAAGTAAAGGCGACATCTTCCCGGGAAACGCCCGGACGCGCCTTGTCGAGAACCCGAATCAGGTCAGATGCAGCGAGATCGCCCTCTTGGACGGGCGCCAGACGAACCGTGTCGGCGGCGCTCGAGGGAATGGCCAGAACCAGGGCGGTGGCGGATATCAGAATGGCGTTCTTGAAGCTCAACATGGCTTTGGCCTCCAGATCACAGGTCGTTGCGCAGGATGACGTCGAGGCCGAAGCACTTGCGGCGGCTCTGGTTGTGCGACAAGGGCTCATCGCCCTGGGTCTGAGCGGTATCGAAGAACCAGAGAGATCCCGCTCCGTTCTGGCTGCTGCACTCCAAGAAGCCGTCGGAACAACTGTCGAGCCACGCCTGAGTGATCTCGAGACCCAGGTTCAGCGTGTAGCCACCACAGTAGGAGTCGCCATCCCAGATCGCGGTCTCGACATCGGTACCGACGACGTTCCAGAAGCCCTTGGGTAAGGACGGGCGACCCGAGGTGCCCAACAACCAGTTGGCGTTGTAGTAGGCCATCCAGCTGGTCTGCTGCATGCGGACGGCGTCGCTCTGGTAACCGAGCAGCCAACCCACGGCGGCCTCGAAAATGGTCCCGCTCATCACCGCATCGGCAAGTGGTGTACCGAGCGACGACGGCGCCAGGGCATTGACCCAACGAATCTTGGAGATGATGTTCGGGTATCGGCTGTCCCAGGTCGGGTTGGACAGGATCCAGCGCATCACGTTGCCACCGTTCGAGTGGGTGATCACCACCAAGTCGGTGATGCCCTTCGAAGTGATGAATGAGTCCAGGTAACCGGCGAGACAGCCGGCGGCACCAGACGTCCACATGTACTCTTCGAAGTCGCAATTGACGACGACATAGTTGCTCTGGTCTGGCAGGCCCTGGCGAATCGAGTTCACCATCGCGGACTTCCAGTAGTCGTTCAGAGCGTCGGTCTGCGAGCCCGTCCCATGGACGAAGGCGACACCAGTCTCGGCTGCCACCGGACTGGCGAAGCCGAGCCCGCTCAGGACGACACACGCGAGCAGGAAGGCGAAAGGACTACGTAGCACGTTCCGTACCTCCTCGGGGGTCAGGAGTGTTCGTACGGATCCGCACCGAGCCACCAACACGGGGGATCCAAGGTAGAGGCCGAGATCCGAACACCACAATGGCGAAGCCGGACAGCTCTTTGGGCGATCGGAACGCGGACGCTGAGGACTTACTTACCGGTAGGTTAGCGAGCGAAACTTCGCCAGTCAAGCGTTCTTTGCCCGGAGCTCGCTCGCTAAAGGTGCGGAGCGAACGCGGCGACACCCGAGCTCAGTGGGCCCCACACACTCGGGTCCCCGATGCTTCACGGGCCGTCCGAATGCCATTCGGCCAACAGGCTTCGCCAATGGCGCTCGAGCTGCGGCGCCGAACCGGCCGGCAAGGACGCCAGCATTTGCTGCAAGAGCTTCACCGCGTCGGCATGACGACCGACCGCGGCCAGTGATACCGCCAAGAGCTCACCATGTTGAGCCGTAGCTGCTCGCCGGAAGAGGGCGTCCGCCAGCTCCAGCGCGCCGTCCGGGTCGCGGACGGCCGGGTCCTGCGCGGTCAGAAGCAAGCGCACCAAGGAACTCTCCAGAGGTACTGACGCTGGGTCGGCCAGAATCTCGCAACCCTCGCGCAGTCGCGACACGGCCTCGGCTTCGCGGCCTGCCAACGCCAACGCCGTCGCTTCACCCTGCCAGGCGGCGGAACGACCCGGGTCGATCTCGAGGGCGCGGCGGTAGCTGGCAGCCGAGTCTGGGTAACGACCCGCGACGCCCAGGAGGTTTCCCAACCCGAAGTGGGCACCGGCGAACTCCGGTTCGAGCTCCAATGCCTTCCGGTAGGCGTTCATTGCACCGGGGCCGTCTCCCTTGTGCGCCAGCGCCTCGCCGAGCAGGCCGAGCCCTTCGGCTCGAAGAGCCGTGCGCTCGGCCTCTCGCGCGACGATCCGCGCATCGGCCAGAGCGCCATCGAGGTCGCCGGAAGCCATCCGCACCTTGGCGCGTCCGAGGCGCGCTTCCTGGTCCGTCGGTTCGTCGTTCAGCAGATGCTCGAAATGCGACAAAGCTTCGGCGAAGAGGCTCAGTTGCGCCAGTCGGTCGGCCAACGCACGCCGAAACTCCTGGTAGTCGGGCTCTAGCTCGACGGCTCGACGGAACTCCACCAATGCCTCGCCTCCAGAATTCTCTAGCTGTTCCAGCACCAAGGCGAGAGAGAAGCGGTGGAGTGCCTTGTCGGGTTCCAGTCGTACCGCAGCTCGATACTGATCTGCCGACTCGCGATACTTTCCGGTCTGGGCCAACAGCGCACCCAGATCGCGACGCGCCTCGGGGCTCTCGGGATCGTTCTCCACCGCGCGCCGGTAGATGTCGACCGCTGCTTCCAACTGGCCGACAGCCTTGACCGAAGCACCTTGCTGCTGAAGCGCGGCCGAACCCGCCACCTCGAGGTAGATCAAAGCCAGCCATGGATCGGCGAACGACACCTCGGCTTGGCCGGCCTGTCGCAGATGATCCCGGGCGGAATCGATGTTGCCAGCGCGGCGTTGGAGCTGACCGAGCAGGTAGTGCAGGCGGGTCGCCTGTGGCTGATCGCCGAGGGCTGTCTCATAGTGTCGGATTGCGGCTTTCAGATCGTCCGACGACGACGCAACGTCGCCGAGAACTTGATGCGCCGCCGCGGAGACAGGTGAGTCGCCGCCCAACTCCAAAGCTTCACGTGCCAGCGTCTCGGCTTCCCCTAGCCGACCCAACTTCAGCGCCACTTCAGCGCTCTGGAGCAGCACGGCCAGGCGGGCTCCGGGGTTGCTGCTCGGGAGCTCGCGTGCTCGTTCGAGGCTCGCTGCAGCAGCCTCGAAGTCGCCCGCCCATCGATAGACGACGCCCAGGAGATAGGGCCAGCGCGGCGTGCTCGGAGCGAGGCGCTCTGCATTGCGATACCCGGCGGCAGCCGCATCGAGCAGATCGTACGCATGGTAGAGCGCGGCCAGGCGACCGATTGCCTCCGCCTTCTCGATCGAATCTGCCGACGTATTCAGGAGCAGAGCATCGACCTGACGGCGCACCTCGTCGAGCTGATCTCGGACCGCATCCTCCGCGGCGCGCAGCGCCGGACTCGGAACATCCTCCAGCGATCCCTGGCCCGCTAGGGGAAGGGGGGCTCCCGCCGCAGCGACGATGAGGGCCAGCCATCGCACGAGCCGCAGTCTCAGCAGGTTTCCTCCGCGAGGCGACGTCATTCTGCCGTCTTCGCCCCGCCCGAACCGCGTCGGAGGGTCGTGTAGACACCCGGCTTCACCATCGAGCTCGAAAAGCTCTCCCGCGTCCCGTCGGCCCAGGTGACCTCGATCCGCGTTACCTCCCCTGTACCCAGAGTCACCAGGATGCGCGGATCTGATGCCGACGCGTAGGAGCCGTCGGTGCGGACCGTGCGCCGGATGGCCCGGCTTCCCTCGCGATCGATGCGGACATGGGCGCCCAACGCGTCGCGTCCCGAGGACTCGAGCAGACGCAAGCCGAGCCAGGCACCAGATCTCGGGGTGCGATTGAGTAAGAGTCGAACCGGTCCGTTGTTGTTCCCAACCAGCAGGTCTGGATCGCCGTCATTGTCGACATCACCGACAGCCAGTCCGCGGCTCACCTCCGACAACGCCCAGGCTTCCCCTGCTCGGGGAGTGACGTCTTCGAAGCGCGGCCCGGCCGGTTGTGCGCCCAGATTGCGGAAGAGCTGGTTGGGCTGATGCAGCGGAAAGGGATCCCCCGCGCGGAGCAAGTGCTCCAGGTGTTTCACGGCGCCGTTGGCCACAGCCAGATCGAGATTCCCGTCGGAATCGAAATCCAACCACACCGCGCCGAAACCGGTGGCATCCCACGACGCCTGTGCCAGGCCGCTGTCCTGTGTTCGGTCGTCGAAGAAACCACCGCCTTGGTTCAGATAGAGCGTATGGGTTTCCCGAACCAGATGGCTCACCAGGAGGTCGACATCGCCGTCACCGTCCGGGTCGCCGGCTGCGACCCCCATTCCGGCCTCCGGTCGCCCTTCTGCGTTCACACCGGTACCACCCAGCAGTGACTCGTCGGCGAAACGGGGCCCTGAGCCCGCCGACTCGCCCTGATTCATCCACATCTGATTCGCGCTCTGGTCGTTCGCGACGTACAGATCGGTCCAGCCGTTGTCGTCCAGGTCAGCGGCGACGACGCCGAGCCCGGCACCGAAGGTCTTTGCCAAACCAGCAGACTCAGTGGCTCGCTCGAAACGTCCGCCGACGTTGCGTAGCAGCCGGTCGGGCTCCGGTCCATAGGCCAGCGGGCTGCAGTAGTCCGGCGCTCCTGTGTAGTTCCGGCAAGGCTTGTGGATCGCCAATGCGTAGTCGACATAGTTGGCAACGAAGAGATCGAGCCGGCCATCCCGATCCAGATCGGAAAACGAAGCGGATACGCTCCATCGCCGATCTCCGGCGCCAGCTTCGTCGGTGACGTCCCGAAACCGGACCTGACCGCGGTCGTCAATGCCCTCGTTGCGAAGCAGCTGGTTACGCCCAAAGTTGGTCAGATAGAGGTCTACCCGCCCGTCGTCGTCGAAGTCGCCGGCGGCCACACCCATGCCGTACTCGGTTGCGAGGGTGAGGCCGGCCGCAACGGTGACATCGGTGAACGCGAGCTGGCCGGTCTCGATCAGGTCGTTGCGGAACAACCTGTCTGTGGGCAGCTGAGCACTCGACCTCGACGCCAGAGGCCCGCCCTGAACCAGGTAGACGTCGAGATCGCCGTCACCGTCCACATCGGCGAGTGCAACACCTGGGCCCATCATCTCGCTGAAGAAATACTCACCACGCATGCCGTTTCGGTGAACGAAATCGAGACCGAGCTCGGCGGCTCGCTCGTCGAAAACCGGTTCGGCTGTCGCCGAGACGGCGCAGAGCACACCCAGGATCGCAACGCCGATCCTGCAGCGCGCGAATCGCTGAGTTGGCTGGAATCGCATGGCCGTACGGGCTCTGAGGCGGTGCGTTCTCATAAGGAGGAGCCGCGGAGGAACTCGAAATCAGTATACGCTCTAGCCTGTTCTCAGCTCGGCTACCGGCCATTCACAGTTCCCGACCCCGAGACATCCATGACTCCTGCAATGACCCGCGAATCCAACTTGTTCCGCCTCCTGGCTCTCGCCCTGCTCATGGCACCTGCTGCCGTACTTGGCGCGTGCAGCGGACCCGAGACGGTGGATGCGCCCGATACGAGCACCACCGAGGCGTCGGCCCAGGAAGAGGACGCACGGTCCCGAGCCGAGCACCTGGCAAGCGAGTACCTCATCCTCGACGGACACATCGACGTGCCCTATCGCCTCGAGGCGAGTCCAGCTGACGTCTCCCGGGCCATCGAAAGCGGCGACTTCGACTATCCTCGTGCCAAGCGAGGTGGCCTCGACGTGCCCTTCATGTCGATCTACATCCCGGCGGACTACCAGCAGGACGCAGAGGGTGGAGCCAAGGAGCTGGCGGACAAGCTGATCGACGGCATGGATCAACTGTCCACCGACCATCCCGACAAATTCGCCAAGGTAACGTCGACCGAAGAGGCGTACGCGGCCTTCGCCCAGGGCAAGGTGGGGATCGCCATGGGAATGGAGAATGGGGCCCCCGTCGAAGGTGACCTGGCCAACCTGCAACATTTCTATGACCGCGGCATCCGATACATCACGCTCACCCACTCGAAGAACAACCACATCTCCGACTCATCCTACGAGGACGCCGACAACCGAAAGTGGGACGGATTGTCGTCCTTCGGCGAAGAATTGGTTGCCAATATGAACGATCTCGGCATCATGGTGGACATCTCTCACGTCTCCGATGCCGCCTTCTGGGACGTGATGGAGATCACCAAGGCGCCGGCCATCGCCTCCCACTCCTCGTGCCGTCGTTTCACACCCGGCTTCGAGCGCAACATGACGGACGAGATGATCATCAAGCTGGCGGAGAACGGCGGGGTGATCCAGATCAACTTCGGATCCTCCTTCCTCACCAGCGATGCCCAACAACATTCCACCAACCGCTGGGCCGCGGTACGTGCCTACGCCGAGGAACACGGACTCGAGCGGGGCGACGAGGAGCTCACCGCATTCGTCGAGCGACACCGGGAAGAGAACCCGTTCCCGTTCGCCGATCTCGACGACGTGGTCGCCCACATCGACCATGTGGTTCGGCTGGTCGGAATCGACCACGTGGGACTCGGCTCCGACTTCGACGGGGTCGGCGACTCTCTTCCCACCGGTCTGAAGAGTGTCGCCGACTATCCGAACCTGATCCGTGCCCTGCTCGTCAAGGGCTACAGCGACGAAGACATCGAGAAGATCCTGAGTGGCAACGTCATGCGGGTTTGGCGCGAGGTCGAACGGGTAGCCTCCGAGGCCTGATCGTTCTCGAGAATCGAACGAGACCATCCTCACCAGCGCATCCATGAGACGTCTTCTACTCCCTGCTCTCCTGTGTCTGATCTCGACTTCGGTGGCCGGTTGTGGAGGCACCGACGGTGCCCCCAGCTCCGTGCAAGACGAGGAGGCGGTAGCTGTCTACTCGACCCGTGGGATCGTCCGGGCCTTACCCGATCCGGAACGCCCCGGCTCCGAGATGCACATTCGTCACGAGGCACTTCCGGACTTCGAGAGCATCGACGGCGAGGTGGTGGGGATGAAATCGATGACGATGCCATTCCCCATCGACTCTTCGATGCTCGAAGGAGTGGCGCTCGGAGATCGTGTGTCGTTCGATTTCGAAGTGCGTTGGAACGGCAGTCCTCCGATGCATGTGACGCGCCTGGATGTGCTGCCTTCCGACACTGTCTTGAGCTTCGAAACTCCGGCAGCTGCACCTGATCCTGGAGCAGACGCTGGCGAAGACTCCGAGCCGGCAGAACCTGACGCCGGAACGTCGGACAGCGCCGATCACGCTACCCACGAGCACACCCACTGAGATGCACCTCCAGCTCGTCGACTGGGCGATCATCTTCGGCTATCTGGCGCTGGCCGTGGGGGTCGGCATCTATTTCTCGCGCAAGGGCGGCCGCAGCGTCGACGACTACTTCGTAGCCAATCGTAGTCTCCCGTGGTGGCTTGCGGGCATGACCATGGTGGCGTCCGGTTTTGCCATCGACACACCTCTGGGAATCACGGGCCTGGTGGCGGGCAACGGCATCCAGGGCGTGTGGTTCGCCTGGGTGTTCATCATCGGCGCGGTCGGCACTCTCGGGGCCTTTGTCTTTGCGCCGCTCCTGCGTCGCTCAGAGGTCATCACCATCGCCGAGTTGGTGGAATTACGTTACGCCGGTCCACAGGCTGCCGGGCTGCGCTTGTTCAAAGGTGTCTATTTCGGTTTGATGGTCAACGCGATCACACTGGGTTCGATCATCAAGGCTGTCTGGACGGTCACCGACGTGGTTCTGGGCTGGAACCCTCACGTGACTCTCGGCGTCGTGCTCCTCTTCACGCTCTTCTACTCGACGATGTCAGGCATGTGGGGGATCGCAGCCACCGACGTGATGCAGTTCTGCATCGGTTTCCTGGGACTCTTCGTGCTGGCGTGGTTTTCCATGAAGCACGTAGGTGGGGCCGACGCCCTGATGGCAGGATTCATCGACCGATACGGTCCCGAGGAGGGCGCGCGACGCCTGCAATTCTTCCCTCGTCCCGGCCAACCGTTCTTCGAGACGTTCATCGTCTTCCTGACGCTCAAGCACTGGACCAACCCGTCGCCAGCCATCCATCAGCGCATCGTCTCGGCCAAGGACGAACGTGCGGCTTCGGCTTCGACGATGATCTTCTGCATCTTTCAGTTCGCCATCAACTATTGGCCGATGATCCTGATCGCCATGGTGTCCCTGGTGGTCTTCCCCGACCTGGCACCGGCTGCCGCCGAGCAGGGATATCCGATGCTCATCGTGAAGCTGATCCCGACAGGGCTCCTGGGTCTGTTGCTGGCGGCGATGATGGCGGCGTTCATGTCTACGGTCGACACCCATCTGAACTACGGTGCGTCGTACATGGTGAAGGACATTTACCAGCGATTCGTGAATCGCGATGCCGAAGAGAAGCACTACGTAACAGCGTCGCGGATCTCGACGGTGATCATGCTCGCAATCGCGGTATTGGTCGCCTACAACCTGGACTCCGTACAAGGCGCCTGGTACTACATCTCGACCTTGACCGCCGGCTACGGTTTTCTCATGGTGGTGCGCTGGTTCTGGTGGCGGATCAATGCCTGGTGCGAGATCGCTTCACTGGCGGCATCGGGCATCTCGGCGACACTTACCGCCAAGAAATTCGCGGAGTATTGCGGCTATTGGGACTGGTTGAGCCAGTATTCGTTCGGCTGGCGGTTCCTCTTCGTGGTCACCGTGTCGACCCTCGCATGGGTGATCACCGCCAACTTCACGCAGCCCGACCCGGAAGAACATCTCGTCCGATTCTGCAAGAAGGTGCGGCCCTATCCCACCTTTTGGGGCCCGATCTACGAACGCCATCCAGAGATCGGATGGAATCCCTTCTTCGCTCGTGCTGTAGCTCACTGGCTGTCCGGTAGCGTCGCTGTATTCGGGATCTGTTTCGGTATCGGCAACCTGATCTTCGGTGCTACGGCGCTGGGTCTGGGCCTGCTCCTGATGGCGGTCGTCATCTTCCTCGTCATCTGGCGCACGCTGCAGTTGGGCGATAGCACGCCGAAAGAGGCTGAGGGGATCTCATGAGAGCGTTTTTCACACCCACGGGACGCAGCCGCCGCCACTACCGGGACCTCGTGGCACAGTTCGATCCACTCCTGGAGCTGATGGACGATCCCCAGACCCTTTCGAAGCGAGACGACGCGATATCCAGATGGAGCGTCGGCGAACAGCTGGAGCACATCGCCAAGGTCGACGGCAAGATCTTCGAGGCCATCGAGGCCCTGCTGGCAGATCCATCGGAAGGCACGGGGACTCCGGTCCGGTTGGCGCGTGTCCTGCTGCTGCTCGGACGCTTCCCGAGGGGTCGCGGCAAGTCGCCGAAAGCGCTGGTGGCTACCGGCATCGATCTCGGCCAGGTTCGCTCGATGCTAGAACAGCGTAGGGACTCATGGCGGGTCTTCGGGCCTCGACTGCCGGAAGTGGTCGCCAGCCGCGCGCGCGCGCCTCATCCATCGCTCGGGGACTTCAATGCCCTTCAGTGGCTTCGCTTCGCCCAGATTCACATCCGGCACCACCGGCTGATCATCGACGACATCAGGTCCTAGCGTTCTCCATGGGGCAAACGCATTCCCTTTGTGGCGCGAGATCGTCGTCGAGCATCCCTGCCAACGTGAGAAGAACTGGGAGGTCCTAGTCAAGGTCCTCGACGGGTGCGGTCTCAACGACCGCTACTGGATTTTCACCGCCGCTGCCACCAACGTCGAGTACGCCATCACCGTGTTCGACACTGTGTCCGAACAGGAATGGACCTACGACAACTCGCTGGGAGTGGCTTCACCTGCCGTCACCGACATCGACGCGTTCGCCTGCCAGCCCTGACACGTCTCCGGCCAGGACACGTCGCCTGTCCCGGCCACCGAGACATCGATGGAGGAGGCGTTCCGCCTCCTCGATCGCGAAGGCCCCTACCCTGAATCCGAAACACGTTCGCGAGGCGCTCGCGGAGCCTGGCGCAGCGCGGAATTTCGCTCCGAAGAGCCGACAACCCTTGCCGTCAGTCCAGAAGACGGTTCAACGAAAAGTCGTACTGCCCATCGGTGCTTGAGAAGCGTTCGGCGAAATCGATCCGCCGCAGACAGTCCTCGTCCACGACCCGCGAGTAGGTCGATGCATCGTCTGCCGTCGCAGCCACCATGCTCGACTTCATGAACACGTCCGCGGGTGGTGGATGACCGGCCAGTGCATCGCAGACCATGACCAGAGCCCAGATGCCGTCCAAGATATGCCCGCCCACGCTGGTGGTGATCCGGCCGTCTGCAACCTGCTCGAGAGAATCGCCGAGCCAGTCGATGCCACCGAGGAGAACGTCCTCTCCGGGGTTCAGCCCCACGTCTTCGAGTGCCTGTGCAGCTCCCTGAGCGATGCTGTCGTTGGCTGCCCAGATCACCTGCGGGCGATTGGTCTGCAGGTACTCGGCGGTGATCCGGTGCCCTTTCCCCCGGCTCCAACCGGCCATGCGAAGGTCGTAGGTAACTTGGTCTCCGTATTCGCGGACGGTCTCACGGAATCCCGTCAGACGGTTGGTCGCCGCTTGGGTGAACGGGCCGGACAACGTCAGGACCCGGATTTTGCCGTCCGCCTCGCGGCGGTTCTCAACGATGGCGCGATCCAGAAGCGTGCGGGCGAGCATCCGCCCCACGCCCCGATCGTCGGGCATGATCTCGCAGCGCCAATGCTCATAGGGTAATCCGGGTTCGCCGACGATGTTTCGATCCGTTTCGTAGAAACTCTCAAAAGCCATGACGGTAGGAACTTCCGCGCGGTTCAAGATGTCGAGTAGCGGAGTCGCGAGGTTCCTGGCGTTGACCACGACTGCGCCGTCTGGGCGCTCGGGTCCGTCGAGGAGCTCGCGGAGCAGATGCGCGACGTCTTCCGTCGCATTGAGCCCATTCACTTCGACTCCCAGGCTCGTTGCCGCGATTTTCATATAACGAAGTGCTAAATCGTGAAACTTACCTGGTTTGTCGAGTAGGGGGCTGATGAATACAACATGATGAGCCATCTAAAGCCTCGGTTCGTTTTCGGTTCTGCGAAGAAACGCTCTTCACGAAACCTTTAGAGTACGAGGCTAGCAAGGTCCCAGATTTGCGAGCAATAGCTAGCAATTCAGAATCTCCGAGCATTGAGCCTGTACTTTGAACGATACCGATCAGCTCTCTACTCGGCCGCTCAGGGCGCCCGCTGGGCGTGTCTCGGCTACTCGATCGTGCCGGATATCGCAGTCCGCAGATCGGTCGCCGCGGGCATCGGATCGGGTCGACGACGCAGCTGTCCGGGAGACGGACCGGTGGACTTGCGAACGACCAACTCCGGCTCGACGGTGAACTCGTTCGGCATGTCGACACCCCGCAAGCAATCGAGCAACGCCCGACCCGCGATGCGACCCATCTCTTCCAATGGCTGCCGTACGGTGGTCAAGCTCGGATTGAAGAACGCCGCGCTCTGGATGTCGTCGAAGCCCACCACCGACACGTCGTCTGGCACGTCGAGTCCGGCGTCGAGGAAGGCCCGCATGGCACCGATCGCAGATACGTCGTTGAACGCGAAGAGTGCCGAGAAGCCTCCGATCTCGAGCAGCTGCTGCCCCAACGCGTAGCCCTCCTCGAAGCCTTGCTCCGGCGTGAAGACTTCCTGCGGGCCCGCACCGGTGAGCTGGAGGATCCGCTCCTGCGGCAGATCAATGTCGAACTCGACGGCGGCCTCACGGATCGACTCCAGACGAACTTCGGTGTCACCACTGCTGGGATGCCCCTGAAATACGGCGATCTCGCGGTGTCCGAGCTCCGCGAGATGGCCGAGAGCGGCGCGGGCTGCGCTGCGGTGTTCGATGATCACATTCATCACGCCCGGAGCATCTTCGTGCCCGGCAACTGCCACCGTGGGTAGCTCCAAGGGTCCGAACAGAGGCGTGTTGATCAGCACGAATCCGTCTACCTGGCGATCGCGGAAGAGATTCACGTAGTCGTCGAAGAGCTCGGGTCGGATCCGGTGTCCAGCGACGAAATAGAAATAGCCCTCCGCCAGAAGATGACTCTCCAGGCCGGTCAGAATGCCCGAGTTGTAACTGTCACTGACCTCCGGCAGCAGCACTCCGATCGTGTGGCTCTTCTGATTCCGCAACGAACGGGCCGTGAGATTCGGCCGGTAGTTCAAGAGACGGGCTGCAGCGCGCACCCGGTCTTGTGTGTCTTGAGGGATCGCCCGAGCCGCCGGGGCCTGGTTGATCACCAGAGAGACCGTGGCGGTCGAAACACCGGCGTGGCTGGCCACGTCTTTGAGGGTCACGCGCTTACTTCTCGACATTCGACCGACACCCTCTGGTTTGCCCGTTCACGTGGATTCCCACGATTCGCATGACGTTCCGCGCCATTATCGGCGTAGAAATTCTCGATACAAAAAGCCCAAAGCCCATTCCATCCCCCGGATCTTGGTGGCCACGAGGTGGCAATCGTACCGAGGGAGACCTTGTAACAAATATTCATAACAGCTCCTAAATCGTTTGACAACTACAGTCGCTCATCTATACCCTGGCGCTCACGACGATTAAAACGATTTAATCCTTACTCGCGCAGGTCCGACGTCTCGGAGCGCAAGGCCCGAACCCGCTATGGAGGCCAAGCATGGAATTGCTGAACGCCCTCGACTGGAGTCTGATCGCCCTCTACTTCGCGGCTGTCTTCGGTGTTGCTCTATGGTCCGCTCGGCGCGGCGACACACGGGAGACGTCGAAGGGCTATTTCTTGGCCGGTCGCAACATCGGCTGGTTCGTCGTCGGAGCGTCGCTTTTCGCCTCGAACATCGGCTCGGAGCACCTGGTCGGTCTTGCCGGTAGCGGCGCCGCGAGCGGTCTGGCAGTGGGTCAGTTCGAGATCCTCGCCTCTCTGATCCTGCTTCTCCTGGGTTGGCTGTTCGTACCCTTTTATCTCAAGAGCGGTGTCTTCACGATGCCGGAGTTTCTCGAACGCCGGTACTCGTCAGGGGCTCGCTGGTACCTGGCCGTGATCTCTATCGTCGGTTATGTGCTGACCAAGATTTCGGTCACCATCGCCGCTGGGGGCATCGTGTTCGAGGCGTTGATGGGCATTGATTTCTGGGTCGGCGCCCTGGTCGTGGTGGTCGCTACGGGCCTCTACACCGTGTTTGGCGGCCTGCGGGCCGTTCTTTACACCGACCTGCTCCAGACCTTCGTTCTGGTGGGCGGCGCGGTCACCGTCACCCTGATCGGGCTCGGTCAACTGGGCGGCCTGTCGGAGCTGAGGACGGTGGTGGAGCCGAGCTTCTTCGAGATCTGGAGATCGTCTCAGGATTCGGACTTCCCCTGGACCGGCATCCTCTTCGGTGCACCGATTCTGGGGGTCTGGTATTGGTGCACCGACCAGTTCATCGTCCAACGGGTGCTCTCGGCATCGGACGTGGACAACGCTCGCCGCGGGACCATCTTCGGCGGCTTTCTCAAGATCCTCCCATTGTTCCTCTTCGTGCTCCCTGGCGTTGTCGCCCATGGGTTGCAGCAGCAGGGGAGGCTGACCCTCGACACACCGGACCAAGCGCTACCCGCCCTCGTTGGAACGCTTTTGCCAGCAGGTCTCCGCGGCCTCGTGGTAGCTGGCCTTCTCGCAGCTCTGATGAGCTCCCTCTCGTCGGTGTTCAATTCCTGCTCCACCTTGGTCACATGGGACATCTACAAGAAGCTGCGCCCGAGCGCCGACGAGCGGACGCTCGTGCGGGTCGGCCAGATCGCCACCGCGATACTGGTGGGCTTCGGCTTGCTGTGGATCCCGATGATGCAGTTCATCTCCGATCAGCTCTACGTCTACATCCAGAGCGTCCAGGCCTATATCTCGCCGCCCATCGCTGCGGTCTTCCTCATCGGTCTGTTCTGGCGACGCGTCAATGCCCAGGGCGCGATCGCTTCGTTGGTGACGGGCTTCTTCTTGGGTATGGGGAGACTGCTATTGGAGATCCAGAAGGAAAACCTGGGCGGCAGCCTGCGCTGGTTGGCCGAGGTCAACTTCCTCCACTTCGCCATTCTCCTTTTCGTGGCCTGCAGTGCCGTCCTCGTCCTCGTGAGCCTGCTGACCCCCGCGCAGTCCGACGCACGACTCGCCGGGTTGACTTTCGCGACTGCCGATGCAGCGGCCCCCGCCGGTACCGAGGCACATCACGTAGAACCCGATCCGAGCCGCCGTCGCACGGATCTTTGGTTGTCGATTCTGCTGGCGGGCTGCGTAGCCGCTATCTGGATCCTGTTCGCCTGAGGCGCCGGGGCCAAATATCGCCTGCCGGGACAGGGGCCAAGTATCGCCTGCGGCGAAAGGGGCCAAGTACGAAGGGTCCAGAGATCGCCTCACGGCTTCTCAAGGCGGCTACCCAGGAGCGTAGAACAAGGCGAGCCAGATCGTCGGCTCACTCTGCGCCGTCCACTCCACCCGATGACGGCGATGCGCTTCGATGAGGACATGGTCGCCGGGTCTGAGCTCGCGCACCCTGTCTTCGTCTTCGAAGCGAAGTCCCGCGGCGCCTGCCAGCAGCAGAACCCATTCCACTTCGTCTTGGTCGTACCAGAAACCGGGCGCGGAAGCCTGACCGGTGGAAACGATGCGTTCCGCACGCACCGGGCCGCGCCGCAACAACTCGAGCACCTGTTCGTCCTTGGCTTCGGGCGGCGGCAGGCGGTCGGTGAGGAGATTGTCGGGATGCAAATCAGGCGATGGAGTCAGCCCGCAGGCCACAGCCAGCAGAAGACCGCGCCGGTGACCAGGCCGTAGACGACCCCGTCGAAGATTTCGCGCCAGATGTTGCTCCACTTGCGATGCAGCCAGATCGCGTTGGGTGGTGATCCTCCTGCGAACGCCAGGATGGCAACGGTGCCGACAATCTGGAAGACCGCCAAACACTCCGCCCCTGCTGAAAGGGTGACGCTCGCGACGTAGGCAACCAAGCTCTGAAGGATCAGCAAGTACACGAAGTACACAGCCATGCTCTTCCCGATGGCCATCTCGCCGGGCTGCGCCAACGTAAGAAAGCCGACGGGCCCTTCCTTGAACTTGGCCTGCCAGGCTTCGTCCTTCCAGTCCTCCGGACCGGCTGAGAACGGAAAGGTGTACTCACCTTTGCCGGCTCCGGCGGCACGGATCGCGCTCATGACCGAGTCTTCGTCGTCGAGCTTGGCCCAATCGTTGCGGTGTAGACGCAGCACCATCCAGCTCAGGGTACTGGTGATCTGCACACAAACCGCGGCCACGACGATGGGCAGCCAGAGGCTGGTCAAAGACATATCGACCTCTCTTTCTTGGATCCGACGGTAGGTTTGGTGCGGCGAGTCTAACCGAATCGAGCCGGAGATACTCTAGGCCCCGTCATGGACCCCATTTGCCACACCCTCGTCGGCGCGACGCTCGCCGGGACCCGTCTGGGCGACCGGTGCTGGGGCGCCAAGGCAACCCTGATCGTCGCGGCCAATCTTCCCGACGTCGATGTCGTGTCTCTCGCCTGGGGACAGAACGCCTCGATGGCCTGGCGACGCGGTTGGACACATGGAGTTTTGGCTCTCGCCGTAGCGCCCTTCCTCCTGGCCTGGCTCGTCGGCTGGTGGGGGCGCCGACGAGGTCGCGAAGTGAGTCAAAGCTGGCTGCTAGGTCTCTCGTACCTCGGATTCCTCACCCATCCCACCCTCGATTGGCTCAACACGTACGGCATGCGCTGGCTCATGCCATTCGACGGCACCTGGTTCTATGGAGACGCGCTCTACATCGTCGATCCGTGGATGTGGCTGATCCCCGGAGCCGCCGCATTTCTGCGCTTCTCTCGAGGCCGCCGCGCTGTCGGTCTTTGGCTGGTCCTGGGTTTGCTTCTCAGCGTGCCGATTGTCGGGTTTGCGCCCGCCGAGGCACGTTGGCCGTGGCTGATCGCCTGTACCGTTCTCGTCGCGGTACGTGCACGTGGACCCTTGGCTCCCGCAACGGCACGCTCGTTGTGCGTCGTAGCGTTGGGCCTCGTAGTGGCCTACGCTGCCACCATGGCAGCGCAACAGCGTCTCACCCGCAACGAGCTCGTGGTCATGACCGGCAAGCGGCCGGCAGAGGTATTCGTCGGCCCCCTCCCCGGCCGCGTTACCTCCCGGGACGTTCTGCTGGCCGGACCTCACACGTATACGCCGGGAATCCATCACCTCAGCGAACCCGAGCTCGAGACTCTCGATGCCATCGCGATCGAGTCGGATGACGTGCGTGTGCTCTCGGCCCTCCTCGCGCCCTGCGCTGAAGGGATAGCAAACTGGTTGCGCTATCCGTTCTTCCGCATCGAGGAGACCACCGATGGCGGAAGTCGCGTCCACCTATTGGACGCACGCTACGTGCGTTCGGTGCAACCGGGCTTCGGGATGTGGACCGTCGAATTCGACGCCGAAGGAAACGTCGTCAGCTGTCCCTGATCCGCCGATCCCGCCACTCTGGTCTGGTTTCGGCCCCTGGAGCCTCCGACGTTTCGCCAGCCCCCCTCGCTGGGCGCCAACGGCTGCCAATGCGTCGTTGGTTAGAAACCTCGCAGCCCGAGACGGGCTCCCACCTCGTCCGCGAGCTGGGAGAAGTCTTCCGCGGCTCGGGACTGAGGTGCGTAGCGAAAGATGTCTTGACAGTGACCGGGTGCCTCCAGCAAGCGGACATCTGTACGCACGATGGTAGAGAGAGCTTCTTCCGGGAACTGCGCCTTGAGCAGCTCGTCGACCTCGCGATAGAGACGAGTCCTCGCGTCGGCACGGCATTGCAAGACGCCGAAGAGCTCCAAGTCGGGATTCAGCCGCTGGCGCACCAAGCTCACCACACGGTCGAGGCCGGCGAGCGAACCCAAGGCCATCGCGCCCGACTCGATGACCACCAGGACATCGCTGGCGGCTGCCAATGCCGAATGCATCAGCCAGCCGTGAGCGGGCGGTGTGTCGAGCAACACCACCGACCAGCGCTCCGGCAGAGCTCCGACCACCCCCGCAAGAACCGTCTCTGACCCCGGCTCGCTCGACAGCAGCACCTCGGCCCGCGCTAGACCGCCACAGCCTGGGATCAGATCGAGGCCGGGGACCGAGGTCTCTTGCACCAGGTCGATGAGACCCGATTCACCGCGCAATGCGCCGAGCAGCCGGCTCTCCGGATCGGATCGCTCGAGCCACGAGGAGGCCGAGGCCTCGATCTGAGGGTCCAGGTCGATCAGGAGCACCCGTTCGCCTCGCTCCCTGAGCTTCCTGCAGAGACCGGCGGCCAGATTGACGGCTGTGGTCGTCTTGCCGACGCCGCCTTTCAGGTTGGTGATCGCGATGCGCCTCATGGTGCCAAAGCGTACCAGTGATCCGGATCCGATAAATCTGGTCCGGGAGTGAACCGGATCCGGAGCAACCGACGTATACAAAACATTCTTGACCAACCGGTCAACTACTCACTACAAACACGTAAGGACATCACCATGAGCCTGTTCGACGTTCACACTCTCGACTCCGTATCCGCGGACGGCCAGGAAGCTCTCCAAGCTGCACAAGGCAAGTTCGGTTTCGTACCCAATCTCATCGGCGTCATGGCCGAGGCACCCGCCCTCGCCAACGGCTATCTGTCCCTCGCCGGAATCTTCGGCAGCTCGTCTCTTTCGGCCCAGGAGCAGCAGGTCGTCCTCCTCGCCGTCAGCTATGTCAACGACTGCCGCTACTGCGTGGCCGCCCACACCACCGTGGCCCAGGGTACCGGCCTATCTCGCGAGAACCTCGATGCCCTACGTTCCGGCGGCGACCTACCGGATGCAAAGCAGAACGCCCTCGCCACGTTTTCCCGGGCACTGGTGGAAAGCAACGGCTGGGCTGGTGACGCTGCGGTACAGGCCTTTCTCGATGCGGGCTACTCGCGGCAGAACGTTCTCGAGGTGGTCTTGGGGATCGGGGTCAAGACCCTGTCGAACTACACCAACCACCTCGCCGACACCCCCCTGGACGGAGCCTTCCAGGCCAACGCCTGGAACAAGGCGGAATCGGCGGCCGCCTGACGGCACCGCGTCTCTGACGGACTCGACTAGATCCCGCCTCAAAGTGAAAAGGCTCCCCACTACCGTGGGGAGCCTTCCGGGCCCCGAAGGCCCATGACGACCGTGTCGTCTACCGGATCGGACTACTTCTCCAAGAAGATCTCGACGCTACGGCCGCTACCGTCCTCGGCCTTGCAGGCCGGCGCCAGCTCGTAGCGATCCGGGGTGATGTCCTTGAAGAACGGATAGGCCGCTTGCGCTCGGAGGAAACCGGCGATCCTCGCGGCCCGCTCCTCTGCTGTGCAGTGTGCCTCGTCGGAGGTCTCGCGACCCGCGACACAGGCGGTGAACTCAGGGCACATTCGCATGAAGTTCACCAGGTCGCACAACGGCGTCTTCTTCTCGTTCTCGTCGGTGGGTAGCTGGATCACCGGAATGTCCGTCTGATCCTTCGCATATCCGTCCACCAGTTGTGTCCAGGTCGCCGAGTCACAGCTCCATTCCGTCTTGTTGGAGTAGCGGCCGCACTTGGCGTACTCGCCCAGGATCGGCTCGTCGACACACGGACGCGGCGGGCCCACGAAGGTGGCTACGCAGGTCCTGTCACCGTCGAGAGTCACCGAAGTCGACGGATCGGCTCCGGAGCAATCGACGCTCCAGCCACCGAACGTCGAGTCTGCACCCGGCGCGGCGGTGAGGTCGATCTTCGTTCCGACGTCGTAGGTCTCCTTGCACTTGCCGTCGCAGGTCTTGCCGTCGAAGCCGACGGAGCCAGTGCCCTTGTCGTCACCATCCGGATGGGTCTTCCCCACCACCTCGACGGTCAAGTCGTAGAGCTTGATGAACGTCGCGGTGCAGGCCTTGTCGTCGTCGAGCGTGATCGTCACGCTGTCGCCCATGCCCGCACAGTCACCACCCCACTTGTCGAATCGGGAGCCAGGATCGGGCGTCGCCGTCAGGGTGACGGTGCCACCGCAGTAGTAGCTGCTGGTGCAGATGCTGCCGCAGTCGAGCCGGCCCTCCGATCCGCGGACGGTGCCGGTACCCGATCCGTCCTTGGTCACGGCCAGCTCATAGCGATTCTTCGGCGCATAGCTGACACCCAGCAGGCCGCCGATCGGCGTGTAGTCGAAGTTCGTGTCGGACAGGTCAACGCGCAAGGCGGCGTTGAACGCCCAGTCCGGATTGTTGAAGTGGAAACGGCCGCCAGAGGCGATATCTGCCGCATCGTGCTCACCGTTGGAATCGGTGTACAAGATGCCCGACAGCTCGGTGATCCAGTCGAACTTCTCGTTGATCTGCCGCTCGTAGCCTATGCCGACGTTGATCTGGTCGGAGACCCTACCGAGAGCGGAATTAGGCACCAGGGAGCCGTCTTCGCCCGGGCTGGAAGTGGCGGCCACGTCCGGGTCGCCCGGCGCGAAGTAGCCGATGTTGAACACCCAGCCAGCCTGGTTGTTGTACACGAAATCGAGACCCAGGCCGACTTCGCCGGTGGCGACGGCCTCGTCATCGTCGCCCGTGGGAGCGTCGACATAGGCATGAAGGGCCGTTGCATAGGTGTCGGTGCGTGCCAGCTGGAACTTGGCGCCCAGACGCAGATCGCCGATACCACTTTGATCGATACGGCCACGGAACAGTTGGCCGTTGAGAATCGCGGCTCCGAGCAGTCCGTCGTTGGTTTCCTCGCCGTCGTACTGCCAGTACGGCAGCATGACGGAGAACTCGACCTTGTCGGTAATGCCGTAGCCGATTGCCAAGCTGAGCCGCTCGACGTCCATGTCCCAATCGGTCCATAGCGGGTCGTACTCGTGGGTCACGGGATCGGCCTGCACGCGGCGGTCCCACTTGTTGTAGTAGAGCGAGAACGCCCACTGTCCCTTGCACAGAGCCTCGCCGTAGATCAGATTGAAGAGGCCCTTCTGACCGCAAGCCGCCGTAGCAGCTTGGCCATCCTCGGCGAGCGCCATACCGGGCGTCACCAGCAAACTCAGACAGCTCGCGAGCAGCAAGACGATGAGATGTCGTTTCGAGAACTCGAGAATCATTTTGTCTCCTCCGGCTCCCGGTCGCCGGCCCGACGACCTGGGATTCATCCGGCTCCTATGTAGACCAACGGGGGGAAAGGTCCTCACCGATGTGTGGGAAAAGCGGGTCCCTGATACTCATGGTAGCACCTCTGTTGAATTCCAGTGCCTTCACGGCTCGACCAGCACGAACTCTCGCCGCCGAATCGATCGGCCACACCAATCGTCCAGACCGCGATGCCATTCGGCGAAGGCTCTCGATGTCGCTTCGACAGCTAAAGAGGCTATCTGAACCTGGCCCGAGCTGACCACACACTTTCCAGTGCTTGGTGAGTCTCCGGTGAGAGTGGAGGACGCCGAGATCCGCGCCGGTAACGCCGTCGACTGCGAAGGCGGGCCCCCCGTCGACTCCCAGACTCTGACGCTGCCGCGTCCGGACGCGGGGTCTTCGAAGGTCCGCAGAAGTCGCCATTCAGGTGGTCCCAGTTGTTGCAGGATCGGAAATCTGCCGTGAAAGAGCGACGGATCGACAACATAGCTGGGTCCAACCCGCCGCAGCGCCTCTGCGGCACCATGCCGGGCCGCAACCGGTGACACCAACCCAACCAGGTCGAGTACGGTGTGCCGCGGCGCGAAGTACCCCGCCACGCCGATCTCTACCATGGCCACGGTCCCGGGTTCGGTTTCTTGCGACAGGAATTCGCCGACCTGCCGGTAGATGCGCCAACGTGGATCGGGCGGTTCTCCGAAGCCGGCAACCAGAAACGTCACCGACGTCCACAGGATCGGTGCCATCAAGACGACAGTCACTGCCGATCTCGTCGGGGTCCGTCGAGCCAAGGCGTTGGCCACACTCATGCAGCCCCAGGCCGCCCACGCCAGAAGCAAAGTCACGGTCATGACGTGGTACCACGGCGAGAAGGGAACCCGAATGCTCCGATAGAAGATCTCCACCGCCACCACCCAACCGACTGCGGTGGCCACCAGTGGATGCCGCCAAACACCGCTGCGAACCAGCACGACCAGCCCCACCAACGCGGCGAGGAGCAACGCGACGGCACCGACTCTGCCGAAGTCCCGTACCAGCCAGCTCCATTCCGCGGCGCCATAGGAAGCCGTCGATCGGTCGGCGAATTCGCCTTGCTTGCCCTCCAGGGTTTGGGGCAGCGGAGAGCCGTAGTAGGCGGTGACCGCCAGTACGGTCAGGCCAGCGGGCAACGTACCCATCAAGTACTTCCAGGGAAATCGGCGTCCCCGAATCCACAGTGCGAGCCCGAGGCCACCGCAGATCAAGACGGCGTCGAAGCGAAATGACGCCGCCAAGCCGGCCAGTAGACCGCCCGACAACATGCGACCCCTGCCGAGGCTCAACGCGCTCGCCAGGCAGGCTGCACCCAGAACCGGCAACGTTTCGGCTCCGAGTAGCTCGACGTGCCAACGTGCCACGAGCAACGAGACACCCCAGAGCACGATCCACCCAACGGGCGGACGCTGAGGAGGCTTCAACAGCCACGGGGACAGCGCAGCGGCGACGAGACCTCCGAGACCGAGGATCGTTCCCCAAGCGACAGGCGTCCCAAACAGCTTGCTCAGGATGCCCAGCACGAACGCGTAGCCAGGGGCGGTCGTACCCAGGACCCGCTCGTCGGGGTTGTACACAAGCCCGTCGCCCTCGGCCAGATGGAGAGAGTAGCGGTACGTGATGTAGGCGTCGTCGTAGGAAAAGCCCCAGAAAGCCCAGGCTACACAAGAGGCCACGCCGAGAATCAACACGATCCACACCACCTGTCGTCCGGCCGACGCACCCTCGCGGGCCCCCGCTGCAGAAGCTTTCCCCATCGCCGGAGCAGACTACAATGCCAGCGATGAGCGAGCAGCCCTACTCGCCCGGGCGCCCGATCGGTCCCCGGGTCGCAGGACATTTCCATACGGTATTGCCCGCCCTGCGCCATCGAATCGTTCCGCAACGCTCTCCCGAATGGGAGCCCTGGTCTTGCACCTATGATGACCCCGACTCGGGGCACATCTCACTGTCAGGAGCCCTGAGCGATGGATCAACCGACAGCGACAGGCTGCTGATCCTGGTTCACGGGCTCGGGGGCTCGATCGAGAGTCACTACATGGCGCCAGCCGCCCGTGCTGCTGTCGACCTCGGCCTCGCCTGCCTGCGCCTCAACCTGCGGGGAGCAGATCGTCAGCCGACCGATCTCTACCATGCAGGCCTCACACTCGATCTGCACCAGGCATTGCACAGCTCGGAGCTCGCGGGATTTCGGCGCATCTACGTGATGGGCTTCTCGCTCGGCGGCCATGTGACACTGAAGTTCGGAATCGAAGAGAAGGACGAGCGCGTAGGTGCGGTCGCCGCCGTCTGCTCACCTCTCGATCTGCGCGCGACCGTCCGAGACTTCGACGCTCTGCCACGTTATCCGTACCGGGAATACATCGTGGGTGGAGTCAAGAACAAGGTCTTGCACATCCTCGCCCATCGAGACGACCTGCCCGGCGAGTTGGACGCGGCTCAGATCCGGGGCGTGAACAAGCTACGCGACTTCGATGCGGCAACCGTCGTCCCCCGATTCGGTTTCGACGACACGGATCACTACTACGAGAGTCAGAGCGTGGTCCACCGCCTTCACGAGCTCCGACGCCCCGCGCTGCTGCTGGCGGCCAAAGAAGATCCGATGATCTCGGCGCGTTCCGTGCGATCGGGCCTCGCCAGCGGCTCGGGAAACCTCGAGGTGGTGTGGAGTGAACGTGGCGGGCACGTGGCGTTCCCTAACGACCTCGACCTGCGGCACCGGCTGGGTCTCGGAGACCAGGCGCCCAGGAGTCTCGAAGGGCAGATCATCGCCTGGCTACTTCAGCAGTGAGGTTCAGGCGACGCACGCAGCCCCTGATCGGTAGAATCGCTCGGTCCGCATCTCATCAGCACACGCCGATCTTCGAAAGGAGTCATCCCGGAGGACATGACCTGGTCCCAGACGATCTGGCGTCGCGTCTGCCAGTTCATGGTACGCATCTTCTACCGTCGCTTCGAAGCGGTAGGCACGGATGATCTCCCCGCAGATGGCCCGATCATCCTCTGCGCGAATCACGTCAACGCCTTGGTGGACGCTCTCGTGATCCAGGCCGCCTGTCCGAGACCGATCCACCCGATCGCTCGCTCCGGCCTGTTCCGCAACCCGCTGTTGCGCCCGATCCTGTCGTTCATTCAAGCGGTACCAATCTATCGGCGCCATCAACCGCGAGCCGACGCCGGCCCGATCCGCAAGATGATCGACCAACATCAAGCTCGGCGTGGCGATCGCAACGAGGGCAGCTTCAGCAAGCTGTACGAGCTCCTGGACGAAGGTAGGGTCATCTTGATCTTTCCGGAGGGTCAGAGTCATTCCGACCCCAGTCTGCGTCCGCTCAAGACGGGAGCGGCACGCTTGGCCTTGGGTCATTTCGAGCGCACGGGCGAGCCGGCGCCGGTCGTCCCGATCGGTCTCTTGTTCACTGCCAAAGGGCGGTTCCGCGCAGGCGCGTTGGTGCAGGTCGGAGAGCCTGTGACCTTCGTTCCGCAGACCGAAGAAGATCCCGAGGCGCAAGTACGTCGCTACACCGAGGACATCGACGGTGCCCTCAAGCAGGTGACCCTGAACATGGAGTCCTGGGAAGACAAAGCGTTGATGGACGTGCTGCAACGGTATTTCCATCCGAGTCTCACCGTTCCATCGGAATCCGGCAATGAAGAGCCGCTGGGCGAGCAACCGACCCTCAGCAGACGGTTTCTCTCCTATCAACGAATCCTTCACGTCCGTGAGACGCTGCGCCCCACCTGTCCGGAGCGGGTCGAACGGCTACGCCATGATCTGGCACGCTTCGAACGGCTTTGTGCTCGCTACGGGGTGCGCGACTATCACCTGGAGCTCAACTACACTCCGCGAACCGTCGGCCTTTGGCTCCTCCGCAATCTGCTCTTTGCACTCTTCGTCGTACCACTGGGTCTCTGGGGCCTGCTCAACTCGGGTATCCCTTACTACCTGGCACGCAAGGCGTCACAGCTTTCGGCACGTGCTCGCGATCACTACGATACGGCCGGAATGTTGTGGGGTCTCTTCTTCTTTCTCCTCTTCTGGGGCGCACAGACCGCGTTCGTCTTTTTCACCTGGGGATCGTGGCCAGCGGTTGCGTACGGTGCGTCACTGGGCGTCACCGCGGGGGTCAGTCTCAAGCTGGGACGTGAGCGGCGCCGGATTCTCGATGAATCACGCGTCTTCTGGCTCTTCGTCTTGCGCAGGAACGTGAAGGAACATCTTCGAGATCGGCGAGACGACCTCGAGGTCGAAGTGGAGGAGCTCGCTCAGATGGCACGCCAACTCGAACGAGAATCCCGCGCGGCGGTGGACCCGACCGCGCCAGCCTCGAAGGAAGCTACAAGTGCCTAGACACCCAAGAAGCGAAGCCGTGCTCGCCATCGATCAAGGTACCACCGGGTCGACCGCATTGGTGTTCGGGCGCGATGGTCAGATCCTTGGTCGCGCCTATTCCGAGTTCACCCAACACTTCCCGAAGCCGGGCTGGGTCGAGCACGACCCGGACGAGATCTGGCAGGTCTCCCTTCGGGTCATGGCGACCGCTTTGGCACAGGCGGGTCTGGAGCAGGAGGCCATCGCGGCGATCGGTATTACCAATCAACGCGAGACCACGGTGGTATGGGATCGCGAGTCCGGCAGGCCGGTGCACAATGCCGTCGTCTGGCAAAGCCGCCAGACTGCCGAGATCTGCGAACGTCTGCGTCGGGAGGGCCATGAATCGCTGTTCCGCGAGCGGACCGGGTTGGTCCTCGACGCCTACTTCTCCGGAACCAAGATTCGCTGGATCCTCGACCGCGACGAGCGTCTACAGAAAAAGGCCGAGGCCGGTGAGTTGTTGTTCGGAACCATCGATACCTGGCTACTGTGGAAGCTGACCGGCGGCAAGGTCCACAAGACCGAGCCCACGAATGCGTCGCGCACCCTGCTCTTCGACATCCATCGCCGCCGGTGGGACGACGACATCCTGGACATCCTGGGAATCCCTCGGGCCATGCTGCCCAGCGTCACCTCGGGCAGCTCTGAAATCTTCGGCGAAACCGTAGTCCTCTCCACCGACAGCTCGGGCGAGGTTCCGGGCGGAATCCCCATTTCGGGGATCGCAGGCGATCAACAGTCCGCGCTCTACGGTCAGGGCTGCTGGCGCCCAGGCCAGGCCAAGAATACCTACGGCACCGGGTGCTTCCTGCTCATGAACATGGGCGACCAAAATGCCCTCTCCGAGGGTGGCCTGCTGACGACACTGGGCTGCGACGAAGATGGTCAGCCCGTCTACTGCCTCGAAGGCTCGGTATTCACGGCCGGCGCAGCCGTGCAATGGCTGCGCGACGAGCTTCAGCTGGTCAGCTCTGCCGCCGACACCGAGGGCTTCGCGCGATCGATCGACAGCACCGACGGCGTCTACGTGGTGCCTGCTTTCTCCGGTCTCGGTGCACCCTATTGGGACATGGAGGCGCGTGGCACCATCGTCGGACTGACACGGGGATCGAGTCGCGCCCACCTGATCCGGGCGGTCCTCGAGTCCATCGCGTACCAGACCCGCGACGTCCTGGACGTCATGAATCAGGACTCGGGCATTCCCATCACCGAGTTGCGGGTGGATGGCGGTGCGGCCGCCAACGACTTCCTGATGCAATTCCAGAGTGACATCACCGGTATTCCGGTAGATCGGCCGGCAATCGTCGAGACCACGGCCATGGGGGCGGCGTTCCTCGCAGGCCTGGCGACAGGCCTCTGGTCCGCTCCCGAAGAGCTCGCCCACGTCCGACGGAAAGAGCGTCGGTTCGAGCCAAGGATGGACATCGAACAGCGCCAGGAGCTGTACAAGGGATGGAAGCAGGCGGTACGCCGAGCGCTCCATAGATGATGCCCTGGCTCTGACCGATCGGAACTCCCAGGTCGTAGGACCGACGAGTCGGGTCGGGTGACCGCTTAGTTCCTACATCGGGTGACGTGACAACGGTAGGCCGCCGAATTCTCGCCTGGAGGCCTGTCTCCGGGTCTCCCCATCGAGCGAGATATCCTGGCAGTCAAAGATCCTAGGAGTTCCATCATGTGCAGGAACATCCGTACTCTCTTCAACTTCGATCCCCCTGCGACCGACGAAGAGATCCACGCCGCGTCTCTACAATTCGTTCGCAAGATCAGCGGTTTCACGCGACCGTCGAAGATCAATACGGAACCCTTCGAGCGAGCGGTGGACGAAGTGTCGAAGATCGCCACCGATCTGCTGGCGGAGCTCGTGACGTCCGCACCGACCAAGGACCGCGAGGTCGAGGCCGCAAAAGCGAGGGCACGAGCCGCGAAACGATTCGCCTGAAAGCAGTTGGCCGCCGAATACCGTCTCGCGTCGGGCGTATCGTGAAAAATGGCACTTCTAGAGCGACTCCTGGACAACCGCGCGAAGGCGTTTATCGTCGATGTGATCACCTTTGGATTCCTCTGGACGCTGGTGGACAACACTGTGATCCGTCCCTTGCCGCCCTGGGTTCTGGCACTCGGGGTCTCTCTTGCGTTCGCAACGTACTTCGCAATCTTCGAAGGGATGGGAAGAATCCGCGCGAGTCCAGGCAAGCGCATTTTCAAGTTGCGGGTAATCCACCACGATGGGAGTCGACCTTCGATACAAGTCGCCTTTCTACGAGCTCTCGTCCTGACCCCTGTCCTGGGCACCGTGGCATTCGATGTCCTCTATGAGCCCCTCGTCTCTCTACTTCTAGCCGGCACTCCCTGGATCTTTCTTGCGATCGCCATTTCACTTCCCGCCGCGTTGCTCGTCTGGAACGCGGTTTTCGCGACCCGAATCGATCATGGCGCCCTGATCCAGGACGGCCTCTTCGCCACCCGTGTCGTCGCAATCGAACCGCTGTCGGACAGTGAAGCAACGACTTCTGAAACAGAGCCAGTCTCCGAAAGGCCGTGGTCATGGACGCTATTCGCTCTGGTCTTCGTGCTCTCGCTCCCGCTGGGATTTACGTTGGCACCGGGTTCGAAGTACATGGTGCGGGAACAGAGGATTCAACAGGAGATCGGGAACCAGGCGCAGCTTAGAACGTACGTCCGGCTGGGCTCCGAAGAACGACCTCGACCCTTCGACAGTCGTCCGGGACGGGATCTGGTCATCCGCGTTCGGATTCCACACCTTGCCTGGGACGACATCGATGGCGAGAACATCGCGGAACTCGCGTGGAAGAGTGCTGAGGCGAATCCCAACGGGTATGGCGGTGGTGTCGTCGAACTTTGGTCTGGCTTTCCTGGGTTCTTCTGGGGATACTTCTGGCAACTCGTACCATTCCTTCAGGATCCCAAACCGAGCCAAAGGTACGAGTTCTCCAACACATCCTAGGCAGCGCGACCTAGGCACCGGATTTCCAGCTCACCTTCGCGACCTGTGCCGGGATCCCCACCTCTTCGAAGTAATCGATCCATGCCTTCTGCTCAGCACGCAGCTGATCACCCGGCCCTTTGACTTCCCACAGCTCGAATCGCGGTCCGGACCCGTCCGCCTTCTCTGCGGTGACCAGCAGGTCAGGTAGACCGCGACGGTAGCGTCCCAAGTCACGGCTCAGGCGATCTGCGACGAGCGCGAGATCCCGACCTCGCACCAGATCCATCGCTTGGAGCAGAGTCTCCTGGACTTCGGGATGCCAGACGACGAGGCTGGAGGCGATGCCCTGCTTCTCCTCGTATACCGGCATCAAGAACGATCGCAGGTCGTCGTGGCCATGCAGCTCCTCCAACCTCTGTGAGACGGCGGTTTCGCGACGGCGTCGGAAGTCGGCCGTGTACAGATCGAGCGGACCGGTCTGGAAAGGATGCTCGAATACGCCCGGTAGTGGCTCGAAGACGACATCCCAGAACGCGAGGCCGAAGAGGCTTCGCCACAGCCAGTTCTCCGTACGCAACGCCATGCGACCCTGCGACTCCAGGTGCTCCACCACCAGCGACTCCACCGCTGTGCCCGGATCGGGCGCGATCTCCAGCTCCATGACGCGACGCTTGCGTCGCGGTGCGCCGGGACCTAGGCCGAGCTTTCGATCGAGCCGACGTCCGATGACGCGGGCGGCGTCGCGCTCCGCCTCGTCGTATGGCTCCTCCGCCAGGGTCGTGCAGAGTCCGTGCGCCTCGTCGAGCCGCTCGAGGCGCTCCAGGACGCGAACCCGACGTTCTCTCGACGGTGGCGCCTCCGCCGATTCATAGATCGCAAGCGCCTCCTCGCTCCGTCCGCAGCGTTCGAGCTCGCGCCCGAGCCCGTTCAGCAATCGGTCGAGTTGCGGCTTCGCGTTCGGATGCAGACCCTTCAGGCCCCACGCATCGCCCGATAGCAAGTGCTCCGCGATTCCGAGCGCTTCGTCGACGAGTCCGCCCGCCAACAAGTCGTGCACGGAGTGTCGATACTCGCGCAGAACCAGCGCGTGATCGATCTCCTGCCGCTGATCGAAGAGCCTGAGCCGACGGTCCAAGGGATAGTCCTCATATCGAACGATGCCGAGATCACGAATCACGAGCTCGCTGAGGTCCTGGCCCAGGTTGCCGAAGAAGAGCAGCCGGTACACCAGGATGACCTCCACGCCCACAGGGCGAACGATCGGGAACCGATCCCTGGCCACCCGTAGCGCCTGCGGCTGATCCGCCAGGCCCGACTCGATCTCGCCCCGCCGAAGAGTCGCTACCGCTCGGTCGGCACCGAGCACGGCGGCGACATCCACAAGCTCCGCCTTGCGCAGAGTTGCCAAGACCTCCTCTGGTTCGGCGTCCCGAGCACCATCGAGGAGGCCCGCCTGCAGCAGCTCTTCCGTCGCCGCCACCAGGTCCGGCACGTCCTCGTAAGAGAGCAGATCGACGCGAAAGCAGGGCCCCTTGCGAGAGATCAAGCGGACGTAGAGCCTGCGACACGGATCAGGCAGCTCGTCGAAAGTGGCAGCGAAGTCCAGCTCCTCCGGCCGGAGCAGATCGTCGTAGCGTTCTCTGACCGTGTCGAGAACCGTCTGAAAGTTGTCTACATAGTAGCCATCGGCGAGCAGCACCTCATCCCGCGGAGTGTCCGATCGACGCTCCCCTACGGGCACGCAGCTGCTTCCTCGCGGGGCCCGAACACCGACGGATCGTCCACGAACGCTACCGGACTTGCTCGCGAGTCTTCAGAAATTGGACATCTGGCCAGTCCTCGATCGCACAGCTGAGCTGCCAGTTGCTCTTCGCCAAATAGACCGGTAGGTCGTGGTGGTCGCTGGCCATCTGTGTCTCGTTGCGAGATTGGAAGCGCTTGAGCTCCTTGACGTCGTCCGAGATCACCCAACGAGCGGTCTGCATTTGCGTCGACTCGAAGTGCACCGGGACGTCGTACTCGGTACGGATGCGATCGGCCAGGACCTCGAATTGCAACGCACCGGCAACCCCGACGATCCAGGTGTTGCCAATGTAGCTCTTGAGCACCAGTGCGGCGCCTTCTTCCGCCAGCTGCTGTAGAGCGCGCCCGAGATGTTTGGAGCGCAAGGGATCTTCTGGACGGACACGGCGTAGTAGCTCCGGTGCGAAGCTCGGAATGCCTGTGAAGTGCAGATCCTCGCCTTCCGTGAGGGCGTCGCCGATGTGGAGATCGCCATGATTGGGCACGCCGAGGATGTCGCCGGCATAGGCTTCTTCCGCCAGCTCCCGATCCTGGGCAAGAAACAAAACCGGGCTATGCATGGTCATGCTCTTGCCTGAGCGCGGATGGTGCAGCTTCATTCCGCGGCGGAACTGGCCGGAGGCCAGGCGAACGAATGCCAGTCGATCGCGATGCTTGGGGTCCATATTCGCCTGGATCTTGAACACGAAACCCGCGACGTCCTCTTCCTGCGGTTCGACCGGTCGCTCCTTCGTGGGTTGCGGTCGGGGCGGCGGCGCCATCTCCACCAAGGCATCGAGGAGTGTCTGTACGCCGAAGCTTTGGAGCGCCGAACCGAAATAGACCGCGGTCATGTTGCCTTCCAGGTAGCTCTGGCGATCGAACTCCGGGCAGAGTCCCTGGGCCATCTCCACCTCCTCACGCAACGCCGTGACCTCGTTCGCTTCCAGCAACTCGTCCACTCGTGGGTCGTGTAACCCGTCGACCGTCTCCCCTTCTTGCCTGCGCTCCTTGTCGCCGCGCTCGAGGAGAGCCAGGCGATCGTGCAGGAGCTCGTAGCAGCCACGGAAGCTTCGCCCCATGCCGATAGGCCAGCTTCCGGGCGTCACGTCGAGCTGCAGGTCCTGCTCGATCTCGTCCATGATCTCGAACGGATCGCGGCCGTCGCGGTCTAGCTTGTTGACGAACGTCAGGATCGGAACGTCGCGCAAGCGGCAGACCTCGAACAGCTTGCGCGTCTGCGATTCGATGCCCTTTGCGGCGTCGAGCACCATGACGGCCGAATCGACAGCGGTGAGGGTGCGGTAGGTGTCCTCAGAAAAGTCCTCGTGACCCGGCGTGTCGAGGAGGTTGAACGTACAGCCACCGTAGTCGAAGGTCATCACCGATACGGTGACGGAGATACCCCTCTCACGTTCGACCTTCATCCAATCGGATCGCGCCCGGCGACGTTCGCCCCTTGCCTTGACGGTTCCCGCCAATTGGATGGCTCCACCGTAAAGCAAGAGCTTCTCGGTCAAGGTGGTCTTGCCGGCATCGGGGTGGGAGATGATGGCGAAAGTGCGCCGGCGCGCGATCTCTCGGCGCAGCTGTTTCTGAACCGGGCCGAGTGCCTCGGGAGTCGTGGTAGCCATAGCGAGCTGGTGCCTCAGGATTCGAGCTCTTCGAGCCGCTCGATGCGATCGATCAGAGCCAGAGCTACGTGGGCAACGGTGCCGAAGAGTGCTTCGGCTCGTTCACGATCCAAACCTGCATCAGCGAGACGGCGGAAGATCCCCACGTTGCGCCGTAAGGAACTGTCGACGTCCGACGGGTCGAGTCCCATATCGGCCAACACCGATTGACTCGAGGCAGATGGGGATGCCAACTCGGCGAGGACCCGGCGAAGCGCGGCAGCGGCTTCGTAGCCGTGCAATCCCGATTCTGCCAAGACGCTGAGGGCGGCACAGTTCATCGTATTCGCGGCGTGGGACGAGGGTGGATCGAAAGAGTAAGAACGGGCGGACTGGGACGTTCTTGTGAGCGAGGTCGGCGAGCGCGTCGAAGGCGCCGAATCAATGAGCGGATCCGCGCCTGGAAGACGCGTTCGCCGGCCTCATCCTATCCTGGTTCCATCGTCCCCAGACGGTCCAGGATCCAGCGCAATCGTGCTGCGAGAGCCACGATTCAGTCCGGCGTCGGAACGTCGACCGAAGCGGAGGAGGCCTTGGAATCGGTAGGTTTCGCGCCCATCTCGACACGTCCTCGATCGGATGAGCCAACCCGACGGTGTGATGGTCTCGTGCCGCGGCAGGCAATACCAGGGTGATGCCGCACTCGTGACCTTTCCGGTCGGCGTCCTGGCGTCCGGAGACATCACGTTCACACCGCCTTTGCCCGCGGCCAAGCAACGCGCGATCGCCGATCTGGGCATGGGAGTCCTCGACAAGCTGGCCCTTCGCTTTCCCCGGGCGTTCTGGCAGCCTTCGCGAGATCTCGTCGCATCCGTGGATCGCCGGCACGGGCACTTCCCGGTCTTTCTCGATCTCTATCGTCACACCGGAGTACCGATCCTGGTGGCCTTCCACGCCGGCCGGGAAGCGAGACGCCTGCAGTCGAAGGCCGAAGCAGCCGTCGTTCGAGACGCGATGGTCGTTCTTCGCCGCATCTTTGGACGCGGCGTCCCCGAGCCCGAGGCGGTGGTCCGGAGCACCTGGGCCGCCGACCCCTTCTCTCGTGGCTCCTATTCCTACTTGCCCACGGGCACCTCGGCCGATCTGTTCGACCAGCTGGCCGAGCCCTTCGAGCGTTTGTTCTTCGCAGGCGAAGCCACGAACCGGACCCACCTGGCGACGGTCCACGGTGCCTATCTGAGCGGTTTGCGAGAAGCCGAGCGCATCGCCAAGTCGCTACCTCGCTTCGCCTGATCGTCCGCCTGCGCGCGTAGACTGGGTCGATGAACGCAATTCGTACCCAAGGCGATCCGATTCTGCAGCAGCCCTGCGAGCCGGTATCCGCCCAGGACGTCGACCTCGCCGCAGAGGCCGAAGCCTGCCACGAGGCGTTGGCACTGTTTCGGGCCGAGCACGGATTCGGCAGGGCCATCGCTGCACCCCAGCTCGGCTTCGCCAAACGCTTCGTCTGCCTGAACCTCGGAGCGACACCGTTCACCGTGATCAACCCCGAGATCACCTGGCGAAGCGAAGAGAAGTTCGAGGTCTGGGACGATTGCCTGAGCTTGCCGGACATCGTCGTGCGTGTAGAGCGTCATCGCTCCATCTCCTTGACCTACGTCGACGACCGAGGCAGACGTCGCACGTGGGAACGCCTTCCCGAAGACATGAGCGAGCTGCTGCAACATGAGATCGACCACCTCGATGGCATCCTGATGACACAGCGCGCCGCCGGATCCGACGCCGTGCGGCCGATATCCGAGCACGCTGACCTGGTAGGAGCCGAGCGACGCGAACACCGTCTCTCGCTGCCGGCCATCGCGAGGGCGGCCGAAGCGGTAGACCCCGTCTTCCTCCACTCTCCGCAGTTCGAAAGCGAGTCGCTGTCCGCCGAGCTCGCCTGTTCCCTGACATTGAAGGTAGAGACCGTCAATCCGATCCGATGTTTCAAAGGACGAGGTGCGGACTATTTCGTTGCGGACCTGGTGCAGAGAGGCGACGAGCGGCCTCTCGTGTGCGCCAGCGCCGGCAACTTCGGACAGGCCATGGCCTATGCCTGTGGCAAGCACGGGCGCCCACTGACCGTCTTCGCCGCCACCACGGCCAACACCTTGAAAATCGAACGAATGAAAGCCCTGGGCGCTGAGGTCCGACTCGCCGGTCGTGACTTCGACGCCGCCAAAGATGCAGCGCGCGAGTTCGCGCAGCAGCGGGGTGCGCTGTGGGTCGAGGACGGGCGCGAGCCTGCGATCAGTGAGGGAGCCGGTAGCCTGGCCGTCGAGCTCCTGGCGAGAGACGACGCTTTCGACGATCTGCTCGTACCCCTCGGCAACGGCGCGCTACTGGCCGGCGTCGGCCGCTGGTTCCGGGCAGCCTCGCCAGCCACCCGAATCGTCGGTGTCTGCAGCACCGGGGCCGACGCCATGGCCCGTTCGTGGCGCGAGGGTCGGATTGTCCAAGGCGACTCGGTTCGGACCATTGCGGATGGCATCGGCGTTCGCGTGCCCGTACCCGAAGCCCTCGCCGACCTGGAAGGCCTGATCGACGACGTGGTGCTGGTGGACGACGAGGCGATCCTCCGCGCGATGCGACTGATCTTCGACCACACCGGACTTCTCACGGAGCCAGCAGCGGCGGTCGGCGTGGCGGTACCACTGACGGACACCCGCTTCGTCGGGAGCCGCGTCGCGACGATCTTGACCGGCGGCAACATGACGGTCGAAGAGACCGAGAGTCGACTGTTTCGACGGAGGATCGAACGCTGATCCCCGCCAGCGCTGGCCTTGGAGGCCGATGCCAACGCTCGAAGACGACGGACACTTGACCGCGCAATCCGCTCTTGATCTAGTGTTCCGACTGTCTCCAGAGCGCTGCGCTGGCGGCGCAGACCCACCGTCGAGAGGCGCTGCAGCGGGAGATCTTCAATCACGCTCGGCCTGGGCTTGGAGGACAAGGGCGCCTTTAGACAAGAAAGGTCGCCATGCAGAAAGTGCGAAACCGTAGGCACGTGGGCCATGTCGTCGGACTGTGGCGCTACCCGGTCAAGTCGATGGGAGCGGAGGAATTGGCGGAAGTCGAAGTGTCCTGGCACGGCTTCGCCGGGGATCGGCGCTGGGCCTTCGTGCGAGAAGGCGTGGCACGCAGCGGATTCCCGTGGTTGACGCTGCGTCAGCGACCCGACATGAATCACTATCTCCCTTCGTTCGCCGATGCGTCCCAACCGGACAAGTCGCCCACGGTGGTACGGACTCCGACCGGAGCTGTTCATGAGGTCACCGATGAGGCTCTCGCGGAGGAGCTCGCTCCCGGCGGCGCGCACGTGATCAAGCAGGATCGCGGCGTCTTCGACAGCTTCCCACTGTCCCTCATCACCACGCAGACGATTGCCCGACTCGGCGAGATGGTCGGCAGTGAGCTCGACGTCCTGCGCTTTCGCCCCAACATCCTCGTGGATGCTTCCGACGGGGCCCCTTTCGTAGAAGACGATTGGGTTGGCAGCGTCTTGCGGGTCGGCGACATGCGGATGCGCGTCGACAAACGCGACGGCCGGTGCGTCGTCATCACCATCGATCCCGTGAACCAGGAGCGCAAACCGGAGATCTTGCGCACGGTTGCTGGCGATCGTCAGGGATGCCTCGGCGTCTACGGCTCGATCGTGGAGCCAGGCCGTGTCGCGACGGACGATCTCGTGTTTGTCGAATCTCCGACCTGACTGCCATCACGCCACCCGGGTTGCCTTTAACACTCCGTCGCTTGGGAGGGAGACTGCACTTCCTGTGGGGCTGAAACGGGCCGACCTCAGGACGGATTCCTATCCTGAGGGCAGAGCCTGCCTTTACAATGCGGCGCATGCAAAGCTCCACCCGCGCGTCTCTCGCCCGTCTGCTGGCCCAGGCAGTCCTTTCCCTTCTGTTGCTCGGATCGCTGGCCTGCACCTCTATCGACCATGCAGGCTACGATCCGGCTGCAACGCCGCCGCCTCCGACTACGCCTCAAGCGGAGGCAGAGCCGGCAGCGACTCAGCCTGCCGCACCTCAGCCGGCCGCGCCTCAGCCGGCCGCGCAAGAAGTCGTAGAGACCGGGGAGTTCGACTTCTCCAACGCACCTCTCAAGGCTGCGATCCCCGTGGCGCCCGAGGTGCGCACCGGGGTCCTGGACAACGGTCTGCGTTTCTTCATTCGGAAGAACGAGAAGCCGGAGAACAGGGCGGAGCTGCGCTTGGCCATCAATGCGGGATCGATCCTGGAAGATGACGATCAGCTGGGGCTGGCGCATTTCTTGGAGCACATGGCCTTCAACGGTACGAAGAACTTCGAGAAGCTGGAGCTGATCGACTACTTGCAGACGATCGGAATGAGGTTCGGGGCAGACGTGAATGCATACACCTCGTTCGACGAGACGGTGTACATGCTCACTATCCCGACAGACGACGAGGCGATCGTCGACAAGGCCTTCCTCATCCTCGCCGACTGGGCGGGACACGTTGCCCTGGATCCAGAAGAGATCGAAGCCGAACGAGGGGTCGTGGTCGAGGAGTGGCGCCTCAGCCGGGGCGCCGGCATGCGTCTCTTCGACAAGCAGTTGCCGATCCTCTTCCACGGATCGCTCTACCCCGATCGGTTGCCTATCGGCACCAAGGAGAGTGTCGAGACGTCGCCACGCGAGGCCGTGGCCCGCTTCTACGAGGATTGGTACCGCCCCGATCTGATGGCGGTGATCGCTGTCGGCGACTTCGACGTCGATCAAGTGGAGGCAAGAATCCGCGAGGCCATGGCACCGTTGACCGGACCGGCCGAACCCAGAACACGAGAGGTCTTCGATATTCCCGGACACGAGGAGACGCTGGTCAGCCTGGAAACCGACAAGGAGCTGACGGCGACTCGGGTCACGGTGGCCTTCAAACATCCAGCGGAGCCCGAGGGCACCGTGAACGCCTACCGTCGCGGCTTGATCGAGGGCCTCCACACTTCGATGTTCAACTCGCGACTCGGCGAGATCGCGCAGAAGCCCAACCCGCCCTTCATCGTCGCAGGCTCCAGCGTCCAGAGCCTGGGCCGAACCGACTTCACCTACAGCCTGGATGCACTCGCCGGCGACGGTCAAACCGAGTCAGCGCTGGAAGCTCTGCTCCTGGAGGCGGAACGGGTCGATCGGCACGGGTTCACCCAAAGTGAGCTGGAGCGTGCCAAGACCAATCTCCTGCGCGGCTACCAGCAGTTGTTTCAGGAACGCGACAAGGCGCCGTCCGGTGCTTTCGCCGCAGAGTACGTCCGCCATTTCTTGCAGGGGGAGACCGTTCCCGGTATCGAGGGCGAGGTGGCACTGGCAGAGCGCTTCGTGCCCGGCATCACTCTCGACGAAGTCAACTCGCTAGGCAGCCGGTGGATCACGGAAGAAAATCGGGTGATTCTCGTGAGCGCTCCGGAGAAAGAGGACGTCGAGCTACCGGAAGAAGAGGCGGTACTGGCTATCTTTCAGGAGGTCGACCAACGGCAGGTGGATGCCTGGGTCGACGAGACGGTGGACCGGCCGCTGCTGACGGAAACCCCGACGCCCGGGCAGGTGACGGACAGCGAGAGCTTCGCAGAGCTCGGCGTCACCGAGTGGACGCTGTCGAACGGCGTGCGAGTGGTTCTCAAGCCGACCGATTTTCAGAACGACGAGATACTGTTTCGCGGCAACAGCCCGGGTGGAACGTCGTTGGTGCCGTTGGAGGATCTGGCCTCGGCTCGCTTCGCCACGGCCATCTTGGGCCAGAGTGGCGTCGGGGAGTTCGGAGCCGTGGAGCTCGGCAAAGCGCTCGCGGGCAAAGTGGCTCAAGCTGCGCCTTCCATCGGGGAGCTCGAGGAAGGCATCTCGGGATCCGCTGCGCCCGATGATCTGGAAACGGCACTCCAGCTCGCCTACCTGCACTTTACCGCTCCGCGTTTGGACCCCGAAGCCGCAGGCAACTTCATCCAGCGCTACTCGGCCATCGTCGCGAATCGCAACCAACGGCCGGAGACGCTGTACGTCGATGAGTTCCAGAAGCGGTTCACTCTCGATCATCCTCGCCGCCAGGCGGTGACCGTGGAAACGCTCCAGAGCGTCGAGCCTTCCAAGTCCCTGGATATCTACCGCAATCGCTTTGCCGACGCATCGGACTTCACGTTCTTTTTCGTCGGCAACTTCGACCTCGAAGCCATCCGGCCCTTGGTGGAGACCTACCTGGGCGGTCTGCCTTCCAGCGAGCGAGAAGAGACATGGAAAGATCCCGTAGTGGATCGTCCGGGTGGCGTCGTGACGTTCGAGGTCGAGGCCGGGATCGAGCCCAAGTCGAGGGTCCGGCTGGTCTTCCACGGCGAAAAGGAGTGGAGTCGAGAAGAGTCTTTCCTGGTCTCCAACCTGGCCAGAGTGCTGGAGATCCGCATGATCGAGCTACTCCGGGAGAAGCTCGGCCTCACCTACGGCGTAGGCATCGGCGGAGGACTCAGCTGGCGTCCTGATCCCGAATACACCTTCAGCTTCTCGTTTGGTTGTAATCCAGACGAAGTAGACCGCATCGTCGGCGCCATGCTCGACGAGCTCAAGCGCATGGCCGACGAGGGCGTCGACCCTGAGCTTGTGGACAAGGTGAAGGCGAACCTGCAGCGCGAGCGCGAGGTACAGCTCAAGGAAAACTCGTTCTGGCTCGGCATCCTCGAGGCGTATTGGACTCGCGATACGGACCCGAATCTGATCCTCGCGTACGACGATCTGGTAGGGCTGCTAACGCCGGAGTCGATGCAGGCGACCCTGCGTACCTACCTCGACTTCGACCGCTACATCCTCGGGGTCATGGTTCCCGATCCAGAGGCAGTAGCGAGCTCGGCAGAGACGTCGAGACGCTGAGCGATGTCACACGGCGCATCTCGCTGATCGCGGCGAGGTGCGTCGGGCTTCATCCACGGGATCGTTGCCTCAGCCCCTCGTAGATGGCGACGGCCACGGCCGTCGATAGATTGAGCGATCTCACCACACCGTCACCGCGTCCTGGCATGGGCAGTCGGACCAGCCGATCGCGATGAATTTCCCGGATTTCGGTGGGCAAGCCTGTGGTTTCTCCACCAAAAACCAGCACCGAATCGGGTCCGAGATCCAGCTGCCAGAGCTCCGAATCGCCTTCGGCAGAGAAGAACCAAGGCCGACCCATCTCTTCCAGCTTCGGCGCCAGCGCCGGCCACGACGGCCACACCGTCGGCCGCACATATTCCCAATAGTCGAGACCGGCCCGGCGGACCCGGCGCTCATCCAGAGAGAAGCCGAGGGGTCGCACCAGATGGAGCTCTGCCCCGGTCGCCAAGCAGGTCCGCCCGACGTTGCCTGTATTCCAAGGGATCTCGGGCCCAACGAGAACGACATGCAAGCTCATCGGCCGATGCTAGTGTACGGTTGGACGATTTTCTTCCGCTTGTTTCGGGTCTTCTTGGCTCTGGACGTGTTGCTGTTCCTCCGAACACGCTGAGATTCCTCGGCAGGACCTCGAAGCTTCCGAGCTGTTCGCAGGTTTCTCGCCAAAGACCGCAAACTCCAGCACCGGAGATTCCGAGAGGACGAGTTAGGATCCTCCGGGATCCGCTCCCAACCATCTCGCGCGGAGAGCCATGAACGCTACGCCATCCCACTCGACCCAGCCCCCCAGCATCCGCTGGTGGCCCGCCGCGGTGATCCTGCTACTCGCGGTCGGCAACGTCGTCCGCATCTGGCTGGGGGACGACTCAGACGCCCAGGCACAGACGATGAGAACGATCGGTACGGTTCTTCTGGCCTGCCTCCTCCTCGTGCTCTGGGTGATGCTGGCCTCGAGGCTTCCGTGGCGGCGGCGATTGGCGGTTCTCGCAGCACTCGTCGTGGCCACAGGTTCGGCGGCCGTGCTATTCGAGATCGAAGGAGTCACAGGGAACCTGGTACCTATCGTCACCTGGAGATTCGGCGGCGAGCCGGTACTCGGAGAGCTCAGCGGAAGCGCGCAGACCGCCACGACGCCGTGGGACTCGCCGCAGTTCCTCGGTCCCCGGCGCGACGGTGTCTTTCCGGACGCGGGCCTGTCGACCGACTGGGAATCCATGCCTCCCCGCGAGCTGTGGCGTCGCGAGGTCGGTGACGCCTGGTCTGGTTTTGCCGTGGTCGGCGAGACCGCCGTGACGATGGAGCAACGCCAAGGCGGCGAGTGGGTGGTGGCATACGTCCTGAAGTCGGGAGAGCCGCTGTGGAGCCATTCGATCGCCGAAGTCTACGAGTCGGTGATCGGCGGTCACGGACCACGGGCCACTCCGACGATCGCGGGCGGAACGGTCTTCACCTACGGATCCAGTGGCGTGCTGCGCGCCCTGTCACTGGCCGACGGCCGGTTGCTCTGGCACCAGGACGTCCAACAAACCCATGGAGCCCGAATACCGGAGTGGGGCTACGCAGGCTCCCCTCTCGTGACGCCCGATGGACTCGTCGTAGTGGTCGCGGGCGGCGACGGGCAACTGTTCGTCGCCTACGACGCCGAAACCGGTGAGAAGGCCTGGCAAGGTGGCAGCGACAGCGCCATGTACGCCTCCCCGGCCTGGATGGAGATCGGCGGAGTACCGCAAATCGTGACGCTGGGCGACGAGTTCGTCACATCCGTCGAGCCGAGGGCCGGGCGCACGTTATGGCAAGCAGAATTCGAGACCGGACATCCCAAGGTGGCTCAGCCCATGCAGCTGAAGGGCGATCTAGTGCTGGCCTCCGCAGGCTACGGCGTCGGCTCGAAGCTCTACCGAGTGTCGCCACCGGCCAGCGAAGGCGCAGCATGGAGTGTGGAGAAGCTCTGGGACAGCCCGCGGCTCAAATCGAAGTTCGCCAACTTCGTACAACGCGACGGCGTCATCTACGGGCTCGACGACGGTGTCCTTGTCGCGATCGACCCTCAGACCGGCGAGCGTCACTGGAAGAAAGGTCGCTACGGTCACGGACAGATCCTGCTGGTGGGCGACACGATTCTGGTCCAGTCCGAAGACGGCGAGTTGCTGCTCGTCGAGGCCACGCCGGAGGAGCACCGTGAGCTGGCACGCATGACTGCCCTATCCGACAAGAGCTGGAACCAGCCGGCGCTGTCTGGCAGGTACCTCCTGGTACGCAACCACAAGGAAGCCGCAGTCTACGAGCTACCGATCGAGGGCTGAGCACCCTGGCGAGCACCGAGCGGATCGTTCATCGAAGAGCGGCCTGACCCGGCAGTCCGTCCGATTCGGGGCAAAGAAGACCCAGGTCGAGCGCGAATCGGACGAGCTCTGCCCGGCTGCCGAGCTCGAGCTTGTCCGAAAGCCGATGGCGGTAGGTCTCGACGCTCTTGACGCTGACACCCAGATGTTCAGCGATCTCCCGATTGGTATAGCCGTAGGCAACTCCGCGCAGAACCTCTTGCTCGCGCTTCGAAAGAAGATCGTAGCTGCGGCGAAGTTGATCTCGCTGCTCCGGCCGAATGCCGTGGGCCTCGTTGCTGGCAGTTGGGTGCATCGTTCGCGTCCTCTGGGGATCCGTCGGGCCTGGGCGAGCGCGGCTCGGCTCTCCCACAGCCAGTCTACGAATCCAGCGCATCATCGCTCCCACCCGGCGGGATAGGACGAGTACAATCTCCAATCTCTTCGACTGAGGACCGTCATGGCACCCATGCACAATCCGCCCAGCTCCGGCCCCTCTCAACAGCGAACCGTCGACTCCCGAACCAATATTGGTGACATCGAGCCGCCGCACCGGAGAGTCGTAGTGGCTCTGGGTGGCAATGCCATCACTCAGCCGGGGGACGACGGCAGTGTCGCCACCGACTACGCCAACTTGAAACGTAGCCTGCGTAGCGTGGTGGACCTGGTACGCCGCGGCTACGAGGTGGTGGTCACTCACGGCAACGGCCCACAGGTGGGCAACCAGATGTTGCGCGTGGAGCTGGCTCGGGGCCAGGCACCCGACTTGCCGCTCGATGTCATGGTCGCCGACCTCCAGGGCGGACTGGGGTACATGATCGAGCGGGTTCTGCGCAACAAGCTCCTACGCCAGGGCATCGACATGCCGGTCTGTGCGCTGCTGACGCTGGTGGAAGTGAGTGGTGATGATCCGGCGCTGCACGAGCCTTCGAAATACGTCGGTCAGTTCTACGGCCAAGACGAGGTCGAGACGCTGGTGCGAGAGCGCGGGTGGAAGATGAAGGAAGACAAGGGCCGGGGCTGGCGAAGGGTCGTAGCGTCGCCCGACCCGGTCGCCATCGTCGAGAAGGATTTGATCGTCACCCTCATTTCCTCGGGTGCATTGGTCATCGTCACCGGCGGAGGTGGTATTCCGGTACGCCGCGACAGTGCTGGACTGTTGAAAGGCGTCGAGGCGGTCATCGACAAGGATCTGGCGTCTTCGGTCCTCGCCGCCGAAATCGAGGCCTCGGAGCTTTTCATCCTCACCGGAGTCGAGCAGGTGGCGTTGCACTTCGGCACGGCGGACGAGGCACTCTTGTCGTCACTGACCGTCGAGGAAGCACGTACCTACCTGGCAGAGGGACACTTTCCCGTCGGAAGTATGGGACCCAAAATCGAAGCAGCGTGTCGTTTCGTCGAGAATGGTGGTGAACGTGCGCTGATCACCGACATTTTCACACTCGACCAGGCGTTGGCGGGCCGCACCGGCACATGGATCACGGCGGGCTCTCGCTCATCCCCTCCCCGACCTGGCTCCGGCGACGCTGTGGCAACAGTCGCCTGACACCTCGAGAGGAGTAAAGGCCTTACAGAACCCTTACGGCCGTTGGCCTCGCAAGGGGTGGGAACAAGCATAGGCTGGCGGTTGCGGTGTCACGAAAAACCCGCCATCGAGCCATGCGTAAAGACAATATGAATGAGCCAGCCCGGAGCGACTCTCCCGACGCCCGCGCTTGGTGGACTCTCGCCGTAGTCGTCGCGGTGGTGTTGATCGCCTACCTAGGCCTCAGCGCCGGAAGGATGTCCTCCTCGAGGGACAGCGAACGGCCCGCGGTGGACCAGCCCGTAGCAGGGGTCACCGAGAACGAGGAGAGCACCCCGACGCCCCGGCCGGGCGACACGACGGCGCTCAGCGAACCCTCGACCGACCCTGGATCCCAACCCTTGGACCCTCAGTTGCTCCGCGAATTCGGTGAGTTGGGAGTTCTGCCGGGTCTCCTCGGCGACTTCTCCGATATACCGGACTGTGACTTCGACGACGCTCTCAGTACCTGCCAGTAAGGAACCTGTTCATGACGATCAACTTTCGATCTGACCCAACCTCGAGTTTGCCCCGAGCCTTCGTCCTGGGTTTGTGTGCGCTCGTATGTCTTGCGCCCGCAACCTGGGCCGGGGAGGACTGCGCGTCCCTCGAGAGTTGCCCGTGCATGCTCGAGCTGGTGGAGTCCACCCTCGGACGTGGTTGGGTCGGGATCTACTTTGAGAACGACGGCAGGGGTTATGTGGTCACGGAGGTGGTTCCCGGCGGCCCCGCCGAGATCGCGGGTTTGGAGCCCGGAGATCGGCTCGTGGCCATGGACGGCGTACCGATGTCGCGCAAGCACGAGAAGAACCTGGCCAAGATCTACCAACACATGATCCCTGGCGCCGAGCTCGTCTATACCGTCGAGCGCGACGGTCAGGAAGAGAAGGTTGCCGTCACCCTCGGCCGCTTGCCGGAGAAGATCCTCTCCATCTTCCTCGGGCAAAAGCTGATCGAGCGATACGTCCAGGCTACTGGCGAGGAGCTGAATCTACCGAAACCGCCTCCTGCACCCAAACCACCCAAACCCGGGAAGCAAAAAGCGCCCAGATCTGGAGGCCGATAGCGCCGGAATATCTGGTAAGTTTCCCAGTACAAGCCTTCTCTTGTCGACGGCTGGTTCTGTCGTCCAGATCAGATCCAGTCGGATCCGCCCAACGAAACTGAATTGAAGATGAGTCGACTTGCCTCCGAGGGATCGGAACCGCGAAGCTCGGGCAGTCCCAGCACGACCCGCCGGGCCCTCACAGCCCTGTCCGAGGCCGTGATCGTAGTGGATCACGAGGAGGTGGTCGATTTCGTGAATCCTGCGGCAGAGCGGCTTCTGGGCCAGAGCCGACGCACCCTCGTCGGCCTGCCACTGGCGCAGGTCGTGCAGGTGACGGATCACGTCATGGAGAGCTCGGCTCCCCTCGACTTGGCGCCGTGCCTTCGTGACGGTCTTCGCATGTCCCTCGACGATCGTCTGGTTCTGAGACGTTCGGACGAAGTCGCCGTGGACATCGAGGGGACGGTTTCACCACTGCGCCTTGAACCACCCTGCGACGTTGTCGCAGGGGCAGTCGTGATGTTGCGCGACGTATCAGACCGGCGTGTGGCGAGTCGACGCCTCGACCGCGCCGCCCGCTTCGACCAACTCACCGGGCTGTTGAATCGCAAAGGATTCGAACGTTACGTCTCCGAATCGCTGGCGACCGCGAAGAAGGACACCGATTCGGCAGAAGGATCGGCAGAGGGCCCACTGGATGTCCTCTTCTACCTCGATCTCGATCTCTTCCAGGTGGTCAACGACACCTGCGGCCATGCGGCCGGCGACATGCTGATGCAGTGGGCGGCCAGCCTGATCCGGGAACGCCTGGGCGACGATGACGTCCTGGCCCGATTGGGCGGAGATGAGTTCGGCCTACTGGCCAAGGGCACTTCGATGGCGTCCGCCGAACGTCTCTCCGACGAGCTACATCAGACTCTCCGCAGGTTCCGTTTCGTCTGGCAGGACAAGAGCTTCATCGTCGGCGTGTCGGCGGGCATGGTACCGGTGAGCGGTGAGTTCGACAGTGCCGCGGATCTGTTGGGCGCGGCCGACAAGGCTTGCTACCTGGCGAAACGCAAGGGTCGGGGCCGAACCCAGATCTACCGCAAAGACTCCGACGAGGTTCTCCGCCATCGGGGTCAGATGAGCTGGATCGTCAAGTTGCAAAGCGCCCTCGACGAAAACCTCTTCGAGCTGCACTGGCAACGCATCTTGCCGCTGGAATCATCGAGGAGCGAGCGACCGCTCTTCTTCGAGACCCTCATACGGATGCGCGATCGCGATCGAGATACCTTGGCGCGACCCACCGAGTTTCTCGAGGTCGCCGAACGCTTCGGCTTGATGCCGGCGATCGACCGCTGGGTAGTACGTCACACCCTGCGTAACCTGGCAGGCCAACCCAGAGCCTTAATCGACAAGATCGAAAGCGTATCGATCAATCTCTCTGGTGCGACCTTGGAAGACAGCGGGCTTCTCGCCTTCTTGCGCCGTGAAATCGAAAGGTTGGAAGGCTCGGGGGTCGAGGCGAGTCGCGTGTGTTTCGAGATCACCGAGACGGCAGCCGTTTCGAACCTGCGCCGGGTCTCGGAAATGATGCACGAGCTACGGTGCCTCGGCTGCCGGTGGGCGCTAGACGACTTCGGCAGCGGCATGTCGTCGTACAGCTATCTGCGCGAGCTGCCCGTGGACTACGTGAAGGTGGACGGGGAGATCGTTTCGGAGATCCTGGACAGTCCTCTCTCCTGGACCATCCTGCAGTCCATCAACGAGATCGCGCACGTCATCGACGCGCGGACCATCGCGGAGCACGTGGAATCACCTGCCATTCTGTGGGAGCTGAAGCGCTTGGGCGTCGACTACGGCCAGGGCTTTCACATCGCCCGTCCGGAACGTCTGCGGGCCGTCGAAGAGCTGTCGGACTATCCCGACATCAAGGTCGTTCCGATGCTGCCCGTAGCCGTCGATTCGTGACCCTAGGGTTCGAATGATCAACGGAGCGAAGCGGTCCGTTCTACTGGCCGGTTGCCTGGCCGTAGCTGTGTCGTCTTGGCTGGTCCTGTTCCACGCCGATCTGTCGCCCAAGGTGGAGGGGGACTTCTTCTTCTCCACCGACGACCCGCAGCTGCAGGCATCGCAACGAATCGGGGAAATGTTCCCGTCGAGCGATCAGCTCCTGGTGAGCGCTACCGGGCCCGATGTTCTCGCCGACGACTACCTGGCCCGCCTTCGTCGACTCACGGAAGACCTGGCGGCGTTGCCGGGGATATCTTCGGTGCAGAGTCTGACGCAAGGTCCGACGTCGCCACAGATCGTGCCTCAAAGCCCTCTGTGGAGTCGCCTACTCCTCGGCTCGAACGAGCGCAGCTCCCAGCTTCTCGTCTTCCTAGAGCCGGAGTTACCCTCGTCTGCTACGGAGCTGATACGGCAAGTCGAGGAGCTACTCACGGAGCACCACGCACCGAGTTTCGCTCTCGCCATGTCGGGAGTTCCCTACGTGGTGGAACAGATCCGCCGGGCTCTCGATCGCGACCTCAAGGTCTTCTCCTCCGCCGCGCTCCTCGTCTTCGGACTGGTCATCGCTGGCGTCTATCGTTCCTGGCGCATCGTCGCAGGCACCTTGATCTGCTGTCTTGGCGCCTGCGCCGTCACCCTCGCGGTCCTCCACCTGCTCGGCAAGCCCATAGGCCTGCTCACGGCGAACCTGGTCACGATCGTTTTCGTCCTCACCCTCTCCCATCTCGTATTCCTGACGGCGAATTGGCGATCGGAGCCAGCGGAACGTACCGATCGAGTCGCACAGGCCGTACACAAGACCCTACAAGCATCCATGTGGTGCGCGGTCACCACACTCCTCGGATTCGCCAGCCTGCTCTTCGCATCCGCCCAACCTCTGCGGGAGCTGGGTGTGGCAGGCGCGATCGGGACGGCGGTCGCGCTGTGTATCGCCTACAGTATCTACCCAGCGGTTCTTCGGTCTGCTGCAGATCCCGCCGTCGCGGGTACTGAGACGGTCCGCACACCCCGGCCCCGCCCTGCGATCGCGATCGCTCTGCTGGCCGCCGCGCTGGTGGCGGCGACCGGAGTACCTCGCCTCGACACCGACCCGAACCTGCTCTCCTACTTCGCCGAGGACGGCGAGCTACGCCAGGGCCTGGAGCGCATCGATCGCGACGGCGGATCCTCTCCTCTACTGTTGGTCGTCGGGCGCTCCGACGGGGAACGTCTCGATACACCCGATGCCATGGACCGTCTGCGCCGACTCCAGGCTGTGTACGACGAGGATCCCGCCGTCGGCACGGCCCTGTCTCTCAGCTTGCTCGTCGACGAAGCGCAGCAAGTGCCGTTCGCTGGCTTTCTTTCGATCGACCGATTGGTCGACATCCTCGCCAGTCCTCGCTTCGAGCGCATCGCAGACAGCTTTCTCACCGAAGAACGAACTCATGCGCTCTTCTTTCTGCGCATGCACGAGGCCGAGAAGACCGAACCGCGGCGAACCATCATCCGTCGCCTCGATGCCGCCGTCGCCGATGCAGATCTGGACACCGAATGGGTTGGTGGCCTGTACGAGCTGCAAGCTTCCCTCGGTGAATTGGTCGCCTCGAGCGTCCTGCGGGGCTTGGCAGGTTTGTTCCTGCTCTTCGTACTGATCGCCGGTCTCGTCGCGCGTCGGATCGGAATCGCCGCTGCCATGATCCTGTCTCTCGCCGCCGTGCCCTTGCTTCTCCTCGGTGCCTTCGGTTGGCTCGGCCTGCCCCTGGACATCATTTCCTCTCCCGCAGCCAACGTGGCCATCGCTCTCGGCATCGACTCGATGATCCACCTCGTCACCGCGGTGCGGCGACATCGGAGCGCGGGCGAGTCGGACGAGAGGTCATGGCTGCTCTCCTTGGGCAAGCTGGCCCCGGCAATCGCGGGCGCCACCGCGATCCTCGCTGCAGGTTTCGGACTCTTCGCACTTTCGAGCTTTCCGCCGACACAGCGGTTCGGCATGGCGGTCGCAGGCGGCACCATCGCTGCGGCGGCCATGGCGATGGTGGTATTGCCCTGGTTGGCTCAGCGCATCTCCGTCCGTTCTCGAGACGACGCCCGAGGCGTGGCCTGACCGGAGCCCCGTGCGCGCCACGGGCTCTCGAGACGCGCGACTCGCCTAGCGTCCGCGGATCCTGAAAGCCGCCACTGCAACCGGTTCGCGATCGGCGGGCAGGTTCTGGGCGATCTTGCGGATCCCCTGCAGCCAGCCCTGCCGTTTGGACCAGGACTTGGCATCGACAGATTCCAGTTGGAGATCGTCGCTCGTCAACAGATTCGCCAGGTCGGGCCGGATCTGACCGCGCGCATCGACGGCGACCGCGTCGACGCCTTCACCCACCGACTCGCCATCCTTGTAGAGCGCCAGGATTCCGAAGGTTTCCTCGGATCCGCGGGCTCGGAACATGGCGACCCGCCCTCTGCGACCGTCTTCCAACTCGACCAGGATGCCTTCGACCAGGGGGTGGCCCGAAGCAAAGAAATCGAGTCCTTCGTTGGCCACCGCCTCTTCACGGTCGAAGGTGCCGAGAAACTTCCTGCCCGGAGGTACGCCGGGTAGATGCTCCACCAGAGCCTGTGGACTGTATTCGATCAGCCACACGTCTCGTCCACTCTGCGCTTCCGTCTCGAATCCGAAGCGAGCAGCCGCCCGCAGCACGACGTCGCGATGGAGGTCGTCGAGGTCGTCGGGCACACGACCAAGGATCTCTTCGGCCACGGCGGCGCGGTACGGGTCGCGATGCATCTCGTGGTAAGCCGACTCGCGCACCGCTTCTTTGGCATGCGTCGCCTCCTGAAGCACGTCCTCCAGCGGCTCGGCACCGGGCGTCCTGGGGCCGTCGAGGAGCAGACGTCCCAGCTCTTCGCCCACATTCGTCAACTCCCTTTGAAGGCTACCCAGAGCTTCCCGAAACAGGCCGATCTGCTCGTAGAGATCGACCACCGTACGACCGAACCCACCGGGTGGCCTGAAATACACGATCTCGGTGTCGCGTGTTCGTCCGATCCGGTCGAGGCGTCCGATACGTTGTTCCACGACCTCCGGGCTCCAGGGCAGATCGAAGAGCACCAGCCGGTCGCAGAACTCGAAGTTCCGTCCCTCGCCGCCGGCTTCCGTGGAGATCAAGATCCCCGGCCCATCGGCCAGTCGGAACTGCGCCACCTCCATGTCGCGACGCTCTGGACTCAGATCCTCGTGAAAGATGCCCACACGCACTTTGCCCCGGGTCGACAACACTTCCTTGAGATGCTCGAGAGTCTCTCGATGGGAGACGAAGACCAGCACCTTGTTACCGTCGCGGCGCCAAGCGAGTGCACGATCGGCGAGCCAACCGACCCGCGGGTCCTTGGTCTTCGCTTCGAGCGCCAACTGGTCAAAGGGTGACTCGGACACGACACTCGTCGGCAGTGCCACGGGCGATGAATGGGCGCGATGCAGAAGGTCGATCTTCCGCTGCCGCTCCGGTTCGGTTTTGGCGTGCTCGCCGCGCAAACGGCGGAACAATCTGTCGAGAGCTTCCCAGCCGTCCTCATCTTCGATCTCTACCAGCTGCGGTCGCCGGGGCGGCAGGCCACCGACGTCTTGTCGGCGGGTCGCGCTGGTACACGGCGGCAGCTGAGCACGCGACTCTAACCGTCTCGTGAGCAGGCTGTCGAAGTCGGTTTCATCCCCGTTGTTCGCTTCCGTGAACTCGTCCGGACGCAGCAACTGGAGCAAACGGAAGAACCCGAGAGCGTCGTCTTCGAGCGGCGTCGCGGTCAGCAGGAGAACGTGACGGCCTAAGTCGGCGATGGGGCGGAGGGCGCGGTAGAGAGCATTGCCGGGATGCCCGGATCGCCGACGCAGGCGATGGGCCTCATCCACCACGAGGAGATCGATTCCGGCCGATACGGCATGCTCTGCCAGCCGCCGGTTCGACGCGAGGAGGTCCTGCGAGACGATGGCACGACGATGAACGTCGAAGGGGTTGAAGTCTCCGCCATGATCGCGGGCGACGTCGCGTAGGCGATCCTCGTCCAGGAGCACGAACACCTGGTGGTGTTTGCGCCACAGCTCACCCAACCATTGCACGGTCAACGTGTCGGGAGCGACGACGAGAGTCCGATCCACCAGCTTGCGGTGCAACAGGCGGTTCATGATGAGGCAGGCTTCGACGGTCTTTCCCAGACCGACCTCGTCCGCCAGCAGCCATCGAACGGCGCTACTCTCGTCTTCGAGCACGCGGGTCGCCTGTTCGGCGGCATAGAGCTGGTGCGGAAACAGACGGATACGACCGCCCAAGAACGAGCCCAGGCCCTCGGCAACGCGGGAGCGCACCAGACGCAACCCGTCGAGCCGGTTGCGGAAGTCCTCGAAGGCGTCGACCTCACCGCGAGACAGTCGATCGATCAGCGAGCGTTCTGCGGGCACCGGCCAGAGGTCATTGACCGGCAGCTCGCGGCCGTCCGGCAACCGAGCCACGTCACCCACGACCTTCTCTATCTCGACGACGTCTCCGGTGGCGCCGTGTCGAGCACGACCGCCCGGCCTGAGCACGAGCTTGGCCAGAGCATCGGAGCCTACGGCGAAATGAAGAGTCTCGCCATTCTCGGGGAAGAGCACCGTGGTGCGCCGTCCCTCCACCGCCACCACGAGACCGGGGCCGAGATCCTGGTTGTAGCGGTGGCTGACACGGTCGCCTTCCTTGAGCATCGGACGCGCAGTCTAACCCGACACAACGAGGATCGCACGTCGTCTCTTCTAGCACCCCGGAGGGCCTGCCACAGATACAGCTAACGCTCCGAGTAGAGGTAGCGCACTCGTAGCGCGCAGAACCTCCCTTGCCTGCACCGTCCGTCACCCTTGCTTCGCGCCGGTAGAAACTCCGCAGCGCTCGTCCAGTACCCAGTGAATCCGGTAAGCTGGCGCCCCCAGAGGCGGCCTCGACCGCACCAGAGTCCGAGCCACCCCACACCACTTCGTATGACAACGACTATCGCCTTGCCATTCCTGTCAGGCCTGGTCTTTCTGACCGCCGCCGTCGCAGTCTCCGTACCCACCGGCGCCGGTGGCGAGGCGACGAGTCTCGACGTCTTTCTGCTCCTGCTCTATACCGGCGTCGCGCTGGTGATCAGCTTCCTGTGTTCGATCCTGGAAGCAGCGCTGCTCAGCATACGCGAGGTCAGCCTGGAGAACCGTGCCGAGAAGGGGCACAAGGGTGCGAAACGCCTCCTCCACTTGAAGCGATCGAGGCTCGACGACTCCATCAGCGCCATCCTGATTCTCAATACGGTCGCCCACACGGCGGGCGTCGCCGGTGCGGGCCTGCAAGCGGGAAAAGTATTCGCGGGTCAGCCGTTCCTGCTCGGCCTGTTTCCCGTGGTGCTCACCCTCCTGATCTTGGTGCTCACCGAAATCGTGCCGAAGACTCTCGGCGCCGTCTACGCCTCGCGGCTGGTCGGGTTCGTCGGACTCAGTCTGTCGGCCATGGTCTGGTTGCTCACACCTTTCCTGTACCTGACTCGCGTCGTCACCGGAGCCTTCACTCATTCCGAAGGCTCAGGCGTCTCGCGCGGCGAGCTCGCTGCCATGGTGGCGATGGCGGCACGGGAAGGGACACTACGCCACGACGACTCCCGCCTCGTGTCGAACGTTCTTCGCTTCCACGAGATCCGCATCGAAGACGTGATGACACCTCGCACCGTGGTCGCGATGGTAGACCACGGTACGACGCGGAGGGAGTTGGCCGAAGACGCGACGTGCCGTCATTTCTCCCGAGTCCCTCTGTACGAGGGAGAGCCCGATCGGGTGCTCGGATACGTCCTTCAGCGCGAGGTCCTGTCGGCCCTGGCACGGGGTGAGGATCCCGACGTGCCGGTGAGTGTGCACCTACGCAAGTCCTTGGTGATCCCCGCCGGCGTGTCCGTGGACCGGGCCATGCGCCAGCTCATCGAAGGTAGGGAGCACCTCGCCATGGTGGCCGACGAATTCGGCGGACTGGCGGGCATCTTGACGCTGGAGGATCTGATGGAGACGCTGCTCGGCGTCGAGATCATCGACGAATCGGATCGAGTGGCGGACCTCCGTCAGGAAGCGATGCGACTCCGCGACAAGCGCTTGCGAGACCTCGGCGTGGAGCTGGAGCCGGACGACGGGGAGTCTGGATGACGGGAGGGTTCTCCCGGCTGGTGTTGCTGGGGCTCGGCGGCGCGTTCATTCTCTTGCCGTTGGGCCTGGGGCAACCCGGGCTCCCGATGAGCCTGCGAGCCGACGAAACCAGCTTCTACTTCTTGGCCCGCAGCCTCGCCTCTGAAGGCGACGCTGTCGTCGACGTGGTGGACATCGATCGCATCTACCGAGAGATGCCCTACGCGGGTCGAGAGCGGTTGATGATTGGGACTGACGACGACTGGCAGACGGCTCGGTGGGCGGTCCCGCCGCTCTACTCGTTCGCCCTCGTCCCAGCGGTCTCGCTTCTGCGTATCAACGGCGCTTTCGCGTTCAACGCGGGCTGCTTCGTCTTGGCCCTGGCGCTCCTGGGAAGGCACCTCACTCGGACAACGGCGGGACAGGCCTCGGTCGGCTGGGTCCTGGCGGCAGCAGCACTCTTGCTGTCCGGAGCCTTCGCTTACGTCTGGTGGATCCATCCCGCTTCGCTGTACCTGCTCCTGGTCACCATGTCTTTCGCGATGGGCTGGCCGACTCGCGTAGATCCGGCAAGCTACTCCAGTGTGAAGTCCGGGTTGCGACTGGCCGTGGCGGGCGCCTGTATCGGGCTCTGTGCGGTGGACATGCCGTGGCTCGGGGTACTTCTGCCGGCCTTGCTCCTCCGTCATCGTGGCTCGCTGCGCCGGCTCGCAGCACTGCTGGTCGGGACCGCAGGAGGTACCGGCATCGCTTTGCTGACGAGCTGGCTCGTGCTAGGCCATCTCCAAGCGGGTTCGTTCACCGACACCGCACTGTACGACCTGACCACGCCCGACAGCATGCCGTGGCTCGAAGAGCCGGGGGAATCCACGTTCGAGGACGGGCTACAACCCGCCCCAGGTCCGGGAACCTCAGCTCGACAAGTGCTCTTGTCTCTAGTCGATCGACGGCGTGGGCTTCTTCTGCTCTTCCCCTTCGCGGCTCTGTTCGTCCTCGCGACTCGACGTCGACTGGATTCAGCCGGACCACCCGCAGACACCGGGTTACACGATCCGCCCGCGAGGTGGGCGCTCGCGGCTGGCCTGGTGACGCTCGTCCTCACCCGGGCGTTCTCCGAGGTCTCGCCTCTCGATCTGGAGCGGTTCGGCGACCCCGTACTCGCGGCTGCGTGGCCGGCTTTCTTTTTCTTGCCCGCGGTCATGCCCAGTGTCAGGGCGATCCTGCTGACGATCGCCGTGTCATCGTCGATCCTCGTGCCGACTCTCTTTACTCCCTTCGGTGCACCCGTGGCCAAGGGCGATGCTCACCACGCGACGCGTGGTTGGCCGTCACGATTGCCCATGGGTCTGGAGGAGGTTTCCGAGGCTGCTGGCTGGACAGTGTTCAGTCTCGGTGGCCCTGCGGAAGAGAACCTACGGCTCTGGGCTCCCGCCTACGCAACTGATCGCCGAAGTTGGACGATCGCTGTCCTCGGCGGTGAGCGCGTAGAGATGTGGCTCGAAGCGACTCGGCCGGTGCCCGGACTGCACGTCGAAGTCCGCAACTATGCGCCGGGGAACCGCTTGACCGTCGCCTCCGTCGAAGGGCGACGACGCCACCGCTTCGCCGGAGAAACAACCGCCGAACGGACCCGCTTTCGACTGCCCCTGGAGGACGGCTGGCGTCGTGCCCGTCGCACCGATGATTCGGAGGTGTGGGTCACTCCGCTCGAGGTGACCACTACCACCGGCGAGAAGCCACAGTGGAGAGCGGGCATCTCCGAGTCGTACTACGTGGGCGCCGAGCTTACGTTCGTAGGCTCCGACGACTACGTCGCACGCGATGTCTGGGGAGTGCGTTGGGAAGCCTGTGGGGCGCCGCCGACCGCTCGGCCGGGGGAGGCACTTCGGGTGCTCGCCCGGCTGAGAAACGTCAGCGACGCTGACTGGATCACCGCCGGCCCGGTCAGCGTACGCCTAGCCCACCGCTGGAAGCAGCCCGATGCTACGCCGATCGAGTCACCTCACCGAGCCAAGCTGGACGGTCCCGTCGCCGCAGGAGAGGAGACTCTGGTCTGGGTGGACGTGGTCGCGCCCGAGACCCCTGGAATCTGGCAGCTGGAGATCGAGCCGGTATTCGAACTCGTGGCCTGGTTTTCCGATCAGATGGACCCAGCAGCTGCGGCGTTTTGCACCGCCGAGATCACTGTCGAGCCCTAGCATCTAGTGCTAGTTCACGGCACCGACCTGTGCCGTGAACTCCGTCAACATCTCTGCGACGCCTTCCGGGTCGTCCAACATGAGCCAGTGCCCGGTACCTTCGGCCAGGCGGGTGGGAAGCTCGGGACGCAACCGGTGGAGACTGTACGGCAGATCGTTCCACGGCGTCACCACAGAAGCCACGCGACCACCTGCACGCCGGTAGCGGTCCAGGCCCGCGAGAGGCGAGTCGTCGAGTCCCGCGAAGTAGGTATGGCGCAACACAGCTTGCGGGGTTCGCCGCAGATCGGCGAGCACTCTCTGCGCGACTTCGTCACGGGACGGTCCGAGGAACTGTCGAAAGTGTCCCTCCAGCTCCGCGTGGGCGTCGTCTTGCAGAGCTCGATCGAGGGATTCCCGATCGCTCTTCGGGATGTGGGTGAGATCGCCATTGGGATCGAGCAGGAGGAGGCCGGCGACGCGACGCGGATGCTTGCCAGCGTAGTCGAGCGCGGCGCTCGCCCCTAGACTGTGGGCTACCAAGACGAAGCTCCTCAGATCGAGCGCGTCGGCGGCGGCGGCCACGGCACCGGACAAGCTGTCGAGGCTCGCATCGTCGCCCCACTCCGACTGCCCGTGACCTGGCAAGTCGACAGCTGCACATCGCACCCCTTCCCGGACCAGGCGATGGAAGAGTGGTGCCCAGTGCTCGGCACATCCCCCGAGGCCATGGACGAAGAGAACGACGGGTTCATCCCGTTCGTCTCCACTCGCTACGACCCGGATCGGTCCGGTCGGAGCCGGATGCCAGGCGACCGCGGTGCCCGGCGGAAGCTCGAAAGGCGATCGCATGCGATCACCCGCCGCGCCACGTCGGCGCTTCGTCACGTTGCCGGGTGCCTTCTCACTCGACCGCGCGATCCGTCCGGTCAACTGCTTCGGTCGATGACCCCTAGAGAACCATCGCGCGGCGGCGTAGCCTGCACCCGCACAGACCAGGAGCTTGAAGAGCTTTGATCCAGCCCCCGCCATGGCGCTCAGGTCCCTGGCTCGACGGCCGGAGGCTCGATTCCGGACTCGACCAAGGCCTCGGCCCAGATGGTACGCAGCTCCGGTGCGAGGAACTGAAGACTGGCGCGGCCGAGACTCGGTCCGCCACGCCTCACCGCCACCGACTCGAGCCCGGCAGCTTCACCCAGATCGGCACGCAACTGATCGAACGCGGCATCTCCCGTTCTGCCGGCACTGACCCAGAGCTGGTGACGCGCGGCCGCTGCCAAGAGCAGCGCGTGAAAACGCTCCCGAGGCTCCAGTCTTTCCGCCGGCCGGCCCGCGGTCCTACCCAGACGCGCCTCGACTTCCGCCAACGCCGCGGCGTACTCCTGATCGAGGAAGCTCTGTGCTGCCTGCGTTAGCCACGTCGGAGGTGGTGTGGCCATGTTCTTCAGCTGGCGGACCGATTCGGCGATCTGACGCGACAAGTCGCGCATGCGTCGGGAGTTGCCGCTCGACTCGACGGTGCCGATCTCTTCCAGTAGATCCCGCAGACCCTGCGCTTGGAGAGCGAGCTCCGGTGGCAATGGCTCCAGTGCCTGAACAGCCCGCAGAGCCGCGCTGGCTTGCGCCTCGGCCTCGTCCAGATCACCCTGGGCACGGTCAGAGGCCGCCGAGACCTGTCCAGCCTTGGCCCGCGCATCGGCTGCGATGGTCAACAGCTGGCTCGTAACCTGCGATGCGCTGTCCGCCGCTTCGCGGATCGGATCGAGTTGCTGATCGGAGCTGCCGCGAACCATCAACTGCTCTGCTTCCGCCAGCTTGGCCAGAGCCGCTTGGCGACGGTTCTCGAACGGTGCCCAATGGGCGGCCAACTCGGGGGATCCGCTCATCCGCGCCAGCGATGCGTCGGCTTCGCGCGCCTGCTCGGCCGCATCTTGGGCCTCTTGCAGCGCTTGTTCCAGCTGATCGAGGGCGTCACGGCAACGAGCCATCCGTTCGTTCAGATCGGGGGCATCGTTCGAATCGGGTGCGACACCCTGACTCTCCGACTCCTCGAACGACGTCATCGCGGCTCGGCAATCGCCCTGCTCCTGCAGCGCGACGCCCAGCCAATAGTGCGGCAGATAGTCCTTGACGAATGTCCGCTTGTCCTCTGCCGGATCCAGCCGTATCGCTTCTCGCAGCTTCTCTTCGACCCCGGACCAATCCCCCTCTTCCACCCGATCCATGGCTTCCTTGAACGCGTCACGGGCATCGGCCCAGATCGGCGACGCGGCGAGAACGAGGAATACGACCCAAGCGCCGGCGCGTGCCCGTCGTCTCATCGCCACCACCCCGCATCTTTGAAGTAGTCCGACGCCGTGGGCTGTGTGAACGGGGTCACGCAGGTGGCCGACTGCTCTGGCGTCACCTGGACTTCGCAGCGCTGCTCTTCATTGCCGTCGGCGTAACGCACGATCACGGTGTACTGCCCCGGTTCCAGGGGCAGATAGAGCGGCGTGAAAGCGTCTGGTGGTAGATCGACCACAAAACCGTCGGCATTGCTGACTTCGGTGACGGTGGCCCAAGGGGTGGACTGCACGACCAAGCCGGTCTCCGGTGGCGTTGCAGGAAGCTGCGGGGCTGGCGGCGTCTCGACGACGGGCACCGTTGGCTGTTCCTTCCGACCGCGCCCGAGCCACCAACCGATGACGACCGCCAGGACCGCCGCCACCGCGAAGGCACCGATGAGAATCGGCTTCGCTCCGCGGCCCGCTCGCGCCGGCCGGCCCGCCCCGCCCGCTGCCGTAGCCTGCATGGCCTCGGTCGGCCGGCTCAACTCCGGATCCGCTCCGATGGCGGCCGGTGCAGGAAGATCCGGTAGCGGAGGCAGGACGGTAGCACGCGCCTCTTCGGAGGCAGACCGTGGGATCTCCACGGTGGGTCGCTCCGCATCGATCTCCTCGCGGTCTGACTGTGGCCGAACGCCGGAATCATCGCTCGTCTTGGCCACGCCACGATGCCGATGGATGGTCTCCTCCAGCTGGGCCATGGCGGCTTCCAAGTCCCCAGCCTCCACGAGCTTGCTGATCTCGTGTGCACTCGTGCGTAGCTCTTCGGGAACTTCGGTCCCGGTGCTGTCGTCCTTCGCCTGAGCCTCGGGGATAGGGATTCGACGTGTCGCCACCGCATCGTCGACCTCGAAACCTCGCCCTGAACCTCGATCGACATCCGTACCGGACTCATTCGCGGGTCGAGGCGTCACGGGCTGCGTGGCATCGAAGTCCCTTTCCGGCTCGGGGGAGTCGACCGCCTGAGTCCGGCTACCTACCGATTCTTCGAGCTTGGTGGGTTGCGTCACGGAACCCGCGCTGCGCCCATCCGTCGAACGACCCGCTGTCGACGGCTCGGTCTCGTCTCCCTGCGACAGAGCGTCCTCTTCGCTCTGCGACTCCACATCTTTTTCCGGTGACTCCGTGGGCAACCAGACTTCGGATAACGCCGGCCACTGACCTACGGCAGCTCCTTCGCGGATGGGAGCCAGCGCCTCGAGCACTTCGCGAAAGTCGGCGAATCGACCGGCAGGCTCCTTCTGCAGGCACTTGTGGACCCACTGTGACAGCTCGAGCGGGCAACCCGGCCAAGCGTCGATCAGCTTCTTCGGCGCCTTGTAGAGGATCTGGTACACGAGTGCGGACAGGGTTTGTCCACGGAAGGGACGATCCATCGTCAGGAGCTCGTAGGCCAGAACACCGAACGCGAAGATGTCGCCACGATGATCTACCTCGCCGCCTTTCACCTGCTCTGGTGGCAGGTAGCTGGCGGTACCCATGGTGACGCCTTTTTGGGTCAGCTGGCTCTCGTCGTGCGCCAACTTGGCGATGCCGAAGTCCATCAGCTTCACCTTGACCTCGGGCTCCACAGCCAGCACCCGGACGTTGGCCGGCTTGACGTCGCGATGGATGACACCCTGATCGTGAGCATAGGCCAGGGCACCCGCGATCTGCGCCAGGATGTCCAGCTTGCGCTGGCCGCTCCACGCTACGCGTTTCCGTATCAGATGGGAAAGATCGCGCCCCTCGAGGAACTCCTGCACCAAGTAGGGAGCGTCGTCCTCGAAACCGAAGGCATGCACCGCAACTACGTGATCATGCTCCAGCTTGCCGGCGATCTCGGCTTCTCGGTAGAAGCGCTGTCGAAGGTTGTCGTCGTCGACCGTACAGATCTTGATCGCGACGTCTCGTTTCAGGTACGGATCACGGCCTTTGTAGACGACGCCGAAGCTTCCCCTACCGATACGGCCGGTAACCTCGTACTGCCCGATCTTGTCGGGTCCCTCGGTGCTGGGATCGTAATCGCTCACGCTGCGCGGATGATAGCAGCGAAGCCCTGCTCAACCATGTAAGCGGAGCCAGTAGAAAGCGCAGATCACGAGGCTATGGGTGATGGCCCCCCGACGCACGTGTTCCTCTATATCCCGGAGGGGCACCTCGACGACCTGGATGTGCTCCCCTTCGTCGGGCCGAGGCTCGTGCTCGTGCCGCGCGTCTTCGATCAACCAGGACGTACATCGGTTCGTTTGGATCGCCGGATTCGGATGGACGAGACCGATCGGCTCGGGTGCCGAGCCGACGTAGCCGGTCTCCTCGGCCAGCTCTCGGGCGGCCGCGTCCGCGGACGACTCCCCAGGATCCACCATGCCGCCCGGTACCTCGAGCGTGACTCGATCGAGACCGTGCCGGTACTGCTCCACCAACACCAGATTCCGATCTGAGGTCAAGGCGACGACATTGACCCAATCGGGTGCGTGAATCACCCGATAGGAGCCGACCCGGCCTGTTCGCGGTGACCTGCGATCAACCCGCTGCACTGAAAACACGTTGAAATCGTGCGGCTCACCGCTCCCGAGCGTAGGCCAGTCTGGCAGCGCCTTCGTCGGCAGAGTCTCGTTCAGAGTCGCGACCTTCTTCTTCATCTTGGGCAACTTGTAGGACGTCGGGTCTTGCTTGCAGGAACGTTCACCATGCCGTAACGTCGCAGCGTCATGCAAGAAGAAAACACGCCGGAGCGCAACGTACCATGGTTCCGAAAACTGCACTGGCAGATTCTCGTGGCCATGGCCTTGGGCATCCTCGCCGGACGGATCGGCGGTACGGAGATCGTGCCGTACGTTGGTTGGCTCGGAACGCTCTTCGTCAGGTTACTGCGGATGATCATCGTGCCGCTGGTCCTGACCTCGATCATCACCGGCGTCGCGTCGGTCGGCGGTGGCCGGAGCCTGGGCCGACTCTTCGGAAAGACGCTCGGGTACTACGTCGCTACCAGCGCCCTGGCGGCCCTGACGGGGCTCCTGTTGGTGAACCTGATCCAGCCCGGCGCATCTGCCGACCTCGTGTCAGCAGAGAAGAGGGACCTGCCGGAACTGGAGTCAGCCGGGTCACCGATCGAGCTTCTGCTCGATATCGTGCCTCAGAACGTGATCGACGCGGCGGCCAAGGCCGACATGCTCGGTGTCATCTTCTTCTGTATCGCCTTCGGTATCGCGATCACCGGTCTTCCCGACGTCCATCGCAAGCCGCTCACGACGTTCTTCGATGCGGCGTTCCACGCGATGATGAGACTGACCGGCGGCATCATCATGGTGGCACCTCTAGGCGTCTTCGGGCTGATTACCCGCGTCGTCGGCGAGACCGGCTTCGATTCGTTCCGCGCCCTGGGTCTCTACATGGTGACCATCGCGTCTGGTCTGACGATTCACATGTTCGTCACGTTGCCGCTCATGCTCCTCTTGGTTGGCCGGATGCGACCGTCGGTCCATTTCCGCAACATGACGGAGCCCCTGGCGATGGCATTCTCGACGAGCTCCTCGGGTGCCACGCTGCCGGTGACCCTGTCCGCCGTGGAGAAGAAGGTACGCGTGCCGAACAAGGTCTCGTCCTTCGTCCTACCCATGGGTGCGACCGTCAACATGGACGGCACGGCACTGTACGAATGCGCCGGAGTGCTCTTCATCGCTCAAGCCCTCGGCCAGAGCCTGTCGCTGGAGCAACAGATCATCGTCGTCGTGACGGCCCTCTTGGCGTCCATCGGTGCTGCAGCCGTACCATCCGCCGGGCTCGTCATCATCTTCCTGGTCCTCGAAGCGGTCGATTTACGGGGACCTGAAGTGGACGTGATCGTCGGCATGATGCTCGCGATCGACCGTCCGCTCGACATGTTCCGAACTGCCGTCAACGTGTTCAGCGACTCCTGCGGCGCGGCCATCATCGCGAAGTCCGAAGGGCATGACGAAGTCAATGCCCAGGTCGTCGGCGACGACGATGTCTTCCTGGAGAACGACTGATCCCATGGGCTCCTTGCAACTGAAGCGTGTCTTGATCACCGGAGCCGCGGGCGGTCTCGGTCGTACGTTGGCAAAGCACTTCGCTGCCGAGGGCTGCGAGCTCGTACTCACCGACCTGCACGAAGAGCCGCTCGAAGCCACTCGTACCGAGCTCTCCCAATCGGGCACACGGTGCCGGGCCTATGTGCTCGATGTCACAGACGATGCGGCCATCCAAGACGTGCGCCGCCGAGTCCACGAGGACCTGGGTGCAGTGGACATTCTGGTGAACAACGCCGGCGTGGTCTTCGGTGGTCCGTTCCTCGAGGTTCCCTTGGAGCAGCACCGACTCACGTACCGGGTCAACGTGGAAGGTGTAGTCGCCATGACCCATGCCTTCCTTCCCGATCTCATGGAGTCGTCTCGGGGACATCTGACCTTCATCGCCAGCGCTTCGGGCTTCATCGGGTTGCCCAACGGCTCGACCTACGCTTCCTCGAAGTGGGCGGTCATCGGGTTCGCCGAATCGATCCGCGCGGAATTGAAGGCCCGAGGCACACGGCACGTGGGCGTGACCACCGTGTGCCCCACCTATATCGACACCGGCATGTTCACGGGCGCCAAGCCACCAAAGACAGCGAAGATGCTGGATCCCGACGAGATCGCCAAGAAGATCGTCGAGGCGGTGCGCAAGGAACAGATCTGGGTGCTCGAGCCCTGGATCGTCAAAGTGACACCGTTTATCAAGAATTGCCTACCCACCAAAATCGCTGATTTCGTGGCCGATGCCTTCGGCGCCTCCAGCTCGATGGACCAGTGGCAGGGTCACGGGTCGTGAGCGGTCCCGCGACGAACGCGGAGGCGAGCGACAAGTCCGAGCCCGAGATGTCCCGCCCCGGTGCGGACTCCGCGACCGAGCCGGAAGCCACCGGCGCCGATGCCCGCGACTATCCCGGCGAGGTCCGAATTCTCGAGCTCGACGGCCGACGCATCGTGCTCGTCGGTACGGCCCACGTGTCCCGGGGATCAGTCGATCTGGTTCGACGGGTCATCCGACAGGAAAAGCCTGACCGTGTCTGCGTCGAGCTCGATCAGCGACGCTACGACGCCCTGTCGAATCCCCAAGATTTCGCTCAACTCGACCTGAAGGAAGTCATTCGTCGTAAGCAGCTCACGACGCTGATGGTCAACCTCTTCCTCGGCGCATACCAGAAGCGACTGGGTGCCGAGTTGGGAGTGCAACCCGGCCAGGAGTTGATGGAAGCCACCAAGGTCGCGGAGGAAATGGGGCTTCCCATCGAGCTGTGTGATCGCGACGTACGCGTCACGCTACGTCGGGCGACCCACGCGACGCCGTTTTTCCGCAGACTCTGGCTGCTGGCAGAGATGATCGCTTCGATCTTCGACGCGCCGGAGATCTCCGAAGAAGACCTCGAGAAACTCAAGGAGCAAGATGTCCTCAACGAGTTGATGAACCAACTCGGAGAGCAGCATCCAGCGCTCAAACGAGTCCTGATCGACGAGCGTGACGCGTATCTGTCCCACAAGATCGCACAGGCGGAGGGTGACTCTCTGGTGGCGGTCGTCGGGGCCGGCCACCTTCATGGCATCGTCGAAGCGCTGGAGGCGAGACGGGAAGCCGATCTCGAGACACTCGACCAGATACCACCGCTGTCTCACTGGTGGAAGGTAGCCGGATGGGGAATCCCTGCACTGATCCTGGGGGGCATCGCCTGGATCGGGTACCGGCAGGGCATTGCCGAAGCGGGTGACAATCTCCTGTTCTGGACCCTGGCGAACGGCATCCCCGCCTCCCTGGGTGCGCTCCTCGCCTGGGCCCATCCCTTCACGATCCTGGCCGCGTTCGTCGCCGCGCCGATCACCAGCCTGACGCCAGTGATCGGTGCCGCTTACGTCACAGCTTTCGTACAGGCCTGGGTAGCGCCGCCGAAAGTAGCCGAGTTCCAATCGTTCTCCGACGACGTGGGCTCGGTGAAGATGTGGTGGAAGAACCGCTTGCTCAAGATCTTCACGGCGTACCTGCTACCCGGGCTGGGTAGCATGATCGGTTCCGTGGTCGGTGGCGGCAAGATCCTGGCCAGCCTCTTCGGCGGCTGAGCTCCAGCCTCAACGAGGCCGGCGATAGACTCGTCACCGGCATGACGACGCGCTCCGGAGCCTCTCCCTACGATCCAACGAATCCGCCGTCTCATCTGAACCTGGCGGATCACTTCTTGGAACATCGGCTCCGAGTCGGCGACGGCGACCGGGTGGCGTTGCACCTGCCGGACCGCGAGGTGTCATACCGACAGGTTCGCGACCGGTCGATCGAATGGGCCCGAGCTCTCGTAGAGCGAGGCATTCGCCGGGAAGAGCGCGTCCTGATCGCACTCCCGGATGACCTGGAGTTCGTCGCCTGCCTGTTCGGAACACTGCGTTTGGGGGCCGTGGCGGTCATAACCAACCCGCAACTGGAGCGAGAGGCCTGTCGGCGGCAGATCGAGTACGTCCGGCCCCGGTTGGTCGCCACACACCACTCCACCGCGGACACTTTCAAACAGGCCGCTTTGGGTCTGCTCTCCGATTCCCGTTTCTTGGTGGTCGGTGAGGCCAGCGATCCCGCATCGTTCGAACAGGTGGTGCGGTCGGCATCGCCGACCACGCCTCCGATCGCGCCGACGCACCGTGACGATCCCGCGATCTGGCTCTGGTCCGGAGGGACGACCGGCAGCCCCAAAGCGGTCGTCCAGACCCACCGTTCTTTCGCCAACACCACCGAGCTCTATGGGTTGCGTACCCTCGCCTTCGGCCCTGAAGACATCACGCTGTCGATCCCGAAGCTTTACTTCGGCTACGCCACCGGATCGAATCTGTTCTTCCCGTTCGCGGTCGGAGGCTCCGCCGTCCTCTTCCCAGACGCTCCGACGCCAGAACGCCTCTTCGACCTGATCGAAGATCGACGGCCCACGATCTTGATCAACGTGCCGACCATGATCCAGCGCATGCTCGACGAGCCCACCGCTGCGGCGCGCGACCTCTCGAGTCTCCGGCTGGCGACGTCGGCGGGTGAAGCTCTACCGGCGCCGCTCTATCACCGCTGGAGGCAAACGTACGAGGTCGAGCTCCTGGACGGGCTGGGCACCGCCGAAATGTGGCATATCTTTCTTACGAACCGTCCAGGCGACGTGAAACCCGGCACCCTGGGCAGGGTCGTCGAAGGCTTCGAAGTCGACGTGCGCGACGCCGATGGCATGCCCCTTCCCGACGGGGAGACGGGCCGTCTATGGGTCCGCGGCGACTCACGGGCCCTCGGTTACTGGCAGAATCTGGACAAGACGAGGTCGTCGTTCTTCGGCGAGTGGTTCGTGGGCGGTGACATGGTGAGTCGCGACGAGGACGGCTACGTGACCTACTGTGGTCGCGGCGACGATGCGATGAAGGTCACCGGACGCTGGTTGGTTCCGAAAGAGGTAGTTGGAGCAACCGGTCGCGCGAACCTCTTCCGCAGGCTCAGCAAACGCGGGAGCCGGCGAGGGTCGCGATCAGCTATCCGACATCGCGTGTGCGATCAGGTCGACATGAAGGCTCGGTCTAGCGATATTTGACCGAGTGGTGCGCCTGTGTGCGCCTACGGACAGGTCGCGAAGGCGCTCGTGTCCGTAACCGCCGGTGAACGGGTACCCAGCGAATTGAAGTAGTTCTTCTCCTGGCCGGTCTCGGTATCGGTCACGGTCAGGGTGTACTCGACGTCGGTCGAGGCCGCGGCGAAGACCCAGAAGTGATCGTTGAACGAACACGCATCGAGGACCTTGACCAGCATCTCGAGATTCTCCGGGCCGAAGAACCAAAACAGGCCCGAATCGTCGATATCGAGGGCACGAGCCCGACCCTGGCCCCGATTTCCTTCGAAGTCTCGCCAGTTGACCTCCACTTCAAAGCGGTTTTCATTCAGACACAGACGCGTCGACGAGGGGATGCAACGACCCGCGACCGAACGCGGCTCGAACCGCCAGGCTTGGTTGTCGTTACCAGTGCATCGAAAGAGGCCGGCTGGCGTCAGATCAGCGGTGCCGGAGCCGAGGACATCGAGACAGTCCCCGGTTTGGGCGTTGACCAGACCGAAGAAAGGAGCCTCCCCTACCTCGGCGACGTTCCACCTGGCGCCCGCCTCCGAACAATCACCGAGCACCAACTGTTCGAACTCGCCGGTCTGGGGTCCGCCCGGTACGGCGCACTTGTCGTCCAGACCGGTGAGGCGCAAGTCGCCGTCGATGGAGACGAAGGTCCATTCCTGATTGTCATTGCCGGTGCAGCCGAACATGACCAGGGGAGTGCCGTCGGCGGAGTTCGAGCCGAGGACGTCGAAGCACAGGTCACCGATGCCGACCAGGTCGCCCACCTGGCCTACGGGTGGGCCCCCGACGATCTGGTAGCGGAACCGCCAGGCCTGGTTCTCGGCCCCCGTGCAGTCGAAGACGACGATGGGCGTTCTGTCGGCGGACGATGCCCCGAGCACGTCCATGCACTGACCGGTGTCGACGTGACGCAGCGAGAAGTACTCGGGAAACCAACCGGAGACATTCCACAACGATGCCGTACCGTCACAGGCCCCGAGTACCACCGCGTCGAGGGGTTCGATCGGGGCGGTGGGATCGGGCTGCACACAGAGGTCGCCCGCAGCATGAATGCGGATCTGGCTTCCGATCTGCTCCACGTTGAATGTCTGATTGGGCTGTGGGCCGCACTCGAAGAGCACCAGCGGCGTCCCTGCATCGGAACCTGCCTCCAGTACGTCGAGGCACTTACCATCGAGGCCTCGGAACTCGCCGCGCTGGGCGTCGGCCGGTGCACTGACGAGACAGGCAATCAGACAAAACAGAGCTACAGAAAGAACTACGGTGGTCGAACGAATCACAGGGGGCCCTCCCAGGTGGTGAATGGCGGTGGCAAAAAGACGAACCAGAGGATATGTCACTACGATCCTCGATGCCACCCCTCGAGCCCGCAGATCGTAGGCGCACAGAGGACGCGCGTGTGGATCGGTCGACGAGAGCGAGTTCAGGACCTGAGTTAGGACCTTTGGTCGAAGGCGCGCTCGATCTCCTCTTCGATTTTGCCGTCACTGTGGCCAAACCACGTCGCGACCACCTCGCCGCCAGGTGCGATGAGGAAGAACGTCGGCGTGCCCGTCACGCCATACCTGCCAAAGGCCTCGCTGTGGCGACCGCCCTCTTGCCACAGGCTCCCCCATGTCACCCGACTCTCCCCGACGTAGCGCAGCCACCTCGCCCGCGAATCGGTAGAGAAGCTGATGAAGCGTACGGCTTCACCATAGCGGCCGGTGAGCGTCTTCATTGCTTCGACCGCGAGCCTACTGCCGTAGCAACCTTCGCTGGCGAACTGAAGCAGAGTCCAACCGTCCGTGAGGTCGGATAGGAGAACCGTTTGCCCCTGGTCGTCGAGGCCCTCGAGATCGTGGAAAGTGTCGCCTACCTGCGGAGTTGGATACGCCACCTCGGTGGCCACGGCCTGGCCTAGCCTGCTCGCCTTCATCTCCGCGGGCAGCTCTTGGAACAACCGTTTCAAGGTCGCATGGTCGAGGTTCTTGTGGTAGCTGTGGACCAACAGCCCGATGTAGGTGTCGAAATTTTCCGCCACGAACCGGGCGCGCCAGGATTCGACCTCGGCCTGGACCGTGGCCAGCCGTTGATGGGCTCGCTCCTGCTCATCGGGCGCGCTGTCGGCGTCGATCGAGTCGAGTGCCACGCGCGCCTGCTCGACCGCCGATGTCTTGACATGCAGCGCCTCTCGGTAGGACTCGGCTTCGGACTGTGTGACCGATCCCGAGCTCCGGATTCGTGGTAGCTCATCCACATGGCCCACGAGGCTGACGTTCTCGTTGCCGATCAATAGGTCGGTGTAGTGAAGCATTCCCTTCTCCACCCATTCCGTGCTGGTGATAATCCGCAGCTCCTCGGGTTCCTCGGTCAAGACGCCGCGGAACGAAAAAGACCCCGCGGTTACCACAGAACGATCGAGCGTGGCGCCCGTGCCGAGATTCCGGAGCACCAGCTCGACGCCGTCGGCAAGCCCTTCGATTCGTCCCGTAATCGCGAAGCCCTGCCGGGTGTTGCCGGTCGAGCCCGCGGGAGGCCACGCAGCCGCTGCGACCGAGGCAATGGCCAGGAGAGCGAAGACAAGTGGCGTGGTTCGCGGTCTCGACAACACGAGGCAGCTCCTTTCGAACCTGAAGATTGGCAAGCGCCCTGCGGTTGGGGCATGAAACGTTGCCGCAGGGTATTACGAAGAGTTTCGTAATGTCAACGAAACTCTTCGTAGATCGATAGGACTGATTTCTGAACTCCCCCTCCAGCTCCCCCTCTCCGAAGAGGGGGAGAGCCAAGCAACTCCACTACCGAGTACGCAGGCCCTCCGATCGTTCTCTTGCGAACCTACTGCTCCTCCTCGACTTCCCCATCGAGCGTGAAGCGGTTGTACCAGGACATCATGTAGAGCATGGTGCGCATGTAGTTGGACGGCTTGCTGCCGGTGCCGTGGTACTCGCCGGCGAAGCGCAGCAGCTTGGACGGAACGCCACGCATCTTGAGAGCTGCGTAGTACTCCTCGGACTGTGCCATCGGTGTCCGCAGATCTTGCTCGCCGGTCATCACCGCCGTCGGCGTCGAGACATCGCCGACGTACATCAGAGACGAGTGGTGTAGCCAGTCGGACGGATCTTCCCAAAACGGCTTGCGGAAGAAAGAGTGGGTGAAGTTGGGGATATCGGTCGTACCGGCCATGCTCAACCAGTTCACCACCGGGCAGCGCACCGCGGCAGCCGCAAAGCGTTTGGTGTGACCGATCACCCAACTGGACAGGACTCCACCACCACTGCAGCCGCCGACGTACATCCGCTTCTCGTCGATGAATCCACGCGTGACCACGGCGTCGACGCCGGCCATGAGATCGGAGTAGTCGACGCTCGGATAGGCATGATCGATGGCCTGGGAGAAGCTCTCGCCGTAGCCCGTGCTGCCACGGGGATTGGTATAGAGGACGACGAAGCCGTGGGCGGCGTACACCTGATAGCGGAAATCGAAGCGACCGACGTACATCGCGAAGGGCCCGCCGTGGATCTCCATCAGCAGCGGATAGTCCTTCTCCGGATCGAAATCCGGCGGCTTGACGATCCAGCCGTGGGCACGGTTGCCGTCGGGCGCCTCGAACCACAGCTCTTCCTGCTCACCCAGCATCTTCCCGGCCAAGAGATCGTCGTTGACCGCCGTCAACCGGCGGGTCTCTCCGTCGTCCAAGCCGATGGTGACCACGTCGCCAGGCTCGTGGAACGAGCTGACCACGCCGGCACCGACCTGCCCCTTCGAGCCGACCGAGACGAGCTGCAGCGCCTCTGGCCCTGTGGTGACGGCACGCACTTCTCCGCCCAGGCCGACTTGGAACACGTGCACGTAGCCCTCGTCTTGGGCACTGAAGTAGACGCTCTGACCGTCGGCACCCCAGATCAGCTGACCGGGCGGTCGATCGAAAGTGTCGCTGACCAGCCGGGGCTCGCTGCCGTCGCTGCCCATGACGTGCAGGCGCGGCATCTCGTAGGTCACCTCCGACGACGGGTAACCGAGGTACGCCACCGACGTGCCATCTGGCGCTACGACGGGCGAAGTCCAGTATCCTGGCTCGCTCGTCAGCTGTCGCAGCTCCGCCGACTCGACGTCCAAGGCGAAGATGTCGGCTCGCTGGTACGCGGCATCGACATCCTCTTCCTTCAACCCGTCGAAGACCAACGTCTTGCCGTCGGGCATCCAGGACAGTGTCGCACCGAAGTGCAGGCCGTCGAACTGGGCACCCACATTCCACTCGCCTTCGGTCAACTGGCGCGCCGTGCCCGACGACGCGGGGACGACGAAGAGATGAGAGAAGCCTGGGTCGGTGAACCCGACCCGATCCTGCCGATAGTGAAGGCGGTCGAGAATCCGCGGCGCCTCCGTCCATTCGGCTCCTTCCGGTGCCTTTGGCATCTCGATAGTCCATTCGTCTTCTGCGGGAACGATCGCGACGAAGGCGATCTCGGAGCCGTCGGGTGACCACACGGGAGACGACGGCGTGACGTCCACACGCGTCACCTGCGACACCGCGCCCTCGGCGTCCATCCAGCGCACGAAGATCTGCGGTTTCTCGTGACTGTCTTCACCCAGGAAAAGAATGCGATCGCCGGAGGGTGACCAGCGGGCGTTGGACCCGTCGATCAAGAAACGGTGACGTGAGCCGTCGGCATCCATGATCCACAGTGCCGATGCCCAGCGATCGGTTTGGGCATCCACCCAGCGGCGGGTGTACACGATCTGTGTGCCGTCGGGTGAGATGCGGGGGTCGGCGACCCGTTCGAATTCCAGGTAGTCAGCGACAGTGAGCGTGTCGGTTTCCTCTTCCGCCGCGAACGTCTCGCTGGGTGCAAGGGCCAGCATGGGCAGGAAGATCAGTGCAAAGAGCAGTCGATGCATGGTTCGTCTCCGGATCCGTCGTCGTTGGGACTGAATCGACAGATTGTAGCCGGCCAGCGCCAACGCCGAAGACGCCATCAGCACTTGATCGTTTTTCGCTTTCGCCCTGCCCCTACATGCTCTTCGACTCCGTCGAGACGTCGACGGCGCTGAGTCGGCCCAAAGGACCCTCCTCGAGGACCCATGGCGACCAATAGAGGTCTGGCGGGATCCCCTACGACGGCCGCTCCGGCTCAGTGCGTCCCTCACGCTCCCAGAGTGCCGCTAGGTCGCGCGCACCGTGGATCAAGCCCAGGATATAGATCGACTTGTCGTGGGTCTCGTAGAGCAGACGATAGTTGTCGAGCAGCAGCTCGCGCACGCTAGGCTCGCCGAGCTCCGGAACAATGCGACCGCGGAAAGCCAGGGCATCGAGCAAGCGAGCTTGATCACGGATACGTTCTACAAAGGCAGCAGCATATCCGGGTGAGTCTTGGGCGATGTACTCGGCAATGTGTTCGAGATCGCCTGGCGGTTTCGGTCCAGACTACCTGTCGAGCCATCGGGCCATGCGCCGCTCGACCTCGTCCTGCGGGATCAGCCGGCCGGCCTCGATGTCTTGCCGCCCGCGCTCGACGCGCTGCAAGACATAAAGGTGGTATTGGATGTCCTCGAGCGAGGTCTCGTCAGGGAGGGTGTCGAGGACCCTCTGGGCATGCTGTTTCGCGGTCGCCATGGCTTCTACAGTGTATCCCGCTTGCCCCGGCTCAACCTCGGCTTCGGGAACCTCAGCAGGACCTCGACGCCACAAACGGTCAGCGAGTCGGCGCCATCAGCACTTGATCGTTTTTCGCTTTCGCCCTGCCCGACCCGATACTTCCATCTTCTCGATGTATTCCGTGGCCAGCGGAACCTTGCCGCCCCTTGATCGTCTTCGCGATCACCTTCAGGTCCGCCACACTGACGCCAAACATCTTGTCGGCGGGCGCTCCGTGCTTGACGAACGTGCTGATGCGGGATGGATTCCCTTTCTTCTTCAACTCCACCATGATGTCGGCGACGGTGCTCATGCTCGATCTCCAGACTGTGGTCGTTTCAGTGTCACGAAAAGTCGGTGCTCATGATGCTGTACCACGCCTGTGTTGTCGGCTCGGGATGCCGCCCGACGACACGGAATCCGAGTTTCTCGTAGAACGGAACACTCCGAGTCGAGAACGTCTCCAGATAGCAGAAATGACCACCGTGCCGAGCTTCGTCCAACGTGGGAGCGAGTAGCTTCGCTCCGAGGCCTCTTCCTTGTGCGGAGGGATGAACGCCCACAATCGACAGGTACCAAGCACCCGCCGGTACTACGTCGCCCGTGAGCGAGCTCATACGCTCTACGATCTGCACATAGTTGGCGTAGCCCTGTGGGCCGAGCAGTTGGGACAATCGCGCCAGCTTCGCGCTCCGGTCGTCGTCGAGTTCCTCGGTGCCTCGGGGAAGCAACCAAGCCGCCGCGCCCTGCGCGGGATCCTCCGCCACGACACATCGTCCTACCCGCATGGCTTCTTCTAGAGACAGCGCAAAGTACTGGACGAGCGTGTCTCGGGGAGTTCTCCTCGGAAGACGCTGATCGACGGTGATCGCCTGGTAGAACGGATCATCGATCAACGCATCCGCGAAAGCTTCCGCTGTGACAGGACTGAAAGACACGATTCGCTCACGACCTCTGAGGTCGTTCTCTAGGCAGCTCGAGTAATCGTCGACAAGACTCTCACAACGCAAAGTCCGGTAGCTCACGCATCCACTGACCGCGCCTCCTATTCCTACTTGTTCTTGGAGGCGCGAAAAGAGCTCGGCGAGACGTTCCAGATGGTGATCGTCGTCAGCAGGAAGAAGAGAGTCCAGATGATGCTGCCGGCAGCGGGACGAAGGTATCCACCGATGGGCGCCGGTAGAGCGCCCGTCAGCGGCTTGGTCAGCGGAACGAGAATCGGTGATGCGAATGCCATCCAGCGCGGATAGCGCGTTCGACCCAGCAGTACGATCACAGTGAACCCCAAGGAAGCGAGAATCCAAGGAGCCGCCATCAAAAAAGGAGGGCGTCGTGGTGCGCGAGCATTCTCTCGATGGCCTCCCCTGTGCTCGGCCCGGCGTCGTCCAGGCCGTCGAGCCAGTACCCCGTCCCGTAGAGCACATACGCACCGTGGTAACCCGGCACAATCGCCATCCCATAGCCAAAGAGCAGGACGAGGATCGCCGCGGACCGCGCTCCGGCCGGCCTGAGTGCCTCGAAGACGGGCCAGAGCGCCGCCATCCATAGAGGCAGCACGGCGGCCCCGAGGATGCTTCCCGCAAGGATCAGATCAAAGGGAACAGAGCCAAGCCCCTCTGACGTGATCTCCGCGGCACTGATGGGTGCTGGGCCACCGCGCAAGAGAAAGTCCGCGACAGCATTGGTTACACCAGCTGCGACCGCAATCAATCCGGAGACGCGGAGAGCCGTGGACGACTCGGTGCCACCAGATCGATCTACATGCATCGGAGCAGCATCGCTGAATCGACCATCGTCCGCGCGACAGAGAAGCCCTCGATACGCCACCGAACCCTCGGTCGTTCGAAATTGTCGAACTGGATCGACGGCGAACCAAGGCTCGTTCGGTCCCCGAGCTGCGTTCTGCCCTTTGCCATAGCCTGTCCTTTTCGGTCCTGTGCCTGTGTCCCTAGGTCCTGTACCTGTGTCCCTATAGGCTGGACTGGACACTCCGAAACGAGTTGGATCCTCCAGCCGAGCGCCGATGTTATTCCGTAGGGAGAGATCGATGCTGGGACACCAATGCAGAGCTTGCCCACCATTCAGCGCTATCGTAGAGCGGTACAGATCAAGCCTGCAGATCGTTCCCATCGAACCACCGACCCGGGGGATTCAGATGACTGCTTTCCAGCGCAGATTCGTCGCTCTTGTTTCTGGCCTCATCCTCACGCTCCTGGTATACGCGGAGACCCGCTCCGAATGGCCTACGCCGGGTGAAGCATCGCATTTCGTCCGCTACACCCAAAGCGACGACGTCGCGCGCTTCCTGAGCGAGCTCGACCATACCTCCGAGGAAATGGTCGTCCAGGTTGTCGGTCGGTCACGAGCCACCTCGATCTTCGGGTCCCGCGATCTGTACCTCGTCATACTCACCGCGGAGGGCATCGACAGTCCTGACGAGCTCGATCGGAGCCGTCCGACCCTACTGCTCATCGGTTCGCAACACGGTAACGAACAATCGGCTAAAGAAGCTTCTCTGGCGCTGATACGCGATCTCACCGTTGGCGACCTGCGACCTCTGCTCGAGGAGGTCAACGTCCTGGTGATGCCACAGATGAACCCGTACGGCAACTACGTAGACATCCGGCGCAACGAACAGGATCTCGACCTGAACCGCGACCACGTCAAGCTCGAAGCGCCGCAGACGGAAGCGATCCATCGAGTCTTTCGTCGGTGGATGCCTGAAGTCACCGTCGATGCACACGAAAAAGGCAACGACTACTACCAAATCTCCTACGGTTGCGTCTCCAACGCAAACATCCATCCGTCGATTCAGACCTTCTCGCGCGAGGTGATTCTCGACGAAGTCGCCACGGATCTCGAGAAAGCTCAAGTTACATTCCACGAGTACCTGATCACCCAACGCATGGGGGTCGAAAGCTCTGCGGGCGCGGCCCTACCGGCC
>JALCBJ010000129.1 GCA_028066595.1 Thermoanaerobaculia bacterium
CAGACGACCCGCGTGAAGCCTTCGTATTCAAGCACTCGACAATCCATGATCACGGACCCGAGTAGAAGCAGCTTCCGAAGCGAATGCGACCGTCCTTGTCTAGCTTCGTGCGAAGACACCGTTCATCGGTGGGGGTTGTCTCTGAGCTGTGCTCGTTCCGTCTCATGGAACGCGTGAACGGCGGCTGGCGGCTCGTGCCATGAGTCCGCTCGCGGTCCAGCCAGTTTCGTCGAGATTGAGCCAATAGATCCGCTCGAGGACAAACTTGCGTCCTTTTTGGGATTCCAGCGTCTACATGGTTTGAGACGCACGAATTGACTCACAACGTTAGGAGCTGAGCCATGACACAGAAGACCAACTCTCGAAGCTTCGTTCTGAAACCTACCCGGGTCTATGTTCCGGGATCGGTTCCTCGAGAAGAGCCGGCTGCGAAGAGCTCGAGTGGAGGTGGATGCTGCGATTCCGAGCTGACGCCGAACGACGGATCCCTTGGGTGCTGCACGGATGCTCAGGACAAGCAGACTTCGAGCTGCTGCGGGTGAGACCGGTGTGGCCACGGACAGTACGAGGAGACACACAATGACCCAGATCGAACACTTGCCCATAGCCATCGTTGGTGCTGGCCCCATCGGTCTTGCTGCGGCTGCCAATCTCATCGAGCGAGGGATGAGCCCGCTGATTCTGGAAGCTGGTTCGGCCGTTGCGGCCAGCATGCGTGGGTGGGGGCATGTCCGTCTTTTTACGCCCTGGGCATATCTGATCGATCCGCCGAGCCGTCGCCTGCTGGAAAAGCACACTGACTGGCAGCCACCGGTCGAAGACCATGTTCCTCTCGCCAGAGAGCTCGTCGAGCAGTTCTTTGATCCGCTCGCCGGAATCGATGGCATCGCCGAGAACATCCGCTTGAACACAAAGGTGACCGCCATCACCAAGGATGGGCACGACCGCATGAAGAACGGAACCCGTGAACAAGCGCCCTTCTTGATCGGGGCAGACACTCCTGAGGGACCACGCCGCTATCTAGCGAGGGCAGTGATCGACACCTCTGGTACCTGGACAACTCCTAACCCGCTCGGCGCAGGAGGCGTCGAGGCAGATGGCGAGGAACACTTCCAAGACCATATCCGGTACGGTATGCCCGACATTTTGGGCGAGGAGCGTGAACGCTACGTCGGCAAACGCACTCTGGTTGTCGGCTCCGGTCACTCCGCTATCGGCTCTGTTCTACATCTAGCCGAGCTCGCCGAAAGCGAGCCGAATACGCAAGTCGCCTGGGCCGTCCGAAAGAAGGATCCGCGTAAGCTTTGGGGCGGCGGTGAAGCCGACGAGATCGCCGAGCGGGGGAAGATCGGAACCCGAGTCGCCGAGGCTGTCCACAGCGGTGTTGTTACGCTGTTCACCGGGCTCTCCATCAGCGCAGTTCGGGAGTACGAGGACGGCATCGAAGTCGTCGATGTCGATGGCCAAGGGCAGGTCGTGGTGGACGAGATCGTAGTGGCGGCTGGCTCACGCCCGGATCTCGACATGTTGCGCGAGCTCCGCCTCGACCTGGACGTGGCCACCGAAGCTGCCAAGGATCTCGGAACGATGATCGACCCGAACTACCACAGCTGTGGAACGGTCAAACCGCACGGCTGGGAGGAGCTGAAGCACCCGGAAGAAGGCTTCTTCATCGCCGGTATGAAGGCCTATGGGCGAGCGCCTACGTTCTTGCTGCGTACGGGCTATGAACAGGTGCGTTCCATCGTTGCGCACTTGGCCGGGGACGACGAGGCTGCTGGGCGCATCGAGCTCGTTCTTCCCGAGACCGGCGTCTGTTCGACCGATCTAGCCGTGGACGCATTGTCCGGCAAAGTCCCTGCCGGAAGGTGCTGCTGAGTTCTGCGGGCCCGCAGGTTCGGCTGTATGCCTGCCCATGATGAAGGGGAGATTGGTTGGTACTCGGCCTCCCTCGCGGGAGGTTACTCCCTGGCTCTATTGCTCGGAGGCGTGGTCGCACCGCTGGTCGGCGCTTGGATCGACCGGCATGGCCCACGCGGCCTGATGGTCACCGGAGCGCTTGCCGGCAGCATTGGGGTCGCCGCACGGAGTGCGGCACACACGCTTGCGAAGGCGGTGGGTCTCGTTGGCTTTGCGCTGGTACTCGAGGTCACGGATTGGAGCTGGGCCTGGCCCATGCTCACGCTCTTGCTTCTCCGGATCCGACTCCACTGCTGACGCTCCGCGCGCTATCGTCTCGGAGCGGGCTGAACCCGGACCCGACAGTGGATTTCGAAATCGCGAGAGAGATGACACGATGAATACGTGGCTCAAGAATGCTCTTTACCGCATCGAGGCTGACTATCAGCGGTCCTCCGACACGCACCTCGTGCGTGTTGCGCTGCCTCAGGCCAGAGAGGTATCTCTCTACCTGAAGGATGAGTCGACCCATCCGACGGGTAGCCTGAAGCACCGTCTGGCGCGCTCGCTCTTTCTCTATGGCATCTGCGACGGCAATATCGGAGAAGGGACGACCATCGTCGAGTCTTCGTCGGGAAACACGGCAGTCTCCGAGGCCTATTTCGCGCAGCTGCTCGGCTTGCCGTTCATTGCCGTCGTCCCTGACGGCACCTCGCAAGAGAAGGTCGACAAGATCGGCTTCTATGGCGGCAAGTGTCATTTCGTCCCTGGCAGCCAGATCTATGCCGAGGCGGAGCGCCTTGCTCGTGAGCTCGGCGGTCACTACATGGACCAGTTCACCTACGCCGAGCGCGCCACCGACTGGCGTGGCAACAACAACATTGCGGAATCGATCTTCGAGCAGATGAGGTTCGAACCGTCGCCCGTGCCGAGTTGGATCGTGGTCAATGCAGGTACCGGCGGCACGTCCTCGACGATCGGGCGCTTCATCCGCTACAAGTCGTACGCCACGAGTCTGTGCGTGGCGGACCCGGACAACTCGGTGTTCTTCGACTACTACCAAAGCAGGAACGCTGCGCTGACCCTCGACCGTGGGTCCAACGTCGAAGGCATTGGCAGGCCGCGGGTCGAACCGTCTTTCAATTGTGACCTCGTCGATCGGATGATCAAGGTACCCGACGCAGCCACCTACGCGACCCTTCGCTTCCTCGAGCAGGTTCTCGGCCGGCGTTGCGGCGGGTCCACGGGAACGAACGTATATGCAGCGCTTCGCCTGGTTGCCGAGCTGAAGCGGGCAGGGGAGCCTGCGAGTGTCGTCTCCATGATTTGTGACGGGGGAGAGCGCTATCTGGACACCTACTACAACGACGCTTGGCTCGAAGATCACGGCTTCGACCTGCAGCCCTACGCAGAACAGCTCGATGCCTTCTTCGAGAAGGGCGAGTGGAACGAGCTTTCCGGAGACGAGCCCGGTTACGATCCGTGCCTTGAGATCTCTGCTTCCGATCTCCCGATCCGAGCCACCAGGACCTCCGTAGATCGGACATGACGAGAATCGCGCCTCTGTTGGCTGTCGGTCTACTCGCCTCGGTGGCTCTGCAAGGCTGTCTCCTGGTCAAGCTCCGGCCCAGGGGTGAAGGCATCGGTGTCACGAAGAAGGACTTGCCGCGGGTGTCGCGGCTCGAGGGCGACAAGGTGTACAGCATGATCGGGCCGGACCGGATTCCGGCCATCGACGAGCCGGAGATGGTGCGGGCGTCGGCGGCGGACTTCATGCAGGACGACGAGCTGGTGCTCGGTGTCGTGCGGAACGGCGAGGCGCGTGCCTACTCGCTGTGGCATCTCGACCATCACGAGATCGTCAACGACGAGATGGCGGGGGAGCCGATCGCGGCGACTTGGTGACCGTTGGCGCATACGGGCGTCGTGTACGTCCGCCCGAAGTTCGAAGACGGAACGGCTTCCACGCTGGGGGTCTCCGGGAAGCTGTGGCGCGATGCGTTGATCATGTACGACCGGCGGTCGAAGACTCTGTGGTCTCAGATCGACGGCGGCGCGAAGGCCGGTCCGCGGACGGGAGAGCGGTTGGAAAAGGTGCCGTCGCAGATGACGACGTGGGCCAACTGGCGGGCCCGACATCCCGACTCCTGGGTCTTGGTCAAACCACCTCTCGAGGCGTCGCCCTACGCCAATTACCACGACAAGGCCTCGTGGGTCGGCCTGCCGTGGACCCGCGGCGGTGTGGACGACCGCCTACCCAAAAAGGCGTTGGTACTCGGCCTCGACTTGGAGGGCTCGGTGGCGGCAGTCCATCTCGAATCGTTGGCGGGTAAAGGACTGCATCAGGATCGGCTGGCGGAAACGCCGCTCGTAGTTTTCGCACCGGACGACCCGCGCGCGGCACTGGTCTACGAGCGTAGCGTCGCCGGGCAAACGCTCGACTTCCGCTGGGACGCAGAGTCCGGCTCGGTCCTGGTGGACGAGCAGACCGGTAGTCGCTGGAACTGGCAGACCGGAGACGCCGAGTCTGGCCCGCTTCGAGGGGAGCGGTTGCAACCCGTACCGGCGTCGCCGATCTACTGGTCGACGTGGGTGGCGTTCTACCCGGAGACGGCGATCTGGCCAGAGTGAGAGCAGCCGGGTTTGCTGGGAGAGGACCTAGCACTAGTCGACAACCAGACTCCAGAAAGACAAGTCCCCCGACTCGAAGTCGTCGAATTCGATGAAACTACTGAAGTCGGGGTTGCCGTCAGTTTGTAGGTACCAAGTGACGTCGACCTTGGCTTCGGGATTCGTCTGGCCGTGAATACTGTCGACACGAATCGCTGCGTAGAATCCAGTGTTAATGTTTCGTAGAAAGAAGAACTCCCCGAGTGTTGCGGGCCCAGCAGACCAGTCGTTTTCGTAGGCAAAGGTTGAGGCATCGGTGACACTGGAAACGTCGGTTGTATTCGGAGCAAAGGCGATTTCGGTGTCGGGGAAATCGAACGCATAGAACCATCCTATCGGAGGAGGGTTGATCACCGTGAAGATAGACCACCACGCACGGATGCCGGTGCCTCCCGAGACGAGAGTGTCTAGGTCCAAGAGTGGTCCGCTTTCGCGCCAATCGAAGACGCGCCCGGCGACCACACCTCCAGTACGGGGCGCGGTACTGGTTTGTGGTTGCATGACAGGCCCTACTGCGGTGGCATCGGCCATTGACGAGTCCTGGGGCACAGCACCGAATTCGATCGGTTCTTCCGACCAAGACGGGGCTACTGTGAAAAGACTGAGAAGGAGTAGGAACGAGGATTGAGCTACCGGTGCCAAGTGACCTCCCTTTTCTGGGTGAAGAGTGATTATGTCACTGTAGCATATTTAAGTTTCCTTATGGCATAGCCGATCAACGACGCTCGGCAAGACGTCTTCCGCCTTGGCTCGAACGACGTCCACCGGGTAATACGACGGCACGGGCGACGGGTCGATGGACCAGGCGGGGATTTTCTGGACCATGGAGGACTGAAGGAAGAGCTCCGTGACTCCGACGGAAAAGGACGTGCCTATGAACAACAGAAAGTCGGCCGTTCTGGCGGCGTTCTGCACCCTCGGCCATTGATAGTCGTCGTGGTCGGCGTAGTACTCGTCGAACCACAGGACGTGCGGGCGCAGGATGTCACTGCAGTCCGGGCACGGCGGCAGCGTGGTTTCCGATGGATCGGCGCGAAATGCGGCGGTGGCTTCCGCCACCTCGTCGCGGGAGATCGAGCCCTTCGGCGAGCCTTGCGGACAGCCACCGCGGGCGCCACAGCGCAGGCGGTCGATGGAACCATGGACCTTGACCAGGTCCTCCGAGCCGGCTCGCTCGTGTAGCGTGTCGATGTTCTGCGTGACGAGGGTGAACCGACCACCGCGCTCGCTGTGCAGTTGCTGCAGATCCACGAGAGCGCGATGTGCATCGTTCGGCTGTGCGCTGGGCAAGAGGTCGAAGCGGTGAAGGTACCACCGCCAGCTGGCGACGGGATCCTCCCGGAAGAAGCGATAGGTGGCCATCTCGGTGACGTCCTTCTTCCAGATCGCATCCGGATCGTCGCCTCGGAACGTAGGAATTCCCGACGCGGCGCTGATACCGGCACCGGTGACCACCACTAGGTGGCCTTGGCCGACTTCACGAATCGACTTGCTCAGTTCCTCGACGCTGCGCTCGTACATCGGAGCTCGCTCACCGTACCGTCTCTTTGGAAACTCTCGAATCGGCGTCGATGATAGCCGAGGTGTCGAGGAGGTCAGATAGGCTGACGGCAACGGAAGGAGACTTCCGAGAAAGGAGACCCCCCAGTTTTGCAGGCGATCTGCGTGCACGAGTTCGGTGGACCTGAAGTGCTGCGTCTGGATGAGATCGAAGATCCGATGCCGGGTGTCGGGGAGGTGCTGGTGCGCGTGGGGGCTGCAGGCGTCAATCCGGTAGATACCTACGTGCGTTCCGGAGTCTACGAACGGCTGCCGCAGCTGCCGTACATCCCGGGGGGCGATGCGGCCGGAACGGTGGAAGCCGTGGGCGTAGGCGTTACGCGATTTGCTCCGGGTGATCGGGTCTACGTCGCAGGGGCGTCGGGCGGCTCCCTCACCGGTTGTACCGCGACGCGGATCGTGAAACGCGAAGCGGAGCTGCATCCGCTACCCTCTCGCGTCAGCTTCGAGCAAGGTGCGGCGTTGGGCGTGCCGTATGCGACGGCGTACCGCGGCTTGTTCCACAAAGGGGAGGCGAAGGCGGGGGAGACCGTGTTGGTGCACGGCGCGACAGGAGGTGTGGGCTCGGCCGCGGTGCAACTGGCAGTGGCCGGTGGCATGCGGGTGGCCGGCACCGGCAGCACCGCTCGCGGTCGCGATGGCGTGCGAAGCCTGGGTGCCGAGCTGGTTCTCGATCACTCGCGATCCGACTATCTCGAGGAAGTCCGGGACTGGACCGACGGTCGCGGCGTCGATGTGATCTTGGAGATGGCGGCACACGTCAACCTGGACCGCGACCTCGAAGTGGCGGCTCGCGGTGGCCGGGTCGTCGTCGTGGGCTGCCGTGGACCGGTGGAGGTCCATCCTCGCAAGGCCATGGTCAAGGATCTGACGATCCGGGCGTTCGCCCTGGCCCTGGCGGATGAAGCCGAGATGGCAGCGATTCATGCGGCCCTGGTGGCTGGACTCGAGTCCGGCGTACTCGAGCCCGTCGTGGGCGAAGTCGTGCCGTTTCGTGACGCAGAAAGGGCTCATCGTCTCGTGGAGTCGCGAGGCGACCTCTTCGGAAACGTGGTTTTGGTGCCCCTAGTCGGGAAGCAGGAGACATCGTCATGAGAATCGTGGTGGTCGGAGCCGGTGCCGTGGGTTGCTACTTTGGAGGACGCCTCGCGGAAGCGGGTCACGAAGTGGGGTTCCTGGCCCGAGGCGGAACACTCGCCGTGCTCCGCGAGTCCGGACTGCGGATTACCAGTCAACTCGGCGACGCCCATCTACGAGACGTAGAAGTCCACGACGATCCCGAGGCCTTCGCGGAGGCGGACGCGGCGATCGTCGCGGTCAAGGCGTGGCAGGTTCCGGACGTGGCACCCAAGATCGCCGCGTTCCTGCGACCCGGCGGTGTCGCCTTGCCGTTGCAGAACGGCGTCGAGGCGCCGGCCCAGCTAGCGGAGGAGCTCGGCGAGGATCGTGTGCTCGGCGGCCTGTGCAAGATCATCTGCCGGGTCGAAGAGCCAGGCCATGTGATCCATTTCGGTGCCCATCCCTACATCGCTCTCGGGGAGCTCCACGATCGATCGTCGGAGCGGCTCACGGCTCTGCGCGACACACTCGAGTCGGCGGGAATCCGAGCCGAGATTCCGGGCAACATCGAGGCCGCGATGTGGGAGAAGTTCCTCTTCATCTGTGCCGTCAGTGGCTTGGGGGCGGTGACCCGAGCGACCTTGGGGGCCATGCGACGGGAACCGGCGACCCGGTCCCTGCTGGAGCGGGCAATGCACGAGATCGCCGAGGTGGCCTCGGCATCGGGCGTATCCGTGGCCGGAGGGCTGGTGGAGCGCACGATGGCCTTCGCGGATTCTTTACCTGCCGAGGCGACGATGTCGATGCAGAGGGACATCATGAAAGGCCGCCCTTCGGAGCTGGAATCACAGAACGGAGCCGTGGTGCGACTCGGACGGCGAGCCGGCGTCGAAACGCCGGTCCACGAGTTTCTCTATTCGGTACTCCTGCTGCAGGAAGACAAGGCACGTTCCGCGGCCAGCTGATCCGGCCGGAGTCCGCCGGTTTCCGCTGTCTGGTTTCCGATGAGACGTCCGCGACGGTGTCGCGACTCAGTTCTCCTCCTGCGTGTCCCACCAATGTCGATAGTGCTTGAGATGGAACAACAGGGCGCGGCGTAACGGCACCGCCATGCCGGCGATCTCCTGTGCGTTCACCAGGCAATTGACCTGGAGATAGAAAGCCACCTGACCGTCGAGGGTGCGGACGTTGTCCGCCACCAACGTGGTGAAGGTCTTGCGTCGGGCTCGCGCCGGCATGAGATAGAGAGCTTCCAGCGGCTCGCACGGCGGCGCGGGGGCCTTGTTCATGCGAATCACCAACAGTCCGGCTTCGAATTCCTCGACCCGGTCGACGGCTTCTTCTATGGTCGCGACGTGTTGAATCTCCTTCATGCCGAGCAGCTCCAACTGGGGATCGATGGCGGGATCCGGCGCCGCATCGACATGGACCACCACGGCGATGGGAGTGATTCGCTCGAGCAGCTCTACTTCCGTCGCGCGTAGGGCGCGCAGGCCGCCCACGGCATGGGAGCCTGTCGATTCCAGAGCAGCCTGATCGGGACCTGCGGACGATGGAGCCGTCGTGGATGTCTCGGTCGTCGCGGACGGGAACGGGTCAGCCGGTGGCTGGACGACTTCCGCCGGCTCGGCCGATGGCGCCTGACCGGCGCGCGGATCCACCTGGATCTTGTGCTGACAGCTCGGACACGTGAGAGTGAACGCGCGATCGGGTACCTTCTCGTCCGGTATCTGCAGCGCCCGCCCACAATGTTCGCAATCGATGCGCATCACGCGTCATCCTCGATCAGATCGGCCATCTCGAGCTGCAGATTGCCGCGGTTGGTGGCGTAGGCGAGAGCGGTCTCGATGGAGATCACGCCGTCCCGGACCATTTGCTGCAGCACGTTGTCGAAGCCCTGCATGCCTTCCTGGTCACCGTCGTTGATGGCGTCGATGAGGGAGCGTCCTTCACCCTCGCCCTTCAGGATGTAATCACGGGTGCGGAATGTCGACTTCATGATCTCGATGGCCGCGGTGCGACCTCCGCCGACCTTCGGAATCAAGCGTTGGGAGACGACGTATTTGAACGTTTGGCCGAACCGGACGCGTACCTGCTGGTGCTGCTCGCGGGGAAAGATGCCGATCACACGGTCGACCGTCTTCGACGCGTCGATGGTATGCAGGGTGGACAGCACGAGATGACCCGTCTCCGCGGCTTCGAAGGCGGTCTCGATGGTCTCCAGATCTCTCATCTCGCCCACCAGGATCACCTTGGGCGCCTGACGGAGCGCGGCGCGCAGCGCGAAGGAGAAGCTGGGGCAGTCGGCACCGATCTCTCGCTGGTTCACGGTGGACTTGAGGTTCGGATGCAAGTACTCGATCGGGTCTTCGGCCGTGACGATGTGAACCGCCTGGGTCTTGTTGATCTCGTGGATGATCGCCGCCAGCGTCGTCGATTTTCCGGATCCGGTGGGGCCGGTGACCAACACGATGCCGTTCTTGATGTCGCAGACGTTGTACAGCTCCTCGGGCAGGCCGAGGTCGGCGATCGTCGGAACTCCTTGGGGAATGACGCGCAGCACCGCTGCCAGGCTGCCGCGCTGGAAGAAGATGTTGACGCGGAAGCGTGTCAGGCCGGGGATGGCGTAGGAGAGGTCGACCGAGCCACGTCGGGCGAGCTCTTCCAGGTGTTTCCGTTGGCCGCCCATGAGCGCCATGGCGATGGCCTCGGTGTGGTACGGCTTCAGCTCCGGTAGGCCCTTGATGGGCACCGGGCGGAGCTCGCTGTCGATCTCCACTTGAGGTGCTCGGTACGACGACAGGTTGAGATCGGAGACGTTGTCCCCGGCCTTGAGCATCTGGGACAGTAGTTGGTCGACCTTGAAGTTGATCAAGGCGTGGCTCCCCCGGTCAGTGGACGTGGGGCCCGGCGGACATCGTCACTTCTTCCACGTCTTCGTCGCCGTAGCCGTGGGTGAGAACGAAGAACCAACCGGCGATGCGATCTTCCGGCGTCTCCGAGATCAGCTCGAAGATCACCTCGCCGTCTTGGTCGCCGAGCAGAGACTCCACATAGGTTACCTGGTCGGAGGCGATCAGGACCTCACCTACCAGGCGTTTGCCGCGCAGCATCTGGACGACCAGGGTCGGACCTTCCTCACCGAACACCCAGTGCAGGTCTTCGTCGTCGTACAAGATCGACTCGGGTGTGCCGGCTCGGAGGATGCAGTTGGGGTGTTCGCGGAGCCAGGTCCAGAATACGTCGAGAGGAAGGGTCTGATGCGCGTCCATAGTGTTTGGTGAGGTTTCGGCCGGGCCGTCGACCATACCGCAATTCGTTGGACGGACCTACTTCGACGCTGGCCCCAACGGATCGGAGCTCCCCTGGTATTGCCCCATTTTCGCGCGGTCTCCGCCCGCCTCGTTGATATCTTGTCGCCATGACGGAACAACGACGTGTGGCCTTGGTTTTCGGTGGCCGAAGCGCCGAGCACAGAGTGTCGGTGCAGTCGGCGCGCACCGTCGCGTCGGCGCTGGCCGACGCGGGATTCGAGGTGCTGCCGGTGGCCGTCTCTCAGGCGGGGCGCTGGGTTTCCGAGGCGGCGTCTCGCGCCGCGTTGGTTGCCGATGACGAGATCCCGCACGACGTCGAGTCGCAGGTCTCGGTGATGGCGAGTGTCGGGCAGCGGATCGGGGAGCTGGGTCGTGTCGATGCGTTTTTCCCCATCGTCCACGGAACTTGGGGTGAGGACGGTACGCTGCAAGGTTTGTTCGAAATGCTCGACGTTCCTTATGTCGGAACCGACGTGACTGCCAGCGCGGTATGCATGGACAAGGTGCTGTGCAAGGGAGTGTTGCAGGCCGCCGGGTTGCCGGTGGTGCCCTGGGAGACCGTGACGCGCTCCGCCTGGACTGCAGATACGTCGGCTGTCGAAGCGAGGTGTGCAGCCTTGGGCGTTCCGGCGTTCGTCAAGCCGGCCGTGGGTGGATCGAGTGTCGGAGTCCGCAAGGTCTCGGTACCGGAGGATTTGAAGGCGGCGATCGTGAACGGTCTCCGTTTCGACGACAAGGTGTTGGTGGAGCAGGGCATCGTGGGGCGTGAGCTGGAGTGTTCCGTACTCGGCCACGGCACCATCGAGGTGTCGGAGGTAGGGGAGATCGTGCCGGGCGAGGAGTTCTACGACTACCGGGACAAGTATCTCGACGACGGCGCAGAGCTCATCCACCACGCCGATCTGCCGGAGGACGTGGAGTCCGAGATCCGTCGGCTGGCGGTGTCGGCCTTCGAAGCCGTCGGCGGATCGGGCATGGCGCGGGTCGACTTCCTGCTCGACGACGAGGGTCCGAAGATCAACGAGCTCAATACGCTTCCAGGCTTCACCTCCATCTCCATGTACCCGAAGTTGTGGCAACGCGTGGGCGTTCCGGTTGCCGATCTGGTGACGCGCCTGGTGGATGCAGCCGAGCAGCGGCACGCCGATCGGCAGCGTCGGGATGAGGGAATCAAAGACTGGATCGCCTCCCTGGGGTAGCGCGCTTTGCGAACCGAGGCGAGTCCGTCGGCCCAGGACTGCGCGCGGTGCTCAAACTCGCTGTGGGAAGCCCGTTTCGACCTCCGTCCAGGTGCTCGGGCGGACCTCGAGGGTTCAGACCTCTTCGTCCTCACACAGTTGCGCTCCGTGCTCACCTGGGCCGACTCCCTCCATCGAAGCGTCTCGGTAGGGAATAGGCCCTGGCTTCAGTCCGTCGGCCCAGGACTGCGCGCGGTGCTCAAACTCGCTGTGGGAAGTTCGCTTCGATCCATCGTCCAAGTGCTCGGGTGGACCTCGAGGGTTCGGACCTCTTCGTCCTCACACAGTTGCGCTCCGTGCTCGTCTGGGCCGACTCCCTTTGTGTAGGGGCCGTCGGCTCAAGACTGCGCGCGGTGCTCAAACTCGCTGTGGGAAGCTCGCTTCGACCCTCCGTCCAAGTGTTCGGGTGGACCTCGAGGGTTCGGACCTCTTCGTCCTCACACAGTTGCACTCCGTGCTCGCCTGGGCCGACTCCTTCGGTCGAAGCGTCTCGGCAGGTCAGTTCAGTCGGATGACGACGGCGGGCAAGCCCCGCTTCTGGAGGTCGCGCTCGAGCTTTCGCGCCTCCTTTTCGGTGCGCAAGCTCCCGATCCGTACCCGGTGCCAGCGGCCGTCTTCAATGAGCTCGGCGTCCGGATAGTCATTCGCCAGCTTGCGATGAAGCTCGATGGCGTTCTGCCGTTCACTGAAGGCGCCGACCTGCACGGCGAAGCGGGTGGTGAGCTTCTGTCCCGATGGGCCGCCGCCGAGCTGGATCACCCGTAGCTCGATGCGGGCGGTTCCTGGGCCCACCATCCCTAACTCCTTGGCACCTGCGTAAGAGACGTCGAGCACACGGCCTCTGATGAAGGGCCCGCGATCGTTCACCCGGAACTGCGCCTCGCGACCGTTGTCCAGGTTCTTCACGTGCACCACCGTGCCGAGGGGCAGCTCCTTGTGAGCGGCCGTCATCTCGTGCATGTCGTAGACCTCGCCGCTGGCGGTCTTGCGGCCATGGAAGGGCTCGCCGTACCAAGAGGCCACCCCTCGTTGCGTGGTGCCCACCCGGGGTTTGTCGTAGCGGTGCATGGAACAGCCGGTGAACAGCGTCGCCAGCAACGCCAGCACGAAAGCGCGCGACGGATGGCCGTGCAGCCATTTCGGGGTTCGGGTCTTGACGTGGAATCGATGCATGGTGGGACGAGTCGCTGAGGCTGCCCTATTTTGGCCACTTTTCGGCCGTTCGTCGAGCGTCGACATAGATATCTCGTAAGTTGTTGTAAACATTAGAGTTATCTGAAAGTGCACAAGATCCTGTGCAAAATGGTCGAATCGCGCGTCTTTACGGGCGCTTCACGTTTTTTCCGACGGATTCTCCACAGGGTTTTCCGCACGATCTGCGGAAGATATTCGGCGACCGCTATGGATTACGACACGCCTTACGTAGGGTTTGTCGGAGAGCTCGTCCGGGACCTGTTCGGTCTCGTCTTCAGGTTCGTTATGGGCGTCGCGAAACCCATAGGAGAAATGGTTCAAAGTGGGCTAAGCGCCGATGAAACAAGGACTTTCTGTAGGCCTCGATCGGGACGAACCCGCCAAACTGTGGAAAACTCGCTGTTTCCGTTCGGTCGGTGTGATTCGGATCTATCGCGATAATCGTCGTAAGTGTTGTAGATAAAAGACTTATTCGATTTTACGTGTAGTTACCGCCTGTCGTGGCGCAGGGGCCGATATTCGTTGGAAATCCGCCGAATCGGGCAGATTTTCCACACCGTTTTCCACAGCTGACTCCGGACGGCCACCGAAGGTAGAGCGCACCTTCCTAAATCCGCATGATCCCTTGCGTTTCAACGTGTCGGCCTGTCTGGCCGGCGAGCTACCTCGGCCTCGCGAACCGCCAGAACTCGTTGAACCTTGGTCGCGCCGAAGCGCGCGAAATGCAGATGTGGCGCAGTTTTTTCCACATCGCGGCTCGGAACGGCCCCATCAGGACCGGATGAAGACGATGGCCCTGTCAGGCCGTCGCGCGGCGGGCTCGGAACCAGTGGGCCGTGTCGCCGAGTCCCTGCCGCAGATCGCGTGGCGGTGCGACCTTCAGCTCGGCTTGGATCCGCGAAGGATCGATGACCGAACGGCGTTGCTCGCCCGGTTTTCCCGGCCCATGTTCGGCCGGCCGATCGACGTCCAGGGCATCCCGCAGGTGGTCGTAGAGCTCGACGACCGAGGTCTCTCTACCGGTGCCGACGTTGTAGATCCGAAAGCCCGACTGTCCCAAGGCGCCCAGATTGGCAGCCACGACGTCGGACACGTGGACGTAGTCGCGGGTCTGTAGACCATCGCCGTTGATGGTCGGAATATCGCCGCCCAGGAGCTTGTGCAAGAAGATCGCCACCACACCGGCCTCGCCGAAGGGGTTCTGCCGCTCGCCGTACACGTTGGCATAGCGCAAGCAGGTGGCGTCGAGACCGTGCTCGTGGTGGTAGTAGTAGAGATAGCGCTCCACTGCCAGCTTGGCCACGCCGTAGGGCGACACGGGGCGCGTGGGATGGCTCTCGTCTGCCGGGTACACATCCTGCTCGCCGTAGATGGCACCACCGGTAGACGCGAACAGCACCTGCCGTACGCCGCCCTGACGGGCCGCCTCCAGGAGGTTCAGCGTTCCCCGCACGTTGACGTCGGCATCGAATGCAGGGTCTGCCACCGACCTGCGAACGTCCATCTGCGCCGCCTGATGCACCAGTACGTCGAATCCGCCGTCGGCCACCACCTTGGCCGCCTCCTCGCCCCGAATGTCCAGCTCGTGGAGCGTGGCGCCGTCAGGGACGTTCTCGGCCCGCCCTGTGGACAGGTCGTCGAGGATCGTGACCTCGTGACCGCGCGACAGGAACGCCTCGACAAGATGCGATCCGATGAAGCCCGCGCCACCGGTCAGGCATACGGAATGGGTAGCTGGGCTGGCTGCAGATGGGGTCGATGCAGACATGCGGACTCCGAGGTGCCGAGCGGCGGGGTAGTTCGATCGGCTGGGCGGGCCGGTTGGAGCGGAGACTTTACCTGTCGACAGATCTACAAGCTAGCCCTGTCCGATACCGCCCTGCAGGATTCGATCGGCAGGGCCACGCTTCACCACATAGTGATCCGGCTGCGCGCATCGACGTCCATTAGGATCTCGGCAAGACCTTCCTGGTCTGGATAGAAGGTCTCTTGGAGTCGCTGAAACACGTCGAAAGCCTCCCTAGATCGACGCTGCATCTTGAGCGCGTCGCCCAAGAGATGGAGGATCTTCGACGGGTACGGCTGCTCACCCGTCGAAACGATACGGTGGAGTCGAAGCGCAATTCTGAGGTGGAACTCGGCATCTCGCGGTCGGCGCATTTCGAGCATGGCGTTGGCCAAGAATAGGCGTGATGGGAGCTCGTAGAATGGGGCGCTTGCTCCCCGCGCGATACCGATCGAGTGACTGAGGGCGTAGATGCCTTTGGACATGTCTCCGCCGCAGGAAAGAGAAAGGCCCAGAGATGCCAGAAACGGGGCGCGGCTGGAAGGGACTTCGTTTCCGATAAGTCTTACGGAGTCGCTGAATAGTTCCAGAGCCATCCGAAGATCGTTGTTGGCTAAC
>JALCBJ010000130.1 GCA_028066595.1 Thermoanaerobaculia bacterium
GCCGACCCGAAGGTCGGCTTTTCGAGAGGCGCGTACAGGACCGCCGTCTAGTCGTCGTCGTCTTCGGTGACCGCGGCACCGTGCTCGTCGTAGTCGACGAACTCGATGATCGCCATCTCGGCACCGTCACCCTTGCGCGGCCCGAGCTTCAAGACTCGGGTGTAGCCGCCCAGGCGATCTTCCATACGGGGCGCGAGCTCGTCGAAGACGATCTTCACGTCCGAACGATCGGGTAGCCACGTGCGCACCAAACGACGTGCGTGGACCGTGCCGCGCTTGCCCTGGGTGATGCACTTCTCCATGATCGGACGCAGATCCTTCGCCTTGGCCACCGTAGTGACGATGCGGCCGTGGCGAACCAGCGAGGACAGCTGGTTGCGAAACAGGGCCTTGCGATGGGAGCTGGTGCGCCCCAGCTTTCGGCCTCGGATTTGATGACGCATGGTCTCTCTCCTTCTGGCCCGATCAGATCCCGGCTTCGAGAGCCGCCGGCGGATTCTCCGGCACGTCCATACCGAACTCGAGTCCGAGCCCGCCGAGAACGTCCTGAAGCTCCTCCAGGCTCTTCCTGCCGAAGTTCTTGGTCTCCAGCATCTCCTTCTCGGAGCGGCGTACGAGATCTCGAAGCGTATGGATGTTGGCGTTCTTGAGACAATTGGCGGAGCGCACCGACAGATCGAGCTCGTCGATCGATTTGGCCAGTAGCTTGTCCATGCCGGAGAGCTCCTCCGACTTGGCGCTGCCCGTCGCCTCTCGCATCGACTCCTCGGCATGCGTGAAGATCGCCAGGTGGTCGCGGAGCAGCATCGAGGCGAGGGAAACCGCCTCTTCCGGCTCCACCGTGCCGTTGGTGTGAACTTCGAGAGTGAGCTTCTCGTAGTCCGTCGCACGTCCCACGCGGGCCGGATCGACCTTGAAGTTCACCCGCTTCACCGGCGAATGGACGGAGTCGATCGGGATCCAGCCGATGCCCATGGCCTCGTCGAAATTGCGATCGGCGGTGACATAGCCGCGGCCTCGCTCCACCTTTGCCTGCAACTTCAGATGCCCCTCGTCGTTGAGGGTGGCGATGGGTAGATCGGGGTCCACCACTTCGACGGACGGATCGCCTTCGAGATCGGCAGCAGTGACGATCCTGGGGCCCTTGACGTCGATATTGAGGAACTTGGGTTCTTCGGTTTCGAGCTTGATGGGGACCTGACGAAGGTTCAGGATGATGTCGGTGACGTCTTCGACGACACCGGGAATCGACGAGAACTCGTGCAGCACGCCCTCGATGTGCACGTTGGTGACCGCCGCGCCCTCGATGGAAGACAGCAGGGCTCGCCGCAGCGCATTGCCGACCGTGGTGGCGAAGCCACGCTCGAAGGGTTGGGCGGTGAACACGGCCTCCGTGGGCGTCGCCGTTTCAGCGTCGATGTCGACGCGCTTGGGGCGCTGAAAACCTTTCCAGAGCATGGTATTGGGACTCCTTCCCCGGGCCCGAACGGGCTACCGATAGGATGTCGTGGCAGATTCCGTTTCTTTGCAGATGATGTGGACGTAACTAGGTGACTCAGCGGCTGTAGAGCTCGACGATCAGCTGTTCCTGGATCGGAATCTTGATGTCTTCACGGGTCGGTATGCGCAACACTTTGCCCGCGAAGTTCTCGGCATCGAGATCGAGCCACTCCGGAATTCCGCGACCGCGAGCCGTCTCGACACTGGCGCGGATGAAGTCGTTCTTGCGGCTCTTTTCTCGTACGGTGATCTCCTGCTCGGGAGACACGGAGTACGACGGAATGCTCGTCTTCTTGCCGTCCACCAGGATGTGGCCGTGGCGCACGAACTGTCGGGCCTGCGCGCGGGATGCGCCGAAACCCAGGTTGTAGACCACGTTGTCCAATCGGCTCTCGAGCGACACCAGCAGGTTTTCTCCGGTGATGCCCTTCCGCTGATCGGCTTTCTTGAAGTAGGTGCGGAATTGCCGCTCCTGGAGGCCATAGATCCGCTTGACCTTCTGCTTCTCGCGCAGCTGCAGTCCATAACCCATGGTCCGACGGCCGCGGCGCTGCCCGTGTTGGCCGGGCGGATACGCGCGGCGTTCGATGGCGCATTTCTCTTTGAAACAACGGTCACCCTTCAAAAAGAGCTTCATTCTCTCGCGCCGGCAAAGCCGGCAAACAGGTCCTGTGTATCGTGCCAACGTCCTACTCCTTCGCTGTACATGTCCCGTAGCTACGGAACGCGAATTCTTCGTGAGACGGTGTCTCCCGCGTTCGAGTCGATATCAATCGCTCGTGGGGATCCACCCGTCGGATTCAATGTGCACTCAGACGCGACGGCGCTTGCGCGGCCGACAGCCGTTGTGCGGAATCGGGGTGATGTCTTTGATCGAATTGACCTGCAAGCCAGCGGCCTGCAGGGCGCGTACGGCGGATTCGCGACCTCCGCCCGGTCCCTTCACCATGACGTCGACGGTGCGCATACCCGCTCCGTCCTTGGCAGCGATGGCCGCGTCGCGTCCCGCCATCTGAGCGGCAAAGGGAGTTCCTTTACGCGAACCCTTGAAGCCGGCCTTGCCTGACGTCGCCCACGACACGACGTTGCCCTGGGGATCGGTGATCGACACCATGGTGTTGTTGAAGGAAGCCGTGACGAAGGCGATCCCGTGCGGGATGTTCTTCTTTTCCTTCTTCTTGGTACGCTTTCCGTCCTTCTTCTTCGGCTTGGCCATGGCTTATTTCCTGACTTTCTTCTTGCCGGCCACGCCGATCCGCTTCGGACCCTTGCGCGTGCGGGCATTGGTATGGGTTCGCTGGCCGCGCACCGGCAGTCCGCGGCGATGGCGTACGCCACGATAGGAGCCGATCTCCATCAGCCGCCGGATGTTCTGCGCCACTTCCTTCCGCAGATCACCCTCGACCCGATAGTTGTCCTGGATCTCCTGACGAATTCGGCGAGCCTCGTCCTCGGTCAAGTCCTTGACCAGGGTCGTCGGATCGACCTTCGTCTTTTCCAGAAGTTGATAACTCAGGGTGCGGCCGATCCCGTGGATGTAGGTCAGGCCGACCCAGACCTGCTTGTTGAGAGGGATGTCGATCCCAGCAATACGTGCCATGCCTTCACCTAACCTTGACGCTGCTTGTGCTTCGGATTGTCACAGATCACCCGGACCACACCACGGCGGCGGATGACCTTGCACTTGGAACACATGCGCTTGACTGATGCGCGAACTTTCATGGTCTGGTCCTCAAAGTCTGCGATGGGAGGAATACTTGAAATACGAATCTGTGGATGGGCTTCAGGCCGTTGCGGCGCGGGGCAATTCCAGGTCGGAGTCGGGGCTGAAGGACAGTACCTCGGCAGCCCTCTCGGCCGAAAGGCCGAGAATCCTGGGCTCTCCAGCGGTGACGGCGACGGAAAACTCGAAGTGAGCCGAGAGCCGGCCATCGCGGGTGCGGGCGGTCCAGCCGTCGGCGTCGGTTCTGACTTCTCTGGAGCCGACGTTGACCATGGGCTCGATCGCGAGGACGAGACCCGGACGAAGGCGTAGGCCCTTGCCCCGCTTTCCGAAATTAGGTACCTGGGGATCCTCGTGCAACGACATGCCGACACCATGGCCGACAAACTGCCGCACGATGGAAAACCCGTGGAGTTCGACGTAGCTCTGAATCGCCCAGCCCACGTCACCGAGACGGCAGTCCGAGCGCATCGCCTGACAACCGAGCCACAGACCTTCGCGGGTGACCCGCATCAGCTCGGCTGCCTCTTCTGAGATCTCACCGACTGCATACGTACGGGCGGCGTCACCGACATAGCCCTTGTAGAACACGCCGCAGTCGAGCCCGACGATATCACCGTCTTCGAGGGGTCGCTGGTCCGGAATGCCGTGGACGATGACGTCATTGAGCGCGGTGCACAGGGTCGAAGGATAGCCCTTGTAGTTGAGGAAAGCAGGCACGCCGCCGCGCGAGCGGATGTGCTGCTCTGCCCAGGCGTCCAGCTCACCGGTGGTGACTCCGGGACCCACGCGCTCCTGAAGGCCGTCCAGGACCTCCTGCACGATGACGTTGGCCTCGTGAATGAGGTCCAGCTCGCCTTCGGTCTTGTAGATGATGCCCATCGTTCTGGTAGTGCCTTCAGCTGACGCTCACCGCAGCGAGGATCGATTCCTCGACCTGCTCGATGCTCCGATCGCCGTCGATCTCGCGCAAGACACCGGACACGCGGTAGCGTTCTACGAGAGGCTCAGTCGCCGACCGATAGACCCTCAAGCGCTCGCGCACGGCCTCTTCCGTGTCGTCGGTTCGACCTCGGCTCAGCATGCGATCGACCAGTTCCGCCGCCGGGACTTCGAGGTAGATGACGTGATCGAGATCACCGGAACGCTCTTTGAGAATGCCGTCGAGGGTGTCTGCCTGAGGCGCGGTGCGCGGATAACCATCGAGCAGAAAGCCGTGCTCGGCGTCCGGACGTGCCAGCCGGTCACGGACGACCTCGGCCATGAGCTCATCGGAGACCAGCTCTCCTCGTTCCATGACGCCTTGAACCCTGCGCCCGAGCTCCGAACCGTCTTCCACGGCGGTGCGCAGCATCTCGCCGGTGGAGATCGCGGGGATCCCCAGCTCCGCAGCGAGGCGTTGTGCCTGCGTACCCTTGCCCGAGCCGGGTGGGCCGAGGAAGACGATTTTTTGACTGCTCATGGTTCGTTTGCCGCAGGGACTTGATCAGCCGCGGCGTCCGCGCATCCGGCCCTTCTTGAGGAAGCCGTCGTAGTTGCGCATGACCAGCTGGCTCTCCACCTGCTGGACGAAGTCCATGGCGACACCGACGATGATCAGCAGCGAGGTGCCGCCGAAATAGAACTCGATACCGAGGCCGTTGAGAATCCAGCTCGGTGTGTAACGCTCCAAGGTGTCCCCGAAGAACGGAAGGCCACCCATCTTGAATCCGAAGAGCATCAACTCCGGCAAGACCGACACGGCAGCGAGGTAGACCGAGCCGATCAGCGTCAGGCGAGTGAGCACACGATCGATGTACTCCGCCGTGCGTCGGCCCGAACGGATGCCGGGAATGAAGCCGCCGTACTTGCGCATGTTTTCTGCAGTGTCCACCGGGTTGAAGATGATGGACACATAGAAGTAGCAGAAAAAGATGATCGCGGTGGAGTAGATCAGGTAGTAGAGCGGCTGGCCCCAACTGATGACTTCCGAGAGCCTCTGGACCGGCTCCCACTGGAAGAGTCCTGCCAGTGTGGGGAACACCATCACCACCGACGAGGCGAAGATCACCGGGATCACACCGCCGGTGTTGACGCGCAGTGGCAGGTAGGTGTTCTGACCGCCGTAGACCTTGCGACCCACGACCCGCTTCGCGTATTGCACGGGTATGCGACGTTGGGCGCGCTCCATGAACACGATGAAGCCGGTGACGATCACCATGAAGATCACCAGAACGGCAACCACCAGAGGATGTAGCGTGCCGCCCTGCATCTTGCCGTAGGTCGTGGCGATGGCATTGGGAAGACCGATGACGATACCGGCGAAGATGATCAGCGAGATACCGTTGCCGATGCCGCGCTCGGAGATCTGCTCGCCGAGCCACATCACGAAAGCGCAGCCGGTGGTCAGGGTCAGAATGGTGGTGAGACGAAATCCCCACCCCGGGTTCGGTACCAGCGGCAGGCCGCCGGGCGTGGTGAAGTTCTCCACCACGAAAGCCAGCGACGTCGACTGGATGACCGCTACCACCAGAGTTCCATAGCGGGTGTATTGAGTGATCTTGCGACGTCCGAGTTCGCCTTCCTTCGACAGTTTCTCCAGGTACGGCACCACCACGGTGAGCAGCTGCAGGATGATCGACGCCGTAATGTACGGCATGATGCCGATGGCGAAGATGGCCGCGCGCTCGATGGAGCCTCCCGTGAAGGTGTTGAGGAAACCGAGCATCGTCTGACGCGCGGCGTTCATCACCTCGATGAGAGCCTGTGGATCCACCCCGGGTGTCGGAATCACGCAGCCCACGCGGTAAACCGCGAGAAGGGCAAACGTGAACAGGATCCGCTTGCGCAGATCCGGGATGGCGAAGATATTGCGAAAGGAGTCGATCACGAATCCAGCTCCTCGCAGCTGCCGCCGGCTTTCTCGATCTTCTCGCGAGCCGACTTGCTGAACTTGTGGGCTTTGACGACGAGTTTCTTCTCCAGCTCACCGTCGCCGAGCACTTTGAGCAGACGCCCACGCTTGATCATGCCGTGGTCTGCCAAGCTCTCCGGACTGACTTCGCCTTCGAGATCGGCAAGATCACGGACGTTGATCACCGCGTACTCGACACGGAAGATGTTGGTGAAGCCTCGCTTGGGTAGGCGGCGCACCAGCGGCATCTGGCCGCCCTCGAAGCCCATCCGGCGGCTAAACCCGGAACGGGAGCGCTGACCCTTGTGGCCCTTGCCGGCGGTCTTGCCGGTGCCCGATCCCGGGCCGCGGCCGATGCGCTTCTTCGCTTTGGTGCTGCCCTTCGCAGGTGATAGGTCGTGCAGTTTCATGTTGACGTTCCCTTGATTACTCGACGACGCGAACCAGATGGGGGATCTTGGCGATCATGCCGCGTACTGCCGGTGTGTCCTGGCGCTCCACCACGTGACGGATACGCCGCAGACCGAGGCTGCGCAGCACTTCCCGCTGCGGACGCGGATACCCGATGGGGCTGCGCGTCTGCTCGATGCGGAGGGTCGGGATCTTCTTCTTGGCCATGACTGTCTACTCCTCGGACTCAGGCCGTGGCGGCTGCCGGTGCTCCGGCCTCACCGTTCGAATCGGCCGCTGCAGCGGAATCCGCCGCGGACTCGGCCGGCGCGCTCGCCTCCGACTCGCGGACGGGGCCCAGACCTCGGGTCGCCCGCACTTCCTTTTCGCCTCGCAGCTGCTCCAAGGCGACGAAGGTGGCCTTGACCACGTTTTGCGGATTCGTGGTGCCGAGTGACTTGGTGAGGATGTCCTGAATGCCGCAGCACTCGATGACGGCGCGTACCGGTCCACCGGCGATGACTCCAGTACCCGGCGATGCGGGCTTCAGCAACACGCGCCCGGCGCTGAATACACCGAGACTCTCGTGTGGGATGGTGCCTCCATCGAGGGGAACGGTGACCATCGACTTCTTGGCCGCGTCGATGCCCTTGCGAATGGCCATGGGAACTTCCTTGGCCTTGCCGTAACCGTAGCCGACGCGGCCAGCGCCGTCGCCGATCACCACCAGGGCCGAAAAGGAGAAGTTCTTACCGCCCTTGACCACCTTGGTCACACGGTTGATGTGAACCACCTGCTCGAGGAACTCGGGCTCGCGATCGTAATTCCTAGCCACGTCTCTTCTCCTTGATCTCAGAACCGCAGGCCGGCTTCGCGCGCCGAATCGGCGATCGCTTTGACCTTGCCGTGATAGATGAAGCCACCGCGATCGAAGACCACCTGCTCGATGCCTTTCTCTTTCGCTCGATCTGCGACGAGCTTGCCGACGGCCTTGGCCGCTTCGATGCTGGCAGAGGAGCTTTCGAGGCCGCTCTTCAGATCGGCCTCGCGGGACGAGGCAGCCGCGAGGGTGACACCCGCCAGGTCGTCGATGAGCTGCGCTTCGATGTATCGCAGCGTCTTGTGGACGGCGAGGCGTGGCCGGTCGGCAGTGCCGTGGATGCGCTTGCGCAGGCGCAGATGAGCACGCTTGCGGCGGCTCCGCTTGGCCTTGATCTTCTTCGTCTGGGGATCGTGCATGGTCTTCTTCCTGGAATCAGCGAGCGCCGGCCTTGCCGACCTTGCGACGGATCTGCTCGCCGGAGTAGCGGATGCCTTTGGCCTTGTAGGGATCGGGCGGACGCAGCGCGCGGAGCTCTGCGGCCACCTGCCCGACCCGTTGGCGATTGGCGCCGGCGACGGTGATCTTGTTGGACTTGTCGATCTCGATATCGATGCCTTCCGGGATCGGATAGATCACCGGATGGGAGAAACCGAGCGCGAGCTCGAGCTGCTTGCCCTTGACCTCGCCACGATAACCGACACCGACCACTTCCAGCTCCTTCTTGAAGCCTTCGGTGACACCGACGACGGCGTTGGAGAGCAGCGAACGACAGAGCCCGTGCTTGGCCTTCTCGGGCCCAGAATCGCCGCTACGGGAGACCGTGACGATGCCGTCCTCGATCTTCACCGGGCACTCGGGAAAGAGCCTCTCTACGACCTTCCCTTTGGGACCTTCGGCGACGAAGGTATCGCCCTCGATCTTGACCTTGGCGCCTTTGGGCAGCTCGATCGGTTGATTGCCAATTCTCGACATGATGGGCCTCTCTTACCAGATCTCGCAGAGGATTTCGCCACCGACCCTCATCTCGCGCGCCTGGCGGTCGGTCAATAGACCGCGGGAGGTGGAGACAATGGCTGTGCCCAAGCCGTTCAGGACCGGCTTGATGTCGTCGGCACCACGGTAGACGCGACGTCCGGGCTTGGAGACCCTCGACATGCGACGCATCGCGGGGGTTCCCGCATCGGTGTACCGGAGGAAGATGCGCAGGCTGTCCTGCGGGCTCTGGTCGATGACTTCGAAGTCCTGAATGTAGCCCTCCTGCTTCAGCAGCGCGCAGATGTTTCGCTTGAGCTTGGAGCTCGGAACGTCCAGGCGGTCGTGCTTGGACATCAGCGCGTTGCGGATCCGGGTGAGGAGGTCCGCAATCGGGTCGGTCATACTCATGGTTTCGTCTCCTGGAACTCTGGGCGGGTCACGTGGTCACGTAGGTGGATCTACTGGATCAATTGCGAGCGAACGGCATGCCGAGCTCTTGCAGCAAGAACCGGGCGCGCTCGTCGTTGCCCGCTGTCGTGACGAAGGTGACGTTCAGCCCCTTCAGTTGGTCGACCTTCGCGGCGTCCACTTCGGGGAAGATGGTGTGCTCTTTGATACCGAGGGTGTAGTTGCCGCGGCCATCGAAACTCTTCTGGGATACGCCGCGAAAGTCTCTGACGCGGGGTAGGGCCGTCGCGATCAGCCGATCGAGGAACTCCCACATACGGTCGCCGCGAAGGGTGACCCGCGTGCCGATCGCCATACCCTCTCGCAGCTTGAACGCGGCGATGGACTTCTTGGCGCGGGTGATCGTGGCGTGCTGGCCGGTGATCGCCGACAGCTCCCGCTGGGCGACCTCGAGCAGCTTGTAGTTGCGGCTCGCTTCTCCCAGACCGATGTTGAGAGTGATCTTCTCGAGCTTCGGTGCCGCCATCGGATTCTCGATGTCGAACTCGTTGCGCAGCTTCGGCAGGACCGTCTCGCGATACATGGTCTTGAGGCGCGGCATCGCATATTTCGGAGTCGCGCCTCCGGCGTTCGACTCGCTGGCTTTTTCTTTGGCCATCTTGGGAATCTCCGTCTCAGCTCACGGTGGCGCCGGACACCTTGGCCACGCGGACCGTGCGGCCATCTTCCAGACGCTTGAACCCGACCTTTGTGGGCTTGCCTGACTCCGGATCGATGAGCATCAGGTTGGATAGTCGAATCGGGGCCTCGGTTTCGAGGATGCCTCCCTGAACCTGACGCTGCGGGTTGGGACGCGTGTGCTTCTTCACCAGGTTGACACGCTCGACGATCGCCTTGCCGTCCCGGGGTAGGACACGCAGGACTTTCGCCCTGGTGCCGCGATCCCTGCCGGCAATCACCAGCACGGTGTCGCCTTTCTTGATCTTCTGCTTCGCCATGATGCTTCTCGCTATGCTTTCGGTAAGCCGGTGATCGAGGTTCAGAGGACTTCGGGAGCCAGCGACACGATCTTCATGAACCGGCGCTCGCGCAACTCACGGGCGATGGGTCCGAAGACGCGCGTGCCGATCGGCTCACCGTTGTTGTCGACCAGGACAGCCGAGTTCGTATCGAAGCGGATGTAGCTGCCATCTTTACGCCGCTGTGCCCGGCGGGTACGAACGATGACTGCCTTGACCACTTGCCCTTTCTTCGCGGTGCCGTCCGGCAGAGCCTCCTTGACCGACGCCGTGATGACGTCGCCCAGGCCGGCTGCCGCGCTTTTGGCACCACCGGTGACCGCGATGCAGCCGATTTTCTTGGCGCCGGAGTTGTCGGCGACGTCGAGAACGCTTCCCATCTGAATCATGGTTCATACTCCTCGCGTCACCGGGCGCGTTCGACGATGTCGCGCACGCGCCACCGCTTGCGCTTCGACAGCGGACGGCTCTGGACGATGACCACGCGATCCCCTTCGCGGCATTCGTTGGCCTCGTCGTGGGCCGCGTACTTGGAAGTGCGCTTCATGAATCGGTGGTAGAGCGGATGCAGGACTGTGGTCTGCACCGCCACGGTGACGGTCTTGTCCTGCTTGTCGCTGACGACGGTTCCGGTGAGAACCTGTCGGCGGCCGCGTTCTTTCACGGTGGTCTCTGGGGTCTCGGTCGATTCGTTCATTTCGATCCCTCCTGCGCTCAGGCCTCGGCCTGGGCCGTCTCCTGCTCGCGCAGAACGGTCAATACTCGGGCGATGTCGCGTCGGACCTCGCTGATCTTGGCCGGGTTGTCGAGCTGCCCCTGAGTCACCTTTTGGAGACGCAGGGTGAAAAGCTGTTCAGAGAGCTCGCCCTCCTTCTCCCGCAGCTCGTCCGGATTCAGCTCTCTGAGTTCACTCGCCTTCAACATCGCGGTGCTCCTGGATTCTTCACGCCTGGGGCTCGTGGCGGGCCACGAATTTGGTCTTGATCGGCAGCTTGTAGGCGGCGAGCTCCATCGCCCGCTTGGCCAGGTCGTGAGGCACGCCTTCCAACTCGTACAGCATGCGGCCGGGCTTCACGACGGCGACCCAACCTTCCGGGTTGCCCTTGCCCTTACCCATACGGGTTTCCAGGGGCTTCTTGGTGACCGGCTTGTCGGGAAAGATGCGGATCCACACCTTGCCACCACGTTTGATGTGGCGTGTGATGGCGATACGGGCGGCTTCGATCTGCCTGGAAGTAATCCAGGCAGGCTCGAGTGCTTGGAGGCCGTAGTCGCCGAAGCTCAGCTTGTCACCGCCCTTGGCGCGGCCTCGCATGCGGCCGCGGTGCTTCTTGCGGTACTTGACCTTCTTTGGCATCAACATGGTGATGTGCCTCTATGGTTCTGGTGTCGAAAGTTCTGGTGGATTCGGTGGAGACTCAGGCCGGACGGCGAGCCTTTTCCTTCAGTCGGTCGCCCTTGTAGACCCAGACCTTGACGCCGATGACGCCGTAGCTGGTGCGCGCCTCGTGGAGACCGTAGTCGATGTCCGCCTTCAGGGTGTGCAGCGGCAGCCGACCTTCCTGGTACCACTCGGTGCGAGCGATCTCAGCCCCGCCGAGACGGCCACCTACCATGATCTTCACGCCCTTGGCGCCGAAGCGGAACGCCGACTCCATCGCCTTCTTCATGGCACGCCGGAAGGAAACGCGGCGTTGCAGCTGTCCGGCGATGGACTGGGCGACCAGCTGGGCATCGAGCTCCGGGCGCTGGATCTCCTGAATGTTGATGTGGACCTCGCGGCCCGTCATCTTGCGTAGGTCGTCCCGCAGCTTGTCGACCTCGGCACCCTTGCGACCGATGATGATGCCCGGACGCGAAGTGTAGATGGTGACACGCAGCCGGTCGGCGGCCCGCTCGATGTCCACTTCGCTGACGCCGGCGTGTTGCAGACGCTTTTTGAGCGAGTTCCGCAGCTCCAGGTCCTGGTGAAGGATCTTCGAGTAGCCCTGATCGGCGAACCAGCGCGAGTGCCAGGTCTTGTTGTATCCCAGGCGAAAGCCGTAGGGGTGAATCTTCTGACCCATGGTCAGTTTCCTTCCTCGTCGGATCGGGTGGTGAGCTTGACGGTGACGTGACTCTGGCGCTTCAGCTTGCGGAAGGCGCGGCCCATGGTGGTGAACCAAATGCGCTTGGCCGAAGGGCCTCCATCGACGAAGATCTCTTTCACATAGAGGTCGTCGATCTCGACGTTCTCGTTGCGATCCTCGGCGTTGGCGATGGCCGACTGCATCAGCTTGTGCAGAGGACCCGCGGCACGTTTCTTGGTGTGCTTCAAGATCGTGACCGCTTCTTCGACACTCTTGCCGCGGATCAGGTCGGCCACCAGACGCACCTTCTGCGGCGAGCTCTGGAGGTATCTCAGGCGAGCTGTGTATTCCATCTCTTCTTATCTCCGCCCCGCCATCTTTTCTTTCCTGCCGGCGTGGGTGCGGAAGGTGCGGGTCATGGCGAACTCGCCCAACTTGTGACCGACCATGTTCTCGGAGACGTACACCGGAATGAACTTGGCGCCGTTGTGCACCGCGATGGTGTGTCCCACCATGTCCGGAGTGATGGTCGACCGCCGGGACCAGGTCTTGATGACCCGCTTGTTGCCCGAGTCGTTCATCGCCTCGACCTTGTCGGCGAGGTGATAGTCGGTGAAGTAACCCTTTTTCAGTGACCTCGACATGGCCCGTCCTCTACTTGCGACGGCGACGGACGATCATGCCGTCGGTCCGCTTGTTGTTGCGCGTCTTGTAACCCTTGGTCGGCTTGCCCCACGGCGTGGTGGGATGACGTCCGCCGGAGCTACGACCTTCTCCTCCACCCATCGGATGATCCACCGGATTCATGGTGACGCCGCGGTTGTGGGGACGTCGGCCGAGCCAACGCTTGCGGCCGGCCTTGCCCAGGGAGCGGATGCCGTGCTCCGAGTTCCCCAAGGCTCCGATCGTGGCATAGCAATCGAGATGCACCCTGCGCACTTCGCCCGACGGCAGCTTGACCTGAGCGTAGTCGCCTTCCTTGGCCATCAGCTGTGCCGAGCCACCCGCGGCGCGCACCATCTGGCCACCCTTGCCGATCTTGAGCTCGATGTTGTGGATCTGAGTACCGAGCGGCATGTTGCGCAAAGGCAATGCATTGCCAGGCTCGATGTCGGCGGCGGGGCCGGCGACCAGCACGTGACCTACTTCCACTTTGGCGGGCCACAGAATGTAACGCTTCTCTCCGTCCGCGTAGTGCAGCAAGCAGATGTGCGCAGAGCGGTTCGGATCGTATTCCACTGACGCCACCTTGGCCGGAACACCGACCTTGTCGTGACGCTTGAAGTCGATCGCGCGATAGCGCCGCTTGTGACCGCCGCCGCGAAACCAGATGGTCTGCTCACCTTGGTTGTTGCGACCGCTGATGCGCTTCTTGCCCTTCGTCAGCTTCTTGAACGGCTTGGTCTTCGGCGTCAGTTCCTCGAAGGTCGACGAGGTCTTGAACCGAGAGCCGGCGCTCGTGGGCTTGTACTTCTTGATGGCCATTGCCTTATTGCCTCACTGATCTCGTTCAGGTGCCTTCGAAGAACTCGAGAGGCTTCTCGCCTTCGGCCAGCCGGACGTAGGCCTTCTTCCAATCTGCCTTGCGTCCGAAAAAGCGCCCTTGACGGCGCAGCTTGCCGTACATGTTGGCGACACGAACCTCGGCGACCTTGCGGTCGAACTGGATCTCGATGGCGCGGCGGATCTGGACTTTGTTCGCGTTGCGAGCCACCTCGAAAGCATAGGTGTTGGCGAGCTCGCCCTGGACCGTTGCCTTCTCCGTGAAGATTGGGCGGCGTATGACGTCTTGGACTCTCATTTGCTGAGCACCTCCACGAGACGCTCCAACGCCGACTCGGAGACCAGGACGTGGTCGCGGCCGACGACGTCGTAGACGTTGACGCCGAGCGCGTCGACGGTCTTCAGCTTGGGGTTGTTGCGCGCAGCGCGTTCCAGGTTGGCGTTCTCCCTCGAGTCGACGAGGAGGGCCTTCCGATCGATACCGAGACCGGAGAGGGTGCCCGCCAGAGCCTGGGTCTTGTGACTCTCCAGCTCGAAGCTGTCGAGCACCACCAGCCCATCGTCGGCCAGCTTGCGTGACAGAGCGGACTTCAGCGCGTTCTTCTTCTCGCGCACCGACACCTTCATCTCGTAAGAGCGCGGCTTCGGACCGTGGACCGTACCGCCACTACGCCACAGAGGCGAGGCCACGGAACCGACACGGGCTCGGCCGGTGCCCTTCTGGCGCCAGGGCTTCTTTCCCGAAGCCCTGATCTCTCCGCGGCCCTTCGTGCTGTGAGTGCCGGCACGCTGCGCGGCACGGACCGCGCGCACCGCGGTGTGAATGAGGTGCTCTTTGTACGGATAGTCGAAGATGGCGTCGGCCACCTCGATCTCCCGTACCTCGTCGCCCTGGAGGTTCTTGACTTTGATCTTCATGGGCCTTCTCCTCAACCGCGCTTCGCTTCGCGCAGGGCCACGTAGCTGTTGCGCGCACCTGGTACGGCGCCCTTGATGTAGATGAGGTTTTCTTCATCGTCGACCCGTACGATCTCGAGGTTCTTCACCGTGACGCGCTTGTTGCCCATCTGGCCCGGCATACGCATTCCGGGAAAGACGCGCGAGGGGTAGGCCGACTGGCCGATGGAACCCGGAGCACGGTGGAACATGGAGCCGTGGGTAGCGCGGCCGCCGGAGAAACCATGCCGCTTGATCACGCCCTGGAAGCCCTTACCCTTGGAGGTCCCGACGACGTCGACGTGGTCGCCTTCGGCGAAGACCGAAGCCTTGATCTGACTTCCCGGTTCGCTGTTCTCGTCGCCAGCGGACACCGGTAGCTCCATGAGCTTGCGCATGGGAGCGACGCCCGCCTTGTCGAAGTGGCCACGCATCGGTTTCGCAACTTTGCGCGGCGGCTGGTCTTCCACGAGGCCGATCTGCACCGCCTCGTAGCCATCGGCCTCGGCGGACTTGCGCTGCACGACCAGACACGGACCGGCTTTCACCACCGTGACGGGAACGACCTTGCCGTCCTCGGCGAAGATCTGGGTCATGCCCACTTTTTTTCCTAGGATGCCTTTCATCGCGACGCCCTCAGAGCTTGATCTCGACGTCCACGCCCGCGGGCAGCTCGAGCTTCATCAGCGCGTCGACCGTGTGCGAGGTCGGCTCGTAGATGTCGAGCAGCCGCTTGTGGGTGCGGATTTCGAACTGCTCGCGCGACTTCTTGTCGACGTGCGGCGAGCGGTTGACCGTGTAGCGGGAAATGTGCGTCGGCAGCGGGATCGGACCCACGATGCGCGCCCCGGTCCGCCGAGCGGTGTCGACGATTTCGTTCGTCGACGTATCGAGGATGCGGTAATCGAAGGCCTTCAGCCGGATGCGGATCTTTTCGTTGACCATCGTCATGCCTTTTTCGCGTACTGGGATGGCAGTCGTTACTCGACGATTTCGGTGACGGTACCGGCACCGATGGTGCGTCCACCTTCGCGGAT
>JALCBJ010000131.1 GCA_028066595.1 Thermoanaerobaculia bacterium
GATTCTTCGTGAACGTTGTGGGGTTCCACACACGGTCGTCGACACCGAGCCCGACGAACCAACGAAACAACAAGTTGTAGTCCAGCTGCTCCATCAGCTGGCGCTCACTCCGCACACTGAACAGAACCTGCAACAACAGAGCCCGAAGAAGGCGCTCGGGTGGGATCGAAGGACGCCCGCAGCTCGCATACAACGCATCAAACTGCGTCGACATGTCGCCCAGCGCCTTGTCGACCAGCCGGCGAATCCGTCGCAGCGGATGGGACTTGGGAATCCGAGATTCCAGGTCCACGTAGCTAAACATCGATCCTTGCTGACGTTCCGATCCACGCATCCTGTGTCCTCCCGGCGTCAACCTATTCTGGGCTGCGACGAGTTTTTCAGCAACCTTCTAGACATGTACTCGACCAAGCTCTGCCATTCCTCCGGCTCCATCGACGACTCGCCGAAGATCAGTAGCAGCGTCTCTAATCCCAGGTGTGTCAGAAATCCGAGGTAGGACAGAATGAACAGACCAGTGGCCTGTCGAATCTTAGGTGCGTTCAAGCTGATGACTCCTTACGTTCATCGCAGTCAGATTGGCTGGGCACGTGCTTGTGTTTCTCCAAATCGAGCGCTTCCCGACTTGTATTTGGGTTGATGAGACCAGCGACGAGGCTCTCCGATTCGCTGGAGAGACAGCTCCAAATCAGAGCTCGACACGCCAGCTCAGCCCGAACGTTCGGCCGTTACCCTTGAAATAGGTATCGGACCGCGCGAAGGGCTCCGTTTGCGCGAAGTACGTGAAGTAGTCCTCGTTCAGCAGATCCTCGAGGCCCAGTCGCAGCTGACCGACCGGCAGGTCGAGCCACGGGCTGAGGTCCACCAGTGTGTAGCCATCGAAGTCTCGACCGACGCGGGCAGCGGGTCCGCCGAAGTCTCGATCGAAGAATCGGGAGACCTGGACGTGACCGCCGAAGCGATCGGTCAGCGTGCCGTCGAGGAAGAGACTCAACCGATCCGGACCGATGTTCAACCCGTCGAGGTCCGTGTCGACCCGGCCGTCGGAATCGGAGTCGAACTCGCCGTTGGTGCGCGCGTAGTTTGCCGAGATCGAAAAGCTATCCGAGACAACGTATTCGGCGAATAGCTCGATCCCCTCCAACTCGGTTCGTTGCCTGACCACTTCGAAGATTCCCTCGGGGTTGGTGGCCAACCTGGAGCCGTTCTCGGCCTCTGATTCGAACAAGGAGGTGCGTGCGGTAAAGCGGCGGCTTGAGTATTCGAGCCCTACCTCCAGATTTTCGGCGATGACCGGCTCGAGGTTGAGCAGCGTGTCGACATCGGCTCCAGGGGAGTTGACGGCCCGCAATACACGCCCGACGTCCGGCATGGTGAAGCTCTCGTTGAAGGCACCGTAGAGATTCCAGCCCTGGGTCGGGCGGATCACCAGCCCTACATTGAACAGCGTTTCGTCGAACGTCGGCTCGCCGCCGCTGACGAAGGTCGAGTTCACCGCGGCGATCGTCGTGTAGTCGTCCACCTCCAGGCGAGCATCTTCGAGACGCGCACCACCCGACAACGAAACACGCTCGCCCAGGTCCAGCTTGAGCTGCAGGAACGGAGACAGCGTTTCGAACAAGGTCTCGGGAACCCACTCGCGCCCACTGCGATCGAGGATCTGGGCGGACTCGTCACGGAAGACGTCGAAGCCCGCGGTGAGCTGAAGAGCGTCGTCCGCTAGCAGGCGGTTGTAGGCGAGCTTGAGGCCGGTCTTGTCCGACACGACCGCCGACTGATCGAGGAACGGTGGGCCGTCTGGTGTCAGTCTGAAGAAGCCGCCGAAGAGACCACCCTCGAAAAGCGCCTTGTATTCCTGGTCGAAGATCTGAGCCGTGAGATTGCCGCCCACAAAATTGCTGTGTACCAGTGTCACGGAGAGGGTTGTGGTCTCGTTGCGAGCCGGACTACCGACGTCAGCCGAAGGATCCCCTTAGATGGTCCCGGTCGGGATACCCAGCGAGCGATCACCGCGGACCACCCGGAAGTCACCGTTCCGTTCCAGGTCGAAGTCGTTCAGCAAGAAACTGACCACGAGATCTTCGGCCAGGACCCATCGCGCTTTTGCGAACAGACCCACCGTTTGCGAATCCATGATGTCGCCCTGCGTGGGATAGAGGCCGACCGCTTCGCCATCGGCATCGAAGAACAGGCCGCGTTCGTGAAACGACGCGCCCGCCAGGAGACCGAAACTCTCGCTCCCTCCGCCGCTCAGACCGGAGATCTTGTAGCCCAACGAATCGGAATCGAGCTCTGCTGAGCCGGTCAGGCGGAGATCGAACGACGTGTTCCATCGGGAGCCTAGATCGGGATCTCTAGTCACGATATTGACCACACCACCGGTTGCGCCGACACCTTGAATCGCGTTGGAGCCGTTGATGACCTCGATGCGTTCCACGAAGGCCAGGTCGATGGTATGGCCGTCGCGGCTGCCGTCGCGCATCGCGTTGTGCTGATTCACTCCGTCGACGAGATAGAGAGGGTTGCGCCCGCGGAGAGTCTCGCTACGGCCCGTCAGCTTCTGAATGCTCGGAGCGAAGCCCGGCACCGTGCGAGACAGTACGCTGACGAGCTCGTCGGCGACTACGACGTTCGACTCGATCGTGTCCGTGTCGATCAAGACGACGGCGGCCGGTGTGGCGCTGGCTGGCAGCTCGGTGCGGGAGGCTTTGACGATGATCTCGTCCTCAACAGAGCCCTCTGGCTCGGTGTCAGATCGTAGGTCCTGGTGCTGTTGCGCGGGCAGGCCCGACGCCGAGACGAGCCAGATAGCGCAAACCGCGAGTAGAACGGACATCGAAATGGAGCGGGCGCAAACGCGCTGAGAAGCAAATCGGCATGTTCTATCCTCGAGCCAGGCGATAGCCCGGCGGGTTGTTTGGGTCAGTGAGACAGGTGCCGCGAGTCGAGAGAACGACGGGCGGGCAGTTCGTTCACGACGAAGCCGCGTCGGCACGCGGTTTTTCGGCAACGATCGTCACGGCGCAAAGATGCTTCGCGTGTCTGCGGAAGAGGCGACGCATCGCTACGACCCGTCGCCTCGCGACTGGGTTGCGAAGCAAGTTCCCGACGATTCGAAGCGCGCCACGGATCCCTTCGTCACGCACTACTCGAGTTGGTTCGAGGAGACGCATGGGAGCGGTGAAGGAAGCGCGCACCAAGAAGCCTTCCTCCTCGAGAATGGCTGCCCACTCCGCCACCGTCTGTGGTCTCGCACCGACGTGGATGACGGCCGAAAGCTCTTCCATGATTCTGCTCTTCGTGGCCTCTTCGAGGTCGTCTGGTTCCAGCCCGAGCTCGTGGATCCCGTACCGCCCGCCAGGAGAGAGGACTCGGAAAGCCTCGCGGACAATCTCGCGCTTCTGGGCCGAGCTCTGCATCGTCAGCATCGCCTCGCCGTAGAGCACCGTTGCGAATGCGGCTTCGAGCCCGGTTCTCTCCGCCGTGCCTTGTCGGCATTCGTATTTCGCATTCGAATACGGCCTCAGAATGCGCTGCGTCGCCAGTACCGCGGCCTCGTCGCGTTCCACGCCGACGTACGACGCCGGTCGATCGAGCAGGGCGATCCGTGCAGTAGCTCCGAGGCCGGGAGCCAACTCGACGACCGTGTCGGCCGACGAGATCTTCAGACTGTGGAGCAGCCGGCGAGTCGACTCCAGACCCCCGGGACGCAAGACCCGTTTACCCATTCTTGCCAGCAGCCAGTGACCTGGCATCTTGCCGACATCCAGCCCGTCGCCCGGCAGCGGCTCTCTGCGAGTAACTCCCATGCCAGAGCTCCTTCTTCTCCTCGTTCGATTCGCGGAGCGTGGTCGGAGAGTTCGGTCGCAACGAACACGCCTTCGCCGAACGACGTAGAACTCTCCAACCTACTGTTCAGTCACAGAGCACCGTTCCGTCACGGAACGAAACGCGCCCGAGCCTCCGGCGTCTATCCGAGGGCTGCGAGAGCGGAGCGAACCCGTTCGACCTGACTCTCGACCTCCGTTCGAGGCGTCGGGCTTTCCGGCGGTACCGGCGCGGACGGCCAGAGCTCGAGCAGGGCCTCGAGCTCACTCCGAAGGACGTCGGCTTCCGCGCCCTCGAGCGAAGCCGCTCGGGCAATTGCGACCTTCGTGAAGCCGAACGCATCCTGATACTCGCCCGGATCAGTGACCGTCGTCTCCGGCACGCCGATCGCGTACTCCTCGACGACCGTGTCCATGAGGTACCCGATGATCTCTTTCGAATCGCCGCTTGCTTGCTGGGTGATCATCGCCAGATTGGCCTCTGCTGCAGCGAGCTGCGGTTCGATTTCGGTTGCGGGCAACCCTGCATCGAGCGCAGCGGAAACGGCCTCGAACAGCGAGCCGTCGAAGCCGAGGGCGTCGAGTCCCTCCCGCTCTCCTGCGTGGGTTTCGGAAACCGGGTGCAGCAGATGTGTCCCAGCCATCTCCGGCTCCCCGGCGCGATATAGGGCCAAACCCGCCTCGACGTGACCGGCCATGAATGCGAGCCGGTGCGGAAGCGGTAGAGCCTCATGGTGCTCGGTTTCGGTAGGCGGTGTAGCGCTGACCTCGTCAGGCGCCTCCGCCGGGGCATCGTTCTCAGCTGCCGGCTGTTGGGTACAGGACACGAGAACGAAGAGGACGAGCAGGACGAGGAGCCCACGTAGGGTTTCACTGAACGAGCTCGAGGTCGAGCTTTCGGCCGAACGAGTCATCATCAGGATTTGTACCTTTCTCGGGAGCGAAGTGAATGCCCCGGCGAAGGCCAGGTTACGTGCTCTCATGGGCGTCAACCTTGACCTAAGTCAAACGGCGATCGGGATGAAGCAGATCAAGTCCGAAGCCTACTTCGAGATCTCGCTCCACGGCCACGAACGAGACGCCGAGGCAAGAGTCTCGGCCTACCTGCAGAAGGAGGCAGTCGGGGCGCAACCCGAACGAGAAGGATCTCGAGGCTACGGGGCCCGAGTAGCCGGGGCTGATCTGCAGGTCCAGCAAGGGAACTCGGCCGGGCGCTACAATGACTCAAGCCAGCAGGCAGCCACCGGCCGCCTTGAGCAGGTCGGGGTTGGAGCGCAGCGCATGGAGCTCGAAGCCGACATCACCGCGATCCTCGAGAGAGTGCGTTCGGGCGAGCGCAACGCCGCGGACGCTCTGCTGCCCGTGGTCTACAGAGATCTGCGCCAACTCGCGGCGAGCTATCTTCGGAGCGAACGTCCGGATCACACCCTGCAGGCGACGGAGCTGGTGCACGAGGCGTACCTGCGTCTGGTCGACCAGCGCAAGACCGACTGGTAGAGCCGGGCCCACTTCCTGGCCATCGCCGCGCAAGCGATCCACCACATCCTGGTGGACCACGCGCGGCGGCGCGGACGTGGCAAGCGCGGCGGCGGAGCGATCCAGCTTTCGGTCGACGCTGCCCGCGACGTCGCCGCCGACGCTCCCGCCGTCGAGGTGCTGGCCTTGAACGAAGCGCTCGATCAGATCAGCTGGCGGCCGAGGCGCCGGAAAAGGCACGGGTCGTGGAGCTGCGTTTCTTCGGCGGATTGAGCGTCAAGGAGACTGCGCAGGTGCTGTCTCTGGGAGAACGGACAGTAGAGCGATACTGGCTCTACGGCCGCACCTGGCTATTCCGGGAGCTGACGGGGTCCGCTTCGGCAACCGGGGCGACCTGATATCGCCGTGGCGACCAAGGCGGTCGACGACATCCTGTTTCGCGCCGTTCGGCGGCCGCCGTAAACGCGCTCGGCATTCGTCGACCGTGCTTGCGGCGATGACCACGCACTGCGCGCCGAGGTCTACTCCCTGCTCGCTGCTTGGGAGCAAGCACCCTCCTTCCTGGAGCTGTCGGAGACGGCCGACGATCCGCCCCACGAGCCGGCAGTCGATCCATGGACTGGACGCCGTCTCGGTCGCTACCGTCTGCTGGAGCGCCTGGGCGCCGGCGGTATGGGGGCGGTCTATCTGGCCGAGCGCTCCGACGCCGCATTCGAGCAGCGTGTCGCGGTCAAGCTGGTCAAGCCGGAGCTCGACGGTGACGAGGCGGCGCAGCGTTTCCGTGTCGAACGCCAGCTCCTCGCGCGTCTCGAGCATCCTAGAGGTGCCTGATCGACGGCGGAGTGGCCGACGACGAGCGGCCTTATCTGGTCATGGAGTATGTGGAGGGAACGCCGATCGATCGCGCCTGCGACCGTCGCAACCTGGGCCTGCCGGAACGCATCCAGCTCTTCCTCCAGGTGTGCGACGCCGTCCAATATGCCCATCGCAACCTGGTGGTACACCGCGACCTCAAGCCGTCCAACGTTCTGGTCACCGACGATGGAGACGTCCGACTCCTGGACTTTGGCATCGCCAAAGCGCTGGCTGAGGAACCAAACAGCGAAACCGCTGGGCTCACGGTCCAGGTTGGCCGACGCCTGACGCCTCGCTATGCGAGCCCCGAGCAGCTCCGCGGCGAGCCGATCGGCATCGGCAGCGACGTCTACTCCCTCGGCGTGGTGCTCTACGAGCTGCTGTGTGGACGCTCGCCCTACGAGCTCGACGGCACGGCAGCGCACGACATCGAGCGCGCGATCTGCGAGACACCCGCTAGCCGACCGATCGCAGCCCTGGATCGCGTTCAGTCGACCGTCGCAGAGACAGCGGGCCCGGAACCTCCGACCGTACAAGAGATCAGCGCCCGACGCGCGCTCTCCCCCGGCCGTCTACGCCGCTTGCTGGCCGGTGACCTGGAGACCATTCTGCTGATGGCGTTGCGCAAGGAGCCGGAACGACGCTATCCGTCGGTGAAGGCGCTGGCTGACGACCTGCGCCGCTACCTCGACGGCAGACCGGTTGCGGCACGGCCTGACACCTTGGGCTACCGCGTGACCCGCTTCGTCGGCCGACACCGGGTCGCCGTGATGAACGGAGCCCTGATGCTGGCGCTACTGATCGCCGCCACCGTCACGTCGATCGGTCTCTATCTGCGAGTTCGTGCAGCACTCGGCGAAGCACAACTACAGCGCACCCATGCCGAGCAGGTGGGCGGCTTTCTCGACCAGATCCTGTCGCAGGTCGACCCGGTGGTGACGCAGAGCCGTGAAGACGTACGGGTCCGCGACGTACCAGACGAGGCGTCGCGGCGTTTGGCCAGTGCCCTCGACCAGCAGTCGGAGGTTAGCGCGACGCTTCATACGACCATCGGCAACGCCTACCGCAACCTGGCCCTCTACGATGACGCCAAGGAGCACCTGACCGCGGTTCTCACCCTGCGCCGCGCAGCCGTTGACGATGTGGCGTTGGCTGCGGCGTTGGTCGAGCTGGGCGGCCTACACACCGTGGCCGGGGAGCTGGACGCCCACCGAGCTGTAGCGTGACGGCGGGGTTCGGCGCGTACTGTGGGTGGAGGGGGAGATCGAAGGTTCGGTCCTCGACCGTGACATCACCGAACGTGCCGTGGATCCAGAGAGTGACCTCGAGACTCTCGATTCCTTGGACCGAAGCGGTGCCGGTGGTCTCCACCACCACGAAGACGACGAGCGGAGCGGCATCGAAAGCAATGACCGCATCAGGATGGCCGTCGGGGATTTGCACCACGAGGTCTCCTCCCATGGTGATCGAAGAGAAGTCGTCGAGCACGGCAAGCTGCACATCGCTCGCCGAGTCGAACGTGCCGCTGCCATCGGCGTCTTGCCACACGGAGAGCCTGGTCAACAGGGCGGCTGCCTCTGCCGCATCGAGCGACGAGCCATCGCCCCGCAGCTGCAGCGCCAGTAGCGCCAACTCCGCATCGCCGTCGCCCACACGACCCAGATGACGCAGGGTGGCGCGGAAGATCTCGTGCCGGGTGCCGTCGCTCAGACCGCTCAGAGTCGTGGCTTCCGTGGTGATGGCGACCTGGCCTCCCCGGTTCTCGAGCCAGTGGACGTCGCGGCTGTCCAGCGCCGCCACCCATGCGTCCAGATCCCCGTCGTCGTCCACGTCACCGACGGCGAGTGCGGACGGACGGTCCATCGTTCCCTCGTCGAGGACGCGCTCGGTCCAACTCTCGCCTCCGGACGCGTCGTCATTCTCGAACCACAGCACGCGATCCGTGTCCGGCAAAGTGGCCACCACGTCGAGATCGCCGTCACCGTCGAGATCCGCGCAAACGAGACCAGCCAGATCCCCAGTACCGATCGGATGGGACGTCCATGTCCCGTTCCCCGGCGTGCCGTCGTTCTCGAACCAGTGGATCTCGCCGGGGAGAAAAGGCTGGGAGCGGACGGCCACCGCGTCGAGATCGCCGTCACCGTCCATGTCGGCGACCCTGGCGAGTCGCGGGCTCGCCCCGGGGCTCAGATCGACCAAGCGGGCGGCCCAAGCTCCGACCTCAGGTGTGCCGTCGTTCTCGAACCAGTACAACGCATCGCCGTTCTGCGAGATCGCCAGCACATCGATGTCGCCATCGCGATCCAGGTCGCCCGGCTCGACCGCCGATCCGTTCAGTGTTGTTCCTGCGTCGATCTCGTGAGCCGGCCAAGCTCCGACGGCGGGTGTGCCATCGTTCTCGAACCAGTTGAGCTCGTTGTCGTCGATCGACGCTGTCATCAGGTCGAGATCCCCGTCACCGTCCACATCCACCGCTGCCTGCGATAGTGCGCTCAGAGCGGTACCGCTGTCGATCAGATGAGCACTCCAGAGACCGAGGCCCGGGGTACCGTCGTTCTCCAGCCACCAGATGTCCCCGCCGCTGGCCAGCACCGAGGCGTCGAGGTCGCTATCGAAGTCAGCGCTCAGAATCGATACCGGAAAAAACGCCGAGCCCAGCAGGTGAGTGGTCCAGGATCCGAGTCCGGGCGAACCATCGTTCTCCAGCCAGAGGAGGTTGTCCGCGGCACTCGAAAGAGCCACCAGCGCGTCCATGTCGCCGTCGCCATCGACGTCCGCCGGCGCCATCGAGACCGGCCGCTCGCCGGCGGCATGCATGAGGTGCGGGAGGACCGCACCAGCGTTCCGGTGAATGGTTCGGTTCTCGTAAGCCCGTACCTGGTCGCCGTCGAAGAGTAGGGCTATGAGGTCGATGTCGCCATCGACATCTGCATCCACAGGAAGTACAGCGCGGGCGCCGGCGGCTGCCTCGTCGATCCGATGCTCGTGCCATTGCGGACCCACGCCGACACTCTCGTACCAAAGGACCTCGTCTCCGTCCGCCCAGGTCGAGACGATATCGATGTCACCGTCGGCATCCATGTCGGCGACGTGCACGGAACGCGCGCCGGTCGGCAGTCCGACGACGCCGTGGAATGGCCAATCGTGCACCGCAGGCGCTCCCGTGTTCTCGAACCAGGCGATCGCTGCGGTGTTCAGCGGAGTCGACACCACGTCGAGATCGCCGTCGCCATCGACGTCCGCGGGCGCGAGCTCGCCGGGTGCCGCCACTGGGCCCACCCCCACGAAGGCCGCCAGGTTCCCATCGCCCTGGTTGGGGAACCAGACCACTCGGTTGGTGGGCAACAACGTCGACGCCAGCAGGTCCAGATCGCCGTCACGATCGAGGTCCGCGAGCTCGAGCTCGAGAACGTCGAGACCGGTCGCCACTTCCACCGGCGGAAGGAACGTGCCGTCACCTACGCCCTCGAGGAAAATGATGACCTCGTCGGCAGCGTAAAGGTCGACATCGCCGTCACCGTCGACGTCACCGGCAGCTAGCGCCGTATCGGCGTCCTCACCGGAGTAGAGCTGAACGCCCCCGGGCAAGAAGAAGCCGAGGGCCGCGTCGAAAGGCCACCACACCACCTCGTTGTCGGCTTCTTCTTGATCCACGAGGTCGAGGTCACCGTCGCCGTCGAGGTCAGCGAGAAGGACGTCGGTACCACCTTCTGCGACCAAGGTCACCGTCTGCGCGCCGACGAAGCTGCAATCGCCGTCGTTGGCCATCCAGACGACCGCACCATCCTCGCTCGAGAGGACGATCAGATCCGGGTCGCCGTCACCATCGACATCGCCCGATGCCACGGCCACCGGGCCGTCCTGGCCGGTGGCGATCGGCTGCGGCGCAGCAAAAGGCACCTCGGCTGCTACCGAAGCGCTCACACTCTGGATCGCGAACGCGATGACGGCGGCGGCGAACGTCGAGCATCCGATGCCGTCGCCCCACAGCTCGACGTCTTGGGTACTGGATCCTTGCCTTGCGAGCTCAGTCTCGTCCATGTCGACCTCCTGGCTGTGCGAGCTCCCCCATCTCGAATCGAGTCAGGACACCCGCGTTCCTCCATTCCGCGCCAAATGTGGCGCCGAGCCGCCACCTCCAATCCAGATCGTCGGACCTGGCGGCTCCGGAACGGTTTCGACGCGGAATGGAGGAACTGGCGAATAGCACCCGGAACCGGGACGGCGCCAAAGACCCAAGGAGTCAACATGTTCGTTCGACGGATTCGCGTTCGTTTTCCCTCTGCAGCTGTGGCCCTCTGCCGGGCTCTCCCACTGATCGTGCTGGCAGCAGCATCCGGGTCATCGGCTCGAGCCCAGCCGACCGACAGCCTGCTCCTCCACCTCGAGTTCGAAGGCGACCTGCTCGACAGTTCAGGTAACGCGCACCACGGAGTCGACACGGGCACCCTCGGCTTCGACACGGGCATCGTGGGTCAGGCAACGGTCTTCTCGGGCGATGACAGCGTCACCATGCCTTCGGTCCCGGATGACGCCTTCTCGACAGCACCGTACTCCGTGACGTTCTGGTTCGACGTCCCGCAGACGCTTCAGGCTTCTCTGGTGGGAAAGCGGCAGATCTGCAACGTGTCTCCGTTCTTCGACATCCGCTCCTTTCCTGACGAGGTGAACTACGCCATCGCCACTGCCAGTGCCTCCAATGTCCTCGTAGGACCCCGCGACGATGGCTGGCGCTTCTACGCTGCTGTCCGCGAAGACGGATGGATCCGTCTCTATCTCGACGGAGTTCTGGCCGACCAGGCCCCGCTACCGCCCATCGACATCGAGAACACGGCAATGCTCGGCATCAGCACCAGCCCATGCATCGGCGCGGACGGTACTCAGATGCTCGAAGGCTCGCTCGATGACCTGCGGATCTACACCCGGTCGCTCACAGCCGAGGAGGTGAAGAGCTTCGTTCCCGGTTTGATCTTCGGCGACGGCTTCGAGACCGGCGAGTTGGACGCCTGGACCCAGACCGTGCCGTAGCCACACTCCGGAGGCGACCCTACGGAAGCCGTGTCAGGTCACTCGCCTCTGCCCGCGGGGAGACGCTCACCGCACAGGTAAGGGTCTATCAAGCGCTGGGCGGCGGCTGGAGCGAGGCAGAACAGAGTCGGGCGACAGTCCACACCCCCTAGCCAAGCCGGTGAATAGCTCGGCATGACGAATCCGGCGTCAGACGATCGGGACCAGCGGTCCGCCGGGGCGCTCGAGCAACCCGGCCAAGAGGTCGGCACCTCGCTCGATCTGAGAACGTGTGACGCCGCCCAGGGCGATGCGTACCGCAGGTGGCGCTGATCCGTTTCCGAAATAGAACGCGTCCGCCGACATCACCACCACGCCCTGGCGCCGAGCCGCCAGGGCAAATCCGGTAGCCGTCCACGGCTCGGGCAGCTCCATCCAGGCGAAGTAGGCTGCGGACCGCAGGCTCGGGACCAGAGGCTGAAGACGCCGACACAGAAGCTCCAAACGGGTCGTCGCCTCGCGCTCCTTGGCGGCCACCACCTCGAAGGCGGCGCCGGCGTCGATCAGGCGCCCGGCGACCTCCGCCGTGAGTGGTGGTGGCGACCACAAAGAATTTACGAGGGCCGAAAAGAAGCTCGGACGCTCTCGCTCCGGAGGCACCGCGTAGGCCACCCGCAATCCGCCCACGACGGACTTCGACAGGCTCGCCACATAGGTCACTCGCTCCGGGCACAGCACTTTCAATGGAATCGGCCGGGGCTCGGAATGGAACGGACCATGGATGTCGTCTTCGAGCACCCGCAAGTCATGGTCGCGGATCACTTCGGCGATCTGGAGCCGGCGTTCGTCCGACAGGACCCCGGTGGTGGGGTTGTCGATCGTCGGCATGAGGTAGAGCCCTCCCGCCAATGTCTCGGAGGCCGCCTTCGCCAGAGCATCCGGCAGCAAACCCTCGGCGTCCATCTCCACCCCGCGAATCTCGATGCCGACCTCCTGCGCGGCGACCGCGGCCATGCGATAGGTCAGCTCCCCCACCAGTAGCGTGTCCCCAGGCGCAAGCGCCGACAACAGCCAGGTGTGGATGGCGTGCTGCCCGCCGCCGGTGACGACGACTCCGTCCGCGCTCGTCTCGACCCCCAGGTGAGCGCACCAGCGGGCTCCCGCGGCACGGTGCTCTCGCCGTCCCTCGGGATCTGGATAGCGGGAGAGTTCTGCCCTACCTGGATCCGCGGCGATCGCCGCCAGCGGTCCGGCGAGATCCGGGTCCAGCTCGTAGATCGGATATCCCATCCCGAAGTCGATCTGATCCGGATCGGGTCCACGGCGCGCCTGCACTTCGTAGGCATGGGCGACGAAGGTACCTTGGCCCACACCACTATAGGCCAATCCAAGACGCTGGGCCTCGTCATAGGCCTTGGCGACGGTGCCGCGCGAGATCCCCAACGTCGAGGCCAGCTCGCGATGCGTCGGCAAACGGTCCCCGGGTTCTAAGGCACCGCTACGGATGTCGGCCTCCAGGGCCCGGACTAGGTCACGGTAGACCGGCCCACGATCTCGAAGGCGTGGCGACCAGACTTTCTCCGGGGAATCTCGAGTCGCGGTGGTCACGGTTTCGGGCTTCGGTATCGCACGGTTGACGTCCGCAGGATACCACCCCCAATACGCGGTTCTGTTCGCCTGACAGGCTCAGAGCAACAGACCCTCGCCTGCTGCGGCACAGATCTCACTTGACTGATTGGCATAGTCCAATTATGGTGCATAGTGTTCCACTTGTCCACCAATCGGACTGGGAACAAATCCTTCGAAACGAAGACACGACCGCAATACGGCTGAGGCACGACGCAGATAAGGAGTCGTTCGATGAAAACGATCGGCCTTCTCGGTGGAATGAGTTCAGAGTCCACCATCGACTACTACCGCCGCATCAACGCCGGTGTGAACCGCGAGCTGGGTGGCCACCACGCCGCCCGCATGCTCATCTACAGTGCCGACCTCCACGAGGTCTTCGATTGGCTGATGGGCGAGGACCACGACTCCCTGGCCGCATACCTCGGGGACGCTGCAGTCGACCTCGAGCGTAGCGGCGCGGACTTCGTGATCATCGCCTGCAATACGGCGCACGTGGTGGCTCCGCAGATCGCTGCTCGCCTTGGGGTACCCATGGTCCACATAGCGGACGTCCTGGGTGAGGCGCTGACCCAAGCTGGAATCCACCGGGTCGGTCTGTTCGCTAGCGTGGTCGTCACCGAAGATCCCTTCTACCGCCAGCACCTCCGGGAGCACTTCGGCATCGAAGTGCTCACCGCCGACCCGGCCGGGCGCGCGGAGGTCGACCGGGTGATCCGCGAGGAGCTCTGCTTCCACGACATCCGCGAAGAGTCTCGCGGGTCCCTGACCGGCCTCGCCGAGGAGCTCGGAAGCCGGGGCGCCGACGCGGTGGTCCTGGCCTGCACCGAGCTGTGCTTGCTCTTCCCCGACGCAGACATCGCGGGCCTTCCCATCTTCGATACAACCACGCTACATGCGGAGCGAACGATAGAGCTGGCCTTGGGCAGGCGCCCACTGACCTCATCTCGAGAGGCCGCTGCGTGAGACACGGCGGTTCGTGGCGCGGCGGCCTGGTGGCTGCCGCGCCGCTCGCCCCGGGACTGGTCTCGGTCGGCGTGCTCTACGGCGTCACGGCCACAGATGCGGGAATGCCAGCATGGAGTGTAGTCACCACGTCGCTCCTGGTCGCCACAGGAACCGCCCAGTTCCTGGCAGTCGAGCTTCTGGGCCAGGGTCACTCGTGGTGGGCTGTGGTCGCCGCAGGGGTGCTGGTCAACCTACGCTACGCTGCCTATTCGCTGCACCTCGGCCGCTTCGTCCAAGGACTTCGACGCCTACCCAGGCTGGCCTATCTCGCGGTGGTCTCAGACGAGGGCTACGCGCTCACGACTCCCATGATCGACGGCCACGAGCCGGGTGGTTCAAGGCAATTGCGATGGTCGGCTGGGGTGATGCTCGTGGTCTGGGCGGCTTGGCAGGTGGGCACGGTCCTCGGCGTCACCGCAGGTCGCGTGGTGCCGGACCGCCTCGGCCTCGAGACGGCGATTCCCTTGACCTTGGTGACGGTGCTGGTACTGCTGACGTCGAGCCGCCGCCACGCGGTGGTGGCGATCGTCGCCGGAGCTACCGCCCTGGTGCTGCGTCACGCGCCATTCGGTCTCGGGCTCATCGCAGGTATGACGGCCGGCGTCATGGTCGGATTGGCGCTCCAGGCCACGGTAGGCAAGCATCGGCGAGTCGAACCGGAGACCTGCTGTTGAATCCACCCTCCCTCGGCGAGATCATCGCGGTGGCCGTCGGCCTCGGCGTGGCCACGATGACCTTCCGCCTGGTGTTCGGGGAGCTCCGCGGCCGCTGGTCCATGCCCGAAGGCGTCCGAGCCGGACTCGGTTGGGCGCCGGTCGCCGCGCTGGCGGCGATCATCGCACCGTCGTTGCTACCTCAGACGGAGACCGAAGCCGTTCTCCCTGGGCTGATCGCCGCGGTGGTATCGGCAGCGGTCGCGTGGCGGACGCGGAACCTCCTGCTCGCCGTCGCCCTCGGCATGACTGTGTTCTGGCTCGCGCGAGGGGGACTCTGACTTCCTCTCGGATCTCGGGCTGTTTCCCTGCCCGATCCGAGTACGACGAATCGGGCAGGGAGCTGGAACCCGCGCCACTGGATACCGTACAGATCCGCGCCGCGGGAAGCTCATCCGAGCCGTCGTTGCCTGAAGATCGGGCGAATCCTGCAGCGCAGAGTGGCCAGCCCCCCGCGCAAGGCGAGGGCGCCGGCCGAAAATTGCTATTGGATGTTGCAACTCAGGGCGTTCTGGCGAGCATCGAACAACACACTAGCTCCAATCAACGCATGGATCTCAGTATCGCTCGAAATAGCGCAGCCATCTAG
>JALCBJ010000132.1 GCA_028066595.1 Thermoanaerobaculia bacterium
GGATCGCCGCCAACGCACTCGCGCGCAGTACGCCGAGACAACTTCCACTAGCTAGCTATTTCGAAACGTCACGAGGTATCCCATGGCCGACCTCTTCGATGCCGCTCATATGAGCACGTTCCTGTGGACCCTCCTCTACACGCTGCTCGGTGTGGTCATCTTCAGTGCAGCGTTCTGGTTCTCGACCCGCATTACTCCGTTCTCCGTGCGCAAGGAAATCGAGGAGGATCAAAATATCGCCCTGGCGATCATCCTCGGTTCGGTGATCTTGGGCCTCGCGATCATCATCGGCAGCGCCATTTCGGGTTAGCAGCCCGTGGTGCAACTCGTGTGCGGCCGCGCGCCTGGGATCTGCGGCCGGAGACAAGGCGGTCCGAGGACTGCGATGCAGGTCATCGCGGACGAGGATCAACGCTGTGTCCGGCCGCAAACCCCTGGCGCCCAGAGGGTTCCGGCGGCTTGGTCCCGACTCCAGCGTTGCGCCTCCTCGACGATGGCTCGCATCGCCTGCGTCGACGCGCCTCGGATTCGGGCCCAAGGCGCTCGGAACGAGGCTCGCAAGACTTGCACCACGGGCTGCTAGATCCTCCGGATCGAGTCGCGGCCGGTGTAGAACGAAATGAACGACGGCTCCCGAGTCTCTCCTGCCGACCCGGAGGCCGCAGTGCCGCGCCGTGCCCGGATCGTTCTTCTCGCGTCGGTCTTTATCGTCGCTTCTTGCGGCCTGGTCTACGAGCTGGTGGCTGGTGCCGTGTCGAGCTACCTTCGGGGCGATGCGGTCACACAGTTCTCCCTCGTCATCGGCGTCTTCCTCAGCGCCATGGGGGTGGGCTCGTATCTCGCCCAGTTCGTGCGCCGAAACCTGTTGGCGACCTTCGTCGAGATCGAAATCTGGGTCGGTCTGGTGGGTGGCGCGAGCTCTATGGTCACGTTCGCGGTGGGCGCTTTCGCCGAGGACCTCTTCGCTCCCGTTTTCTACGGTTTGTGCTCCGCGATCGGCATCTTGGTAGGTATCGAGATTCCTCTCCTGGTGCGCATCCTGGGCCGAGGCCGAAAAGAAACCGCGGGCGCAGCGCTGTCCGAAGTGCTGGCTCTCGACTATCTCGGAGCGCTGGTCGGTGCCCTTGCATTCCCGTTCCTGGCGCTGCCTTGGCTCGGCTTGACTCGTTCGTCGGTGGTCTTCGGTCTCATGAACCTGGCGGTGGCGGGCGTCGGCATCTTGCTCTTGCGGGAGGGGCGGAGCGGGCCGACGCTGCGACTTGCAACGGCCACGGTGCTGCTTCTCTTGTGCCTGGCCCAGTCCGCACGTTGGGTCGGTTTCCTCGAAGACATCCTCTACCAGGATCAGGTGGTCTTCGCCGAGGACTCTGAGTACCAGCGCATCGTCCTCACCCGCTGGCGACATGACGTACGTCTATACCTGAACGGTCATCTGCAGTTCAGCTCGGTCGACGAAGCGCGCTATCACGAATCGTTGGTGATCCCGGCCATGGAGGCGGTGCGCGCCACGGGCGCCGCGCCCAAGACCGTGCTGATCTTGGGCGGCGGCGACGGACTGGCGGCGCGGGAGGTCTTGAGCTACGGCAGCGTCGAGCGCGTGGTCCTCGTCGACCTGGACCCGAAGGTCACCGAGCTGGCCCGCCAGCGCGACGATCTGGTGGCCCTGAATCGAGGATCTTTGGATGCTCCTTCGTTGCAGGTGGTCCACGACGATGCCTTTCGGTTTCTACGCGCCGCGCCGGATCCTGAACTGCCGGCTTTCTATGACGTCATCCTCGCCGACTTGCCCGATCCGTCGACGCCGACTCTAGCCAAACTCTACTCGCGTGCCTTCTATGCGTCGGCACTACGTCGGCTCAGCCGTCATGGTGTGCTCGTGACCCAGGCGACCTCGCCGTTCTTCGCCCGGCAAGCGTTCTGGAGCGTGGTCGAGACGCTGCGCAATTCGCGTGCGGCCGAGCTCGAGACGGAGGTCGGTGGCGTTCATGTCTTGCCCTACCACGTCCACGTACCGTCTTTCGGAGAGTGGGGCTTCGCGATGGCCTCGTTGAGGCCTGTCGACCCATTGGCCCTCTCGGTGTCGACGTCGACGCGATTCTTGGACGACGACACCCTGCACGCCCTGTTCGTCTTTCCCAAGGACTTGGCGCCGGTGCCGGTCGCGGTGAATCGTCTCGAGGATCCAGTGCTGTTCCGGTACTACGAGAAAGGATGGGGCGCCTTCCATCCGTAGCAAGCGGACTGCGCCGTCTCGCAAAGGGCGGTGCGCGACGAGGCTTCAGGAGGTGTCTAAGTGTCGATCAATAAAAGCTTTTCTGCAGATTGCTACAAGCCTTGTTCGGGGTGCGGAACCCGAGCGCTGTACGAGATTCTGTAGAGAAGAAAACCTTACATACACGAACCCCCCAATCGGCGCCCCGCGGAGGGCGGAGCTCGAAGAGGGGGGTGCGGCCCGGCGGCGTCCTAGGTGAGCCTGCTGGCCCGGGGCCTCGGGGAAGCGAATGGGAGTTTCGCTTGCATCCCTGGGGCGTATCTCGGTCGGAGCCGCGAGGCCGCTTGGTGGGGGGACCTTCGAATTCCGGGTGCGATCTACCAGAGATGCGCTACGAAACTCGAAGTCTTACTTGGTCCGGTGGAGACATGAACGGCCTCCTGATGTCGGTTACCAGTTATCGCCATTGTAGGGAGGAAGCGGACCCTCGTCAAGAGGCTAGAGGGTGCGGGAGTCATGATCGTTTTCGTTGACGGATCTCCGCCTTCCAGTCCACCCTCTTGGCTACCTTCCGCTGCCGCCCATGTGCATCAGCGGCACAGGCATGTTGGCGTCGCCGTCGATGAAATAGAGCTTGGCGGCTGGGTCCTCGGCGATCTTCTTCAGAGCTTCCAGGGCCTGGAGCTGTACGTAGGCAGGATTCGACGAGATCGCGGAGTTGATCTTCTGGATTTCGTAGGCCCGGGCGTCGGCGAGGATGCGTTGACGCTGAGCTTCTTCCTCGGCCGCCTTGCGTTCGGCTTCGGCCTGAGCCACCTTCTGCTCCTGTTCGGTGCGGAAGCGGTCGAGCTCGGCACGTTGTTTCTCGGCTTCCTGCTCGCGCTCTTTCTTTGATTCGATGGCCTTGACGATGAACGGCGGAAGACGAACGTCACGTATCAGGACCTCCGAGATCTTCAGTCCTCTGGGTTCGGTGTACTCCTTCAGGCTGGCGGTGAGGCGGCGCTGCAGCTCGATCTGCACCTCCTCCTTGAAGAAATCTTCCGCCCGCGGAATCGACTTACCTTGCTCACGCAGGATGCTGCGCAGCTTGGGGATTAGGTGAACCTCGATGGCCTGAGCAGCGGTGCCAGTGTCCTGCAGCAGCGATGGCGTCATCGAGTCCTCGAGTCGGTACTGCACGCTGATGTCTACCTCGGTGGACAGCTGATCTTGGCTGGGAACGTTGGCCACTTCCATGTGGGTCTTCTGTCGGCAATCATAGTGGGTCCAGCTCTTGAGCGGGTTGACGACATGGAACCCCTCGTAGAGTGGCTTTTCGTCGACCTTGCCGAAGAAGTCGCCGACCGCGGTATGACCCGGTGCGACTGTGACCACCATCATGGTGGACAGGATGAGTAGCGCGAGGGCGCCGAAGAACAGAAGGGCAAGAGTGCCCTTGAGCTTGAAATTGCTGGCCATGGATTCTCCTGAGTCTGGGTACGCCGCGAGGTACCACGGCGGGTCGATCGGTCGTACTCCGCACAGATACGGATGAGGTCGGTGATTTCGTCGGTCATTGTATTTGGGGGCGGGATAGCCTTCGGACCCCATGGCCTCCCTCGATGCAGCCGCTGTGAGTACGCCCAGGCCGCACATCCAGCTGGCTCTTCAATTCGTGCGACAGGCACCGTTTCTACCCAGCGCGGGCGACCAGCGGTCGGGTGACGCTGCAGTGCAACTGGCGGTGGCCTCTTCGGCGGTGGAGCCCTGGCCCCATCAGCTGGCTGTGGCTCATCGCGCGACGACGAGCTATCCCCAAGGATTCCTCTTCTGCGACGAAGTGGGCTTGGGCAAGACGGTGGAAGCAGGCCTGGCCCTGCGCAGTCTGTGGATCTCCCGCCGCGTTCGACGTGCGCTGCTGTTGGTACCGGCAGCACTGTTGCGCCAATGGCACGAAGAGCTGCTCGAGAAGTTCGCTCTGCCGATCGCTCGATTCGATGGGGAACGATTCCTGGACGTCGTCGGACGCGAGCTGCCGAGAAAGGCGGGCGACAGCCGGAATCCGTGGAATCTGCACCGACTGGTTTTGGCCTCGAGCCAATTGGTCCGCCGCCGGGAGCGTGCTCGCGAGTTGCTGGCGGCGGATCCGTGGGATCTGGTCATCGTTGACGAGGCGCATCACGCCCGCCGGCGCGATCCCGGGTCCGAAGGCTTTCGACCCAACCGGCTGCTGGAGCTTCTCGGGGGAAGGACCTCGCGGTCGGAGGGGGAAGGCGGTCTCGAGACGCAGGGCTTGACGCATCGCAGTCGCTGCTTGTGGCTCTTGACCGCCACACCCATGCAAATTCATCCAGACGAACTGTGGGACCTCCTCCGACTGGTCGGCTCTCCTCCGCCACCTGTAGCCGAGGAGACCTGGGCGGATGCACGTTGGAGATCACGCCTTTTCCGCCACACACGCGAGGTCTTGCGTCGCTACCATCGCGAAGGCCTACTCGATACCGTAGTGCCCACCCGGCGTCCAGAGAATGTCTGGATCGAGCTGGGTGAGGATGCGCGTTCGGTGTATCGCCGGATCGAGACGTACCTCAGCTTGTTCTATCGAAGGTACGAGGCGGAGCGGCGAGGACTCGGGTTCGTCATGACCGTCTACCGCCGCCGCCTGACCTCGTCCTTCGAGGCGATCCGTCGGAGCCTGGTCCGCCGCCGGAAGTCGCTCATGTCGGGTGAGATCGCCGAAGCGGACGGCGCTCGTGATCGAGCAGATTCTCTGGAGGAGGGAGAGACCAGCGAGCCGGGCCCTGGCCTGTTCGACTCCGCCGCTGGCGCTGACGAGCTGTCCCACCTCGACGGCTTCCTCGGCGAGCTGGCGCTTCTCGATGTCGATCCCAAGGTCGAGCAGTTGCGGGCCGATCTGCGCAGGCTGTTGGCGCAGCGGGATCGGGCGATCGTCTTCACCCAATACCTCGACACCCTCGACCATCTGCGAGGGGCTCTGGCGAGCGAGTGGCGTGTCGCCTGTTGGTCGGGCCGCGGCGCCGAGGTGGAGAGCGAAGGTCGCTGGTCGACCCAAGGCAAAGAAGAGCTCAAGGCTGCCTTCGGCCGAGGCGAGATTCAGGTGCTGCTGGCCACCGACGCGGCCAGCGAGGGGCTCAACCTACAGAGCTGCGGCCTCCTGATCAACTTCGACATGCCGTGGAACCCGATGCGTGTCGAGCAGCGCATCGGCCGGATCGATCGCATCGGCCAGCATCACCGCGAGGTGTGGATACGGAGCTACTTTTACTCCGGAACGGTGGAGGCGGAGGTGCATCGGCGCCTCGCCGACCGGATCCGCTGGTTCGAGGACGTCGTCGGTACGCTTCAGCCCATCCTCCAACAGGTAGGGCAGACGGTAGCGGACGTTGCCATGCAGTTGCCCGGACGTCGGGGTCGGCGGCTGGAGGAGCGCTTGCAAGCCCTGGGTCAGACCCTCGAAGAGAGCCGCTCGACGCCCCAGGTGGAGCTGAAGGGCGACGAACAAGCGGAATCTGGTATGTCGGTGGACTATGTGACGAACCAGGCGCCCGTCTCTGTCCGGCAAGTGGAAGAAACCGTCCTGGCGGCAGCGGGGGAGCGTTTCTCGGTCGCCGGTCCGGACGTCTTTGATCTGCGGTTCGAAGGTAAGGTTCGTCGCGTCACGTTCCAACCCGATGTCTATGACGCGCATCCCTACTCGACTCGGTTGCTGACCTGGGGAGTGCCTCTGTTCGAACGGCTGCTCGATCGGCTTTTGGACGCCGAGGACGAGGAATCGCCGTGGACGGTCGACAAGCCAGCAGGCGTCGGCATGTATCGCAGCGAACGGCCGGCTCCCGTGACGCTCTTCCTCCATCCCGGAGGCGAAGCTCGGAGCCTCGCCACGCTGACATCGCTCGCTGAGTCGGCTCCGCGGGCTTGGCGCCCGCACGAGGAGGCCGAAGCGGCCAGTCGCTTCTCCGCACTGCGACGTCGAGCGCTTCAGGTGCGCGAGAGCATCGAAGCGGAGCGGCGGAAGACGGAGCGCGCCGATCTGCGTCGAACAGCCGAAGATCTGCTCGTCCGTCTAGCATTGTTGGAGCTGGTGGACGCGGAAAGCCCGACTCTCTTCGATTCGTCCCTGCCGTGGGGATTCGGCGTCCGCGCAGTACGGGAGCTACGGCGCCATGGGCGCCCGTTGGAAGAGCTGGTGGAACGTCTCGACGATGCAGGCGGTCTGCCGGCCGCCCAGCCCGACGACCGGTTCTATATCGAGGCCCGAGGCCACCGGCCGGGTTGGCGGGAGCGTCGCCGCAGGGTACTGATGTTGCAGGCCGAGGACTGCCAGCGACGTCTGGAGGTGCTCGACGCCGCCGAGGCCGAAGCGAGACGGCGCGTAGACGAGCCCAGTGCCGGCCTGCTCGACCGGCGCTGGTTTCGAACAGCGGTCGCCGCCGAAGCCGGACCGCGCTTCCTGGGTGCTGAGGACGTCGACACCTTCGTCATGGCCGTACCGGTCCTCGGTCCCTTCCAAGACGCGTCGCTTCGAATACGGGAGGCCGCCGACGAGGGTCGGGATCTGTTGTCGGAGATCCGTAGCGATCCAGAGGCGGAGACCTGGCTCGTCGTCGAAGGACGGGCTGGAGAGCGCCGGTTCGCTGCCCAAGCTTCGGACGACGACATGTCGCCGAGGATCGCGGAGGGCGATTGGTGTCTCTTCGAGTCTACGATCCGTGCTCCGATGGAGGGCGAGATGCTCCTCATTCTGACCTCGGGAAAGACGGTGCTGCGACGGGTTCGTTGCCGAGGCTCTACGTTGGTACTGGAGGCCAACGCGCCGGGCCGGACCCTCACCCTCCAGGAGCCCGATCCCGAGTCGGTGCAGGTACTGGCTCGTTTCCTGGGCAAGGTCTAGGACCCCTCCGGGAACGTCCGGCATGATGGGTTCACCAACAGGTGCACGAAATGCTCCACCGGCGTAGTCTGTCGGTATGAACGACGTATCGCTTCGTTGCCTTGGTGCCGCCGGAACCGTCACCGGATCCAAACATCTTCTGGAGATAGCCGGCCGCCGTATTCTCGTGGATTGTGGGCTCTTCCAGGGGCTGAAAGAGCTGCGGACCAAGAACTGGCGCGAGTTGCCAGTGGCACCGTCGTCTATCGATGTGGTCGTGTTGACCCATGCCCATATCGATCACTCGGGGTACCTGCCTCGCCTGATCCGAGACGGCTTCGACGGTCGTGTGCTGGCGACACCAGCTACGGCCGATCTCGCCCGGTTGCTGCTCCGCGACGCCGGGTACCTGCAGGAAGAAGAAGCGGCATTTCACAATAAGAGACGCAGCTCCAAGCACGATCCGGCTCTCCCTCTATATACAGCAGAAGAGGGCGCCGAGGCGGCTGATCGAATCGAGGAGCTTGGCTACGATCGGTCGGTCTCCGTAGTGCGCGGGTCGGACCGAGCCGAGCGCGACGTCCGGCTCACGTTTCACCCCGCTGGACATATCCTGGGCTCCGCCACAGCCACATTCGAAATCGTGTCCGACACGGAAACGAAGCGCTTCGTCTTCTCAGGCGATCTCGGGCCGCGCGATTCGATTCTCCATTTGCCGGCCACGCCACCCGGTGTAGCGGACGCCCTCGTCGTGGAGTCGACCTATGGCGACCGGCTGCATCCGGAAGACGATCCGGCGGAGAAGCTGGCTGGCGTGATCCATCGCGCCGTGAAACGGGGTGGTGCCCTCCTCGTTCCGGCCTTCGCCGTTGCCCGAACGCAGACGTTGCTGTACTTGATTTCGCAACTGGAAAGGCGGAACGAGATTCCGACCCTGCCGGTATATCTCGACAGCCCGATGGCCATCGACGCCACCGAGATCTACCGCCAACACGGCGCTGAGTTACGACCCGAGATTCGACAAGCCCTGCGCGAGGGCCGGGGGCCTCTTCGTCCGCACGACTTTCATGTCACCCGGACCCCAGAGCTTTCCAAGCGCATCAACGATCTCGAGGGGCCGTTCATCCTCATCTCTGCCAGCGGCATGATCACCGGCGGCCGGATACTTCATCACCTCGCGCACCGCCTCTCTCGCCCCGAGACGACGATCATGTTTGCCGGCTACCAGTCGATCGGAACCCGCGGCTGGCGCCTGCAGCGCGGTGAAACGAAGCTGCGACTCTTCGGACGCAACGTATGGGTGAGAGCCGAGGTCGAGACCCTGGACGGACTCTCCGCTCACGGAGATCAGGAAGATCTGATGGCCTGGCTCGCGGGAACGCTTCCCCGGGTCGAGGACGGCCCGAAAACGTTCATCGTCCACGGCGAAGAGAAGCCCGCAGCCGCGCTGGCGTCGAGGATCCGGCGTGATCTCGGCTGGTCTGAGGTCACCGCGCCGCAGGAAGGTGCGGTCTATCCGCTGTAGGGGTGGCCACGGCTTATACGCGGTCAACGAGCAACCAGCGTATAACGCTGTTCGTTGGGTCTACGACAGCCTACACAGGTGCCGGACAGGTCGCACCTGCGACGCCGACTCGACAGTGACGTCACGGAGGCTCTCGGTCGCTGACTACCGGCCCGGGCTAGCGAAGCTTCGCCGACGGATGCTGTCGAATCTGGCGACGGCACCTTCGACTCACCACCATGGGACGGCTCCGAGTGCGGTGGCCCGCGACGGATCGCGGGCCAGTCCCGGGGACGCTTGCCTCTGGGCTACTGCCATCGGGACAGATCTCCGCTCTCGAACCCGTCCTCGAAGATGCTCGGCTCGATGCCATAGAGCACTCGGACCAGACCTGCGCTCGTCGCTGTGTTGAAGCCGTCGAACTCCGCAAAGGGTGCGCTGACGGCAAGATCGTCGCGACCATCTCCATCGAAGTCTCCGACGGCGAGTGCGAAGCCGAACCTGCTCGAATCGGTCGTGACGTCGCTCGGTGTAAAGAGTGGACCCTGCGCGATGCTGTCCGATCGGGCGAAGTTCAGGGGCGAACCCTCCCCCCGCACGACCTGCACCAAACCGTCGTCGGCCTGATCGAGATGCTCGGCCCAGACACCTATGGCGAGATCCATCCACCCGTCACCGCGAAAGTCGCCCATGGCCAACGTCGATCCGAACACGTCGGCCGCCTCGGGCTCGGCGTTGGTTGCGAGAGCACCCTGGTGGAGCGGAAGAAAGAGGTCGAACGGAGTGGCTGGGTTGGATTGCCAGATCTCTACACTGCCTGCATTAAGGATCAGGCCCGGCGCGAAGATGTCTCGGAACGGAATACCGACGGCGATCGCGCACGCGAATGCGCTCTCCATCTGTCCCGACGACAGCGCGGAGCCGTATTGGTCACCAACCGACGCACCAAATCGCAGCGTGTTGCGGGAGTCCGATAGGTCGATGCCGGCGCTCGAGCCGAAGAACGTGTGAACCGCGCCGGTACTGTCCAGAGTGACGGAGCTGCTCAGCTCATCGTCTTCCCGGGGAACGCCGACCATCAGCTCGTCGCGACCGTCGCCGTCGATGTCGCACGCCGAAAGCGCCGATCCGAATCGATCACCAGGCTCGTCGTCATCCAGGACCGCGGCGGTCCCTTGCGAGAAGAAGTCCGTCCAGTTCGGCCGGTCGACTCCGCTGAGCAGTCCGTCCGCCGATCCTTCGAACAGCCAAACCGCACCCTCGTCCGTATCGCCGATACCGATGCCTTCGCCCGGAGCCGCAACCGCGAGATCGACCGGTCCCTGGCCGTCGAAATTGCCGACAGCGAATGCCGCGCCGAAGCGATCACCGGTTTCCGCGAAGCCGAGTACGCTCGACTGGTTCTGTGTGAACAGCTGATTGTCGTCGGTGTCCAGTCCGGAGAGGCTGCCGTACACCACAACGAAGGCTCCGGCGGAGAACGCGCCGTCGAAGTCTTCACCCGGAATGCCTATGACCAGATCGTCGCAGGTATCGCCGTTGAAATCACCGGCGGCCAACGCGTCTCCGAAGAAGTCTGTCGCTTCGGAGATCCCTCCAACGTCGCGCTCTTCGATCTCCTGGGCGCCGAAGAAAGTCGAAATGCCGTTTGCGTTCCCATAGAGCACGTGCACGACACCGGCTGCGAGGATCGTTCCCTGGCTCGGCGCTCCTGGGATGATCGGAATCGTCTCGTGCGGAGCGGCGATCGCCAGGTCGTCGAATCCGTCGCAGTCGAAGTCGCCGGCGGCTACCTCGAGACCAAACAGATCGCCGGTCTCGGAGGGGTTGCCGGAGAGCAAGAGTGAATTTTGACTGATGAGCTGCGTTCGGCGCAGATCGAACGACTGCGCGAGAACGACAGAGGTCGAGATCCCCAGCAGGGCGAGCGCCGAGAGGAGGATGAGCACCATACTGGTGCCGCGATCAGGGGCTGGCCTCCAGCGTCGTGGCGTCGGCAAATAGGGGTACCAATGCTTCGTTCGGTTCATGGCGTGTGTCTCCTGCCATTCGTTCGGGGAGCCGGCATCGATCCAGTCGGTGCCTCGCAGGAACCCACGCCAATCGATCACTTGCGCGCCAGTCGGTTTCGAAATCGGTATCGAAGTGGCGCGCGGGAGGGTTTTCGACGTGTACCCGAATACAATGGTCGAAGTCCGCTCACATCGTGTGGCTAGCTCAAAGCATGAACCGTTGCCCTCGCGCTCCCCAGCACGAGGCAATCGGACATCTAGAGGAACATCACCCGTGGAGAGAGTCGAGCCGCGTGGCCGACCGGAGGCAGACGGCCACGTCTTGCAGGCGGCGGAGGAAATCACGCGCGAACTCTTGCGCTACGCCGAAGGCGAAGCGGGTGCCTTCGACCGCGTGGTCGATCTCGTCTACCGAGATCTCCGCAGGCTCGCGCGGCGTCAGTTGCGCCGGTATCCGCGACGGCATCTGGAGACGACGGCTCTCGTGCACGAGCTCTACATTCGGTTCGCCAGCGGCCACAACCAGATTTGGCGCAATCGAGGACATTTCTACGCGGCCAGTGCCAAGGCCATGCGCCACATCCTGGTCGACGAGGCGCGGCGCGTCAGTCGCGTCAAGCGTGGAGGCAGCCTCGATCCTGAGCCCTTGACCGATCGCATCGCGGACCAAGGCAACCCCGATCTCATGCTTCGCGTGGACGACGCCCTGAACAAGCTGGCAGAGCATGACCCACGCATGGCACAGGTATTCGAGTGCCGTTTCTTCGCCGGCTACTCATCGGCCGAGGTAGCGGACATTTTCGACACGCCGAGGCGAACCGTGCAACGAGACTGGACGCGGGCCTGCGCCTGGCTCCGCACCATCGTCGGCAGCTGAGCAGAGACCACCGTGACAATCACCGACTTCGAGCGCGTTGACCGTATCCTGCGCCGGGCTCTCGAGTACGAGGGCGAGCGGCGAGAGCGCTGGATTCGTCGGGCCACCCGTGGTGAGCCCGATCTAGAGGTCCGGGTGCGCAAGCTGCTCGAAGCTGCAAACGACGATGGCGGTTTCGCCCCGGGCGGTGCGCACGAGCTCGCCTCCGGGCGCCTCGGTGAGACCGGCTCCGAACTCGGGGCGCTCACCGCAGGCGATCGAGTCGGCAAGTACAGGATCCTGGGGACTTTGGGCCGCGGCGGCATGGCGACCGTGTACCTGGCCGAGCGAGCCGACGGCGAGTTCGAGCACCAGGTGGCGCTCAAGCTGCTGGACCCTGCGCCGTTCGACGAGGAAAGCAGGCGCCGTTTCCACGACGAAAGACGGATCCTGGCGCGATTTCGACATCCGCACGTTGCGCAGATCCACGACGGGGGCTTGGCGCGAGATGGGCGACCTTTTTTCGTGCTGGAGTGGGTGGATGGTCTGCCGTTGGATGAGCATTGCTCCCAGCAAGGGCTCGGTCTGGAGCAGAGGCTACGCCTGATCCTGCAGGTGCTCGACGCCCTGGGGGAGGCGCACCGGCAGCTCGTGGTTCATCGCGACCTCAAGCCGTCGAATCTGCTGGTCACTGCGGACGGAAGAGTGAAGATGCTCGACTTCGGCATCGCCAAGATCTTGCAGGACGTCGAGTCCACGGTAGACCGGCAGCAGGCGCACGCAACCACGCGGTTCCTGCGGGTCCTGACGCCTCAATATGCGAGTCCAGAGCAGGTCCGCGGGGAGGCGATCTCGACGGCCACCGACATCTACCAGGTCGGTGGTTTGTTGTACTTGCTACTCGCCGGTCGTACCCCTCACGATCTCTCGGGCAGCACACCCGCGGATGTGGAGCGAATCGTCTGCGCCGAGGTACCGCCTCCGCCTAGTGAGGTGGCCTCGACCGCATGGCGTCGGAGATTGACCGGCGATCTCGACGCGATCGTGATGAAGGCCCTGCGCAAGGAGCCGCGGATGCGCTACGAGTCGGCAGCCGAGCTGGCAGCCGATCTCGAGGCCTATCTCGATCGGCGACCGGTATCGGCTCGGCGCGGAGCGACTTGGTATCGAATGCGGCGCTGGGTCCGGCGCCATGCGGTCCTCACGACGTTGCTCGTGCTGCTGGGCGTGTACGCGCTCACCGTGACCTGGCTGGGTTGGCGCTTCGACAAGGAGCGCCGCGCCGCAGAGGCGAGCGCGTCCCTGGCCATCGCCAGCTCGAACTTCCTGCAGGATCTGTTTCGGGACGCGGATCCGTACCGGGCGGGTCGCGGCGACTTGACGGTCCGTGATCTTCTCGACCGGGCGCAGGAGCGCGCCGACCGGCAGTTCGCTGCCGAGCCGCTCACCGCCGCCGCAGTTCAGGGACTCATCGCGCGAGCATTGCTCAACCTTGGAGATCGGGGAGCTGCCGCCGAAAGTCTGTCGAGGGTCGACGCGCTGCTGGAACGAGGCGCCGACGGCTTCGGGACCGAGCTCATCCGATTCGATGCGCTCGCGACTGCGGCAGTGTTGGCTCAGCACGAGTCTCGCCTGTCCGAGGCCGGCGAGCTGATCGATCGCGCAGACGCCTTGTTCGAGCAGCTGCCGCAAGCTCATCGCACGCGGGAAGGGCGGGCGCGGATTCTACGACTTCGCGGAAGGGGCGCAGACCTGGCCGGTCGTCACGCTGACGCGGTCGAGATCTTTCGAAATGCAGAGGAAATCTCGGCAGGCGGTGCCCGGCCGGACTGGGATCGCGTGTTGCTTGCCCGGCACGATCGAGTGCTGGCGATGATCCGCGGCGGCATGAATCTGGATCAGGCGGTCGAGTTGGCGACGGAGTCGATCGAGCTTCACCAGCGCCACCTCGGCGAGGATCATCCGATGCTCGTACACCACCTGGTGTTGGCCGGTCGTGGCTACGGTTCACTCGCATGGCGTGCCGACCCCGCCCGTAGCGAAGAACGTGCAAGTGGGTTCGAACGGGGGCTCGAGCTTCTCGAGGCGGCGGCCACCGCAGCTTCCCGCCATTTCGACCCATCCTCCCCCGTGGTCGCTGAGATCGAGTTCCTGCGTGGTGGCTTCGCCTATTCGAACGGCGCGCTGGACGATGCCCTCGAGTATTACAAGGGCGCCTACCGCGCGCATTCTGGACGCGAGAGCTTCGCGTCCGATGCCGCCGCCAGCGCGAAGTGGGTCGGCCTGACGTATCTCGCCTTGGAGCAGCCAGAGAAAGCCCTCCAGTACATCCAGCAGGCCGTGGACATCCGCCTGCAGATCGTCGATGGCAAGGATTACCGGCTCGCTCAAGCTCGAGCCACCCTGGCGCAGGTTTACCATCGCCTCGGGCGCCTCGATTCGGCGATCGAGGAACTACGTCTCGCCGTCGACACCTTCCAGGATGAACTCAGCGATCACAAGCTCAGGGTACCGTTGACCGAGTTCCTCGTAACGACGTTGCTCGATCGAATCGAAGCGGACCTCGATGGAGGACTGATGGGTCGGGAGACCCATGTCTTGGTCGACGAAGCCCGCACGTTGCTCGGTCGCCTACCGAGTGATGGCGCTGCTTCCGCGGGAGCTGAGACGCAGAAGGCACGGCTGGCTCAGCTCGAGCGAGCTCTCGAAGAGCTGCCTTGATCGTCCGACCCGCCGGCGGACTCGGGCATCGACGGGCATCGACTCTGGCGAGTTTGAACGGGAGGGAGCTAGCGCAGAGGCGAAGGCGAGCGCACCGGCGGGGTGCTAGCCTCTGCACCTGGGTTGGAAGGCCGATCGCGCTCGATGACGATTCGCGGAAGTGTGTGCAGACTCCAGAGAACGAAGGAAAGATCGATGAGAAAACGACGTGAATCCATACTTCTGTTGTGCCTGGTTCTCGTGTTCCCTGTTGTGGGGCCGGGGGCTCACGCATCCGATTCGTCCGAGGCTGCAGCTCCGACCGTTGTGATGGTTTGCGAGCACGGAGCAGTGAAGAGCGTGATCGCAGCGGCACTCTTCGATCGCGAAGCGAAAGACCGCGGACTCGACATCCAGGCGGTCTCGCGTGGCATTGCGCCTTATGAGCGCATTCCAGACAAGATCATCGAAGCGCTCGAGAACGATGGGTTCGACGTGTCCGAATTCGTACCACAGAAGCTCTCCAAGCAGGATGTGGCAGAGTCGAAACGCATTGTCGCGATAGCTACAGATCTCGCGAGGGCCACAGACGGTGCGGCCCACAAGCTCGAGCAGTGGGATGATGTTCCTCCGGCAAGCGTCGACTACGAAGCCTCCAAGGCTGCTCTGTTGAGCCATGTCGAAAGCCTGTTGGCCGAGTTGGCGGCCGACTCTTCCGGCAGAACCCAGGAGTAACGAATCACAGGTGCTCACTCTTTACTTGTGCAGGCACGCGCTGCGATGCTGGCGGTGAGCCGATCTGCGGCCTCGAGCCCAGCTACCGTCCGTTGAGAAAAGCAAGCTAGGGCGTGTTAACACAAGTAAGTCTGATTCTAGTATGCTCGGGGCATGGAGT
>JALCBJ010000023.1:0-57032 GCA_028066595.1 Thermoanaerobaculia bacterium
CAAGCATGGCTCATGCTACGCCGCATTCACGCCGGTTGCCGGCCGGACCTCTAGTTCGACCCGTCCATCGGACGATGGAAGATAGGATGCCGGCGTGAGTGACGCTCGGCAGAACACGGGCAGTGAGGCCCAGGTCTACACCGCTGGAGGCAGTCGAGCTGCCCAGAAGGGCTCGAGCGAGCCCGGATCTGACACGGACGATCCGTGGAAAGGGCAACGGATCGGGCCTTACCAATTGGAGACGCTGCTGGGCCGGGGTGGGATGGGGTCGGTCTACGCGGCCACCCGCGCCGACGGTGCCTACGAGCATCGAGTCGCGGTGAAGATCGTCCATCGGGCGATCGTGGACGAGAGAACGGAGATGCGCTTTCTTCGGGAGCGCCAGATCCTGGCCCAGCTCGAGCACCCCGGCATCGCGCGTATCCTCGACGGTGGTGTCACCAGCGATCGGGTGCCCTATCTGGTGATGGACCTGGTAGAGGGAGCGCCGATCACCGAAGTCGCGGACCGAAACCGGTCCGACCTGGCCGCACGGATCGGCCTCTTTCTCGACGCCTGTCGGGCGGTGGAGGCTGCACACCGCAACCTGGTAGTGCACCGTGACCTCAAGCCGGCCAACGTTCTGGTGGACGACGAAGGGCGGGTGAAGCTACTCGACTTCGGTGTTGCCAAGCTACTCGACGGTGAACCAGGCGACTCGGCGGTCGAGACCCGCACCGGCCAGATCGTCATGACTCCCGCCTATGCCAGCCCCGAACAGATACTCGGCGACACCGTGGGCACGGCTTCTGACGTCTACTCGCTCGGCCTGATCCTGTTCGAACTTCTGGTGGGACGGCAGGCGCAGCCCGTCACAGACTCCTCGCCTACCGGTCTGTTTCAAACCGTCTGTGGTCAAGAGATCCCTCCTCCGTCGCGAGCCGTGGCAGCGCTCGATGCAGAGGAATCCTCTGTGCGGGCCAGATCACGAAGCATCAGCATCGCTCGGTGGCCCCGGCAACTGCGAGGTGACCTCGACGTGATCGTCGGCCGCTGTCTGAGCAAGGACCCCGAGCGGCGATACGGCTCGGCCGGAGAGCTGGCGCAGGATCTGGAGCGCTACCGCACGGGACTACCCGTGGAAGCGCGACCCGATTCCCTGACCTACCGCGTCCGCAAACTGGTCGGTCGTCATCGAACGGCCTTTGTAGCCGCAAGCCTGGCACTCGCTGCGCTGGTCGTCGGTCTGGTATTCGCGGTGGGAGGAATGCTGCGCGCTCGGGATGCCGAGCGGCGCATGGCTGCCGAAGCACAGGCCTCGCAGCAGACAGCAGACTTTCTCGTGCAGCTCTTCGCGGTCAGTGATCCCAAGGAACGCTCGGACGTGCCCAGCGCACGGACTCTGCTCGACCGCGCTGCAGGGTCTATCGAGAAGGATCTGGACCGCGCTCCAGAAGTACGAGCCCGGCTCCTCGGAACCCTGGCGAGGGTCTACGCCAATCTTGGTGCGTTCGATCGGGCCGCCGCCATTCGCCGTCAGCAGCTCGCGGCTCTCGACGAAACCGAATCCGACGTCGCGGCCACCGCCGTGGCTAGATCCCGACTCGCGGACGCGCTGAATCGAAGCGGTGAATACGAAGCCGGGCTCACGGAAGCCAGGAACGCGGTGGATTCTCTGGAGTCGGCCGGACTCGCGGACTCGCTGGCGGCCGGGCAGGCCTACACCACCCTCGGAATCGCCACGTGGATGCATGGCGACTACCCCACGGCTCACGAGCACCTCCAGCACGCCCTGGAGCTGCGAGAAACCCACCAGGATCCGAGTGAGGAGTGGCGCATGCAGATGCTCAACAACTTGGCCATCCTGGAGGTCGAGCTCGGCATGACAGAGACGGCCCGCGAGCGCTATGAGACAGCGCTCGAGCTGTCGGAACGCCTCTGGGGTGGCGACGACGTGCGCCTCGCGCCGACACTCAACAACCTGGCTCTGTTGGAGAGCGCGGATGAGCGATCGAAGCAGGCAGAAGCCTATCATCGTCGAGCTCTCACGTTGCGGGAGACAAACTTGGGCGCCTCGCATCCCGACGTTGCCGAGACGTTGAACAATCTCGGCGACATTCTGGCGAAACAGGGCCGCTACGAAGAGTCGCAAGAGCGCCTGGAACGAGCTCGTGACATTCGGTTCGACAACTTCGGGCCAGAGCATCCCTGGTCCCTGACCACCCGTTTCAATCTGGCGCGCAACCTCAGGCATCTGGGAGATCCCGAGGGATCACGTGTCGCCCTGGACGAGCTCATGCCGCTCTTCGTCGAGACCTTCGGCCGTGAGCACTCCTACACCTCGTACGTCTTGGCGGAGCTGGCCGATCTCGACCTGGAAGGTGCGCAGCTGGAACGAGCTCACGACCGCGCTCACGAGGCCCTGGCGATCCGAACCGCTGCCCACGGCCCGGATCATCCCCTGACGCAGGAAATACAGCAGCTGCTCGCCGCGATCGACGAGGCCATGCTCGACGCCGCAAACTCCGGTAACTGAGCCGTCAGCGAACCAAGCGGGTGTCGGGATGAGCCGCCCGCCAACCGAACCAGAACGCGCGATACGCGGGTAGTCTAGGCACTGACCGTCCGTCCTCGGCGACCAACTCCCGCTCGGTAACGGTCCACCGATGGTCGTTGGAATCGACGACCACGTCCCGACCCTGCCAAGATACGAATCGGTGCGTTCCGGATGCGTAGACTCGGTTGGCGCCGGAAGGATCGGTCAGTACGACAAAGCTCTGCCCGCCCTGATCTTCGTGCCATACCGCGTTCTTCGACAAGAACTCGGCGGATACGGCTAACGGCGGATCGCCAGGGACACCTAGGTCTATTGCAAGTACTTCGTCTTTGTTCGCCAGACGGTCGTCGAGCTCGGGTACCGAGAACATCAGCTTGTCGGTAGCGAAATAGTCGCGGTAGGCAGCGCCTTCGGAGTAGTCGCGCCGGTGTCCCGTTTCCAACGACAGCACCTGTGTGTCGGGATGCCTCTGCAGCCACTCGCTCCAAGTCGTGGTGACCACTGCGCGAGCCTCGAGCCGAATGCCTTTCCCGACCAGCGGTCCGATGACCGGCTCGCCCTCGAAAGTGCTCCACAGCGATTGGGTAGCCCGGTCATACATCAACTTGTTGGAGCGGTAGAGGAAGCCACTGGTGCCCAAATGATGATCGGTCCCTCCGAAACTGGTGTCGTAGACGATCATCGTGCCGCAGAGAGTGCAATAGACGCCCGCGACGGATACACCACCAACCGCGTCGGTGAACATCTCGTGCCAGGCCAGGATTCGTTTCGGATAGGCACGTGCGTCTCCGTTCACCTCCAGACCAAAGACCACGTCGCCGTCGCCGAGGTACGTCGCGTCTTGCGCCGAGAGCATCTTCGGAGAACGGAGCGGTGGTATCCCGTCCTGCTTCACGCCGCCCCAACGCACCTCGTCGAGACGGATGGTGCGTTCACGCTCCGGGTCGAAATAGCCGGAGAATCTCGGATCGAGTAGTCCGTAGAGTCGCGATTTCAGTAGCGCGTAGGACGGGAGCTCTGCCCGCGGCTCTCGCCAGATCCAGCGCCACCATGCGTCACGATCCGCACCGAGCTTCTCACCCGTCTGCTTCTCCAGAAACTCGAAGATCTCGGTGCGGCGCTCTGGCGGGGCGTACTGCGTCATCTCCAGGCACATGACCGCATAAGCCTCGTGCCATGTCTTCCGGAGAGCCTTCTCCGCGCGACGGTTCTGCTTCCCGTCCTTCGACGCGAGCGCGAAGAACGTCTCGACCAGCGCCTCGCCTTCCAGCTCCTTCGCCTCACTGGTTACAGGGCCGCTCGTCAGCAACATGGCCGCCAGCACACACAGAGTGAGCCTGTTCATCGCATGATTCTCCCGCATGGTTGACATGCATACGACCGGCAGCCGGCTAGCGGTTCTCTCGAAACGAGAAGAGCCGGCGGACGAACACGCCCACCGGCCCACCGATCACTGGTCAAGCGACGCGGACGTCAGCCGAAGGGAGGGAAAAAGAACTCTTCCTGGGCGATCTTGCCATCGCGGACTGTGTACAGCGCCACTTCTGACATTTTCATGCGTTCGCCCGTCGCTTTGGTCGTGACGTCGATGTGAAAGATGGCCGCGAACTGATCGCTGCCTTCGGCTACGAATGGACCGTCAACACCCACCTCATGGACCTCGTGGTTGTCATACCACCACTCCGTCTTGCCGCGGACCGCCTCGATACCTTCCATGCGCGCGGGGAGCTCGGGGCTCGAAGCGCCTTCGATGGACACGATGTCGTCGGCGTAGTACTCGTCGAGGGCCTCGCGGTTCTTGCCTTCCCTGCAAAGAGCTACCAGGCCTTTGGCGATCTCCAGAGTCTGCATCTCGTTTCTCCTGTCGGTTGTTGAACTGCGTCGGACGCACGAACTTTAGGCGGTATTGCGGCGTAAGTCAACCGTGCGAACCCGTCGACGCGGGTCGAGTGCTCAGTCCTGCGAATCGGCCGGCTCGGGCGAGCCTGCCAGCTGAACGCGGAGCCAGGGCACGATGATGGCCCGCAAAGCTTGCGCGTAGAGCGGCGACTGATAGTGACTGACTCCCTGTAGCTCGGTGAACTCTACTGTCGGGACACGCAGTCGGCGCAGCACGTCGCGAATCTGTTTCGACGACACGAGCTCATCGTCTCCGCTGTACAGAGCGTGGACAGGCAAGCCGTTCGTCCTCTCCACCCACTCGGGTCGCATCCGCCCAGCCATGGGCACGGCCGCCGCGAAACGCTCGGTGTGCTCGCCAGCGAAAAACCAGGTTCCGGTACCTCCCAAGCTGTAGCCCGCGACGACGATCCGCTCGCCGTCTACTCGCGGATCCGTCGCCAGGGCGTCGAGTAACGACAGCACCGGACCCGCGATCTCGTCATCGACCCAGTGGTGGCCGTGGCTGTCGGGCGAGACGATGAACGCTGAGAGATCTCTCAGACCGGGAGAGATCACACGCTCCGCGAATTGCTTGCCGTAGTACCTGGGAAACGGACGTGAGGAGTCGAAACCATAGTGCAACGCCAAGACCAACGGGCGGGGACCCGATGTCGCGCCTTCCGGTACCTCGAGTCCGAATCGCAGCCGGAAGTCGTCAGCCTCGAACGAGCGTTCATAGGAACCGGGACGCTCCGGAATCAGCACCTCGGCAACCAAGCCCGCCGGCATGAACACGATGCTCAAACACACCGCAAACGCCTTCATGCCGACGGATACGTAGCTAGGTTGGGAAGAGTTTGCCGTCACCCGGTGACACTATCGTCAGCCCTCACCGAGTACAGCGATCAATCAGCTCTCTGATAGGTCGAGCGCGAAGCCTCGAACCAGCTCTCTCCGCCATCGAACGACCCTTCGACTACGGCGACGAAGCCCTCGGACGAAAGATCGGAATAAGTGGTCCGCAGGTTGACCTTGCGCGGTCCTCCCATGATGAACGTTCCTGTCTCCAGGTTGTCCAAGATGATGCTTCCGTCCTCCTGCTGCGTACCGATCTGTACATCCAGCAGACCCCGGCCGCTATCGATCGCGGTTCTGCGATAGACGTTCTGGAATCGATCGAAGGTCAACGACACCAATACTCCCTCGCCGTCGGACTCGTATCGTTCCTGCAGCAGAGTGTCTCCCAGGGCGAGCTCGATCTCGGAAGTCCGTTCGCTTTGGGTCGGCTCTGCCCCCGGCCCCGGAGTGCGTTCGACCACGACCTTCCAGTTGCCAGCCAAGGCGACCCAGGGCTCCATGCCGGGAGGCGGTGGCATCGTGAAGAGCGACGGTTCGACGTCGACGTTGAGCTCCATCGAATCGACATGCTGAACACGCAATCGCGTATACCACTGACTCTCGATGTAGTGGGGAATCATCACGTCGCCCACCTTTCGAAAGTCGTCGAAGAACGTGCGCTGCACCATGGGGCGACCGAAATCCGAGCCGGGTGACTCCAGCGCGACTTCGAGGAACGAATCCGGATCGAGATACCAGCTCTCCTCTGAGCCGTCGGCCCGCTTGATGTCGATCTGTAGAACTTCCATGCCCTCGAACTCTGCTGGCCCTACGAGGGTTGTCTCGTATCGGTCGGCGGCAAACAATGCGTTCGGGAAATCGCGTTCCCGCTCGACCACCGGCAGGTCGGCGCCGTCGATCTTCTTCGGCCCGGGCTCGCGCATGGGGTTGACCCACCAGGCGAACTCTCCGTTGTGCGCCTTCGTCACCGGACGGTTGCCCAGGTGGTACTCCATGTAGAGTTTTCCATCCTGTGTCTGTAACCGGGTGAACGGACCCTTTTTGCTGAACGAGTCATAGGTGCCGGTGGCACGCACGTTGTGAACCGCGCTCCACGCATCCTCGCCGCCGCGCGCTTCCATGTGACGTGCCAGCACCTCGTCGAGACTTCCCTCCGCCCAGGCCGAGGGAACCATGACCAGAACGCAGACGATCGACCAGGCCAGAGTACGAAGTGCCATCTCCCGCATCAGCTATCTCCTTTCTGCCGCAGATCGAAGCTGACCATCTCTTGGTGGTTGCGAATGAACAGCCGCCCGTGAGACACGGTTGGGGCCGTCCAGCTGAGGTCGTTCATCGCCTGGAAGCTACTGATCTCCGAATACTTATCCGTTCCCGTCGCCACGAGCACCAGCTTGCCGCGATCTGACAGAACGATGAGATGCCCATCGGCCAGCATCAACGAGCCCTTTCCCAGACCCCGCTTGGCCCAGATGAGGGAGCTGTCTTCGACCGACACGGCTTTCAGCGTCGCGTTGTCGAACCCATAGATGACGCCATCTTGGACAACGGCGGAACTGAAGTGGTTGCGCAACAAACGGTTGTCCCAGACCTTCTCCACCTCGCTCTCGTCCTCGGCGACTTTCACGAGCTGGGCGCCTACACCCTCGGCTCCCGAGGCGTAGATCAGACCGGGGCCGGCGAGGATGGGCATGGCGTGGGTCTCGCCTTGTGGCCACTCGTGGCTCCAGACCTCGTTACCATCGGTATCGACGCAGAACAGCTTCCCGCCCGATACGTGGACGTAGCGGATCTCGCCGTTGCGGTCGACGCGCAGCGGAGAGTTGTAGCCGGCGCCGGACTCGCCCAACGACCAGATCAATTCTCCATCGGCAGGATTCAGCGCGACCAGCGTACGGCCATCGGAACCGCCAGCCTCGATGATCAGGCGGCCGCCGTCCACCAGTGCCGAGGTCGAGAAGCCCCAATAGGGCCGCTCGGCGCCGAAGTCCGCAGTGAATTCCTTCTGCCACTTGACGCCGCCGTCTTCCGTGGACAGCGCTGCCAAGCGTCCGTGGGAACCGAGGACAAAGACCGTATCCCCAGCCACCGTAGGTGTCGAGCGTGGTCCGTTGCCGAACTCCGTGTCGAGCTTCGCGCCCATGTCGACCCGCCAGTGTTCTTCTCCGGTATTCCGATCGAAGGACGCGGCGAACTCTCGCGCTTCGGCCTCACCACCTTCGCCGGCGACCTCGTCGGCATACATCGTGTAGACCTTGTTGCCGACGACGGTGATTCCCGAGTACCCCTCTCCGAGCTCCCGGCGCCAGACCTCCGGAGGTCCGCTGTCGGGCCAAGAGTCGAGTAATCCCGTCTCCGGCGAGATACCGTTCCTCTCGATACCGCGGAATTGCGGCCAATCCGAACCGGATTCGGTACCCGAGGCGAATGCTACGGTGCTGAGAACCAAGGCAAGAGACGCGATCCACACGCCCAGCCGGGCGGCAGACGGAACGCGATAGGTCGAATGAGCTGGCGTCATGACGGCTCCAAGGTTGTTCGTTCGGTGGACGATGCCTGATCGTATCGGATGCGGATACGTCGAAGGACAATGTGGGGTTTGCGAGTCTCTCGGCTGGACGTCATGACAGCCCACTACGGATAGGATCCGCCCATGCCACTGTTCTCCGACGAAGAGCGCGCGCTGGCCGAAACCGTCTCGCAGCTTCAAGACGCCAATCCTTTCCTGCCTGAGCGTTTGGAGCTGGAACGCCGGGCTTTGGGTGACGATTTCGTCGATACCGGATTGGTTTGGCACCGCAGTGAAGACTTCACCGAACGGGGGCGCAACCTCGAGGCCTTGGCTCGGCGCATGGAACGGCTCACGGTGGCAGCGCGCAAGCGACTGACGAACGGTGAGTCGGCCAGCGACGACGAGCTGCGCCTCTATGAAGACCTTGCGCTGTACCACATCTATCACCGCTACCAGCAACAGTTTCACGACCTGATCGAGCGACCGGGCGCAGCGACATCGAGGATCCGCTTCTTCGACGACTATCGCGACGATGCTCACTTCTTCCTCGGTCGCAAACTGCGCGGTCACGAAGGAGAAGGGCTGCCGGGCCTTCCCCACCCCCCGTCTCACTTGTTCGCCTTGAGCTTCCAGATTCGACGGGCGTTTCACTACGCGATCCGATACATCCTCGGCGGCTCCCTACCGGCCGCGCAGCTGCGGGCCCAGGTGTGGCAGTCGGTCTTCAGTCACGATATGCGGCGCTATCGACGTGTTCTCTACGAACGCATGGACGAGATCACGACTCTCGTGACCGGTCCATCCGGCACCGGGAAAGAGCTCGTTGCCCAAGCCGTCGGCCGATCGCGCTACATCCCCTTCGACGACGCCCAGGGTACTTTTGTCGCGGACCCAGAGGATTCCTTCTATCCATTGAATCTGTCGGCGCTATCGCCCACCCTGATCGAGTCCGAGCTATTCGGACACGTCAAGGGGTCGTTCACCGGCGCTACCGCGGACCGACGCGGCTGGCTGGAGATCTGCACGCGCCATGGGACCGTGTTTCTGGATGAGATCGGTGAGGTAGATCCGTCGATCCAGGTGAAACTTCTCCGGCTGCTGCAGAACCGCACCTACCAACGCCTGGGGGAAACACTCGGACGCACGTTTCGCGGCAAGATCGTCGCAGCCACCAACCGCGACTTGGCGGAGGAGATCCGAGCCGGCCGCTTCCGGCAGGACTTCTACTACCGTCTATGCGCGGACCAGATCGTCACACCGTCCTTGTCAAAGCAGCTGCTCGATTCACCCGGTGAGTTGCGCAATCTCCTCGAGCTTCTGGCAGCACGCATGGTGGGCGACGACGAGGCGCCATCCCTGGCCCGCGAGACGCAATCGTGGATCGACTCGGGTTTGCCTCCGGCCTACACCTGGCCGGGCAATGTCCGCGAGCTGGAACAGTGCGTGCGCAACGTCCTGATCCGACGGGAGTACCATCCGCCCGGTGGCCAGCCCATCGTGTCGCCGGCCCGGAAACTGGCCGATGATCTAGAGTGCGTTCGCCTCACAGCAGGCCAGCTGCTGGCCCGCTACTGCACCCTCGCCTACGAAGCTTGCGGTAGCTACTCGGAGGCTGGTCGACGCCTTGGGCTCGATCGCCGAACGGTGCGGTCCCATGTCGATCAGGCACGCTCTGAAAGGCAAGGCGAAGAGATTCGCAAAGGCGACGAGATCCGCAGAGGTACCGAGTCTGAGCCACCGGTGTTGGATGGCCGGTCGGATCCGGCCATATGACGCGGCTCGCAGCGGCCTTCGGTGTCTTTCTGATCTCGTTTTCGGCGATCTTCGTGCGCTTTGCCGGAGTCGAGCCGATCACGGCTGCCTTCTTTCGCTGTTTCTACGCGCTGCCCTTCCTGTTTTTGATCTGCCGCGCGAGGAGACCCGACGGCCGTTCGGGACGGCAGCGCCGCCTGGCGCAGCTCGCCGGCGCGATGCTCGGAGCCGACCTCATCGTCTGGCACCACTCCATCGAGTACATCGGAACCGGGCTGGGGACGGTGCTGGGCAACACTCAGGTCGTGTTCGTCGGGCTCGCGGCTTGGTGGCTCCACGGAGAACGTCCCACGAAGCAAGCATTGGGCGTCGTGCCGGTCGTGTTTCTTGGGGTCGTTCTCATTTCTGGCCTCGGTCGGAGCGACGCCTATGGCACCGATCCGATTCGTGGGGTGATCTTCGGGTTGCTGACCGGGCTCAGTTACTCCGCGTTCATCTTGCTACTCCGAGCCGCAAGCCGCGAGAAGACGTCACCTGTCGGGCCACTCCTCGATGCGACGCTGGGTGCCACCGCCTCTAGCCTGGGTCTGGGCCTGGTACTGAACGGGCTGGACTTCGCCCCCCACTGGCCGGCCCATGGCTGGCTTCTGGCCCTGGCCCTGGTTTCACAGGTCTTCGGGTGGCTATTGATCACCGAGGCCTTACCACGGTTGCCGGCGCTCGAGACCTCGGTGCTCCTTCTCCTTCAGCCGATGCTCACGGTGCTCTGGGGGCGACTACTGTTCTCCGAGCTCCTGTCGGAGATGCAGTGGTCAGGCGTCGGTCTGATTCTCCTCGGTATCGGAACGCTCTCTTTGGCCGGAGGTATGACGGAACGCCCGGCTCGGCATCCCGCCGCAGGGGAGGCGCCATCGGCTCATCCCGAGACGAGTTGATCCTTACGAACCGGTGACCCAGGAGCCCGGCTATCGCAGGCTCAGCGCTCGATCTCTATCTCGGAAGCGAATTCCGGTTCGGGTTCCCGAAAGATGATGCTGGTCGCCTGGACCGGCACGAGGACCTTGTGCTGCCTTTGATTGAAGGTGAGCCGCAACTCGTAGTAGCCGTGAGGGCTGATCGCCACCAGCGTACCTTTGGTGTTCTTCAGGCCCAGAGGCTCGTGAGTGATGTGGATGTCGGCGGGAAGGTCCATCGTGGTCTCCAGTCGTCCTCGTTCAATCTTGGTAGTAACCCTGGTCTTTGTATTCCTTCAGCTTGCGCTGCAACGTGCGTAGCCCGATGCCGAGGAGCTCGGCTGCCTTGGCGCGATGACCGTCCGTCCGCTGCAGTGTCTCCAGGATGGCCTGACGCTCGATCTCTTCCATCGTCCTCGGCTTGCCGCTCCGGGGTTGTACAGGTGCACCGTGACCGGAGACCCTGGAGGCCTCCCGAATTTCCTCAGGGATGGCGCTCAGATCGATCTCGCCTCCGGCGTGGAAGATGACGATCGATTCGAGCACGTTGCGCAACTGGCGGACGTTGCCTGGCCACGCGTAGCCGTCCAGGGAAGCCAGGGCCTCCGGAGACATGTACATCTCCGGCTTGCCATGCTCCTCGCACAGCCGCTGAAGGTAATGCTCCACGAGCAGGGCGACGTCCCCATCTCGTTCGGTGAGCCGCGGGATTTCCAAGGTGACGACCTTCAGGCGATAGTAGAGGTCCTCCCGGAAGTCACCTTCCTTCACCATGCTGTCGAGGCTGCGATTGGTCGCGGCGACGAGTCGGAAGTCGACGTCGATCAGCTCGTGACCACCCACACGCATGATCTTGCGCTCCTCCAAGACTCGGAGAAGCTTGACCTGCAACGCTGCCGACAGCTCACTGATCTCATCTAGGAACAACGTACCCTTGTGGACCAGCTCGAACTTGCCGATTTTGCGGCCGACGGCACCTGTGAACGCACCCTTCTCGTGCCCGAAGAGCTCCGACTCGAGGATCTCGTGCGGGATGGCACCGCAGTTGATCGCCAAGAAGCGCTCGTCATGCCTCGGGCTGTTGACGTGAAGCGCGTTGGCCACCAACTCTTTGCCGGTACCCGACTCCCCGACGATCAAGACGCTGGAGCGGGTCGGCGCCACCATCTTCATCTTCTCGAAGAGGTGCTCCATCGATTCGGAGCGGCCAATGATGCTCTCGAAACCGAAGCGTTTGTCGAGCATCTGTCTTAGGTTCGACACCTCTTCTCGCAGCTGGCGGTTTTCCAGCAAGTTCATGACGCGTTTGCGCAACTCGTACAGGTCTACGGGCTTGGTGAGGTAGTCGTCGGCTCCCACCCGCATCGCCTCTACTGCGTTCTCGATGGAACCGTACCCGGTGACCAGGATCACCGCGAGGTCGAGCTCTCTCGCGCGCACCTGCTCGAGAAACCCGATGCCGTCGAGGTCGGGCATGCGCAGGTCGCACACCGCCAATCGCACCTCGGGATGCTCGTCGAGATAGGACAGCGCGTTGCGCGCGTCGTCGAAAGTACGGACTCCCAGACCGGCTTTCTCGATGGCTAGGGCCATCGACTCGCGAGAGCCGGTCTCGTCGTCGATGACCAGGATCGGCGTCTGCTCAACCATGACGAGATTGTGGCATATCGGCCGCGCCGACAGATTCCCGTTCGGTCGCCATGGCAGCGAGGAGGAAGGCCTGCCGGAGCGCCTCTTGGCGCAACGACTCGTAGCGTCCGGAGGCGCCTCCATGGCCAGCCTCGAGATGCACCTGAAGTAGCACTTGTCCTCCCCGTGTCTTCTCTCGCAGCACCTGGACCCACTTGGCGGGCTCCCAGTATTGGACACGCGGATCGTGCAGACCGGCGGTCGCTAGAAGGTGCGGATACGCAGCGTCTCGTGTCCCCACACCCTCGACCGGTGAGTATCCGCGAATGCGCCGGAACGCGGCGATGTCTTCTGCAGGGTTGCCCCATTCCTCGTACTCGATCACCGTGAGGGGCAGTGACGGATCGAGCATGGTCTGCAGCACGTCGACGAACGGGACATCGGCGACAGCTGCGTGGCACAGATCCGGCCGCAGGTTGAGCACGGCGCCGATCAGAAGCCCTCCGGCAGAACCGCCGCGGATAGCCAGATGTCGCGGAGAGGTCAGGCCGCTTTCGATCAGATACTCCGCCGCAGCGACGAAGTCGTAGAACGTGTTCTCTTTGTTCTCGACTCTGCCGGCTTCGTGCCACCACTTCCCCATCTCGCCGCCACCGCGCACGTGAGCGACGGCAAAGGCCCACCCCCGGTCGAGCAGACTGAGTACGTTGCGACGAAAGCCGGCTTCGAGGCTATGACCGTAGGCACCGTATCCGTAGAGCAACAGGGGGCCGGTCACGTGACCGCCCAAGAGCTCGCGGCGCTCCCGCCGCTGCACGAAATCGACCGGAATCGCTTCCCCGTCGGGTGCCCGAGCGACCAGGCGCCGGGTCTCGTAGAGCGCGGAATCGTACCCGTGCACTATCTCCACCTTGAGCTCGCTACGGGCACCCACCAGACCGGCGTCACCAGCATCGCCAAGCTCGACTTCGAGTGTCGTTCTGGGGCGTATCGGGCTCTGAAACATCAGTCGGAGTCTGGCGGTCTCTTGCTCGGCATGGGGGCCGATCTGGACGTCGTGGGCAGGGTCGGCGAACTCCACATCCGCGAACCTCTGTGCCCCCGACTTCAACTCGAAAACGCGGATCGACGGTAGACCCTCGACCCGGCGCCGCAACACCAGATGGCGGCCCAAGACGAGGATCTCGTCGAGATGAACCGAGGGGTCATGGGGTACCAGATCCTGCCAGTTCTCTCGCGCTGGATCGTGCTCCGAGACCTCGAGCAAGCGAAACTCCCGCGCTTCGAGGTTGGTGAGCAGGAAGAAGCGTCCGGAGATACCGTTCGTTGGATCGCCGGGGTGGTGGTCGACATCGAATTCCACTCCCGGGTGTCGCCCGGTCAGGGTGCGGACCTCGCCCTGTGGATCTCGTGCATCGAGAAGCTTCACCTCCGACGTCGTATGGCTACCTGCGGAGAGGAAGAGATAGCGACCGCTCCGGCTGCGGCGAATCGCCACGAAAAAGCGATCGTCGTCTTCGTGCCACAGCAGCTCGTCGTCCGCAGGATCCGTACCGAGACGGTGACGCAGAACCTTGTGAGGCCTTTGGGCTTCGTCTCGGGTCACGTAGTAGAGCATCTCGCTACAGCCTTCGATCGTCCCCCAAGCGAGACTGTGCGAGGCGTTTTGCAGTCGATCCGCGAGGTGCTCACCCGTCGCCAAATCGAGCACACGCACTTCGAACCGCTCGTGTCCCGCCCTATCGACGGAGTACGCGAGGAGTCGGCCGCAAGGCGAAGGCCGATAGGCGCCCAAGCTCAGGTACGACAGGCCCTCGGACTCCCTCAGATCGTCCAGGTCGAGGAGGACCTGTTCGGGGGCCGAAGGATCGTAGGACTCGTCCGGGCTCACACCGTGTTGTGCCTCGCGACGGCAATGTACGGCGTGTTGCTTCGCTTCGCGCCGCCGCTCGTAGTACCAGTGCTTGCCGAAACGCACCGGTACGTCGATGTCGTCCTCCTCGATGCGTCCGACCATCTCCGCGTAGAGAGTCTGCTGAAGCTCTTCCGTGTCGGCCATCGCGGACGCGGTATGAGCGTTCTCGGCCGCGAGATGCTCCAGTACTCCCGAACTGGATCGATCGCGGAGCCAGGACAACCGGTCCTCGAGGACATCGTCGTGTATGTCTCGTCGAAAGAGCGGATGGTCGGTCCTGCGCCGTGCCACCGGAGGCACGGCATCTCGTCGAAGCTTGATGGTCATCGCGTTCTAGGGAAGTCGACAGTCGGTGCGCGTCCTCAGACGCCAAATGGGAAGAAGAGCGGTACCAACACAACCAGCAACGCCAACACGACGAGAGTCAGCGGTGTGCCGACTCGAACGAAGTCCATGGAACGATAGCCGCCCGCTCCCATGACGAGAAGGTTGGCCTTGTGACTGAAAGGCGTCATGAAGGCCGCCGAGGCGGCGAAGCCTACCGCCATCAGCAACGGATAGGGGCTGATGGCGAGATTCTCAGCGGTGCGCAACACGACGGGTGCCAAGATGACCACCGTTGGCGCGCCATCGAGTCCCTGGCTGAGCATGCTGGACAGCAACACCAGCGATGCGATGAAGGCGTACGGTCCGTAGGCCTCGGCTACGCGGGTCACACCACCTGCCAAAAGGTCAGCGGCACCACTCGACTCCATCGCCAAGCCGACCGGCAAGATGGCCGCCACGAGGTAGATGGCGCGCCACTCGATGGCGCGATACGCCTCCTCCATCTTGAGGGCGCCAAAAAGTACCGCTGTGACGGCTCCTGCAAAGGCAGCGACATGAATCGGAAACAGCCCGCCCGCTACCAGGACGATCATGAGGGCCAGCGCCCCCAGGGCGACGGGCGCCTTGTCGACCCTCCGAGGAGTATTCGCATCGTGGGTGAGCACGAGGAAATCGTCGTCTTCAGCCAGATGGCCGATCTTCTCCACCGAGCCCTGAATCAACAGAGCATCGCCGAAGCGGAGCGGCAAGTTCGCCAGCTCCTTGTGGATCGTCTCGCCACCTCTGCCGATGGCCAGAACTTGCAGCCCGTAGCGGTCCCTGAAGTGCAGTCGGCGCAACGTCGATCCCGCCGCCTTCGAGCGCGGAGCGACGACCGCTTCGACGACTCGAACCGACTCCGATTCCAGCCGCGTCGGCGTCGATTCGTCCTCGAGCTCCAGGTCGCCGAGATCGAGGACGTCGAGGATCCGATCCGGATCCCCTGCTACCAAGAGCTCGTCACCTCCGTGGATGACTTCGTCGCCGGGCACAGCGAGAATGGCCTCGCCGTTCCTCACGATTCCGATGATCGTGAGGCCGGCAAGCTCGCCGAGCCGGCTGTCTCGTATGGTGGCATCGGAGAGTCTCGAGCCCTGTGGTACCGCGAGAATGAACATGCGTTCCGCCAGCACCTGGTCGACCGGTACCTCGCTCGCTACCTTCAATCCCTTCTGCTCGCTGAGGGCCTCGATCTGTCGCTCGGTGCCGAGCACCATCACCTCGTCGGTGTCGCGCAAGACCCGCCGTGCCAGTTCCTGACGCAGCATCTGGTCGCCCCGACGAATTCCTACCACGAGAACACCGAACCGGTCCCGAAAGTGCAGCTGGCGTAACGAACGCCCGACCAGGCCAGAACCCCTGGGCAGCTGAAGAACGACGCCGTGAATCTGTTGAGAGATCTCCGCGAGATGACCAGGGTCCGGCTCCTGGACCGCGACACCCTGAACGCTCATCAGCTGACGCAGCTCGTCGAACTGCCCGTCTACCAGTACGAGGTCGTCTGCCTCCAGCCGAAAGTCCGGAGGTGGCGCCAGGAACTTCTTCTCGCCTCGGCGGACCGCCAGTACCGCCACGTCGAGGGCCGTGCCCAGCTTCGACTCCCGTAGCTGCGAACCATCTAGGTTGGAATCTCTGGGAATGCGGATCGTGGTCAGGCGTTCCTCGATGCGATACGCCTGCGTCAGCTGGCCGCCGCTCCGCCGGTCGCCAACCGGAGCACGGTCCGGCAGCATCTTCCGGCCGACGGTGATCATGAACACGATTCCAACGCCCAACAGCACCAGGCCGATGGGTGTGAAGTCGAACAGGTGAATGGGCTCGAGCCCGGCGTTCTGAATCATTTCGCCCGTCAGGATGTTGGGAGGAGTTCCTACCAACGTCGTGGTTCCGCCGAGGATGGCGCCAAACGACAAGGGCATGAACAGCTTCGACGGAGAGAGGTTGGCGTGCCTGGCGATGGCCGAAACCGCCGGCAGCATGACGGCGGCGGCCGCGACGTTGTTCATGAACGCAGACATGACACCGGCCACCGTCATCAAGAGGATGATCAGCGGTATTTCCTTGCCGCCCGAAAGCCGCGTGATTCGCCGACCCACGACGTCGGCCACTCCGGTCTGCAGCAACGCCGCAGAGATGAAGAAGATCGAGAACATCGTGATCACGGCGGGCGACGAGAAGCCGACAAACGCTTCGTCGACGGAGACGTATCCACCAAAGATCAGGATCAAGAGGCCTAGGAAAGCCGTCAGCTCCACCGGCAGCTTCTCGGTCAGGAAGAGGTAGACCATGCCCACCAACAGGGCGAAGAGGGTGGCGATCTCGAGCGTCATGAACGGCTCGGAGTCTACCCCAGCGGGCGCGTGCTAACGTGCCGATGGAATGAACCTGCGCCTGTCCATTTTCTGGTTTTTGTATATGGCTGGGCTGGGTATCTTCTTCCCCTATTTCAGCCTCTATCTGGGGCAAGAGCTAGGCTTGGCGGGTGGCAGCATCGGTGTCGTGGTGGCGATGATTCCGCTGATCGGTCTGTTCACGCAACCGATCTGGGGACAGCTGGCCGATCGAACCGGCACACGCCGTGGGGCCCTGGCCCTCGCGATTCTCGGGGTCGCCTTGGCAAATCTCGTGATCGTCCGCGTGACGACCTTCTCGATGGCTCTGTTGTCGACGGCTTTCCTGGCCGCGTCCGTCACCGCCGTCCTGCCCATGGCGACGGCGGTGACCCTGGCCGCACAATCGCGACGTGGCGGTAGTGCCTTCGGTTTCGTCCGGATGTGGGGCACGCTGGGTTTCCTCTTCTCCGTCGTCACGTTTCCCCGCGCGTTGCCATATCTCGACGAAACGTCGTTACCCTTCGATGGTCTTCAGTGGATGTTTCCTGCCACGGCTATCTATTCACTGTTGGCGGCGGTCGCCGCGTTGTGCCTGCCGCGTACGGAGGCCATGGTGGTCCGCTCGGCATCCGGAGACACCGGACGTTTGCTGCGTCACGTACCGGTTCGACGCCTCCTGGCGTTGGTATTCCTCGCTCATCTCTGCATGCAGGGCCCGATCAACATCTTCCCACTGCTGGTCGCGGAACGGGGTGGCGACGTGGCGGAGATCGGCACGATGTGGGTCCTCATGCTGTTGCTAGAGATCCCGCTCATCGCCTTCTCTGGCACAACGCTCGAACGATTCGGTGCTCGGACGTTGCTGATGATCGGCCTGCTGGCCGAAGGTCTCCGCTGGACCGTTTCCGCTTGGGTACCCGATCTGGACACAGTGCGATGGGTGCAGCTCTGCCACGGCATCGGCGTCGCCGGTGTGATCATCGGCGGTCCCCTTTACTTGGAACAGTCAGTACCCGAACGGTTGCGCTCTACGGGCCAGACCCTTGTGTCGACGATCGGCTTCGGTCTGGCTTCCATCCTTTCCATCAGCGCTGCTGGATGGCTCTTCGAGCATTTCGGATCGCGCGTTCCCTACGGTGTCGCAGGCGCCGGCGCGTTGCTTCTCGGCCTCTGCGTCCATCGCTGGCTCCCGGAGCCTCGCCGTCCGACAGCCGAATCACCACCGATCTCCGTTGACCGTGGCCAGGAAGCGGTCGGATAATCAGGATTCGCTCGGCTCATCCCGTTACGTAAACGAACTACCATGCCCTCTTCCTTCGGCCGAAACCACGGTATGAGCTATTCCGGGCTCATGGCCCTACGGTTCTCTCCTGACGATCTGATCGATGATCGGTATCGAGTGGTCCGTTTCCTGGCGGCCGGCGGCATGGGAGACGTCTACGAGGTCTTCGATACCGACATCGAGATGACCTTGGCGCTCAAAATGCTGCAGCCGGACCTGGCCGACGAGGAAGACCAGCGGCAGCGCTTCTTGCGTGAGATCCGACTCGCTTCCCAGGTGACTCATCCGAGTGTATGCCGGATCTATGGATCGGGGATACATCTCCGGGAGGATGGCGTCTCCCAGCCCTTCCTCACCATGGAATTGCTCGATGGAGAGACCTTGGCGGCCCGCCTCGAGAGCCGTGGTCGCCTCGATCCTGACGAGACCATGGCCATCGCTCGACAATTGGCCGACGCTCTGGAGGCTGCCCATGCCGTCGGCATTGTCCACCGCGACTTCAAGACCGGCAACATCATGTTGGTGCCGACGCCAGGGGGTCAGGAGCGCGTGGTGGTGACCGATTTCGGTCTTGCACGGGCCACCGAGACCGAGGAACGGCGCCAGCAGTTCGTCACGTTGGCCGACGAGAGCGCCATGGTCGGCACGGCGGCCTTCATGGCACCGGAACAGGTGGTCGGCGACGAGCAGACCGCGGCGACCGATATCTATGCCTTTGGCATCGTGCTGTTCTTCATGCTCTCTGGCCAGATGCCGTTCGCAGCGGACGGCCTGTTGCCGGCCGCAGTGGCGCGGTTGCAGAAGCGGCCCCGCTCCCTGCGCAGCCTCAGGCCAGACCTGCCGCGCAGGTGGAGCTCGGTGGTCGATCGCTGCCTGGAGCGAAAGCCAGGTGACCGATTCCAAGATGCTGGCGACGTCGTCTCGGCGATCCAAGGACAGCTACCTATCCCGGTCCCTAACCGCGTCAGGCGCCAGCGCCGGAGGATCTTGTTCGGAGCGCTTGGCAGTCTCCTGCTGGTCGCGATCATGATCGCTGCTTGGCGACGCGGCGAAGAAGCCACGATGCCGATTCCGCAGGTAAGCGACCCCGTGCAACTGACGATCGACGAGGGTCTGGAAATCGATCCTGTGTTCTCCCCGGACGGCTCGACCCTCTACTACTCGGCCGACCGGGCCGGTCGCTTCGAGCTCTGGATGCGAAGCCAGAGAGGCCGTATCGGGACCTCGGACACGGGAACGGAGGCACGGCTGCCGACCCAAGGTCTGCACGCTGTCCAACCGGCGGTGGCACCCGATGGACGCCGGCTGGCCTACGTCACCAGGGAACCCCGAGGCATCTGGGTGCTCGACATACCAGGAGATCTGGACTCGCCCGAAGAAGTCCGCTCGGTGCAACTGACCCAGTTCGGCTCCCGACCGGCCTGGACGCCCGATGGGGTAAGGATCATATTTCAAGCCGACAGTCGTACTGACGTGGCCGAGCGTTCGCTTCCTGCGCTACCACCATCCAACCTCTGGCAGATCCCCTCGGACGGTGGTGAACCGACTCCCGTTACCGACGCGGGGTCGCCACCTGGAGGCCATGGTGAACCCGCGGTATCTCCCCGAGGCCGCTTTGTCGCCTTCTCCAGCGGTGACCGGCGACGGACGTCGATCTGGCGCCTCGACCTGGAAGAATTCGACTTGGAGGGACGGGTGGTTCCTGAAGTCCTGGCGGATCGAAGCCGGGTCAACCTCCACCCACAGTGGTCGGCCGATGGTCGGTTTTTGTACTGGCTCGGAATCGCCGAAGGGCTCGACCGGCAGGCAGCAGCCTACGCCATCTGGCGCCAGCCTTTGGACGCAGAGGCTCGACCGGCGGGCGTCCCTCAGCAGGTGACCAGGCTCGGCGTCGCCACCATTCGCCAGTTCACCCTGTATGGCGCGGAGGCGAACACCACCTCGTTGATCTACGGGGCCCTCAATACCTACAGCCACCTGTGGGCCCTGCCGCTGGAGGAAGGTCTCCCGATCGCGGAGCCCGTCCAGTGGACTCGCGGCAAGCTCCGGCACAGCCGCCCGGCCTTTACACCCGATGGTCGAGAGCTGGCCTACGACCGTTGGCAGGTTGGCACCAATCTAGACATCTGGGTAAAGGACGTCCAGCGCGGCCATCTCGTGAGCGAATCCGAACCGCGTCAGGTCACGTTCGCCGGCGAGTGGGACTCTCAGGCGACGTGGCTTCCCGGAGGTGATCGGTTTGCGTTCTTCTCGGAACGTGAGGGCAAGAGGGGTATCTGGATTGCCGACGCCGCCACCGGCCGGACAGAACTGCTTGCCGATATCGGCGCCGATCCCGATTGGGCCCGTCTGTCTCCCGACGGCACTCGCATCGCGTACCATTCTCGGAAAAGTGGCTCGACCTTGGATGTGTGGGTTTACGACGTCGTCTTGAACGAACACCTGCGCTTGACCCACGATCCGGAAATGGCGGCGTTTCCCATCTGGTCCCCAGATGGCCAACGACTCGGTATCGAAGTGCGGCGTGACGGCAGCACTCAGGTGGCCATCATGCCGGCCGCGGGTGGCGAGGTGCAGGTCCTGACCCACGAGGAGGGAGAGAGCTGGCCTTACAGCTGGTCTCCCGACGGTTCACGCATCGCCTTTGCGGCTCTACGCGACGGGTTCTGGCACCTTCGCTGGGTCGACACGCGAGACGGCCAGCAACAGCAGCTCACCGACCACCGCAGGCTCAACGCATATGTCCGCTACCCCACGTGGTCACCGGAGGGCTCCCCCATCGTCTATGAGCTCTCGGAAACTGTCGGAGATCTGTGGCGGATCGAGGTCAGGGAGCAGGCTCGGTGACCCACTCCTGAACCCAGGATTCGACCGCGGCCCATACGGTGTCGGTGAAGCCCGCCGCGTGGCCATGGTGCCCGGTACCGGTCTGATCGGTAGGACGCAGGAGGTGGTCGGCACCCTCGAAGAAATGCACCACAGTCTGCGTGTTGCCGGCCTTTTCGAGTCCCTCCCGCCAAGCGGCTACTGCTCGATGGGTCGGTTGATTCTCGTCCTCGTCGCCGAACAGCAAGAGGATGGGCATCGACAACGTCTCGATGGACACCGTGGGCTCGAACGTCGCTACCCATTCCCAGTGCTTGCGGCCCGCTTCCGAGACCAGCACGCGTTCGAGCCCCAGCGCCCGTGCCCAGGCTCGCCCCGCAGCAGCTTCGAGACGGAGCACGAGTGCGTTTCGGCCTTCGCCCGTGGCCAGGTAACGGAAGTAGGCGTCGAGAGCCTCTTCCGCTGCGCTCACTCCCTCTTTTCCGACATTGGCTCGGGCGAGCGCCCGACCGTATGCGAAGCGCTCGGATTCCTGCGGTGAAACACCTCCGCCCGACATCAAGACGAGGAACGCTGGATCGACATCGGCCGCCGCGATCGGTGCGATCCAGGCAGCCTGGGAGGGGCCGAAGAATCCGACCGCGTCGTCGCTCACCTCGGGCTGCCTAGCCAGTGTCCGGTATGCCACAGCGGCGTCGGTCGCCAGGTCGTACAGCGAGGCCTGCACCCAGCTGCCACCAGATCGGCCGCAGCCTCGCTTGTCGAATATCAGGGCTGCGACCCCTAGGCCGACGAAGCGCGATGCAAGCGCCAGCGAATCGCCGCGTTCGTGGGGACCGGAACCGTGCAGGAAAACGAGCCCTGGAAACGGTCCCTCGCCGTCCGGCAGTACCAGGGTGCCCGCCAGTTCAGCCTCATCGGAGCCGAATCGGAGATCCCGCCTGGTTTCGGCGTGACACAGAGCCGCCGCTGCCAGCCAGGACGACAGCAGTAGGATAGAAACTCGTCCGGGAAGATGTTCGTGTCTCATCTCGCAAGGATGTCTTCGCGGTCTACCAGACGTCTTGAACGATCGAAGCGAGACATCAGCTGCAGAGGTTGCGCAACGCAGCAGGCGTTCTACCCAGAGCACGACCGAAGACTCGGGTCATGTGACTCTGGTCAGAGAAACCTGCTTCGAGAGCTGCATCTGCCAGCGGACTACCCCGTTGAATCAGCCTGCAAGCCTCGAACACTCTCAACCGCTGAATGTACTGGCCGACGCTCAGACCATAGACAGTGCGGAAACTGCGGGCCAGCGTCATGCGGTGCACGCCGACATGGTCTGCAACGGCAGACAGACTCAATGGCTGCGAGAAGCCGTCGTGAATCGCTTCCAGGGCTTGCGCCGTGGCTCCGCGACCTGTGCATGCCTGCGGTCTGATGCATCGGTTCGACAACTCGAAGAGTACGTCAAAGCACCCTGATTCGGTGACCGGACAGGGGCTCTCCGTGCCGGATGCCAGCTCGGCGCTCAGCCGCACGACAGCACCGAAAAGCGCTTTCTCGCGGTGTAGCTCCAGGATCTCGCTTTCGATGGCGTTGGCACCGCGCTGCCACAGGTCTTGGCTCGTCTCTAACAGCAAGCAGCGGGCGCCGGCTTCGCCGAAGCGAAGGGCTACTGCCTCCCCTGCCGGGGCGATCACCAGGTCGCCGGCAACGAACCTCCCGCCGTCGCTGGTTTCGTACGACCCACCGAGAACCGCGCAGATCGACACCAGATCATGGGCGTGTTCGTCTACTTCCAGACCCGCGGGCTGCAGACTCTCGAATGCCAGCCAGCCGGTACCGGCATGGCTCCGGACGCAATCTCCCAACGCCTGGTCGGGTACGTCTGGATCCATCTCCGCCATCGAGGTCTCAGTCCAACAACATCGACACCAGCTCTGGGAAGAGCACCAGCATCAAGAGACCTACCAGCTGAATGCCGATGAACGGTAGGACGCCACGGTAGATCTGTGATGTCTTGATCTCTTTCGGGGTCACTCCGCGCAAGTAGAACAGTGCGAATCCAAAGGGCGGCGTGAGAAAGGAGGTTTGCAGGTTCATGGCGATCATCACCCCGAACCAGACCATATCGATTTCCAAAATCCTGGCGGCCGGTGCGATGAGCGGAATGAGGATGAAGGCGATCTCGAAGAAGTCGATGAAGAAGCCGAGGATGAAGATCGCGAGATTGGCGACGATCAGCAGACCGATGACACCTCCCGGCAGGTTCGTCAGTAGGTCCTCGATCCAGAGGTCGCCGTTCAAACCACGAAAAACCAGCGCGAATGCGGTGGAACCGATCAACAGATAGACCACCATGGACGTCAGCTTCACGGTCTCGTCCATCGTGGCGCGTAGTGCCCGCAACTTCATTCGCTTCTGGGCCGCTGCCAGCAGCATGGCGCCCAGCGCACCCAGGGCCCCCGCCTCCGTGGGAGTCGCCACACCCGCGAAGATGCTTCCGAGGACGACCAAGATGAGAAAGAGCGGTGGCACCATGACCAACATCACCTGCTTCGCCAACATCCAACCGCTGTCACCGCGGATTTCCGTCGGCAGTGCCGGCACCGCCGACGGACGGAAGATCGCGACACCGACCACGTAGAGCCCGTACATTCCCGCCAGTGCCAGTCCTGGGATCAGGGAACCGACGAAAAGATCGCGAACCGAGATGGACAGCTGGTCGGCGAGCACCACCAGGACGATGCTCGGGGGAATGATCTGCCCTAATGTGCCCGAAGCGGTGATCACTCCCGTCGACAGCTCGGGGGAGTAACCATAGCGCTGCATCACCGGCAGCGAAATCATGCCCATCGCCACCACAGACGCCCCGACGACACCGGTGGCGGCGGCCAGGAGTGCACCTACGAAGACCACCGCGAGGGCCAAGCCTCCTCGCAAGGGCCCGAAGAGCTTGCCGATGGTGGTCAGGAGATCTTCCGCCAAGCCGGCCTTTTCCAGCATCGTGCCCATGAAGATGAAAAACGGCACCGCGAGTAGCGTGTAGTTCGACATGATGCCGAAGATCCGTTCGGGCAGGACTCCCAACAAAGCGAGGTCGAAGACCCCGAACAACGAACCGAGGCACGCGAAGATCAACGCCGAACCGCCCAGCGCAAAGGCAACGGGAAATCCCGAGAAGATCAGCGCAAAGGCGACTACGAAGAGCCCGGGGCCCAGCCACTCGGCCATCAGGACGTCTCCCCTGCGCCAGACGCTGCAGACTCGGTGGCCATCGAGGGCCCCTCGAGCCCGCGCATTCGCGCGGCGATCTTCAGCGCCTCCGACAGCCCCTGGAGTGCCAGCAGGGCGAACGAGACGAGAAGCGCAGCTTTGATGGGATACCGAGCCAATCCTCCCGGATCGGGCGACGTCTCGCGAACCGCCCACGAATTCCTCACCGAGGGCACCGAAACCCACAAGGCGTATGCAGTGAACGGCAGCATGAGAACGAACGTACCCACGAGATCGATGCGATCACGCCACACCTGTGACAGTCGCCCGTACAACACATCGACGCGCACGTGACGATCCCGGAGCAGGGTGTAGGAAGCACCGAACAGGAAGACGATGCTGAAGAGATACCACTGCATCTCGATGTAGGCGTTGGAGCTGAGGGTCCAGCTATGGAACTTGTCCAGGTAGCGGACGATCGCGTTGTAGGCGCCGACCAACACCATCACCAAGGCGAGCCAACCGACGAGGTTGCCGAGCCCACGGCTGAACCGGTCGTAGTGATGGGCAGCCCGTAGGCCGCGGCGAAGTCCGCTGTCGAAAAACGACGTCATGTCTCCTCCGAAAAGCGGCGGCAGGCTAGCACGTCCACCGAATAGGCGGCGCGGTAGTCTCGTAGAAAGAGGGTCGCCGTCGCGGAATACCCGCAAGATTCGCCCCAGGAGATCACCATGGAACTCTTTCTCAGCATCTCGGTCGGACTCGGACTCGCCGCCGCGTGTGGCTTCCGGATCTTCATCCCGCTTCTGCTGGTCGGAGCAGCACATCACAGCGGGCACCTGGAGTTGGCCGACTCATTCCTATGGGTCGCGTCGACTCCTGCGATGATCGGTTTCGGAGTCGCCACGTTCCTCGAGATCGGTGCGTACTACATCCCCTTTCTCGACAACCTCCTCGACACACTGGCGGGCCCGAGTGCCGTGGTCGCCGGTACCATCGTCACCGCTTCCCAGGTCGCCTCGATGGATCCTTGGCTGACATGGACCGTAGCTATCATCGGCGGAGGCGGAGCCGCTGGGATCGTCCAAGGCGCCACCACCTTTGCCCGATCCGTTTCCTCAGTAGCCACCGCTGGCTTCGGGAATCCCATCGTCTCCACGCTCGAAGCAGGTGCTTCCGTGGTGATGACGTTTCTCGCGGTCATGGCACCCCTGGTGGCCGTGGTGTGCATCGCACTCGTCGCCGGTTGGCTGGTCAAGCGATTCTTTTTCGCGCCCGACGAGCCAGCCGTAGCTGCCTGACGAGCTACCACGAGCCGGTCTCGGCTCCACTCGGTCGCGGTACCCCCGAGTGAAGCCTGGCCGGCTTCGTTCTGCGTTTCATGAGCCGACGCTCCTCCGCGTAGCGATCGGCGGTCAGTGCTTTGGGACCGCCATCGACGCCGTCGTTCTCGACGGAAACGGCGCAAACCTCTGGTAGACTGAGGGTTCCGTGAACGTACCGCCCTTCGTGCCGGAGCCTCAATCTCGCGTAGCGACCGCGTGACTCGCCGATGAAGCCGCCGTCCCGCCCCCAGCCGCCCGCGCGTAGCTCCTCCGTACGCAAGCAGATCTTGCGACAGGCCGTCGCGAGCAACGTCGAGGTCAAGGAGGGGCGGCCTTCCACCGTGAAGGGACCGCAGACAGCAGGCGGGCGAAAGACGACCTCTCGCTGGTTGATGGTCGCGATGCCCGTCGTAGTCCTGCTCGTTTCGACGGCATTCGTCGTCACTCGATCCATGGATGGTCGAGCCATCACAGACCCCGACCGGACGAGGGCGTCGCACGACCGATCTGCTCCGGAGCCGCTCGTCGATCCCGCGGACCTCATTGAGCTGCCCAAGCCCCGGACTTCGGAGGCAGAGCTGACGAAGCGGCTCGACCCGGACCAGCCGATTTTCCAGCAGCCCCCGACGCGGATCGACCCAGATGTCTTCCCACTCGAGGTCCGCAAGATCGTGCTCGATCCTGGCCATGGCGGCGAGGACTCGGGGACCCACGCCGATGAAATGAGCGAGAAAGAACTGACCCTCGACATCGCTCTACGTCTCGAGGAGCAGCTGAAAGCCGACGGCTTCGAAGTGGAGCTCACCCGGCGCGACGATTCCTTCGTTTCTCTTCGCGAGAGAGCGGCCTTCGCCAACGAGCAAAAGGCCGACCTCTTCATATCTATTCACATCAATTGGATCGTCGACCGAGCCGTCCGCGGCCTCGAGACCTACTTCCTCGGTGCCACCGACGATCCCTACCTCAACGCCCTGGCGCGGCGCGAGAATCGGCAATCGGGCTATTCCCTTGCCGACATGCGCAACCTGCTCGAGGGGATCTACACCGATGTGCGGCGAGATGAGAGCTCCGAGCTCGCATCGGCTGTGCAGAGATCTCTTCTGGCTTCGCTCCGCCGCGACAATCCCCACTTGGAGAATCGGGGCGTCAAGACCGCACCGTTCGTGGTATTAGTAGCCACCGAGATGCCTGCCATCCTGGCCGAGGTATCCTGCCTGTCCAACCGTGACGAAGCAGAGCTCCTCGCACGACCGCTCTATCGCGAGCACATCGCTCGTGCCATGTCTCGGGGCATCCGGCGCTACGCCGACGACGTCAACCAGATCGAGCAGAAAGGAAGCTGACGGATGAGCGACAAGAAGGGCAACGAACAAGGGGTCCTCAACGTGGGCATCGACCTCGGCACCTCGCGTAGCGCGGTGTCGGCATCCAATGGGCAGCGCCACGTGGTCGAGAGCTACGTCGGCTGGCCAGTGGACATGGTGGCCCGCAAGGTGCTGAAGAGCGACGTGCTGATCGGCGCAGAGGCGGTCAAGAACCGTACGATGCTCGACCTACACCGCCCCCTCGAACGCGGTCTGATCAAGGAAGGCTCGGAGAAAGATCTTCAGGCCGTCAGGGTGCTCCTAGAGCATCTCGTCGACCTTGCGATCGGCAACAAGGGAAAGCGTGGCAAGACCAAGGTGCGTGCCGTGGTCGGGGTTCCAGCTGAGGCGATGCGCGTGAACAAGCAGCAGCTGCGCAAAGTCTTGGAGGGCTCGGTGGACGGTCTCATGATCGTGTCCGAGCCGTTTGCCGTGGCCTATGGGCTCGATGCGTTGCTCAACAGCCTGATCGTCGACATCGGTGCCGGCACCAGCGATTTCTGCGTGATGCGCGGACACTTCCCCACGGAAGAAGATCAGCGCACACTGACCCAGGCCGGCGACTCGGTCGACGACTATCTACTCAAGCTCATCCAGGACAAGTATCCCGACGCGCAGGTCACCCTCTACATGGTGCGCGAATGGAAAGAGAAGCATGGATTCGTCGGTAAGCCCCAAGGCAAGGTGGAGATCACCGCGCCGGTTCAGGGTCGCCCCACTCCGTTCGACATCACCGATCAGCTCAAGGCCGCCTGCGAGAGTCTGATCGAGCCGATCGCCGAAACCATGCTAGACCTCCTGCCGCGGGTCGACCCCGAGTTCCAGGAGGACGTGCGGAACAACGTAATCCTCTCCGGTGGCGCCTCCCTGACTCCAGGCCTGCGACCCGCCCTCGAGGAATCGCTGGCACCCATCGGCGGCGGCAAGATCCAAGCCGTCAAGGATCCGGTGTTCGCTGGAGCAGACGGTGGTCTGGCCATCGCGCTGGATGCTGACGACAGTGATTGGGACCAGCTTGCCTGACCCGTTCCCGAATCTGCATTTGCAGAGACTCCGCGAGGGCTGCGCGGGTCACCGTTCTCGGATCTTTCGGTCCTCCTCATAGGAGCAGTTCTGCGACGTTCTGCCGTATCGATCCGGCGAACGGAGCTGTTTGCAAGCTACGCCCGTCCTTTCTAGGCTGCCGTTCCGGTTCGTTTCGCCCAGCGTGGGCGTGATCGGAATCTATGCCGTACCCCTCGGAATCGAACGAACATGTCCGAAGCACCTGACGAGAAGACCAGGGAGCGACAGACCGCTCTGAAGCTCGACGAGCTACGTAACTCGATCGCCGAGGTCGATCGATCCCTATTGGAGCTACTCCACCGTCGTATGGACCTCGCGGAAGAGATCGGCAGGGTCAAAATCCAGGCCGGGCGCCCGATCCTGGTACCAGAGGTCCACGATCGCGTGCTCAGCCGTGCGCGCCGGCACGCCGAGTCGTGTGGCGTCTCGGAAGCGGTCATGGAGCAAGTGTTTGCCGCCGTGATGCGCGGCTCCGTCGAACGGCAGCACCGGATTGGCGTCAGTTTGAAGGCCACCGGAAGCCAGCGCCTGCTGATCTTGGGCGGCGCCGGCAACATGGGCGGGTGGTGGCAGGCCTTCGCCCAGCGACTCGGCCATCGAGTCGACCTGGTAGACCCCGCGATGGCCTCCTTGCCTGCCATGCCCGGACGGTTTGCGCGTATCTCCGATATCGAGGACCTCGATGTCTACCAGGCCATCGTCGTCTCCGTACCGTTGGGCAGCATGCCCACGGCGCTGGCGGAGATCGTCGAGGCGAAACCTACCGGCTTGGTGATCGAGATCGCCTCGATCAAGGATCACCTGCGGCCGCTCATCGAGCGCGCTGACGAGCTGGGGGTCCGAGTCGCGTCACTCCATCCGATGTTCGGCCCCGGCAAGTCGATCTACCAGACCCTGACTTTCGTTCTCGCCTGCCGCCAGGATCCGGCGAAGGAAAAACGGGCGATCGAAGAGTGGCTTCGCCATCCGTACACCCATCTCGTGCCAGTTCCTTTCGAACATCATGATCGGCTCATGGGTTGGCTCCTGGGCTTGGCCCATCTCTCGGGTATGCTTTTCGGTTGTGCGCTCAGCCATGCAGGCTTGTCACCCGAGGAGCTGGAGGCTTGCGCTTCGACGACCTACAATCGCCAGGCGTCCACTGCGCGCTCGGTATTGCTGGAAGATCCGGATCTGTACTACGAAATTCAACGCCTCAATCCGCATCGAGCGGACGTCTACAAGGCGGTTCGCGATGCATTGGACGAATTGGTGGATGCGGTACAAGAAGACGATCGCGAGGAGTTTCGAGCGGTCATATCCGAAGCGCGTCAGTACATGCTCGAACGTTGAGGTCGGACCATGATGCATCGACTCATTATCCTGTTGCGCCGGACGATGTCGACCAGGAGACGCACGCCCTACGTGTTCGGGCTCCTGCTACTCACTGCGCCGACCTTCGCCACGGCACAGCTTCTGTCTCAGATCGAGGAGGAAGAGCTCGACGAGAAGGACACGCTCGCGGTGGCGGTTCGAGATCCGGGTGTTGCATCCGACGAAGTGCGCGAGCTCTATGCCCAGGCCGAGGAAGTCTTCCATAGCGCAGATCAGCCCGCCTCCCTTCCGCTCTTCGGGACCTTGGTCGATCTGCTGGAAGCTCAACGTCTCACCAACGGACTCGACGACGAAGCCCGGAGCTTGCTGGTCCGCAGCCTCTCCTACCGAGCACAGGTGCACTTCAACTTGGGTGAGCAGGAGCTGGTCAACGAAGATCTGGGGCAAATGCTGCAGATCGACCCGAATGCACAGCTCGACCGAGATCTCGTGTCGCCGAAGCTCGTGTCCGAATTCGACAAGGTGCGCGACCGTACGGTCGGCCAAGTCGACTTCGTCCTGGATCCTCCCGATGCGGAGGTGTGGATCGACGGCATTCGGGTGGACGGACTCCTCGGTCCGGTGGGCATTCTGGCAGGTCGGCACGACCTGGAGATCCGCCGCCCCGGCTACCTCGGTGACCGGCGCCAGCTGGACGTCCAGGCAGGTCGGAGCGCGACCATCGAAGCTCTATTGGAGCGCGACAGCCCGATCTTGCGGCTGCAGACCCGTCCACCGGGCGCCGAGGTGTTTCTCGACGGGCAATCGATGGGTATCACCGAGGGCGCCGCATCCGACGGATACGTCCCGGAAGGCGCGGCGACGATCTACCGCCGTGAAGATTTTTCGGCCGAAATGATCCTCGATGATCTCGAGACCGGGAGCCACATACTGGAGGTGCGCAAGGACGGGTTCCGGCCGAAGCGGATGGAGATCGGTCTCTATGACCTCCTCGACTACCCGATGCCCCCCATCGTTTTGGAACCGGAAAGCGGCCGGCTGACATTCCAGAACATGCCACGCGACGCCACGATCCTGGTGAATGGCGCCCAGGTTCGTCCCGACACACCGGGAGCCTCGCGCCCCACCATCACACTACCTCCCGGTACCCACCAGATCACCGTTGTCAGTGGCGCTTCGCGTATGTTCTCCACCCGGCTGGACCTCGCCGACCGGCAGAGCATCGAAGTACGAGTGAAGATGCGTCCGGGCCTGACCTACCTCGGCGTTCTCGGCGGCGACGACACCAGCTCGGGAGACGTGCGCAGGCTTCTGCGTGGGGCTTTCGGAGAAGCCTCCCAATGGGCCCTCGTGGATCACTCGGAGGACGGTCCGGGTTTGCTCAATGATCTCGGGGTCGACGCCGAGGCCCTCCGTTCACTCGCCCGCGGCGGTCCCCAGCCGACAGACATCGACTGGAACCGCGTGCAGCGGACCATCGACCAGCGAGCTGCAGGCCTGGTCTATCTAGTGGCGGTCCTCGACAATGACCTTCTCGCCTCCGAGGCGAAACTGTGGATCTGGCCGGCCGCACCTGGCCCGTCGCGACCCGACAGTTTGACCCTACCGATGGGCGACCGCATCGCCGCCGAGAAAGTGCTGCGGGCTTTCGATCGAACCATACCGCTACGACGCAGCGAGCTCGGTGCGCTCGTGGTGGACACCGGCGCCCTACCGCACCCGGTCGTGGCCGAAGTTACGCCAGCTGGCCCTGCCGAGTCCGCGGGAATCCGGATCGGCGACCAGATCCTAGGCTTCCAGGGTACACCGACCCAGACCCGTCGTCAGCTAGAAGATCGGCTGTTGGTTGCAGAGCCCGGCGAATCGGTCGAGATCGCCGTACGCGGCGCTCAGGGCACTCGCTCCGTCCGGGTCTCGTTGGGGACCAGTCCGTGGATCGTTGCAGGCCGAGAAGGCGAACTGGTGGACGCCCTGGCATGGGCTCGTCTGGTGCTGCTCGAAGAGACAACGGACGCTCGCGAACGCTGGATCGTCCGCCTCGATCAGGCTCTGCTCCAACTGCGGGCCGGGGATCCCGAGGGTGCCGTACGACAGTTGCGCAACGTCGACGCGCCACAGACCTCGCACGGCGTTGGGCGTGCGACCGTGGACTATTGGCTGGGTATCGCCTTGTCGAGATTGGGACCCAGATTCCGTGACGCTGCGGTCGAGGCTCTACAGCGCGCCGCCGCTGTACCGGGGGCGCGCCTGGATCACGACGACGACGCCTGGGTAGCGCCTCGGGCCGAGGCCCGCCTACATGCTCTACGATCCGGAGTCTGAGGCCAGGCTCCCCCGCAGTCGCAGGAGCCGCGCCTCGAGCCGCCGCCGCTGATCCGGGTCCGCCGCCGCGGAAACCGCATGATCCAGCGCGGAGAGACCCTCTTCCACTTCTCCGCGCGCGAGAGCCAGCACCGAACGGCGTAGCCAACGAGCCACGTCCACCCGCAGCTCCAGGTCGACAACCGTCTCTTGCGGAGCTCCGAAAGCTCCGAGATCAGCAATTCGCGACACCGCGAGGTCGGTCTGGCCTCCGCCCCGCCTGACGTCCTCCGCCAACTCGAGGCGGAGGCGTACTTCCAGGAGCCTCGGTAGTAGCGCGATCGGTTGGATGCGCTGAGCGACCAATGCCGCGTCCAATCCGTCCGACGGATCGCCGCCCGGGCCCAGGTGGGAAGCGGCGAGGAGCTGGTACGCGACTGCGTAGTGGGGCTCGGCCCGGACTGCGCGATCCAAGACGTTGCGGGCTCTCGACGTCGCCTCGAGCCATGGTTTGGATGCCCCGGACGCAAAGCCGTCGGATTCTTGATTTGGGTACGACAGACTGTGGCGGGCGTAGCGCACGAACGTGAGAGGGTCGGCGACTCCCAGTCGGTGCGCGTCGCGGAAGAGTAACTCCGACTCCTGCCAGGAACCGTGTAGGTCACGTACCGTGGCCAAGCCTCCGTGGGCCACGGCATGAGAAGGATCCAGCTCCAGGGCGCGGCGATAATGCGCCGCGGCGTAGTCCACCGCGCCCACGTGCAGCACGAAGTCCCCGAGCAAGCAGAGAACGTCTGCAGGGCGCGCAGCCCCCACAGTCACCCGCCCAGGTTCCAGGTCGACGACGGGCAGGGCGGCCCGAGGGAACTCGCCGCGCGCCACGTACAGCCGAAGCTCCTGTTCCATTTCCCGCAAGGACAGGCCAAAGGACGTCTCGAACGCCGATTCTCCGTCTTCTCCGTCCGACAGCCGGACGATGTAGTCGGCGGTATGGTCGGGGCCGTCGGGCTGCGACAGCAGGTAGTGCACCAGAAGCCAGGACAGGGCATAGAACTGTCCTACCTCTCGGGGGTCATGCCCGGCTGCGGTACGGCCATCGGTTTCGAGCAAGACGTCCAGATCCTGTACCTGGTTCTTCAGGAGCAGCAAGTCGACGTGACGTTCGATCGCCCGGCCGACCACGGCCTGATCGCCTTCGACCGTGAAGGTGCCGTAGTACTCAGCCAAACCTTCGTTGAGCCACAGGGGCGCCCGCGGGACGTTGTGCGTGACGAAGAAGTGGGTCAGCTCGTGAAGCGCGACGCTGTAGTCAGCGCCGATGCGGGTTCGCCCATCGAGCAATAGGTAGTTGGCATCCGGGTGGCGGTGAAACTGACCGAGCAACAACGTGCCACCTCCATCGCGCCTCGTCTTGTACGGGGCGAAGGATCGTGGGCCATTGAAGGCGATCATGCGAAGCGGTGCCGGCGAGCGCAGGTCGAGACCCGGAGCCAGGCGAGCAAAGAGGGCGCGGAATCGCTCCAGCTCCACCAGCACCTCGGCTGCGACGGCCGGCGGGGCGTCGGAATAGAGCTCGAAGTTTGGCCCCTCAAAGCGGTGCCAACCGTCGAGATCGAGCGCCAGCTCAACATCGCGCGCATAGGACGGACAGACCGTGCAGACGATCAGGACGACGCAACCCATTCCGACGGATAAACTACGGCGCATCCTCTCCATGTGGCGATGATACCGGCCTGGAGCCCTGCAGACCGCAATGTCGCCCTTCTCGTCCGAGGCAACTCCCAGGAGATCATGATGACGCAGACCGGAAACACTCCCCCCGTTCCACCACCGCCCCCCATCGGCACCTCGGGCGGAACAGCAGGTTCGGCGAAGCAAGGGATGCCTACTTGGGCCTGGATCGGCATCGGATGCGGCTGTCTGGTGGTACTGGCAGGCCTCGCCGTGGTGGGTCTCATGATCTTCGGGGGCAAGCAGCTGGTCGAGCTCGCCGAAGAGCTAGAGGACAATCCGGCTGCTGCGGTCGAGTTCGCGATACGACTCAACCCGGAGCTGGAACTCGTCGAGACGGACAACGAGGCTGGGACGGTGACTGTTCGCAACAAGGAGACCGGCGAGGTCGCTACCTTCGACTTCTCCGACATCGAGAACGGGAACTTCAGCTTCGAAGGATCAGACGGTACGAACTTCTCGGTCCGAGGCGAAGATGGAAAGGTCGAAACGACCGACGGCGACGGGAACACCGCGACCTTTGGCGCAGGACAGAATCCGGACAATCTGCCTTCGTGGCTGCACCTATATCCGGGTGCTTCGGTCGAGGTCGGCTTCACCCAACAGGGGGGCGGACAGGCAACCGGCATCGTCTCTCAACAAACCGATGACTCGATACACGACGTGGCCGAGCACTTCGCGAAGCACTTCGAATCCGAAGGCTGGGAAGTCACACGCAACCAAATGTCTGGTGGCGGCCAGAACGTCATCGTTGTGACCGGCACATCGGAAGACGGGACGTATACACACGCCGCAACCGCATCGACAGATGAACAAGGAAAAACCCAGATCTCGATGCACTATACGGGCCCGGAGGGCTGACGCGCGAACGGCCGAGGACTTGAGATCAGATCCGAGTCGCCAGCAGCTGGAACAATCTGAGCGGCTCGGATCGATTGTCGAGCTCGTCGCCCAGGGCTCCGCCCAAGACGCCACATACGATGAGGTCGACCGAGACACGGTCAACCATCGCCGTGTCGCCAAGTCGTCGAAAGGCCGCAATCGCCTTGCGGAGATCGTCCGCTGCCCGCTGGCGGTCGCTCAGTAACCGGGCCTGACCTCGAAGCCAGAGGTGTTCCGCGTGCCGCTCCGCAGCCTGGCCCTCGAGAAGAGGCTCGGCAGCGACCAACCACGAGGCCGCTTGGTCGAGTGGCTGGCTCTGTGTCAGCCACGCCTCGGCATAGGAGGAAAGAGCCCGGTGTGACGGTGGCTCCGGCGCCTGGCCTAGCGGGCTCCGCTCGGCCACAGCTTGTCGGGCCAGGTCGAGCTCGATACGGGCAGCTGCGAGAAAGGTCCTCAGTCGCAACAAAGGGTCGAGCTCGGCGCTGGTCGATTCGACCAGAGAAGCAAGAAGGTCCCTCGCTTGCTTTCTCCGCATGGGATCTGCCGACAGCAGAACAGCCTGTTTGAGGCGGAGCTCGACCAGCCTATGCTCCCGGAACGAGCGCTCGTCAGGGTCGGAGCGAGGGATTTCGGCAGCGATCAGGACATCCTCGGCATTCCGCAGCCCAGCCAGGGCCGAAGGGTGATCTCCCGTCTCCCAATCGCGTCCCGCCTTGACCTCTGCCACGCGTGCCAGGAGATCCGCATCGCCAGTACCCGCCGAGAGAAGATCTGGCAAGGACGCGATGAGGTCGTCGCATAGGTCCAAGCGCCCGAACCTCCGCGCCCGATCCGCTTGGTAGATCGACGACCGCGCGAGGAGGTCGACCCAATACCGGTATGACTCCCGCCGCAGAAAAGGGTCCTCCAGAAACCCGGGGGTCTCCGTGGGTCCTAAGGTTTCTCCGTCGAGCTCCCCCGCTGCGTCCGCGACGTCCAGGACCAATCGCAGGAAACCGAGGCGCTTTCTGGGCGCCGTTACAGCCGCGTGACGCAGATCGAAGGAAACCAATCGCAGATCTATGGAGCTAGATGCCGCGAGGCGCAGCGCTTTAAGCACCGGGTCCGACGGTCCTCCACCCATGTGTGGATCGAGCTCCGCCCGCCGGCAAGCGACGGCGTTCACTGCCGGCCAGGAACGCCCATTGGATAGGGACAGCTCGTAGAGTAGTCGCGTAGCGTCTTCGGCACTGAGGCGCTCCTGATGCAGAAAAGCCTCTATGTCAGCGGCGCAGAGCGGCTCCCCGAGCGTCGCACGCTCGTATGACAGCACCCTCACCAACACTCTCTGAGCATGGACCATGACGTCGAGGGAGTCCGAAGCTTCAACCGCTAGGGACGCCAGCAACTCGTCCGCGAGATCGGCATCATTCACCAATCGATTCACCGATTCTCGCACCGTGCGCACGAAGGCCGCGACATCACCCATCTCGTCCAGGCTGGCCGCTTCACGGCCCTCAGTCTCAGCGGTCATCGATCCCTACCCGGTTTGGTCGTGCAACCGATCTCTTCAAATCGAGACTTCTCTGACAGTTGAGATTCTGTATACCAAATTCAGAGAGGTCGATCCAAAAAGACTCATCCCCAGTCAAAGAAGCGTCCCGACCAGCAAGCTGATCGCCGGTCGGTGAGGAAAGGCGCGAGGGCGAGACTAAGTGTGTCGCCTGCTATCATCTGCGCCATGTCCGCCCCCCGAGACGAGCCCTCCCGAGACGTCGGTGCACTGTCCAGCGAGACTCTGAGCCGCCGTAAGCTCCTTCGCACCGGCCTGGCCGCGGGTGCTGCCGCGAGCGTCGCGGCGTGTGGCGGCGAAGAGTCCGGTAGCCCGGCGGTTCACACGGCCCGCAACGTGACTTGGAGGTTGGCTTCCAGCTTTCCCCGAAACCTCGACACGATTTTCGGTGCAGCTGATGTTCTTGGACAGCGCCTCGAGGCCATGACCGAGGGTCGTTTCCGCCTACGAGTCCACCCGGCCGGCGAGATTGTGCAGGGTCTTGAGGTCATGGACGCAGTGCAGAAGGGATCGATCCAGGTCGGTCACACCGCCAGCTACTACTTCGTTGGCAAGAATCCCGCGTTGGCGTTCGATTGTTGTGTCCCCTTCGGTTTGACCTCGAGGCAGCAAACCGCCTGGCTGACCCAGGGCGGAGGCTTGGAGCTCATTCAGGAGTTGTTCACCGATTTCGGCATCATCAGCTTCCCTGCCGGCAATACGGGCACGCAAATGGGCGGTTGGTTCAAACGCGAGATCGGAGGTCCGTCGGATCTTCAGGGTCTCAAGATGCGGATTCCGGGACTCGGAGGCGAGGTCATGGACCGGCTCGGCGCCAGTGTACAGGTATTGGCAGGTGCAGACATTTACCCCGCCTTGGAGCGTGGTGCCATCGATGCCACGGAATGGGTGGGTCCGTACGACGACCTGAAGCTCGGGTTCCACAAGGTAGCGAGTTACTACTACTACCCAGGCTGGTGGGAGCCAGGTCCTTCTCTGTCCTATCAGGTCAACCTCGATGCCTGGAACCAGCTGTCGAAATCAGATCAAGAGATCTTCCGGGTCGCCGCTGCCGAGTCGGCGACCTATATGCAAGCGCGATATGACCACTTGAATCCACCTGCGCTCCGGCAGTTGAACGACGAAGGCGTCGAGTTTCGTCGCTTCTCCAATGACTTGCTTCAGGCCGCCGCCGCTGCCTCCCGCGACATGCTCGAAGAACAGGCGGCCGCCGACGCAACGTACCGTAAGGTCTACGAAGCCTGGACTTCGGCTCGACGAGACCTCTACCGATGGTTCGGCACCGCCGAGCAGGCTTACGCTTCCTTTGCCTTCCCTGGTTCCTGATATCTGATCCTGGTTCTGGGCCGTTCCGGCGGCCCACAGATTCCCACCTCGCGTCTCCTCCTGTCCTGCTCCCTCGCACCTGGTCACTGAACCCTTTCGGTTTCTGATCTCGCTCGCTTCCACCGCTTTTCGGCGGCAAGGTGAGCGCATGTTTTCACGGGCTCCAGCCCCCCGATCGACGGAGTATCCAAGTGCCACTCTCAAAGTCCTCCTCCAAGGTCGGCGTCTACGCCGACGTTGCCAACATGTACCGCACAGGCGGCCAACGCCTGCAGTACGACCGCCTGCGCAAATTCGCCTGTCGCGACCATGCCGAACCGTTGCGACTCAACGCATATGTCACATTCGATGTAGAGCGCGCAGCCCGAGATCGGGCATACCGCCAGGGAGCCGTCAGCTTTCACAACAAGCTGCGCGACTATGGCTACAAGGTCATCGTCAAAGAAATCCGTTGGTTCCAGGACCAGGCGGGAAATCGGTTCGGCAAGACCGATGCGGCGTTGGATCTGGCCGTGGATGTCCTGCTACAGAGCGAAAATCTCGACCGTGTCCTGCTCGCCTCCGGCGACGGTGACCTGGTGAACGTCGTGCGCGCCTTGCAGAACCGAGGATGCCGCGTCGAGGTCGTCGGACTGGACGACACCGCCTGGCAGCTTCGAGAGGAAGCCGACCTGTTCATCTCCGGCTATCAGATCCCCGACATGGTCCCGATGCGTCGTACGGGACCGGAGCGGATTTCGTGGGGTGACATCGGTTCGCGGGTTCGCGGTTGGTGCTATTGGTTCGAAGAAGACCGAGGATTCGGCTACATGCGCTTCTTGAAGCACATCGCGCCAGGCCTTTGGTTCACAGATGCGCGCCATCCCGACTCACCATGGGAAACGGCATTCGTTCGCGCCGCGAACATGCCACCCCACGTGCGCACCGATCGTCTTCCCACCCGCAACTACGTGTTCGAGTTCGAGCTGACCCGCTCTGAGCGCGGCGACGGTCTCCAGGCCTTGAACGTCGAGCTGGTGTCGAGCATGGCGGATCGGCCTAGCGCCAGTACCGGACTGGAGGACCAGACTCGGAACCCGCGCCACCGGAACGACGAGGACTATGACGATTACGACGAGTCCGAGGAATTCGACGACGAGTACGATGTAGAGGAAGACGCCGAGTACGACGACTACGACGAAGAGGCCTGAGGCACCGGACAACGGTCAGGAGATACTGCTCCGGAGGGCCCGGTGGGCTAGCCTTGAGGCATGGAGATGCGAGTGGCTCGAGACGACGCGCTGCATGTCGGTGTCGTGGCGTACGAGATGGAAGGCCGGCGCTCCGGCGTCGGTCGCTATCTGGAGGGCCTCCTCAGGGGGCTGTCCTCGGAGAATCCGGACGGCTGGCGTTGGACGCTCTTCTTCCGGGGAGATCCTTTCCCGTCCGAGCTTTTCTCTGAGGACCCTTCGGCTCCGATCCGGGGCATCTTTGACGGTCGGCCTTCAGCCCGCCCCATCGTCTGGGAGCAGCTCCGGCTACCCCGACTCCTGTCCCGGTATCCACTCGACTTCTTGTTCTCCCCTGCCTATAGTTTGCCGCCTTCCGTCGATGTGCCGTGCATGCTGACGCTGCACGATCTCTCGTTCGAGCACCTTCCCGAGGAGTTCGGTTGGCGCGAGCGTTGGCGACGTAGGCTGCTGGCGCGGCGCGGCGCGGCGCGCGCCTCGCGAGTCCTGACCGATACTCAAGCCATGGCCGAGGACCTGGAGTCCACCTACCGGGTCGACCCAGACCGAATCGGCGTCGTGCCGCTGGCTGTAGAAGAGAGCTTCTTCAAGGGCTCGGCGGCCGGTCCGTTTCCCGAAGGTCTGTCGGAGCTGGGGCTCACCCAACCCTACCTCCTTCAGTTGGGGAGCCTGCTGCCACGCAGACGGGTCGACCTGACCTTGGAGGCATTCGCCGAGTTGGCGAAGGACGAGAAGGATCTCCAATTGGTCCTCGCCGGTGCCGATCGCCTCCCGGACCGCCACGAGCTTTCACGGCGTATCCAGGCGTCGGGAGTCGGCGACCGCATCAAACACCTGTCCTGGGTACCAGAGCAACTTCTCGTCCCGCTCTACGCCCACGCCAGCGCCACGATCTATGTCTCGACCTATGAAGGCTACGGTCTGCCACCCCTGGAGTCGCTGGCGGCAGGGACTCCGGCGATCGTGAGCTCGCGCTTGGCGCTCGACGACCTCTGGCCCGACTACCCACTCCGGGTCGAGCGGACCGCGACGTCCCTTCTAAACGGCCTGTGGCGAGCGCTGCACGAGGTGCCCGACGGCTTCGTGGCCGAGGCTCGAGGCGTCGTAGGTCAACTCGATTGGCACGTCTCTGCTCGGCGGCTGGTAGAGGAGATCCTCATCGCTCGAGGCGCACCGTGATCTCGATTCTGATCGTCAACCACAATGGCGGCGATGTGCTTCCCAGATGCCTGAGGCAACTCGCGACGCAGAAGGAGGACTTTCATGACATCGTCCTGGCCGAAAACGCCTCGACCGACGATTCCGTCGGGCAGGCCGAGCGTCTTGCCGACGAGCTGGAGCTGAGTCCGTTCACGGTCCTGCGGCTGGGTGGCAACCTGGGCTTTGGTACCGCCAACAATCGGGCCATGGAAGCGGCCCGTGGGGATCATCTCTTGCTCCTCAACTCCGACGCCTGGCCTCAGTCGGACTGCCTACGGTATCTGGCAGCTGCACTCGACGACGACCCGCGATTGGCGCTGGCGGCACCACGCCTCGTCTACGACGACGGTACCCCCCAATTCCATTGGGCGCCGACCACTAGCGTCTTCGGCGAAGCACTGCAGAAGCTGAGAAACCGCTTCGAATCACGGTCTTGGGTCCACGCTCTGCGCTTTCCCGGGAAAGGCTGGTACTCCGCAGCCTGCATTCTGCTCCGGCGCCATGCATTCGAGAGTATCGGCGGCTTCGATGAGGAGTTCTTTCTCTACTTCGAAGACGTCGATCTTTCGTTGCGGCTTCGCCAGGCGGGATGGGACCTCCGAACCGTCCCGAATGCACGAAGCGTTCACTTGAAAGGCGGCTCGCAGGGAGACGTTACCGACCCTTCGGGCAGTCTCGAATACCGCCGCGGCCAGCTGAGGTACTACGAGAAACATCGGCCGTCCTGGGAGATCCAATATCTCCGTCGGAGGCTTCGGAGCAAGTTCCAGCGCATCGATGACCCCGACCGCCGCTCCGAGTTCCTGGCGTTGCTCCGCTGAACTGTTCCAGGCGCTTACGGCTCTGGCGCGCCGGACGATGGCTTGGCGCTGCTGGAGACACTGACCAGTTTCCAGGTGCCTGTTCGTCGAGACCAGAGCTGCGTACCAGCGCCCTCCGCGTCGACCACCTGCCCGGACTTCAGGATCACTTGGGCCCGGTACTCATTGACGAGTACCGCAGTCTGGGCGTCGATCACGGTGATCTTGACCCGATGAAAATCTAGAGAGCGGTAGGCCTGAACGAAGTCTGCTTGCTGCCTATAGTCCCGGGCAAATGCCTCGAACGAGTGAGTGACCGTGCCATCGGCATTCAGCGCGGTGAAAACTGCCTGGTCGAAGTGTTGGAAGTAGCGGTCATGATCCAGAGCTCGGGCTGCCTGGGCCAGACCGTGAAAAGCATGCTGGACGGCCTCTGTCACCGATCGGCCTGCGTTCGAGTCCAACGGCTTTTCTTCGGATGCCCACAGGTTCGGGGCCAGAGAGAGACAACACAAAATCCAGAGTCTTGTTCGCAAGGTTCGGTTCTCTTGGTTCGTGGTTCGGGATTGAGCATCCGACTGCCATGGCTTGCGGCTCGGGCTGCAAGCGCAGGGACTATCGTCAGTTCGACTCGTGATGTCAGCCTCCGATTCCCTGTCGCTCCGAGGCCTCTAGCAGCCCGTGGTCCTGTACTCTTCCACCCGTATGGCATTCATCGACGAAGCGACTTTCGATGCCGTCGGCGGCGACGGTGGCCACGGCTGCGTGGCGTTCCGACGAGAGAAGTATGTCTCAAAGGGCGGCCCCAACGGTGGCGACGGCGGGCACGGTGGGTCGGTAATGCTCGTGGGCAGCTCGGCCATGAATACGCTCTACCAGTTTCGTCATCGGCCGCGGATGGCGGCGGAGCGCGGGCGCCACGGACTGGGCTCCAACAAGACCGGACGGAGCGGGAAAGACATGGAGGTCGAAGTACCTCTCGGCACCGTCATCTACGACGATACCTCGGGTGAGCTGATAGGCGAGGTGCTCGACGAAGGTCAGGAGATGGTGGTTGCCGAAGGTGGCCGAGGAGGTCGCGGCAACGCTCGGTTCGCAACACCGACCAGGCGAGCGCCTCGCTTCGCCGAGGAGGGTCGCGCCGGCGTCGAACGAACCCTTCGGCTCGAGCTGAAGCTACTGGCCGATGTCGGTCTCGTGGGCTTCCCGAACGCCGGTAAATCGACGCTCATCAGTACGGTGTCCGCGGCGCGGCCGAAGATTGCCGACTACCCGTTCACCACGCTCGTGCCGAACCTCGGAGTCGTAGCCGGCGGTGTCCTACAGGAGCCCTTCGTGATCGCCGATCTACCGGGCCTGATCGAGGGCGCGGCCGACGGCCAGGGTCTGGGCCACCAATTCCTCCGCCACGTCGAACGCTGCCGTGTGCTGGTGCACCTCGTAGACCTTTCGGGAGGCGATGCCGCCTACGCCGCCCCTGCCGACGACGGTGGAGTGACGATCGAGGTCGGCGACGCGGCCGAGGAGCTGGGCGCAATCGAGAAGGAGCTGAAGGAGTTCGATCCGTCTCTCTTGGAACGCGACCGCATCGTGGTTGGATCGAAGTCCGATGCTGGCCTGGATTGGCGCCGCGAGTCGCTCCGCGACGCGGCGGCGAAGCGAGGACTCGACTATGTGGAGGTCTCTTCGGCCACTCGTAAGGGTCTCGACGAGTTGATCCTGGCACTACGACAGCGACTGGACGAGCCGGAGACTGGGGAGACGGTCCGGGTGGGGAGGGAATGAGACTCGGCATCTTCGGCGGAACCTTCGATCCGATCCATCGCGGACACGTGGATTCGGTTCGAGCGGTCCGACGAGCCCTAGAGCTGGACCGGGTTCTGATCTTGCCGACTGCCAATCCACCTCACAAGCTCGGACCACGTAGCGCTTCAGCGCTTCAGCGCTTCGCGATGGCGGAGCTGGCCCTGCTCGACGAGCCCGAGCTGACGGTGTCCTCCCTGGAGATGGCCGGGTCGGAGACGTCGTACACGGTCGACACACTGCACGAGCTGCGTGGAGACCATCCCGACGATCAGCTCTTTCTCATCGTCGGAGCCGACTCCTTCGTTCAACTGTCCACCTGGCGTCGGTGGACTCGCATCTTGGAACAAGTCGAGCTGGCGGTCATGGTCCGACCCGGCTGGTCGCTCCGCGAGCACGAGCGGTCCCTGCCCGCCGAGCAACGCCGCGCCATCGAGGCAGGTCGCGTGCATCTGGTCGAGAATCCACCGATCGACCTCTCCGCCAGCCAGATCCGCGTTAAGCTTCGCGACGGTACGTCGAGTCCCCTGGACGCGATAAACCCTCGTGTCCTGCGCTACATCGAAAAGTACGGTCTCTATCGCGGCGGTCCCAAACCTATCGATCGAGTTCGATGACGCGCTCAGCCTTTGTCGTGGTCAGGGTTCTCCTGAAAGAACTCCTTGGCTCGTCGGTTCGTCTCTTCTGGTGACAGATCTTCGAGCCGGCTCGCCAGAGACCACTTATGGCCGAACGGATCGGCGACGATCCCGTATCGGTCTCCCCAGAACTGATCGGCCAGGGGCAGAAGAACCTCGGCCCCAGCCTGGAGCGCGCGTTGGAACACCGTGTCTACGTCTTCCACGTACAGGTGCAAGGTGACGGCGGTACCCCCATACTCTCGAGGCGAGAACACGCCATGATCCGGGAACTCGTCGTTCACGAAGAAGCGTGAGTCGCCCAGGAGCATCTCGCTATGGATGACCGATTCACCGTCCGGCGCACGATTGCGGAATAGCTCTCGAGCACCGAAAGCCTGTTGGTAGAAATCGACGGCTGCAACCACACCGCGGACCACGAGATGGGGTGTGATGGAGTGAAAATCCTCTGGTATCGGAGGGACATTGGCAGGCATCTCTTCTCCTACTCAGATCACCGGGGGCAGCCCGACTTCGAGCTTCCGAGCAACCCCCGCTCCTCGGCTCGACGCACGAGGTCTCGGAGGCGATCGACTTCCGCTTCCAGCACCATTCGCCCCTGTGCCGTCAAGCGGTAGCTGCGCCGGCGCTCGTCGTCGGTGCCATGCTCCGGTGGGTCGACGATCTCCTCGATGAGCCCGTCGACTTCCATTCGCTGGAGCGACCGGTAGAGCGTACCGGGGCCCAGACGGATTTGACCGGGGGTCGAGGATTCGACCTCACGCATGATCGCGTAGCCGTGCGCAGGCGCCTCGGCCAGCACGAATCCGATCTGCAGCATTGCTGGGGTCAGCGGGCGTTGTGCCATGGAAGACGGCCCCCGTCGATTCTTGATTTCATATATCTACAATGGATATATCTACTGTGGATATAGTGAAATCTGACGTTCGATCTGTCAAGCTCCTTCACAGCAGATCTAGAACTCATCTCGAGCGTTCGGGTGCTAAGGTACGCCGAGGGATACGGGCCATTCGCGCCTTCCCTTCCCACCTGGTTTCTCGGAGAGCTCGATCATCACTACCAACGCTTCTGTCCAAGAATCATCCTCCACTGAGACCGAGACGTCTCCTGCCCATTCCGCCGAAACGACCCGCGACGCCAACGAACGGCGCTCAGCGATCCTGTCGTCGAAAGAACAGGCGCGCATCGCCGTCGAGGCTGCGGTAGAGCGCAAGGCTGTAGATCTCAAGGCGCTCGATCTTTCTGCGATCAGCGACTTTACCGATATCTTCCTGATCTGCTCGGGTAAGAACGAGCGTCAAGTCAAGGCCATCGCCGACTTCATCGCACACGAGCTGCGTGATCGGAAGATCAAGCCGCTGCACATCGAGGGTCTTCCCCGCGCCCGCTGGGTCTTGCTCGACTACGGCGGTGACATGGTGATCCACGTCTTCCACCAGGAGACGCGGGCTTTCTACGCTTTGGAACGTTTGTGGTCAGATGCGCCCGATCTCACCGCGGAGCTGTCGAAGGGCCTGGTACTGGAGTCGGGCGATGGCCAAGCACCGTCGTCCGGACCTTGAGCTGGTTCGGCCTCAGAACATCCACAGCCCGCGATTCGATCCGCGTAGCGCGACCAGGCAACGTACGGCCTGAATGCGTACGTCTTTGGCGCCTTCCAGCAACTGTTCCTCCAACAGCTCCTCGAGTGCAGGAATGTCAGGCTGCACGCCGGTCAGGTTTTCGAGCATGTCGGCGAGCAGCCTGAGATTACCTTCGTTGGTCAATCCACCGCTCGATCCGAGCCAATGCTGTACCAAGCTCCTCACAGCTTGTGCGCCGCCGATCCGTGTCAGCGCTTTGATCGTTGCAGCCTCGAGATCGGGCTGCCCTAGCAAGTCGACCAGCTCGGGTACGAGATCGGTAGCGTCGAGCCGCCCGATCGTCTCGATGGCCGCGAGCTGCAGGCGCGGCTCAGCGTCGAGGAACTTCCGGACCGAACCGAGTGCCCTTACATCGCCGATGCGCCCCAGGGCTACCAGCACCTCGTGGACAACATTGGTGTCCCCGTGATCTAGGGCCTCGAGGAGCGGTTCCAAAGACGCCCGGTCGGAGAGATGAGCGAGAATCTGGACCGCCTGCACGACGACTCCGGGGTCGGAGTCCTCCAATAGGTAGCAAGCCAGGTTCAACGATCTCTGACGGCGTAGCTTGAGGATTTCCACCGCTGCGTTGCGTCGGACATCATCTTCTTCCCTCAGATACTCCAACAGGCGACTGTTGGAGAGGATCGCAGTTCCCAACCGTAACGCACGCGGCCGCACCGCTGGGTTGGAACTCCGAATCACGCGCTCGAAGACTTCGAGCTGCTCGTCGGGGGTCATCGTCGGCAGAAGGTCGAACAGCTTGAAGCTGAAGATCTGCGACTTCGTCGCGGCCTTTCTCTGACGATCCAATCTGGTAGCCCCCGTCGATGCCCAGCCCCCCATTCTGTGCATCGATGGGGCATCTTCTCACAAGCCTACGTGGCCGCCATCGCACTTCTGCCTGCGCATATACTGCCGGCCATGCCGACCCCCGAGTCTCCAATCCAGCCCGTTCCGTTCATCGATCTCCAGCGATTCGAAGACGGCTTCCTGGATCGTTGGGCCGAGCGTTGTGCCGAGATCTCCGCACATACACAGTTCGTCGCCGGTCCGTCTGCTACTCGCTTGGAAGAGCGCCTCGCGAAGCTGACCGGAGCTCCGTCCGTAGTGGGTTGTGCCAACGGTACGGATGCCCTGCAGCTCGCGCTACGGGCGCTCGGGATCGGCCCTGGCGACTTGGTCGCCATCCCTGATGCGACGTTCTGGGCAACCTTCGAGGCCGTGGTCAACGTCGGAGCCCGCGTGGTGACCGTGGACGTCGACTCGGACGATCTTCAACTCGATCACGACCAGCTACTGGAGGCCCTCGACCGGCATCGGCCCACGGCAGTGATCCTGGTGCATCTCTACGGGTGGGGATCCGCTCGCGTCCGCGAGATTCGCACGCTCTGCCGCGATCGAGGCGTGCACCTCGTCGAGGATGGCGCACAATGTTTCGGATCGACGTTCGAAGGGCACTCGATCTACGCCGAGGCCGAAGTGGCCACGGTTTCTTTCTATCCCGCCAAAGTGCTAGGTGCGTGCGGCGATGCTGGTGCCGTGTTGTGCTCCGATGCGGAGCTGGCGGAAACCGTCCGTCGCCTCGGCAATCACGGACGTACCAGCCACTACGGGCACGGTCTGGTGGGCTGGAATAGTCGCATCTCTGGATTCGACGCGGCCTATCTGGACCTGTGCCTCGACTACCTGGACGAACGCATCGCTTCGCGATGCCGAGCTGCCACCCGCTATCGAGAAGGGCTCCGAGATCTCGGCGTCCGGGTCGCTGAAGTGCCAGCCGGGTGGGAAGAGAACGGCTATCTGAATGTGACGCTCCACGATCCCGTGGATCGCCCACTCTGGCAAGCACGAATGAAGGCGGCCGGCGTCGGATATGGCACGGTCTACCCTGGTGCGATGTCGAAACAGCCTGGATGCGGTCAGCATCTCGCAGGAGCGGTGGGTGGCGAGATCGCCGACACCCTGTGCAGGGGTGTCCTGAATCTGCCGCTGTTCGCCTACATTACTGACGACGAGGTGGATCGAGTTCTCGACATCGCGCGCCAGCTGGCTTCTTAGCATCCGGTAACGCAAGTCGTGTGCGGCCGCGCGCCGACGGCTTGTGGGAACTCCAGAAGGGCTGCTAGAAGACCGACTCAGCCTGCCCGGTCACCTGCACAGTCTCGATTTTCCAACCCCCGGCGTTCTGCCAGCTGATCACTGCATCCCAGGCCTGCCGCGACGGGCCTCCTCCACCGCCAGTGCCAAAGAAAGTCGCTCGAATCGACGTCTCGGCCTGACTTCCCGAAACTTGGATCTCTTGAATCCTCAGTCCGACCTCGATGGAATCGAAGGCGCGCCGAAACGCGACGAACCCTCGGATCAGATCCCGCCGAGTGCCGAAGCTCTGCCCATAAGGCTCGATCACGACCGAAAACTCCTCGGTGAAGTGGTTCCCGAGCCGATTCGCCCTGTCCACCGCGGCTAGGGATGCCTCGCCCGACGGCTTCTCCAAGAGCTCTTCCACCTCCGCGACCTGCTTTCGTATCTCTTCCTCGGGTCCGCCACCACGAAAAAAGAGGTAGACGATTGCAGCGGCTCCGAGCAGGAGCCAGAGCCAGCGCGCCGGTTTCATGACGAAGCCTCCCGAGAGGTATCCGAGCTCACCGTATCCGTCAGACCCAAGTATTTCCGGAGCCACGAGGTGCCGATGTAAAACGGAATCGTGTCGAACAGAGCTACTGCCATTTTGAAGACATAGGCGGTCAGGATAAAGGTCCACAACTGCGGCCAGATCGCCGCGTCGGCATCGATGGGTAGTCCCGACCTTCCGGCACCTGCCCAAATGGGACCGTAGTGTGTGATGGTGATGACCGCGAACGAGTCGACGAACTGGCTGACCAGAGTGGAGCCGTTGTTTCGCAGCCAAAGGTGACGTCCCCTGGTCAGCGACTTCCAGAAGTGAAATACGTAGACGTCGATGAACTGAGCAGCGAGGTAGGCGATCATCGACGCGGCCGTGGCTCCCAAGGCCAGGGTCCGGATCTCGAAGAACAGTGGCAGACGCCCTGCCGCGTCGGTCACCGGCTGATCGAATCCGGGGAGCACTCCCCCCAACCACAGGATGAAGATCAACCAGATGTTGATCAGAAAGCCGACCCAGACCATGAAGTTGGCACGACGACGGCCGTAGATTTCCGATATGAAATCGGTACAGAGGAACGTGATCGGATAGGGTAGCACACCTATCGCCAGGGGCATCGGAATCGTGCGGCCGAACACTTCGAAGGAGAGATCCAGAAATCGGGTGACGCCCAGAATGTTGAGCATGGCCATGGACCCGAGAAAGATCCCGGCCAAGACGAGGAACACTCGCTCACGGCGCCTTTCGAGCTCGCTGCCGTAAGGAATTTCTCCGAAGGTCGATGACTGGCTCTTCATTTCGATGACGCTTCGATCCACTCCTGTACGACTCGCTCTAGTACCGGTAGCGGCACGGCGCCCTCGCTCAGCAAGACATCGTGAAACCCGCGGAGGTCGAATCGAGCACCCAGCTCTTCCTCGGCTCGTGCTCGCAACTCTAGGATCTCCAGCTCACCGATTTTGTAGGACAGCGCCTGACCCGGCCACGAGATGTAGCGATCGATCTCCGTGCGTACCTCGTGTAGTGACAAGGCCGTATTGGAGCCCAGGTAGTCGAGAGCTTGCTGACGGGTCCAGCCCATCGCGTGCAGCCCCGTATCGACCACCAGTCGACAGGCACGCCACATCTCGTAGGTGAGACGGCCGAAGTCGCTGAAGGGATCCTCATAGAATCCGGCCTCGAGTCCCAGTCGCTCCGAATACAGGCCCCACCCTTCTCCAAACGCCGAAATGTAGAGCTGCTGCCGAAAAGGAGGTAGATGCTCCAGCTCCTGCGTCAGAGCTCCTTGGAGATGATGGCCGGGAACCGCCTCGTGCAGCGTCAGGGCTTCCAGCACATACGTGGGACGGCTATCGAGATCGTATGTGTTGACCCAATACTCTCCTGAGCGGGTCGAGCCGATGGGCGCCGGCGAATAGCGGCCAGCTGTGAACTTCGGCGCCAGATAGTCGGGTACGGGCTCGACGCCGTAGGGCTGGCGCGGAAGTCGACCGAAGAGAGACGGAAGTTGGCCATCCATCTTCTTCGACAGGTACGCCGCCTGCTTCAGGAGCTCCTCGGGTGTTGCTGCATAGAACTGCGCATCGGAGCGCAGAAACCTCAGGAACGCCTCGAATTCGCCCTCTCCAGCACCTGGACCTGCCCAGAGTCCATCGGCACGTACATCGGCAATGATCTGATCCATGTCAGCGCGAATCCGTGCCACTTCCTCCAGACCCAAACGGTGAATCGCGTCGGCCGTCAAATCGGGTAACGTCGTGTAGAAGCGGACCCGGGCGTCGTAGTACTCGCGCCCACCATCGGGCATCTGTGCAGCGCCAACGGTTCTGCGAGCGCCGGGAATGTACTCCTCGGTCATGAACTCGAGGAAGACCTCATAGGCGCTGTTCGCCGCTGCGACGGCTTCTGTGCCGGCGCGGCGCAGGGCGTCGTGGTCCGTCGCGGGAACCGTGGCCGGGAAGGACTCGAAAGGCTTCCAGAAGACGCTTTCGGTGAGCTCGTCGACCACCTGGGCGCGGATCGTCTCGTCATAGCCTTGCATGACGACCTGAGGCAAGGTCCATCCTCGCTCCAGGCCGAGGCGGAGCAGGCCGATCTGCTGTTCGAAATAGTCGGGAAACGCCGTCAAGCGCGCCAGATAGTCCCGGTAGCCCTCCTCGTCTGCCAAGGGCATATCGCGCCCCAACGTGACCAGCCCGACATGGAAACCCCATTCGGCGGTCAAGAACAAAAGGTAGCCGCCGGCTTCGTAGTCCTCGAATTCGCTCCGCAGCAGCCAGCCGAAAACATCGTAGCTGACCCGATCTTGGGCCTCTAGAGCCTCGCGATCGATCTCGTCGAGGCGCTCCAAGAAGCTCTGGATCGTCTCGTGTCCCTTTGCCAGAGCCGCCTGCGAAGCGTCGGGCATCAGATGGTCGTACTCGTGTCGCCCAACGGCTGTAGCCGCCAGTGGATTCATCTTCAGACCGTGCTCCCAGTGGTCGTCGAGAAGACGGTGGAAGCGTTCGGTGGCGGTCTCTGCCGACGCTATCCACGTAAGACCGAGCAAGAGACCGACACAGAATACGATGATCGCGCGCGGCCGCAGGGAACGAAAGCCGGAGCTCACGATGGGATCCTCAAGGCTCTGGTTCCTCGTCTGTGGGGAGGAAGAGAGCCTGACTGCCGATCAGACCGGTCGCACCTCGGATGCGAACTCCCGCGGTCCGAGCTCCCTCGAAACGGGTCGCCGAGAGCAATGTCTCGCTCAGATCGGCACCGCGTAGGTCAGCTCCCGACAGATCGGCGCCTTCTAGATCGGCACCGTGGGCGTTGGCATCTCGAAGGTCGGCACCTTGCAAATTCGACAAGCTCAGATTTGCGTTCCGAAGGTCGGCGTCTCTCAGATCAGCACCACGCATGTCGCAGTTCTTCAGCTGGAGCTCGCGCAGGTCTTTGGACTCCGGGCGCCAACCCCGCAGATCGAGGCCCAGAAAGACTCTCTTCTGGATGCGGTAGCGATCGAATGAACGACTTCGCCGGAACCGATGGGCGTCCTCGGGCCGCAGTGAACCGGAGGTGAAACGCTGGTCCCCCGTCCAGGGGTCACCGACGTTGTGGTAATTCGATTCGCGCTCCCAGTAGCCCAAGCGATCGTCCGCCATCAGCTCGATCCGCCGTAGCCATTTCAAGCTCTTGTAGAAGTATCGCGAAGGCGTCAGGGTTCGCAGAGGAAACCCGTGTTCCGGTGACAACGGCTCGCCGTCGACCTCGTGCACCAACCAGGTGTCCTCCAAAGCCAGCTCGAGCGGCAAGGTCGTATCGTGGCCGCGCCTCGAATACGCTTCAAAGCGCACGAAACGCGCACCCACCTCAGGCTTGCTGGATTCGAGCACCGCCGTGAGCGGCACACCTCGAAACATGGAGCCGAGACGGCTCCATCCGGTCACGCAATGGATGTCTACAGTGCGCTCGAGCCAGGAGAGCGACGCAAAGTCACTCCAGCTCCAGCTTGCCGGAGACGCCACCAAGCCACCGACTTCGAGCCGCCAAGAAGTCAGGTCCAGCGCCTCGGGAGGAGGCGACGTCTCCCCCACTACCGGAAACTTCCGTGTACGGATTTGCCCCGGCGGTAGTCGACAATCAGCGTTGGCCTCTGCACGGTCCATGGCCGCGCGAGCTTATCTCAGCGAAGGCTCGGAGATCGTCCTCGGGCTCGTCAGTCTGTATGCAGCGCGCGCGCGGGATCGATCCTAGAGGCGCGGCGGGCTGGCCACCAAGCGCCCAACAGGACCGCAGACAAAGCACAACCGATCGCCATCCCGAGCGCGGCGGGGTCCCATGCTCGGACCTCGAACAGCTGGGTGCGCAGCCACCATCCGGAGGCGAGAGCCAGGGCAGATCCGAGCACGATTCCTAAGATCGCAGGCCGTAGAGAGCTTCTCAGGACGTCGCGCTCGATGCGTTCAGTGCCGGCTCCGAGAGCAAGGCGGACACCGATCTCAGGAGTTCGGGCTTCGACCAGCTGAGCCAGGACGGCCAAGATGCCACACCAACCGAGGAAGAACGCCAGGAAGGCAAAGGCTCCTGTCAGCCGAGCGACCAGGCGCGGCTCGCCCACGGAGCGGCGAAGCACCTCGTCGAAAGTGCGGACCTCGGAAATGGCGACTTCGGGTGCGAGGCCCGCGACGAGAGCCCGAATCGCAGGCATGGAATCGAGCGGATCGTCCCGCGTCCGCACGACCAGATGGAGACTGGAAACGGGATACTGGCTGATCGGCAGATACATGGCGGGACTCGGCGTCCGGCGCAGGCCCAACTGATGCACGTCGCCGACGACGCCAACTACCGTGAACGGCTGATTGCCGAAGAGTTGGATGACCTTTCCGACCGCTGTCTCCCCGGGCCACAGTTGCTCGGCCAGTGTTTGATTGACCCAGCCAACAGGCGCCGAATCGCTGCGATCTCGCCGGTCGAAGTCGCGGCCCGACAGCACCTGCAAGCCTGCAGCCGTCGCATATCCCGGTGTCGCGACACGGAAGTTGGCGACGGGTAGTGGTCCGTCAGATACCTGTTGCCCTTCGCCTAGGTACGGAAACGACCAATTCCCGTCTCCCGCCAACGGCAACAGCTGGATGCCCCCAGCGCTGTGAACGCCGGGTAACTCCCGGATCCGTTCCAATACCGAGCTCCACAGCACGCCGTCATCGGCCTCTGCCGACCCCTCGGACGGCGGATGAATTCTGAAGGTCAGGGCGCTCCGCGCCTCGACTCCGGGGTCGACCACTGTCAGCGCCTGTAGGCTTCTACCCAACAAGACAGCCGTCATGACGAGTGTCAGTACTGCAGCGACTTCGAGTGTGATCAGCCACCGCTGCGTGCTGCCCATGGCCACGGCTCCACCTCTGGATCGGCGGAGGCCCTCGCCCAAGCCCCGGCGTGTCAGGGCGTGGCGTGCGGGCAGCACCACAGCGAGGAATGTGACCAGCAGCGCCACCCCCAGGCAAACAGCCATGGCGCGGCCGTCCATTGTCAGGTCGGCTCGCCGGGGCAGGTCCTCCGGTAGCCAACGCAATAGGAGTCCGCGGCTCCAGGCCACCACCATCCAGCCCACTCCTCCGCCGGCCAAAGCCAGCAACATCGTCTCGATCACGAGGGCTCGGCCCAAGCGGAAGCGGCCGGCTCCGAGAGCTACGAGAAGTGCGAGTTCTCCCTTACGGGCCTCGCCATGGACCAAGAGTAGGTGGGAGACATTGGCACAGACCAGCAAGAGCACTGCGAGGGTCGCCAGCCCGAGGACGCGCAGCAACCCCGTCGAAGAGCCGAAGAGCGCGGAGCGCAGCGGTTCGACGGTTGGCGGCCAGACGACGTCGTGGGGCATGTAGTTGGGATTCTCGGCTTCCAACCGAGCCGAGAACGCCTCGAGCTCTGCCACGGCTGCTGCTGGATTGGAACCACCCTTCAGTCTGCCAACGGCACGGAGATAGAACGAACTCGTGTAGTCCGTCGCCGCTCGATCGAGCGGATAGGGCATCCACAGATCGTTCGGGCGCCCCAGGAGACGCGATCCGCGCGGCAAGACACCGATCACCGTTCGCTCTCGACCATCGATGCGAAGTGTCCGACCCACGGCGGCCTCGTCGCCGCCAAGACGGCGTAGCCAGTATTCGTAGGAGACGATCACGACATCGTCGTTGCCGGGACGGGCATTCAGTGACCGAAGGAACTGGCCACGCCGAGGGGCGATACCCAGAACTTCAAAGAAGTTCGTCGACACCAAGGTGCTGGCGACCTGCTCGGCGTGCCCGCCGTCCGTCGCCACCGGAAAGGCCCACTCGGTATAGGCCGCGACCCCGCTCCAGGCATCCAGCTCGACATCGGCCCTGTCGACCATTTCCTTGTTGAATGTCCTGGCAGGCCAAAGCGCATAGAGGTCCTCGGACTCATGGAACGGAAGGGGCCCTAGCAACACGGCATCGGCGACCGAAAACAGCCCGACGTTGAGACCGATCCCCAGGCCGAAGAGCAGTACGACCAGCAGGGCGAGCGTCGGTCGTCGCCGCAGGCGGCGAACTGCGTACCGGATATCGATGGCCAGGGATTCGATCTGCGCGGAGAGAGTTGCGTGCGTCATGCCGAGTAATTCAGCAAAACCGATGCCCGCCGAAACCAGCCAAGCCCGCTGTCAAAGCTCTCACTTTCGGGACGCGGCACGGCGAAAATGTCCGAATTCGGGCCGATCGATCGAGTCCCGGAACCGCCGTCCGAGGTTTGGGTAGCTCATCCGGCTGCGCGATGTGGCTCCCGAGTGGATCGCGCGAGATTCTGCGGGGCCTCGAAACCCGAGAACAGTGCCCGCCCGTCACGGAACATCTCGGCGACGGCATCGGCTGGGAGCCCTCTTGCGAAGAGAAAGCCCTGACCGAAATCGCAGCCCAGGTCGCGAAGACGATGGAGCTGTGCCTGCGTCTCGATTCCCTCCGCCATAACTTCGAGATGGAGGTTTCGGCTGAGCTGAACGATGGTCCGCACGATCTCCAGATCATCGTCCCGCTCGAGCATCTGGGCGACGAAGGACCGATCGATCTTCAACGTGTCGACGGGAAATCGCTTGAGCTGGGACAGCGAGGAGTAGCCTGTACCGAAGTCGTCGATGTAGAGCCGAATTCCTTTTCTGCGCAGGCGATCCAAGATGGCAGCCGCCATCTCCGGCTGTACGATGATCATTCCCTCGGTGATCTCGAGCCGCAACAAATGAGGATCGATGCCGGAGGTGACGAGAACCGTGTCGACGCGATCCACGAGCTCGCTCGATTCCAACTGTGTAGCGTCCAGGTTGACCGAGACGCCGACCTCGGGATGATCGGCGAAGATGGTCTCGTGCCAGCGTCTCATCTGGCGGCAGCTTTTCTCCAGCACCTGCCAACCGATGGTGGCGGACAAATCAGTCTCCTGTGCCATCGGTAGAAACTCGCCGGGCATCACGAGACCACGCTCGGGATGGTGCCAGCGAACCAGCGCTTCGAAGCCCTGCAGAGCACCGCTCGAAAGGTCGACGATCGGCTGGTAGTGAACCTCGAACTCGTCGCGTTCGACCGCCCGCCGCAGATCGTTCTCCAACGCCAGCGTCTTGACCGCCTGCGTGTGCATATGAGGTTTGAAGACCACCTGGCGGGTTCGCCCCTCTGCCTTGGCCTGGTACATCGCGATGTCGGCGTCGCGCAGAACGTCCTCGGCCCGCTCGTAGCCGGTTGCGGAAAACGCGATGCCGAGGGAGGCCCCGGTAAAGCACTCCTGGCCGTCGATCTCGAAAGGCCGCTGCAGCTCTACCTGAATCTTGTCGGCGACCTGGTGCACCTCCCTCGAATCCTCGAGTTCCTCGAGGAGGATGGCGAATTCGTCGCCGCCCAGCCGAGCCACCGTGTCACCGGAACGAACACAGCGTTGGAGTCGCTGTGAGAGCGCCTGTAGCAGCCGGTCGCCGGCCTGGTGTCCCAAACTGTCGTTGATCATCTTGAAGCGATCGAGATCTAGGAAGATCACGCCGAACGGATGACCGTTGCGACGACCGGCGCGACCGATGGCGTTTTCGAGACGATCCATGAAGAGGGCGCGGTTGGGCAGTCCGGTCAGCGAATCATGCAGCGCCGCATGCATGAGCTGATCTTCCATACGCTTGCGATCGGTCACGTCGCGCTGGGAGCCCGCGACGCGGTAGGCACCTCGGCCGTCGCGAACTGCCAGTCCGCGGACTTGTACCCACCGATACTCCCCGTCGCTGGTCCGGATGCGATGCTCGTTCTCGAAGTGAGGAGTCTTGCCACCGACGTGAGCGTCGAGCTGGGCACGGAGCAACTCCAAATCGTCCTCGTGAACCAGGTCCAGCCACGAACTCAAGGTCGGCTCCAACTGGCTCTCACTGTAACCGAGCGTCGAACGCCAACGGCTCGAGTAGTACACCTTGCCGGTTCTCAGATCCCAATCCCAGAGCCCGTCGTTGGCGCCGGCAGCGGCGAGGGAGAAGCGTTCCTCGCTCTCTCGCAACGCCTCCTCCCAACGTTTGCGTTGGCTGATGTCTCGTACGGCACCTACCGACGCAACCCGCTCTCCGCCTGAATCGTAGATCGGCGAACGTGAGACCAGCGCTCCGAACGTGGTGCCGTCGGCCCTCACGTGCACACACTCCCCCCGCTCGCCCAGATCGGGCAGGTCTGCAGGATCGACCGGTTGGAGGTTGTGCAGCGACCCGGAATGCCAGAGGTCGGCCGCAGGCCGATCGAGCACATCCTCTTCGAATCCGTAGGTCTTCCGGAAGGTCTCGTTGACGAAGATCAGCTTGCCATCCATATCGGTGATGTAGATGGCATCGTTGATCGACGTCAGTGCCTGTGCCAGCACCTGTGCTTGGCGGCCCGAGGCGTGATGTTTGCGCGCATGCTCCACCGTCACCTGGACCATCTTGAGATAGCGACGATCGATGTCTTTGACCAGGTAGTCATATGCCCCAGCGCGCATGGCCTGGACCGCGATCTCTTCGTCACCGGCGCCGGTGATCACCACCACCGGAATGTCGAGATCGCGATGCAACAAGTCGAGTCCCGAACCGTCGCCGAGGTGGTAGTCGGTGATGATGACGTCGAAAACGTGTTCGGCGAGCAGCGCCTCGGCTTCCTTCAAGGTCGCCGCGTAGTGATAGTCGTACTCCAAGCCGTTTTTGCGCACGTAGCGCTCGAAGGCCATGCGATCTACGTCGTCGTCCTCGACGAGGAGCAGACACACGCCTCGGCTCGCACGGACCGCCTCGGCGGCCCTCGCCACTTGGCCGAGGTCGAGGGTGCCGGAACCCAGTCTCATCCACCGACTCCTGCGGGATGGACCTTCTGCTTCGAAGGGTGGGTCACTGCGGCAACTCGCTGATCGACCAATATCTGTCGATGGTCGCCATGACCTCGACGAACTTTCGGTAGTCGACGGGCTTGACCATGTATCCCGCCACTGCCAGCTCGAAGCCTTCGAGTATGTCCTGATCCTGGCGCGAGGTCGTCAGAACAACGACGGGAATCCCGTGCACCAAGCTCTCGGATCGCGCCTGACGCAGGAACTCCAACCCGTTCATCCGCGGCATGTTGAGATCGAGGAGAACCAGCGCAGGTTTGGGCTCCTGGCCACGGTTTCGCAATATCTCCAGGGCTTCCTCGCCATTCGAAGCCACCAGCAGCTCGTTCGCGACCTCGAGATCCTTGAGTGCTCGGCGAACCGTCAGCACATCTACTTCATCGTCCTCGACCAGCAGTAGAGGTTTATCCGTCTTCATCCACTTTCCCTGGCTTGGGCCTTTCTGGATTCTTCCCGCGTCACCTAGGCGACTTGTCATCTGGCGAATCCCGGTCACCGAGAACTCCGTCTCCAGGCTGTACTGAATGGGAACGCACATCGTGCGAACAGCGTCTGGCCGATGGACATATGGCTAGTTTACAGCGTGTCGAGGGTGTTCGGGATCCGAGCGCGGGATTGCGACGCTCCTCCTGGCCGATCACTCCCCGATTTCAATATCAGCCTATCCAATTTCGCCCCAACCTTCATCGGCCCGATCGATCGCCGAGGCCGTCGCCATTCAATTCGCTCGTCTCCTCCCCCTCCAATGATCCCGGGCTTGCAGGCCAAGTGAATTCGAAACGAGCACCCTCGCCCTCCGCCGACACCAAGCGCACGCGGCCGCCTTCCTCCTCCACCAGCTTGGTGACCAGCGACAGGCCCAACCCCGTGGACTCCACGCGATCCCGCGGTTGCAGGGTTTGGAACATCATGAAGACCCGCTCGTGATGCTCCTCGGCAATGCCAGGACCATCGTCTTGGATCCAGAACCGCCAGAGATCCGGGCTCTCCTTCTCGCAGCCGATTTCGATGTGGCCGTTTGCCGGATCGTGGTGGTACTTCACGGCGTTGGAGATCAGGTTCTGGATCGTCTGCTCCAGCCGGAGCTTGCGTGTCTCCAAGACCGGAAGCCGATCCGAGATGGTTACCACCATGCCATGAGGCAGGGCCAAAATGTCGAGGATCTCACGAACCATCTGTCGCGTATCGACCGTTTGGATCCCTGTGGCCAACCTACCGGCCCTCGAGTACTGGAGGATCCCCTCGATCAAAGAGTCCATGCGCTGCACACGACTGCGAAGAAGACGGAGCTGGTCGCGCTCGTCGTCCGTGATCTTCTCGTTCAGATCTTCCTCGA
>JALCBJ010000023.1:57132-79315 GCA_028066595.1 Thermoanaerobaculia bacterium
AGACGGAGCTGGTCGCGCTCGTCGTCCGTGATCTTCTCGTTCAGATCTTCCTCGATCCAAGCCGAGAGGGTCGAGATCGCTCGCAGCGGTGCTTTCAGGTCGTGAGATGCGACGTAGGCGAACTGGTCGAGGTCGCGATTCGATCGTTCCAGCTCTTCCTGTCGACGCTGGATCTGCTCGAGCATTTCGTTAAACCCGTCGTACAGCACGCCGATCTCGTCGTTGCCGGGCTTGAGCACCCGTACGGAGTAGTCGGCATGGTCCGAGATCTGTCGCGCCTTGGCGGCCAGCGCGAGGATCGGACGAGAGATCAATCCCTGGAGCCCAAAGGCCATGACGACCGAGAATACGACCAGGCCAACGAGCAACAGTCCCATATAGATGAGGTAGGTGCGGCGGCGAACGTCGAGCGAAGCCGCCGTGGCCTGCACGTAGATGGTGCCGTACCTCCGCCCTTCGAACACCACAGGTCGAAAGATATGTACCTGGCCGTCTCGGATCTCTGAGTGAACGTCATGAACCTGGTCGGGAACGAAATGACCTGCATCGGATGGGTACCAGGCCTTGAACACGGATCCATCGAGATTGAACAGAACGGCCGCAGTGATCGACTCCTCCGCGGCCAAAGCCTGGAGCGAGTTCTCGGCCTCGCCGATATCATCGAAGGCGAGTGCCACCGCCGAGTACGTGCCGACGCTCCGAGCAATCACCTCGTTGGCCCGAATCAGATCCTCCTCGAACTGATCGAGACTCGTGAGGACGACTGCGAGGAATCCGGTGGTCAGAGCGACCGAGGTCGCGAACGTAACGATCACCACCAGCTTGTTCCGGATGGAAAGCCGTGCGAACAGTCCTCGGAAGAGCTGGCGGATCGAAGCGACGAGCCGGTTCACGGCCGTACGGTCCTCCGGGGGGCGAGCGGAAGAGCGACGAAATTGATGACGTGCCGGGATGGCGCGTCCGTATCGAAACCAATGACCTGAACCGTTGTACCAGAACGTCGGGTTCCGTGCAATGTAGACCCAGAGAATCTCAGCACGACTCGGTTCGCCGCACTCTCGGAAACGGTCTCTGAGCCATTCGAACCGAACCCCCGACGAAGCGTTCTCATATCGACCGTCTCTTCGATCACGTCAGAGCGCGCTGGCTGCTCCCTCGAAGGTGCCGATCGGGGTTCTCCGAAGGGAGCACGCAGGGCGAGATCGCTGGGGCAATTGAGTAAACTCGCGACATGTTCCGCCTCACTGAATGGCTACAACTGGCGATCGGTACGGTTCTCATCCCTTTCGGTCTCCTGTTTCTGCTCGGAGGCGTGGCCATCATCGGCGAGCGGGAAGAGCCATGGTGGGTCGATGCTCTGTTCGTAGCGGGCCTGGGCGGGCTCCCGTTCCTGCTGGGCCTATGGCTGTGGCGCAAGGTGCTTCGTGCAGCCAGCCGACGAAAGGCTGAAGCGCAGGAACGCATGATCCTGGGCCTCGCGGCAGAGCGCGGCGGCCAGCTCACGGTGCAGATACTCGCCTATGAATCCGAGCTGACGTTGTCGGAAGCGAGGACGGCATTGGAGAAGCTCCACTACGACGGACATTGCGCCTTCGAAATCGAGCAGGACGATGCGACCTACACATTCCCGGTCTAGCACCTCCGATCGTAGACTCCATCACTCCCGACTGAACTCCGTAGCCCCGTACCGCGTATGGACAGGTGGCCTCACGACCACATCTACACTCCCGCAACGATTCAGGAGCTCTTCATGACCCTGCGCCGCGCGTTCCTCTGCCTCGTCGTACTCTCTCTGGCTGTTCTGCTCACCGGGCCCGTAGCGGCGCAAGAAACAGAGTCGGCCCCACCCGTTCCGCTTCAGTCCCTCAGTAGCCTCGCATTTGGCCCCGACGGGGTGTTGTTCATCGGCGACGCGAAGGCCGGTGCCGTGTTCGCGATCGAGACCGGCGACGTGACGGAGGGTGTCGTCGGAGAGCGCTTCGGTCTCCGCGATCTCGAGACACAGCTCGCCGCCATGCTCGGTACCCGCGCCTCGGAAGTCTTGATCCACGATCTCGCAGTCAACCCGTCGTCGCGCAACATGTATTTGGCGGTCTCGCGAGGCCGCGCTGGCTGGGACTCCCGTTGGGAGCTGCCCAACGACCTGGCCGATGCCTCGATTCTCGTCCGCATCACGACGACCGGAGAGCTGGAAGAGGTGTCCCTGGAAGGTCTGGCCTGGTCGAAAGCCGTGCTTCCCGATCCTGTCGACGCCGCCAAGACCCATCGCTGGAAGCGAGGAGTCTCGCTGCGCACTGACACGATCACGGACTTGGCCTACGACGAAGGCACGGTGTGGGTCGCAGGCCTGTCAAACGAAGAGTTCGCTTCCACGCTCTGGCGCGTCGCCTATCCCTTCGAGAACGAAGGCGAGAGTCGGAAGACGACCGTCGAGATTTTTCACGGCGCCCATGGCGAATGGGAAACCCATGCTCCGATCCGCGCGTTCGTCCCCTATGAGCTAGAGGGCAAGCGTCAGCTACTTGCCGCCTACCTCTGCACGCCGCTCGTCACGTTCGACACCGCGAACCTCCAGGACGGTGCACACGTGAAGGGCCGCACCGTGGCCGAATTCGGATCGGGTAACTACCCGCTCGATATGGTCGTCTACCAGAAGGACGGCGCCGAGCGATTGCTGATCGCCAATAGCAACCTACCGATGATGATCGTCGACCCGGCCGACATCGCTTCGTTCGAAGGCGAGATCAACACCGAAGTGGAGGGCTACGTCGCCGGCGTGCCGTACGAGATCCGCTCCGGCACCGGTGTCCAGCAGCTCGACGTGCTCGACGAGAACCGGATCGTCGTGCTCCAGCGTCTACCCGGAGGCACTCTCGATCTCGTGACGTTGTCTACCCGGCGCTTCTGACGCAGTGTGGTCTGAAACACGTCCCGGCCGCTCCCTGGAGGCGCTGGCCGGGGCGTTGTTCTGCTCGATTCTGGCCGTCGGTTCGTTGGCCAGCGTTCCGGAACTGCAGCTGCAAGGCGACATGCCGATCGAGCTTCGCATCGAGAACGACGCGACGGTCGTCGTATCCGGTCTCGGCGACGACGCGAGGCTCCGGCAGGCCGCGAGGTTCACCGCAGGCGATTGGCGGGATCTGCTGCATGTCGTCGCCAGGGATCCGAATCGCACGGCGGAGGGTGCAGACTTGCCTCCGCTCCTCGGAAGCTACTCCCTGGATGGTTCGAACCTTCGTTTCAAGCCACGCTTCTCACCCACGCCGGGGCTCGTGATCGAAGCGAGCTTCGCGATCGAACGGTGGGCTGGCAGAAGCGACTCGCGTGTGCTTACCGCATCCTACCTAGTGCCTCGGCCCGAGGTCGAACGCACGGCCCAGGTGGAGGCCATCTACCCTGCTACCCAAACCGTTCCCGCCAATCTCCTCCGCTTCTACGTCCACTTTTCTGCGGCCATGAGTGCTCGACACGTCCTGCCTCAGATCGAGCTTCTCGACGGGGGCGGAAACGCAATCGAGACAGCCTTCGTGGAAGTCGAGGGCGGTCTCTGGGATCCGTCGCGCTCCCGCCTGACGCTCTTCATCCATGCCGGACGCGTGAAGCGGGGCGTCGGTCCCAATCAGGCACTCGGTCCGGTGCTGGAAGAAGGCAAGAACTACACGCTACGCGTCGGCGAGCAGGCGTTGGACGCCCATGGCAGGCACCTGGTCGAAACCTACGAGCACAGGTTTACTGCAGGTCCCGAAGATCATGTGTCGCCCAGTCCGGTCTCCTGGACTCTGGAACCACCCCGCTCGTCCGACGAACCACTCCGAGTGAGCCTGGTGGAGCCGGCCGACGTCGCCTTGCTTCAGAGAATGCCGGCGGTACTCGGTGACGCCGGTCGACCGGTCGCGGGTCGAATCGATGTCTCCAAGGACGGATCGAGCTTCGCCTTCCTGCCGGAGGGAGCCTGGGAGCCCGGCAACTACGAGCTCTGGGTGCCGGCTGCGCTGGAGGATCCTTCGGGCAACCGGATCGGGCGCAAGTTCGAAGAGACGAGGTCCTCGACAGAGGTTCCCCAAGAACCACCTACCGTTCTCGGGTTTCAGGTACTCCTCTCAGGCGGATGAGGCCGCCGCCCAACCGAACTCAAGCCTCCGCAGCGTTCTGCGCCTCCGGATGCTGATGGCCGCAGAGACAGGCCGCATCGCCGGGCTCGTTGTACATCCGGCACTCCGGGCGCTGCCAAGACTCCCCGATCGTGGGATCGCCGTGAATCCACTCGACCATCGCGAAGACGCCGGCGACCCACAGCCAGCGCAGCACGAATACCGGGCCAGAGCTGCCAGCAGCGAAAAAGAAGAGGTACCCAAGGCCCGCTACGGCCAGGTACTTCGTCCCGGAAAGCCCACGTTGACGCGCTCGGCTGCTGATACCCGCCAGCGCCACAATCAGAATGATGATCTCTGCCAAGGCGAGTACCTCCGTCGATCCGTCTTCTGTCTCTTCGATCCGCCTGTGGCTCGGTCCGCCAAGTGGCTACAACCCGCGGATCAGGGTTTCGCGGAGGGTCTGGCCATGAGCGCTTCGAGATCGCCCGCGATCTGCGAAGCCAGGGCTCGCTCCAGTAGCAGATCGACTCCCTGGCGTTCATAGGACGCACCCCAGATCAGTCGGCCTGTGGTCGATTCCACGAGCCGCACATTGACCCAGAGGCCTTCACCGGAACGAAGTATCGAACCCTCGACTACCGCGTCGGCAGATGCTTCGGCGGGCCACCAAGCACCCGCTCCATGACCCAAGATCTCCAAGGGAGGGCCTTCCACGAGCTCGGCGATCAGGAGCTCGGTCAGACTGTCAACGAACGGCTCTTCCGAGCACTGGTCGCCGAAGGTAGCAAACGGCCGGATGGCGAGGCTACCGATTTCGGGAACCTCCTTCACTTGCGCGTCTTCCACGCTCTCGTCCGTGGCCGGCTGAGCCTCCTCCTCGGCGGATCGTACGATTCGATCACGGGCCGCCAGTATCAGGAGCAGGGCAACCACCAAGAATCCAGCTCCCCATATCGCCACGCGGCGCTTTCGCCGTGGAGGTCCGGCCGCCCTCGCCCCCCCACCTAGATCTTGGGCAGACTGCTCGGCGTCACCGTCCGGCGTCGAGCGTACCTGGGCTACGAGCCGGTAGCCCCTCTGGCGGATCGTCTCAACGTACCGCGGAGCCCTCGCATCGTCTCCCAATGCCTTGCGGAGCTCGTACACGACGGCCATGACCGCATCGTCCGTGGTTGCCGCGCCGTTCCAGACTTCGCCGATCAGCTCGTCTTTGGTGACCACCTGGCCCGGAGCCGCGGCCAGGCACTGTAGGACCGTGAGCGGCTTGTGGCCCAACCGTTGCACTTCGCCCGATGCTGCCTCTGCATCTGCCGAAGGGCGCAACTCTCGGGACGTCGGATCGACGATCCAGTTTCCTACCCGAAACGGGCCCTCGATTCGCGCTACGTCCATCGTCGGACTCGTTTAGCCGCGACGCTTCAGGATCACGAGCGTCCGATCGTCGGCATAGGGAACGCCCTGGGCGAACTGGTCCAGGTGGCGCCCGACGACGTCGGCGAGCCGATCTGGATCTTCGCCGCGATGCTCGCTACACACCGCCTCCAACCTCTCGATACCGAACTCCTGATCGTCCGGATCACTAGCCTCGGTGATTCCATCGGTGTACAGCACGACCCAATCGCCGGGCTCTACCTCGACCTCCCTTCGGGCGAAAGCCATGCCGGGCAACAGACCGAGAGGGGGCCCAGAGGTCGTGAGATGTTCGATCTCACCGTTCTGTCTGACGAGGAGACCGGGGTTGTGTCCCGCATTGCAGAACTGGAGGGTTCCAGCGACCGGGTCCAGGTCCGCCAACAAAGCTGTTGCGTACTTCTCGGGTGGCGTGCGCTCGAAGAGGTGACGAGATACCCGTTCGCAGACGTCTTCCGGTGGCATTCCCTCTTCGAGGGGGCCGGCACACAGAGCCTCGAGAGATGCAGTGAGCAAGGATGCACCCATGCCCTTGCCGGACACGTCGGCGATCATCGCCCACAACCTGTCCCGGCCTCCGTCCCGGAGAACGGCCAAGGTGTAGTAGTCACCAGAAACGCCGCGCGATGGCACATTGTGAGCGTGAAGACTCCAGCCCTCGAGCTCGGGTAGGGAATCCGGCAGGAGGCGCTCCTGAATCCGGCGAGCAAGAGCAAGCTCCTTCTCCAGGCGCCGCCGCTCCGCAGCCTCCTCTGCCAGTGCGACGTTGCGTATTCGCAAGGCCGCCACCGACGCCAGCGACACCAGGAGCTCCAGGTCCTCTTCCTCAAAGAGCTTCACGTGAGCGCGCGAGCTGAGCACGATCATGCCCAGAACGACGTCGTCTGGTGCCTCCGTCGAGGCGCCCGATTCATCGCCTGCCAACAAAGGCACCGCCAGCAAGCTCTTGATTCCGGACAGCAGCAGACTTTGTGCCGCAGCGAAGCGTTCGTCGGTTTCTGCATTCACGACCAATGCGGCCATGCGCCGCCCCATCACCTCGTCGGCTAGATTGCGCGAATGCGGCGGGTCGGGCTGGTCGCCGTTCACCGAGCGCGCGGCAACGGCTCGTAGCCCGGATCCGCCCACGGGTGCAGCAGGCGAGTCAGCTCCCTCCTTGACCAGAATCCAAGCTTGCTCTGGCCGTAGAGTTGCGAAGACCCGGTCGAGGATCAGCTCGAAGAGCTCCTCCAAGGCAACCGAGCGACCCAGAGCGTCGTGAATCTCGTTGAGCAGACGAAGCCGATCGGCCACCTTGCGGAGACTCTCACGATCCGACGAGCGGCTCGCCGCCTCGAGCGCCTCCCTGGACAGCATGACGGTGGCGTCGCGCAGCACCTTGCGCACCCCGGAGTCGGTCGAGACGCCGACCTGCTCCCGCACGTCCGGAGCCGCGCGTCCATCCAGTGACTGTACCCGAATCGTGGTGCTGGACAACACCAGATGGTCGCCCAGACGGAGCCTCCGCGGTGCATCGAGACGGCGCCCGTTGAGCAGGGTTCCGTTGTGGCTCCCCAGGTCGGTCACCAACCACCCAGAACTACCATCCTCGGCCCGATGGATCTGGGTATGGCGACGGGACAAGAACCGATCGGACAGGGTCAGATCCGACGTAGACGACCTGCCGATGACCAGCGAATCCGACTCCAAGACGTGATCGAACGATGGGCCCTGAGACGGAACGACGCGAAGAATCAGCCTTGGTCTCGTATCGGCCTCGGGGGCAGCCTCCGTCATGGCGCAGGAGCTTACCACCGCAGTGATCTCCGATCCGTGCAAGCGACGATCGTCGCGCTCGGCGACGCCAGGTACATAGCGATAGTTGTTCATCTAAAGGGATGAAGTGACTGCTCTAAGCCGTGAGTCGTTGAGGAATCGCCCAGTGATTCACTCAAACTAGTGAATAGGTCGCTCATTCGGGCGGCCAGCCCCCCACTTGCCTTTCGAGGCACTTACCTATTGGGAGATTCATATGCGCACTCGTATCGTTCTACTGACTTTGCTGATCCTTGCGTTGGTCACGGCCTCCTCGGCTTCGGCTCAGACCCCTCCGTTCACCCGCACAGTAGTAGTCAACAACACCGGTAGCCCGGCAGCGGATGGCGCGGCGCTACTCAGCGCGCTCTCGAGCCTCAGCCCGGCACCCAGCTATACCAACCGATGGGTCATCGAGCTGGAAGGTGGCATCTATGATGTCGGCACTACTGCCGTCGTCATGCAACCATATGTGAGTCTGCACGGATCCGGCATCTACACGACCTTCGTTCGGGGTAGTGTCGGACCGGTTTTCCCGTTCCTTCTCGGTGGCCTGGTCGAAGGTGCATCCAACTCTGAAATCCGCGACTTGACGATCCAGTGCCTGAGCAACGCCCAGGTCGACATCTGTCAAGCCATGTCGCTGGAGGAAGCCCACCCTCGTCTTACCGATCTGCGGATCGCCACCAGCGGAACCGGTACCGGATCGCATTGGGGTATCCGGACGTTCAATAGCGCACCGATTTTAGATCGCGTCCAAGTCAAGGTCGACGCCTCGGCGAGTCACGCCAACTACGGCATCGTCTATGGCGGCAGCTCGACCCTGAACATCAAGCGGTCCGCCATCGTGGCGCGCAACGCGACGGACTACAACTGGGCCATCCTGCTGCGCGAGGACACCCAATACAGCGTCATGACCGATACTGCGATCACGGCGGTCGGAGGCAACATCGAATCGGCCGGGATTCGCTACAACAGCTCGTTCACCTCGAATGTTCTGTCGATCGACAACACCAGGATCACCAGTCACGGTGCAACGAAGTCCATAGGAATCGGAGACGACCAGAGCGGTGTGAGCACTCCGAGGATCTTCTTCCGTCATGGGCGCTTGTACGGCGGTACCGACGGGTTCGCTCACTATGGTGCCAATGTCGATTTCGTGAACACCGAAGTCTTCGGCCCGACCACTCGTGTGATCGCCAACGTCGCGAGAGTCGGTGGCACATGGCTGCGCGGCGGTGGGACGATCTTTGGTTTGACCAGTGTGACCTGTGCTGGGACCTTTGACGGCGGGTACACCTTCTACCCTTCGACCTGCCCTCCCTGAGGTCGTCCATCAGACATCTCTATCAACGGGCCGCCCTCGAGCGGCCCGTTCTGCATTGAGGTCTCGGGATGAACTCGAGGTCTCGGGATGAACTCGGGTCCTGAGGTACGATCCCCCCATGCCGACGACGACATCTCCCTCCTCGCAAGTCGTCCGGGACGCGGTGGCTCCGGTGTACGAATTCTCCACCCATCGAAGGGTGGAGTTCGCAGACACGGACATGGCCCGTATCGTCCATTTCTCCCGCTTCTTCGACTTCATGGAGGCGGCGGAGCACGAGTTCCTTCGAAGCTTGCTGGGTGACGGTCGGCAGGTCCACTTCGAACACGAAGGCCACGAAATCGGCTGGCCCCGCGGGCGGGTGCAGTGCGAGTTTCACAGCCCTGCCAAGCTGGGAGACCTGCTGGACATCCGTGTGCGCGTACTTCGCAAGGGTTCGAAATCCCTCACGTACAGATTCGATCTATCTATAGAAGGGCGCCGAGTCGCGACGGGCGAGATCACGGCCATTTGCTGCCGGATCGGGGGCCCCAAGCTGCAGGCAGTACAGATCCCGGCCGAGCTGGCGTCTCGTATCACCGAAGCGCCCCCGCGGACCGACGAGTCCGCTTCCTGAGACTGCAACCAGCAGGACCATCCGAATTCCATGAGCAAGCCTTCCCTCCAGCTTCGCGACATCCAGAAAACCTTCGAGCAGGGATCGGGAGCAACAGTCGACGTCTTGCGCGGTGTCGACCTGGATCTCGCCCCCGGCGAGAGCCTCGCCGTCCTCGGCCCCTCCGGCTCCGGAAAGAGTACGCTGCTCCACATCGTCGGCACCTTGGAGCGCCCGACCTCCGGCACCATGCAGCTCGGCGAGGTCGAGCCGTTCTCCCTCGATGACGACGATCTAGCTCGTTTTCGCAATCGAACCGTGGGCTTCGTCTTTCAGGACCACCACCTTCTGCCGCAGTACTCGGTGCTGGAGAACGTCCTGGTCCCGACCTTCGCTTTCGGCGACAGCGAGGCCGGACCGGATCGCGCTCGTCAGCTCCTCGACCGGGTCGGCCTGTCCCATCGCCTCGACCACCGCCCTGCCGAGCTCTCCGGCGGCGAACGCCAGCGGGTCGCGGTGGCCCGTTCGCTGATACAGGGTCCTTCCCTGCTGCTCTGCGACGAGCCCACGGGCAGTCTCGATCAAGCGACCGCCGACGCGGTCGCCGATCTGCTGGTGGAGATGCACGAAGCCGAGGAGACGATACTCGTGGTGGTCACCCACAGCCTGGCGCTGGCGCAGCGGTTCGGACGTCGCGTGGAGTTGCGCGACGGCGTCTCCCGCGAGGTCTGATCGATGTCCCTCGGCCGAGACGTCGTCCGCGATCTGCTGTTCTTCCGCCGGACCCACCTGGCTGTCGCGGCGGGCTGCGCCGTGGCTTCAGCAGTATTGGCAGGGGCCTTGCTGGTGGGTGACTCGGTTCGCACGAGCCTGCGCCAGCTCACGCTGGAGCGTCTCGGTGGTGTAGACCACGCCTTGGCGGCGTCTAGATTCTTCGATGAGGGGGCGGCCCAGAGGCTCGCCGATCAGGCTGAGTTCAAAGAGATCTTCGACCGTACCGCGCCGGCCATTCTGCTGCGGGCCACGGCGCAACATGCCGAGTCCAGAGCACGCGCTTCAGATGTGGGATTGCAGGGCGTCGACGGACGCTTCTTCGCGGTCTACGGTGCCGAGGATCCCCTGAGCGAAGCGGAAACGGCGATCTTTCCTCCCGTCGTGCTCAACCAGGCGCTCGCCGACAGCTTGGGCGCCGACATCGGTACCCAGGTGCTGATCTCACTGCAGCGCTGGAGCGAGGTACCGTCCGGTTCCCTCTTGGCCAGAGACGACACGGCCTCCGTGGTCGAGACGCTGCGGCTCGAGGTCGCTTCGATCCTGCCCAACGAGGACCTGGGCAGTTTCGGCCTCCAGACGCACCAGTCTTCGCGTTTCAACGCATTCGTCCGCTTGAGCGACCTTCAGGACGGGCTCGACCAGGAAGGGACCGTGAACTCGATCCTGGTCGCGACGAAGGCCGCGTCACCAGCCCCGGTTGCTGAAACCGCGTGGAGTCAGATCGACGGCCTTCAGAGCTCACTGGACGCCGCGCTCACCCTCGACGACTTCGGCATTCTGTTCCGGCCTGCCATCGGCGGCACGTTGATGGTGGAGAGTTCGGAGTATGTGATCTCCCCCAGCCTGGAACGAGCGATCGACGCTGCGACACGTTCGACCGGCGCCAGCTCGTGGCCCATCCTGACCTACCTGGGCAACTCCATCGAACGGGTGACGGCAGATGACTCCTCCGAGGCGGTCCCGTACTCCACGCTGACGGCTGCCGACATCTCGGAGACCTCACCGTTCGGGCCGCTCCGCCTGGTGGATGGAACGACGGCTCCAGCACTCGGCGAAGGACAGCTCTACCTCAATGCTTGGACCGCAGGAGAGTTGGGCTACGACCTGAATATCGCGAGGCCGGCCGGAGAGCGCGTCCGACTTCGCTACTTCGAAGTAGGGCCGCGCGAAGATTTGACCGAGGTGTCTCACGAGCTCGACCTGGCCGGGATCGTAGCCATGGAGGGCCTCGCCGTCGATTCTCGACTCTCCCAGGAGTACCCGGGCATCGCAGGCAGCTCCAACATGTCGGACTGGGACCCTCCCTTTCCAATCGATCTCAGACGGATTCGCAGTGCCGACGAGGCGTATTGGGACGACTTCCGGGGCGCGCCGAAGGCCTGGGTTGGGTTGAGTCAGGGTCAGGACTTGTGGGAAACCCGCTGGGGCCGACTCACCGGTGTCCGCCTGGCACCTCCGGAAGGTACCGACCTCCGGAACTTCCAACGAGAGTTTGAGAACGCATTGATGGAGGCGATCGAGCCCGAGGCTTTCGGCCTGCAGTTCCAGCCCGTCAAAGCCCTGGGTGTGGAGGCGGCCGCAGGGCCCACCGATTTCGGTCAGCTCTTCCTGTCGATGTCCTTCTTTGTCATCGTTTCGGCTGCCCTACTCGTCGCTCTCTTGTTCGGACTCGGCGTCGAACAACGCGCGGCCGAGGTAGGGCTGCGCTTGGCGGTCGGGTTCGGCCCGAAGAAGGTCCGCAAGCTTCTGCTCACAGAGGGCTTGATCCTCGCGGCTGTCGGTGGTGCGATCGGCTTGGTAGGAGCTGTCGGCTATGCCGCCCTACTGATGTTGGGCCTTCGCACTTGGTGGCTACCCGCAGTCGGCACATCGCGGCTGGAGCTCTTCGTCCAACCTCTCAGCCTGGTCGCCGGCTGGAGCGCCGCGCTGATCGTCGTGGCGGTGACCATCGCGCTCACAGTTCGTCGTGTGGGCAAGATCCCCACTCCCCGACTGCTGCGCGGTAGTGTCGAATCTGGGCAGCGATCCCGATCGGGACGGGTGTCGAAGCTCACGGCCTCGATTGCACTGTGCGTTGCCGTCGCAGGCCTGGTCTATGCGTTTGCTTCCGGCCGGACCGACGATCCAGGGATCTTCTTCGTGGTAGGTCCGAGCCTGCTGGTAGGCCTCCTGGCGCTATTCATCGTCCTGCTCGACCGACCGGTCGCAGGCCTGGGAAAGAGCGGCATCGGTGCGCTGCCACGTATGGCCGTGTTGAACAGCCGCCGCAACCGTCGACGTAGCCTTCTCTCGGTGACCTTGATCGCATTCGCCACGTTTCTCATCGTGACGGTGGCGGCCTTCGAGGAGGGGTTTCACGGTCAAGCCCTGGGCCGATCTTCAGGGACGGGCGGATACGAGTTGGTGGCACAGGCCGATGTGCCACTGCAGCAGGACCTGGCCAGTGCCGACGGACGGTATGAGCTCGGTTTGCCGGAGGAAGCCGAAGACCTTCTCGACGGCGTACGCATCGTGCCGTTCCGCCTGCGCCCGGGCGACGATACGAGCTGCTTGAACCTCTACAAGCCCGGCGAGCCGAGGATTCTCGGCGTGCCGGATACGCTGATCGACGAAGGCGGCTTCACCTTTACCAAAGTGGCCGAAGGCTACCGCGAGGTCGACAATCCCTGGTCATTGCTGCGAGAAGATCTGGGTGAAGAAGTCATTCCCATGATCGGTGACGGCAACTCCACACAGTGGATCCTGCGGCTCCCGGTGGGTGGCGAAATGACGGTGGAAAACGAGCGTGGCGAGCCCGTGACGCTACGTTTGATCGCAACCCTTGCCACCAGCGTCTTTCAAAGCGAGGTGCTGATCTCCGAAGAACAGTTCTTGCGCCACTTCCCCAGCCAAGGCGGCTTTCCCTACTTTCTGATCGACACCCGCGCCGACGAGCTCGTCGACACCGCTGACGAGATCACGGAGGAGGTCTCCACGGCCCTGGAAGCGGGACTCGCCCGCTATGGATTCGATGCCGTGGAGGGAGCCGAAAAGCTCGCGTCGTTTCACGCGGTTCAGAACACGTATCTGTCGACGTTTCGGTCCTTGGGCGGCCTGGGCCTGCTTCTGGGCACGGTCGGTCTGGCCGTGGTGCTGATGCGCAACGTGATCGAACGGCGTGGTGAACTCGCGACGTTGCGCGCCTTCGGATACCGCAAGAGACTGCTGCGGAGACTGATCGTGATGGAGAACACGGCACTCCTGGCCGCTGGGCTAGCAATCGGCACGATCGCAGCTTTGCTCACAGCGGGCCCGAAGGTCTTTGGGCCTGGTGCACATCCACCGTGGGAAGGGATTGTCGGGACCCTGTTCTTGATCTTCGTCGTCGGCTTGGCGGCATGTGCGGTGGCGGCCCGCGGTGCGCTCGGTGCCGAGCTGATTCCGGCCCTGAAGTCGGAGGCCTAGGTTGACCAGCGCAATTCTGGAGCCACCGCTGGTTTTCTTCCTGCTGGCCGGGCTCGGCAGTGCGGTTCTCGCCGTCACCGGGTTGATCGACGTCCTGCGCAAGGCGCGGGCCGCGGCGAAGGCCGACCCTTCCGAGTCGAGGTCGCTTCGGTTCGAGCCGCGCCTCCTGGGCCATCTGATCGTCACCGGATTCCTAGGATTCATTTCCTTCCACTTACTGTCCAATGTAGTCGAGATGGCTCCCCGCTTTGCCAACGCGATGGACATGATCGGCTCGCCGGCGCCCGACGTGGCCTTCACTCGGATCGATTCGGAGGGCCAGCCCGACGAATCCCTGGGCAGTATGAAGGGGGATGTCGTCCTGCTCAATCTCTGGGCGACGTGGTGTCCTCCGTGTCGGAAGGAGATGCCCGACCTCGACCGCTTGCAGAAGGACCTAGGGCCACGTGGGCTGAAGGTAATCCACCTGTCGTTCGAGGACCTCGCTGTTCTCCGGTCGTGGCTGGCACAAAACCCCATGTCGACCCACCACGGACGCATCGAGGACGTTCCCTTCCCGGCACCAGCGCTGCCGACCAGCCTGGTGATCGACCGCCAGGGAACCGTCCGTGACGTGATGGTGGGAGGCCAGAGCTACGGTGCCTTTGAGAGAGCCGTGACGCCCTGGCTCTGACGTCTCGGCCGCCGATGAAGCTCCTGCATACAGCCGACTGGCACCTCGGCGCGCGGTTTCACGGCCAGAGACGAGGCAGCGAGGAAGACGACGCGCTCGACCAGGTGATTCGACATTGCCGAGACGAAGGGGTCGATGCGATGCTGATCGCCGGCGACGTCTTCGACAATGCCAACCCTGGCGCCGTCGACGAACGCCGTTACTACCGGACGCTGGCAAGGCTGGTACGTGATGCCGGCGTGGCGACGGTCGTCGTCGTGGCGGGCAACCACGACAGCGCCCTACGTCTCGAAGGTCCGCGGGAGCTCGCCCGCGCGATGGGCGTTCACGTGGTCGGTAGGTTGGGTCGCGAGGACGACGCTGAGCAAGCTGTGGTACCACTCACAGCGCGCGACGGTCGGGTCGCTGGGGTTTGTGTAGCTCTGCCCTACTTGAGAGATGGTGACCTGCGGCTGCCGGAGATCGGCGAGAGCCAGCGACAGATCCACGAACGGTACGTCGTAGCGCTGGGACATCGCTACACGGAAGCCCGCGACGCCGCACGACGCCTCCATCCCGGCCAACCCCTGGTGGTGATGGGCCACCTTCAAGTGGAAGGCGGAACCTTCGGAGGCGAAGAGCGGAATGTTCAGTTCGGAGGCCGCGGCACACCCGACGCAGAGACTCTGGCAGGTGATGCAGCGTACCTGGCTCTAGGTCATTTGCACCGTCCACAGGACGTCGGTGAGAGGCACTGGCGCTACTGTGGAAGCCTCCTGCCCACGGGATTCGATGAAACGGGCACCCAACGAGAAGTGATCTTGGTGGAGCTGGGGTCTTCCTCCGGCGAGAGCCGTATCCGCCGTCTCCCGATGAGACCTTTTCGGGTCTACCGGCGGATTCATGGCGATCTCTCCCGAGTCGAGGGGGAGATCGAAGCTCTTCCCGAGGCTTCTGCGGACGCCACTCCATGGTGCGAGGTTCTCGTAGATCTCGAAGGGCCCCGGCCCGGCCTGGCTCCCCACCTGGTCGATCGGTGTCGGGCTCGCGGTTGGAATCTCGTCTCGGTTCGCAGGCAGACGACGCCGGGAGTCATCGAGGCCGGTGGTCCCAGCGTCCGGCGGGCTCTCCACGAGTTGACGCCCGAAGAAGTATTCATCCGGCGGCACGACGAGGAATACGGTACCCACCCCGACGACGAGCTGATGGAAGAATTCCAGAGCCTTCTCGAGTCTCTGGACCACGAGGCGCCTACGCCGGAGGAGGTCGACTGATGCGCATTCGCCGCATCGGGATCAAGAATCTGGCGAGCCTGAGGGGCGAGCAGCCGTACCTCGAGTTGACCTCGGGTGACCTCGAAGACGCAGGACTCGTCGCCATTACCGGCGCAACCGGTGCTGGCAAGACGACGATCCTCGATGCCGTCTGCCTGGCGCTCTTCGACCAGACGCCGCGGCTGAAAGATCGTGGACAGGACCCGCGAGAGCTGCTGTCACGCGGCGCCGGCGATGGCTCGGCGACCGTCGAGATGGAGCTGGACGATGGCCGCTGTTGGGTCGTGGAGTGGTCGGTACACAGGGCGCGTCATCAGCCCGATGGAAACTTGCAGCCCAGCCGGCGCCGCATCGTCGACGCGACGTCGGGTTCGACGATCGCGGACGGCAAGACCGAAGTGGCCGAACGCATCCAAGCCGGGCTCGGACTCGACTTCGACCAGTTCACCGGCGTCATCCTGCTGGCTCAAGGAGAGTTCGCCAAGTTCCTGGAGGCCGGTGACGCCGATCGGTCCCATCTCTTGGAGCGACTCACGGGGACAGAGATCTACAGCCGCTTGTCACGAGCGGCATTCGAGCGTCATCGAGAGCGGCAGGACGCTGTCCGCTCGATCTCCGAGCGGTTGCAAGACGTGCGTACGCTCGACGCCGAACGGCGACAGGCTGTGGAGACGGAGCTGGACCACCTGGCACCGCGCCTGATCGGACTGCAGCGCCGTCTCGAGGACCTGGAGCAGCAACAGAGGTGGTTCGTACGGCTCGACGAGCTGCGACGGCAGGCCGAGATCTCCGAACAGGCGTTGGTCGAAGCCGAAAGAGCTTGGGCTGCCGCTGAGGCGGATAGGACGCTCCTCGATCGCGCGGAACGGGCGGTGCTCCTCGCGGCGCCCTTGGCATCTGCCAGCTCGGCCCGGCGCGACGTCGAAGAGGCCGAGAGCGCAGCTCGGGAAACGCGGCAGGCCTCACAGGAAACATCCGAGCTTCATCACCGATCGGTTCTGGCTCTTGCCGAAGCCCTACAGGGATTCGATCTCCGCCAGCGGCAGCTCGAGGCGGAGCTGGCCGAGATTGAGATCTTTGCTTCGGTCGGCGAGGCGGAGCTTCGCCCGCTGCGCGAAGCCCTGCGAGCTACGCGCGAGGGTAGGAAGCAAGTAGCCGCACTGAGCTCTCAGCTGAAGGCTCTGTGTCGCGAAATCGGAACAGCCGAGAGGTCGTTGGAAGAACACCGCTCCGGTGCCGCTTCCGCCGCCGATGAAGTCGCCGAGCTGGAGAAAGAACAAACGAATCTCTCCCAAAGACGCGATCTGCTCACGGGCGGGCAAACTCCCCAGAAGTTGAAAGAACGTCAGATTCGCTGGGAACGGGCCCTCGAGGTTCACCGCGAGTTCGACCGGCTCGACCTGGAACAGCTGCGCAACGATGTCAAGACGGCAGAGAAAGCCGAGCACAATGCCCAGCATGCCTTGGAAGAGGCAAGCGAGACCGCCGGTCAAAGACAGGCCGAACTGGAGAGCCATGAGACTGTGCTCGAACTGGCGATCGAAGGCGCCAAGCTGGCGGAGCATCGGCATGTGCTGAAGGGGGGTGAGCCGTGTCCTCTGTGCGGGGCAAGAGACCATCCATGGGCTGCCCGCCCACCCGACGAGACCGAGGACGCCCTAGATCGAGCCCGCGACCGGGCCGAGGAGCTGAAGCGACTGTCCGGGGACGCACGGACCGTACTCGACGACGCGAGACGCCAGCGGGCTCGGGCATCGTCGGACCTGGCCCGCCTAGAGGAGCGCGCGAAAGCCGCGGATCGCGCGATCAAGTCGCTCCTGGGCTCGTGGATGGAGCTTCGGCTTCAGATCGCCGAGCTGCCGGAACGGCCTACCGACTTCGACCCCGAAGGGCCCCAAGCCGAGGTCGCCGAACTGAGGGAGATCCTCGAGGAACTGCAGCCCATCGAAGACCAGATGGGCAGATCTGGCGCGGCACTCCGGCGTGCGGAGCAGCTACTACACCGCCACCAGACTCACCTCGAGGTCGCCAAGGAACGTATCGACGGACTACGTCGTCGCGGTGCCGAGATCGAAGATACCCAAGGCACCGTTGCCGCAAAGCTTCAGGATGACGCTGCCTCCGTTTCCGACGCTACATCCAGACTGGCGGATTCCTGTGCGCTGACCGAGCCTCCTTCCGCATGGCAAGAAGATCCCTCGGACTGGCAGCTCGGTCCGTTCGATGCCCTGTTAGATCAAGCCGAGCGAGGTAGAGCGGCCTATCGCAGAACTCGAGACCAGCGTGCGCAGATCGCGGAGATCGACCGCGGCGTGGCCCGACGAGGTCGTCCGCTCCTGGCAGAGCTCACAACGGGCCAGCAGGCTGAATCTCCGATTCCGGCCGATATCGGCCTTCGAGAGCTGGAAGACCTTCTGGCGAACCGACTACACGAGACGGAAGTAATCGAAGGTCGTTGTCGGGTTCTCGATGACCGGCTGCGGAGCGCCGAGAAGGCTCGCGATCTGACCACCGAACGTCGTGAACAGGCGGAAGCCAAGTTAGCCGACGCCTTGATCGGCTCTCCGTTCGACGACGAAGCGGAGTTGCGCGCGGCATCTCTCGACGGTGAGACGATGCACTCCCTGCGCGGGCGTCTCGACGAGTTGAATCAGATCAGGATCCGTAGAAACGCCGACGACGAGCGGTCGAAGGCCGAGCTGTCACGGCAACTCACGTCGGCTCCGCCTCCCTTGGAGCTCCCATCCGAGATGGAATCAGAGGTCTTGGTTCGGGAAGATCTGAAGGTCGACCTGCAGCAGGCACGTCAACGGCACCGAGAGGCGACCGACCGTCTCCGATCCCTGGAGATCGAGCTCGCACGAGATGACGACGAGCGGGTTCGACACAGGCATCTCTCAACTGAACTAGAGCATCTAGAGGTTGCCCGCGACCGCGCCGCGAGGCTCTACGACCTGATCGGCCATCGGAAGGGTGACAAGTTCCGCCGCTTCGCTCAGCAACTCAACCTCGATCAACTACTCGAGCTGGCCAACCTCCGGCTAGAGCTACTCGAGCCCCGTTATCACCTCACGCGCCGGGCAGACGGTCTGGACCTGGAAGTCGTCGACCGGGAGATGGCCGACGAACGTCGGCCCGTGACCACCCTGTCGGGAGGCGAGTCCTTCCTCGTTTCTCTGGCGTTGGCGTTGGCACTGGCCGATCTTCGACGTGGCAATCTCGAGCTCGGTACGCTGTTTCTCGACGAGGGCTTCGGTAGCCTCGACGAGGACACACTCGATCAGGCGCTATCCGTTCTCGAGCAACTCCAGGCCGACCAGCAGACCCAGATCCTGGTCATCAGCCACGTCGGTGCGCTGCAGGATCGTATCGCCCATCGCATCGACGTGCGCAAACGAGGAGGCGGAGAGAGTCTGCTGGCGGTCCAAATCGCCAGCTCGTCGCGTTCTTAGAATGCTGTGACGTGCAGGAGCCGTCAGCCGTCGGCGCGGAGTCCGGCGACGAGATCCACCTGCGCCGCCCGTCGGGCCGGCAGCCATGCAGCGAGCCAAGCGAGAGGAAGGACCAGAACCGCCGCCAACAGCAGTGGCGCGAGGTGACTCGTATCGAAGCGGAAACCCGGAAGCAGGCTGCGGAGCAGCCGTCCGCAGATCCAGGACAGAAGCAAGCCCGCACCGGCTCCGAGAGCAGCCCAGCGAATCGATTGGCCGACAACCTGCTGGCGGATATCGCTGAGCGTCGCGCCGAGCGCTTGGCGCAGAGCGACCTCGCGCCCCCGCCGCGCGACCTGGAAGGCGAGCACTCCATGCACGCCTACGGTCGCCAAGAACGAGGCAAGTCCTGCGAAGGAAACCAGTAGCGTCGCGGCGACCCGAGGCTGGCTCCTTGCATCGTCCAGTCTAGAACTCAGATCTTCGGCCGAGACGGGGAGTGACGGGTCGACGCGCCAAATCGCTTCGCGCAGTTCTCGAGCCGGTAGCGGCACGGCCGCCCGGCCGGAAACGAGTAATGAGATACGGTCGGGCTCGGCGCTCTCCCCCAACGCCAGGTAGATGTCGGTGCGCGCGCCTGCGTCTGCCGCCGCGCTATCCCGGGCTCGGACGGAAGCGGGCCCGCCCGCCAGACCGCGAATCGGAAACCAAGTGGCATCGGGATCCCGCGGATCTTCGAGGGTGAGGCGAGCGCCTATGACGGCTTGCGGATCGGTCGCCATCCGTCGGGCCAGGTCGGCGGAGACGATCACACCATCTCCCGGCCTGTCGGCACCTGCCGTGATGGGGATCTCCAAGACCCGGAGGTAGTCCGACGTCACACGGTGGATGACCGCCAGCTCGGAGCCACTGGATACGATCGTGCCGCCCAGGTCGAGGTGGAACGCCGAAGCCTCGAGGCCGGCGGAGAGCGGCGGCGACATCGCGGCCGCAGCCTGGTCGGCCTCGGGCAGATCCTGCAAGGCGACCAGAAGCCGATCGAGGACATCGTCCTCCGCCGAGCTCCCAAGCCTCACGTCGAGGAGTGAGATGCCCGCCGTACGAAATCCCGGGTCGGTCTTCGAAAGGTCGACGAAGTCCTTGACCAGAACAGACGAGATGGCGAGCAACATGACGGCCATCGCCAGTTCCACGACCACCAAGCTCGCTTGCGTCAACCCGAGACGCCCTGCCCCGGCCGACGTGCGGGCGGCCTTCAGATCCCTCGACAACTCGCCGCGGAAAATGCGCCAAGCGGGTGCCAGGCCGGTGACGATCCCGCAGAAGCCAGCCAGCGCCAGGCAGCTCCAGGCGACGCCGGCGTCCAACCGCACATCCGCCAGGCTGGGTAGCCCTGGCAGCTCCCAACGCCGGATGACGGCGCAGGCCCAGGCCGCTGAAACCAGTGCAACCAACCCTCCCGAAGCCGCCAATCCGAAACTCTCGGCCAGTGCCGCGGTGACCAGATGGCGGCGTCGTGCGCCGAGGGCGGCGCGGATCGCCACTTCCCCGCGCCGCTCGACGGAGCGAGCCAGGAGCAGGAGAGAGACATTGACGCACGACACGACGAGTAGCAGACCCACGGCCAGAGTCAGCGTACGGAGGATCGGGCGCGCGAGCTCGACACTCTGCTGGCGCAGCGACACAGTTGTCGTCGACAGGCCCGGTGGATGCTCTCTGGGGTAGCTTTCCGCCAGCTTCAGAGCCGACTCCTCCAGCTTCCGCTTGGCGATTCCCAGGTGGGATTTCTCGTTCAGTCGAGCAACGGCCATGAGCCTACGATCCCCTCGCGGCCTCTTGTGCTCTGCCGACAAGGGCAGGAAGATGTCGGCACCGAGGCCATCGCCGGTGGTACGGGCTTGCCACGTGATGGGCGGCGGAAAGGCGGCCTCCGGCGGCAGAATGCCCAGGACCTCGTGGCGACTTCCGTCGATGTCGATCGAGTCGCCCACCAAGTCTGGATTGGATCCGAAGTACTCGAGCCAGGCCCGATGGGAGACGACACAGACTCTGTCCCCTTCGAAACCGTGCACAGACCAATCCACCGTCAGCATCCCCAGGAGTTCCGGCTCCGCCCGCACCACGGTCAACGCTCGAGGTTGACCGGCTCCGAGCAGCGTCACGCCATCCAACAGGAAGGCAGCGGCTCGTTCGGCGACCCCGGATCGGAGCAGGGCGCGGCGATGGTCCAGCCATTCCGCGTCTGACAGCGGCAGTCTCCCGTAGCCTGCTTCGGATAGACGATTCCACACCAGGACCAGGCGATCGTCCGGATCGTAGGCCAGCGGCGCACCCAGGACCGCGCTACGTACCGCAAAGATCGTCGCAGCTGCACCCGAACCAAGACCCAGCGTGGCGGCGACAGCCACCACGACGCCTCGGCGCAACCGGAGCCGCCCGACGTCGCGGAGACCTGCCAATGCTCGGCGCATGCAGTTGGCTACGCGAAGGGCGCGCGAGGGTTGCTCCCCGCACCGGAGATCACACCCTGCAGTTTGTTCTTCCTATCTCCCGAGATTCTTGAGCCCAGGCGGTTTTCCGAGTATCTCCTGCAATAGGACTGCCTTGCGCAGAGAATCGGGGCGCGATAGATCTCGACGGAGCTTGCGCGCCAGCGCACTCCTACCCCGTGAAGCTCCGCGGCCCAGCGAGATCCCGGTCGCCATCGGAACGAAGGGCGCGCTCACATCGGGAACTGCTGGAACAGTCTGCGATCGCATCGATGCGACCTGAGGAACCGGTCGGGACACCGGCGGCGGAGGAGGCACTTGCCGCGGGGCCCTCGGCTCCGCCGGACGTTCCTGCTCCCGAGGCGGCTCGTGAGGCCTTACCTCCACTTCACCGCCCAACTGCCGTAACAACTGGACCATCGGATCGTCGTCTGGCAGCGGCCGCTCCGGGCGACGTGGCCCTTGTTCGGCTCTCTCCCCCTCACCGGGGTGCGGGTGTTGGCCAGGACGCTGCGCTGCGACCTGTTTGATCCCCCGGACGATCCCGGAGACGATCCAGATCACGAGGAAGAGCAGCCAGACGAAGGCTTCAGGATCCACGACCTACCTCAGATGTCTTTCTTTTCCTGCGGATCGGTCTCGCCACCCTCGGAGATGCTCTGGCGCATGTCGGTGTCGGCTTCGATGTTGCGCATTCGGTAGTAGTCCATGATGCCGAGATTGCCACTGCGGAAGGCGTCGGCCATCGCTTGAGGCACCTGCGCTTCCGCCTCGATCAGCTTGGCTCGCATCTCCTCGGCCCGGGCCTTCATCTCCTGCTCCGCGGCAACGGCCATGGCGCGGCGGCCCTCGGCCTTGGCCTGGGCTACCTGCTTGTCGGCTTCGGCTTGCTCAGTCTG
>JALCBJ010000023.1:79415-83491 GCA_028066595.1 Thermoanaerobaculia bacterium
CGTACCGTGACGCGGCTGATGGCCTTCACCTGGATTCCGTCCTTGGCCATGGCGGCTACCGTCGGCGTGGTGATCACTTTCGGGTTGACGCTCATTTTCACCGCTTCGAGCACGTCACGACCCGCCAGATCGATGGCGGTGGCACGTTGAAAGGTCAGGTCGATTCCCGCCTTGTCGGCGGAGATCAGAGCGTTCACAACCTTCATCACGTTGCCGCCCGCAAGCAGGTGCGCTTCCATGGACCCGATCGGGATCTCCAGACCCGCCTTCACCGCGCTGATGTGCGGCTCGACGATCTCACGCGGCGGAATGCGCCTCAGCCGCATGCCCACGAGTTGGGTCAGGGGTACGTAGGCCTGACTCGACCAAGCCGCGATCCACAGTCGGAAAGGAACGAAATACGCAAAGAAGAAGAGGAATACGAGCAGAAAAAAGACAGAAGCAATGATGGGTTCCATGTGAAATGACTCCGTGGGATCAAAATCGAATCGTCAGGCCTAAGAACTCGTGAATGCTCGCAGCAGATCGATGGGTGTCGCGGGGTTCATGGATCGTTGGGTTCGAGGTGCCGTGGCACTTTATTCAGCTCGAGTGGATGGTCTGGGATGTCGGATCGTTGAGCCCGCCTCGTGGAAGCAGCGCCTTCGTCCAGTTCGGCCACCGGCTCCACCACGACACGGGTGCCCTCCACTTCGATCACGCGGACCCGAACAGCCGAATCGATGAATTCGCCGTCCGCCACGACATCGATCCGCTCTTCGTCGACGAGCATGGTACCGGCGGGCCGTAGCGGGGTCAGCGTCTTCCCTTCCACTCCCACCAGCTCCGTCAGGCCTTCTTTGGCCGACTTCCAGGTCTTTGCCTCGTCGCCGCCCAAGACGAGACCTTTCTTCGACCGGTTCTTGACGAAGAACCAACTCAGGCCAAAGAAGACCACGATGGACAGCACGATGCTCGACAGTCCCCACCCCATCGACAAACCGAACGCCAGCCAACAGCCCCAGACGATGCTGGCGGCTCCGAGAATGCCTAGGATGCCGCCCGGTACCAATGCTTCGGCTAGAAACAAAAAGTAGCCGACGCACAGGAGCAACACGACGCTACCGACGCCCTCGGGCATTCAGGTCAGCTCCTCGGTCGCGCCATCGGTGGCCCTGCGCACCACGATCCGTCCCTCTACTTGTCTCACGACCTTGACCGGTGTTCCTTCGTCGAGGAAATCACCCTCGGTCTCGACTCGCAGACGCTGATCGCCGATGTGTGCCTTGCCGGATGGACGCAGGGCCGAAAGCGTCACGCCCGTTTCGCCGAGAAGGCTCGGTTCGTCGGTGTCGTGACTGGTCCAGCCACCTTCAGCAGCCAACTCCTGGCCGAGCACGATCCCACCCCCGTAGTGTGTCTGCGGAAGCAGGCGAATCAGCGCCAGAATCGCGACAAACGCCACCCCGATCGCGATCGCCACCTGCCCAACGGCGTCGACGGTGATCGGATTGTCGAAGTGGAGGTCGCTCCAGTCACCGGCAGAGATGATCAGTACCAGAGAGGTGAGCACCGACAGCGCGCCCAAAATACCCGGGATGCCAAGGCCCGGGATGAAGAACATCTCGACGACGATCAGGATCACCCCGAGCCCAAAGAAGATCAACTCCTCGTAGCCAGCCAGGTTCACCATGTAGTGACTGAAGTAGAGCAACAAGAAGCAGGCGATGGCCAATGCACCGAAGACACCGAAGCCAGGCGTTTGCCATTCCATGTAGGCAAGCACGATCATTGCCATGGAAAGCAGGCCTGCGATGGCCTGAGAGGTCAAGAAGGCGACCAGTTGCTCCGACCACGAGCGATCGACATCGACGACATCGCCATGGAAACCCATGGCATCCAGTGCCCCCGAGAGGGATTCTGCTTCTGCATCAGCCATGTCGTGAGCCAAAGCGGTGACGGTGGTCAGCGTCAGGAGCTTGCCCTTCTCCACCAGTCCCTCGATCTCGTTGTCTTTGTCGACCATCGCCTCGGCGATGTCACCGTCGCGCCCCTGACTTTCGGCGGTGGCCCGCATTTCTTGACGGAAATAGCTGAGGTACTTCTCTTCTACCGGCTGCGGAAGAGTTTCACCAGGCACCTGCTGAATCGGCGTTGCCGCTCCGATCGTGCCACCGGAACTCATGACGATCTTGTCGCAGGCGAAAGAGATCAATGCACCGGCGGAGATGGCCCGCTTGTTGATGAACACGATCGAGGTCTGCGGCGCATCCATCAGGGCGTCGCGAATCGCCACCGCGGCATCCACGCGCCCGCCGAAAGTGTTGAGCTCGAGGGCGATGATCTCGGCCTTCTCGAGCCGCGCCTGATCGATCAGGCGGCTGACGAACGCCGCTTCCGCCAGCGTGATGTCGCCGTCGATTCTGCCGGTCACTACCTTGCCCTCGAACGCAGCTCGGACATCGCCTTCTTCGAGCGTGACTGGCGTTGCGTCGTCTGGTTCGTCTTGGGCCCAACCGAACGGCCCAATCAGAAACCAGCCCGCCAGTGCCAGAAAAGCGAGCGCACGCCGGGCGGACGCAGCCTGGGAGGCCGCTCCGGCGACCCCTGAACGACCTCGTCGAGTCGGGCGGCGGCGTAGAGCTTTCACGTACCAAATCCTAGCACTCCCCATCCGCATTTCTATTCTCCTGCCAATCTATTGACAAATTGATTTTTCCGTATCATCATTCTTGTCATGAATCACGTCGAGTGCATCTATGAAGCTGAACGCGCGGTGGCGTTGCTCCAGCCGTTACGCCTGCGAATCCTTGACGAAGCAAGAGTCCCGATCTCCGCCAGTCGGATCGCAGAGTGCCTCGGCGAACCCCGACAGAAGGTCAACTACCACGTTCGCGAGCTCGCGCGCTTTCGTTTCCTCGAGCCTGCCGGTAGCTTGCGCCGGCGCAATCTCATCGAACAGAACTACGTTGCACGGGCCAAGTTCTTCGTGATCTCGCCCGAGATTCTGGAATCCCTGGGCGCTGATTGGCGTAGCGGCGCAGATCAGCAAAGTGCAGCCCGCCTGCTCGGTTTGACGGCCCAGGTACAGCGTGACCTGGCCCGTGCCGGTCGTGAGGCTGCAGATCAGAACAAGCGGCTCCCCACATGGTCATTGCATTCCGAGCTGCGGTTCGAATCGTCCGCCAAAAGAGCGGCGTTCGCCCGCGAGGTCGAATCAGCAGTGGCGCGAGCTATCCAGAGACACGCCGCGCCCATCGAGTCGACGAGAGGCCGGCCCTATCGACTCGTCGCCGGCTGCCATCCAATCCCTCCAGAGAACCCTGACAAAGAGAGGAAGCACATCTCATGACCCGAAAGCGCACCGATCCTCCGACCACGGACCGCCCAGAGAAAGAGACCGAGGAAGATCGCCGCGAGCTGCGCGTGAACGCCTCACCGGAGCAGCTCTACAGGGCCTGGGCCGATCCCGACATCATCGCGGGCTGGTTCGCCGATCGGGCATGGGGCGATGCGCAGCCCGGTGGCGAGCTCACCCACTTCTTCGAAGCGTTCGGCATGGAGATGACCTATCGTGTGCTCGAGGCCGAAGCTCCTCGTCGACTGGTTCTCGAAGGACGATCTCCCGGAGGGGAGCCATATCGGCAAGAGATCCACGTGCGGCAAGACGGTGGCCAGACCGTGCTCGAGCTGGTCCACTCCGGCTTCGCCGACGATTCCGACTGGGACGACGAATACGAAGGGATCGATTCCGGTTGGCAGCTCGCCCTCGCGGTCCTTCGTCACTACCTCGAGAATCACTTCGCGAGAGAGAAGAAGACCCTCTTCTTTGCCCGGCCCGTCGACTTCTCCTGGTCGGAGGTCGCGCCACTCTTTCGCTCGGAGGAGGGACTCGCCTCCTGGCTGACCGACAGCGGGGCGGTTACGGAGGTCGGAACGACGGCTTCTCTGGCGCTGCAGGGTGCCGGAAGTCTCAACGGCCGAGTACTGGCAGACTCCGGCCGCGAGGTGGCCCTGGAATGGACCGAGATCGAAGGGATCCTGGAGCTGAAGGCGTTTGGTGGCGGTCCCTGGCCGAAGACGCTCGCACTTCGGGT
>JALCBJ010000024.1:0-30931 GCA_028066595.1 Thermoanaerobaculia bacterium
TCGCAGCCAAAGGTCCACCATTGGACTGCAGCTCGAACGTGGCGAAGTCCACGCCCACGCCCGTGGGGGTCCACACGTCCACCGAGATCTTCGGCTCAGTCTCCTGCGTGGGCCCCGACAGCGGCTGGAGGAACTGCGCGTAGACCGGCGCCACCGTCACCGACCAGCGCGACGTGTCGCTCGTCTCGAACCCGTCCGAGAAGATGTCGGCGCCGGAGACTCCCGCACTGGCGATCTCCATGCCGGCGATCTCGTGCACCGTTTCCTCAGCCGCGGCTGGGTTCTGAGAAGGCCACAGAGACAGGGCCCACCAAGTGCCGAGTAACAGACAGAGGGTAGAAAGTCCGGCGACGGGTAGAGCGGGCTTGGGACGAATCAACATTTCAACTCTCCTCCAACAAAATCAATACAACGTCGGCGCCCAGATGCTCCGGGGCACCTCTGTCTTTCTGCGAGCGCGGATTGTGTATTGTACAGGAATCTTATCCTGTTCTGTCGCCGAAATGAGCCGTCACTTCGGCGCTTTGTCGCCTCCTCCGCTCGATGGAGGAGCCACCTGGCCTTCCGTCAGCTCCGCGGCGCGAAAGAGAAGGCGCTGCGCCTCCTCTAGGCTCTCGATCGCTCCGTCTACCAGGACTCCAGCGAAGGCGACCACAGACTCGGGCCGCTGCGCCATGTCTCCGTCACTCTCGGCCCGGCAACTCCCGATCCCGAACTGCTCGATGCCGTCCCGGATCGGCGAGAGCGTCCGATAGAGCCGTTCCGCTTCGAGCGCCGAGTCGGCGAGGCGAAGTCGATAGGGATCGAGCGCCGAGCTGTGGGAGCTCAGGGGCGCGCTGGCCGCTGCTACAGATCCTACGAGGGGACGCCCGAGCGCTGCTTGTAGGAGACGTTTCAGCACTCCCGTCCGTGCCAGGGAGGCTAGAAAGACCAGGGCCTGGGCGGACAGAAGATCGCGATAGGCGAGCCGCAGAGTGCGGTGCATCGCTCCGGCCCGATCGCTCGCGCTGTCTTCGGACGACAGGCTCTCGAGGAGACCGTCCAGATCTCTCATCAGCTCCTCGAGGCGATCTGTGATGCGCCGCAAGCGGTTCGTGAGCTTTCTGTCCTGATGACCGGGCACGAGGACTCCGATAGTGGGCCGAAAAAGCCCCGCCGCCCATTGCCCAAGGCGGCGGGGTCGAAAGGAGGGTCTCGGAATGACCCTGGGTTGGGTCAGGCGAGCGCCTGGGTAGAGGCTGAGGTGGTGCCTCGGCTCTCGCCTGACCCAGCGCAAGATATGGGTGTTCGGCCTGGGAGGCGTGGATTCCTCCTGCCTGACCAAAGGCGCAGACTCGCTGGACGCTCGCTGCGCCGTATCCGTGGATTTTTCTCGGACGAGACCTATCTAGCTGACCGATCGTTCGGTGCCCTTGGCTTGGCCCAAGAACGGACCTCGACCGGTGAAGCAAGCCCTCGATATCTCCTGCAACCGGTACCGTTGACCGGACCGATATCTCGCAATAGCAGGGCCGCTCGAGATTCGCCCGAACGCAGCCTCGACCGTGGATGTCTCAGTCCACGGTCGCCGACCATGCCGACGTATTGCCGGACTCGAAACCGTCACCGAAGATGTTCGCCTCGAACGGATTTCCGGACTCCGAATCGTCGAGCTGTCGCAGGTATGCGAGCAGGGCGTCCTGGTCGTTCTGCGACAAAGCGAGCACCCGCCGATGGGGCTCTGCAGCGGCGAGATCGTCCGCTGTCGCAACGATCAGGTCATCGACGCTGAGATTCGATTGCTGGGCCGCCACGAGCGCGATGGTGTTCGCGGGCCCTGGCTGTAGGTTGATGTCGAAGCGGAGTGGGGCCCAGTTCGTATGTCGCCACAGTGGATCGTTGCCAGTTGCCGGAGGAACGAACGTGTCCTGCAGCACTCCGTTCACCCACAGCTCGGTGAGCGTGTTGTAACCACGGCTGTAGCGAATCGCGATTTGCGCCGGTCCGCCGGAGCCACCATCGACGTCGAAGGTCAAGGCGGCACCCGAGGACTGGACTTCTCCGTAGGCTCGTCCTCGCACGACATCGTCGTTGTTCAGCTCGACATAGGTGTCGATGATGCGGCCACCGTTCGAAGGTGTCGCTTCCTCGGCAGGGTAGAGCGTGCCACCGGCGATACGGAAGACGTCCTCCAGGGTCTGGGCAGAGCCGTCGTGGAAGTAGGGCTCCGTGTTCCAGAGGCCCAGGAGGGTGGGAGTGTCGATGCCGCCGAGCGGGCCACCGAGCCGTTGACCCGAGACCGTGCCCAACGTACCTACGTCGTGGAGCGTCTCCGTGCCGAGCGTGCTGTCGGCAAAGGCGGAGCCGCTGTGACAGGTACCGCAGCCCTGGGAGACGAAGAGCTGGCGACCCAGGTTGGCCTCCGCGGTAGTCGAGCCGTCTGCCTGACGGAACGGACTACGCGGCACTGTCGCTTGGCCGAGGGAGGCGACATAGGCTGCCAGGGCGTCGAGGTCGGCCGACAGGCCGGCCTTGGGCGGACCCAGCGGGGTGTCGGTCGCAGCGAAGTCGGCGTCTTCCATGAAACCGCTGCCGCCGAACGGTCCACGGATGTCGTGTTCGAAGTCCTGGATCTCGTCGAAATTGGCGCTCCAATGGACGTTGCCGTGGTCCATGCCGCCGCGTCCGCGCAGCGACGTGGTGTTGCGCAGACCCTCGCCGCGGCCGGTGAAATCCCAGCTCCGGCCGTCATGACCCCCGTCGAGGTGACAGGACGCACAGCTCACGTAGCCCTCCGCGCTCATCCGCGGGTCGGTCGCGTTGTAGAAGATGCGTTTGCCTGTGAGGACGCTCGGTGCCAGTGCTTCCGAGCTCACGGTGGCGACGGCCGACGCGGGCAGGTTCTTTGTTCCCTGGGCGAAGAAGTTCGTCGCATCGAGAGCCGTCACCGTCCGTCCCAAGAAATCCTTGACCAAGATACGGTTGGTGTCTGGGTCGACGCAGAGCCCCTGGGGCGCATCGCCCACCTCGACTCGTGTGACCAAACTTCCCAGTCCGGTCGACGAGTCGAGAGCCAGGGCGTCGAAGATCACGATCTCGTTGTTGCCCTGGAGCGTGACGAACAAGTAGTCACCGAATGGTGAGAACGCTAGCGCTGACGCCGAATCACTGTTGTCGATGTCGAGTGCGTTGATGACGTCGCCCGAAGCCAGGTCGATCTGCACGGCGACGTTGCGCACCGTGTTGTCCTGATCCAGGTCGTGGAAGAAGAGCAGCCCTCGTTCCGTATTGGGCTTGTTACCCACCACCCAGGCGCTTTGCCCATCGAGGGACAGCGTGATGCCCGTGAGGTAGTTGAGCGTTCCTCTGCCTGCCGCCGTGCCATCTCGGTTCTCGTGACCGCCGAACTTTCGGATTTCCAGGGTGCGCTGGAGCGTCATGGTGGTCGCGTCCACCTCCCAGACCTCGGCATGGTGGCGAGGCGACAGCAGTCGCGTCACGTAGACGTCCGATCCGTTTCCGGAGACCGCCACGGCCCGTGGCCTTGGGCCCAGGTCGAGACGCCCGGTCTCGTTTCGCGTGGCGGTGTCGAAACGGACGAGCTGGCCGCGGTGTTGGAGAGCGACGAAGGCGGTGGTGCCTGCCGGTGACACAGCGAGTCCGGCTGGGCCACTGCCGTAGCCGAGGTCGATCGAGTCGACGAAGCCACCCGCGGCGTCGAGCACATAGATCCGGTCGTCGTCGCGGCACGAGACCCAGGCCTGGTTCTGCGCAGTGCGAGCGATGGCTCGCGGATCGTCGCACACCGAGACTTCTAGGTCGGCGGTCAGGTCGTCTGCATCGAGCCGTGTGACAGTGTCATTGTCTGGATTTACCGACCAGATGGTGCGGGCGGCAACGTCACAGGCGATCGGAGAGCTGTGGGTGGGGAACGGACCGATGGGCGGTACCAGGACCGTGACCGTCGTGGAGCGTGCGGCCAACGAACCGTCGCCATCGCGGGCCTGGACGGTGACTTGATAGTGGCCCGCCTCGGTGTAGCTGTGCTGGGCCGACGTCGTGGTCGACCAGGCCGTCTTGGGGGAGCCGTCGCCGAAATCGAAGCGCAGCTCCGGAGTGTCCGAATCGTCGGTGGCGGAAGCCGTCATCGTCACGGGGTCGCCCGGTGGCACAGGGTAGATCGACGCGGTGAGTGACGTGATGTCCGGTGGCGCGTTGCCGCCGACGTTCGAGCCGGTGGAGAAGCTGAAGCTGTAGCCTTCGATGCCGTTGCCCGCCGCGTCGCGAATCAGACCCGCGGGAAAGACGACCTCGTAGGTTGTGTTGGGCAGCAACGGAGCGTCGGGTGCGAAGGTCAGGATATCGTCGAACGCGAAGGTCAGGGAGCCGGCGATAGGGCTGCCGCCCATGGGACGTACGATGAAGCTCTTGCCGTTGACGATCGTTGGCGTCTCCAACGTCTCGTGGATCAAGAACGACAGCGGCAGATCGAGTGGATAGTTGGTTCGACCCGCCTGCGGGATGTGGAAACCCACCGAAGGCCCGCGGGTATCCGGAGCACTCTGATGAGCCCAGATGGCCATACCCTGATTCGCTCCGATGCCACCGGTCACCAAGAGATTGCCGATGGGAAGGGCGAACTGGCTGGTGTCGATGCCTACACCGTTGTCATTGGGGCGTACGGTATTGGCGCCGTCGAGATCGAGTACCGACTGAAAGGTGCGCATGTCGACTTTGTGGCTGCCGACGAAGGCGTACTCATCCTGGAACTGCACGTACATCGCGTCATCGCCACCGAGCGGCTGGTCGGCGACGAACTGCAGGTCCGACGGGTCCGTGGCGTCGACGACCCGAATGCCATTGCCGTTCGAGTTGTAGGGGAAGACGACGTAGAGCTTGCCGTTACCACCCCAGAGCTCGGGCCAGTAGCCGCCGGGACCACCATTGGTGAGCACATCGAGCAGTACAGGGTTCGCCGGATCGGAGACATCCCATGTGGCGACGCCGGTGCGGCTTTGGTCCGAAGCGAAGATGATCAGGTCACCGAGGAGGAACGGATGACCGATGACGCCAGTTTCGTCGAGGTGCTCGAAGCTCCCCATCTCGACCCAGTCGCGCTGGAGCGTCGCAGGCTCGTTGACGATGTCGCCGTAGCTCCAAAGGGTTGGAGAGACGAAGAACGGCTGGAAGAGGCAACCCCGGACGCCGGCACAAAGCAGCTCAGGATTCTCGGTGCGTGTGTTGGCGCCAGGAGTGTCGTAGCGAAACGACCACGGGGCTTCGGGCGGCCAGTTGGCGCCGACGCTCAGATAGTCACCGGTCTTGAGATATCCGTGGGCATTGATCGGCATCGGGGAGACGCCGAAGGTCCCGGTCACCACAGGTGCCGTGGGGTCCGACAGATCCCAACTGCGCACCTGGAAATCCGATCCGGGCTGGCTGGAAGGAAGCTCGGGCACGGTGTACAGCACGCCGTTGTGGTACGCAATGATCGCAGTGCGACCCTGGTTCGGTTCGTTGAGACCGCTCAAGATTTCTCCGGCGGTCCGCGTCACGTTGGGGACGCCCGGGACCACGGTGGGGACCTGGGCCGTTGCGATGTCGCTCGGGACCATCGCTGCCAAGCAAACGAGAGCGAGAGCCAGAGGGCGGAGGCGAACGAAAAGCTTCTGGGAAGTCACGAGAGGTCCTCGAATATCGTCAGGAACGACGGGTCGGGCAGTGCGCCCGGACACATTTCATCTATCCAACGTTGGCTACCTCGGCAGCGCAAGATAGATGCCAATCTCAGTATGTGCATTATTCTATATAAGTGGCCGCAGACCGCCAAGTTCTTCCGCATGTGTGTCCTCTAGGCCAAGTGCAGCTGACAATTTCTGTCTGGTGCTGCTCAGCCACAGGACGAAAACTGTCGCCGTTCCGGCTCAGCCTGTCAGGCGGGCCAGGAGTGCGCGATCGTTTCGCGACGCGGCTTCTTCTTTCGCTCGGTCGAGGAGCTCCTCTGCCTCTTCCGCCGAGGCCAGGCTCGCCGTGAGGCGAAGCAACTCCGGACGCCAATATCGTTCGCCACCACGCTCGGATTCTTCGAGCGCTTCGTCGAGAAGGCTCTGAGCTTCGTCGCGGTGTCCCGAGCGCAGGTGAGCATCGGCGATCTGGGCGAGCATGTAGGTCGTCGACAGGCGAGCTCCGGCGCGCCGGTAGTGGTCGAGGCCCTCGAGCATCCTGGCGATGGACTCGTCGCCTGGCTCTCCCATCACTTCTGCGGCGCCGAGGAAGAACAGTCCTTGGGTGATCCAGAAGAAGCCCTTCTCCTGCGACAGCTCGAGCACGACGCCGGCGTGTTTGCGGACTTCTTCGGCCTCTCCCAGGCTTTGGTGCAGTCTGGCAGCCCACGCGTGGGCGAACGCTCGACTGTACGCGTGGCCGAGGCGCTCCGCCTGCTCCAGAGCCTCACGACTGTGCCGACGGGCTTCTTCCACCTCGCCCAGGTGCCACAGCACCAGGGCGAGAGCTGCCCGACAGTGCACGCCGAGATCCTGACCACTGGCGGATGGCAGGAGCTCGTCCCGGCGAGCGTCGTCGAAGTCCAGGCCTCGTTCGAGTAGCTCCCTCGCTTTCTCGAGATCACCCGTTCCTCCGCGGAAATAATGGGCGGTGGCGGTGGCGGCGAGCGCGGCAAGCAGTCCCTGATGGGCACCTCGCACGTCGGTGCCAGAAGTCTCACCGTCGACCGTCTCGGCGCGGTGCAGGATGTTCTGAGCATGGACAAGAGCGCGATCGATGTCTGCGCGTACCAAGCGGAAGGACCATAGGCCCCATTGCACCCAGAATGCCTCCGCCGAGTCGGGGCGGTCCTGCGCAAGCTCCCACGCGCGGCCGTAGACCTCCTCCAGCTCCGGTGCCGAGTAGCCGCGGGCCAGCGCCAGAGCTGGACCCAGTTGACTGAGGAGCGAGAGCTCTTTGCGATCGCGATCGGCGCTGGCTGAGAGCTGCGCCGTTGCGTCGAGGGCCAATCGAAGGTAGTTGGCGGCGTTCACCGGCGCCGACGCGTCGAGGGCGCGTTCGGCGGCGCGTCTCCATCCATCCACTGCGTGGCCGTGGACTCCGGCCTGCTCCCAGTGGTGGGCAACCACTTCGGGTTCGGTGCTGGCGAGGGCCTCGAAGCGGCTCTCCAGCGTTTCGGCAATGCGCCGATGAAGCCGACGTCGTTCGCGGTGAAGTACCGAGTCGTAGGCTGCGTCTCGGATCAACGCATGGCGGAATTGATATCGTGCTCGTTCCCCGAATCCCTTCCGCAGCAGGATCTGAGCAGCTACCAGACGGTCGAGCTGGTTCTCGAGCTCCATGGGCTCTTCTTCGGCTACGGCGAGTAGCAATCCGTGCCGAAAGCTACGACCCAGGACCGACGCCAGCTGAATCAGCGGGCGCGCCGTTTCGAGGCGGTCGAGACGAGCAGTCAAGGATTCGCGAAGCGTAGCTGGGACTTCGAGAGGCTGAGCGCCGACGATCTCCAGGCGTCCGTCTTTTCGTTCCAGACGACCAGACTCGAGGATTGCGCGCGTGAGCTCTTCGGCGTAGAGCGGCACACCATCGGCACGCGACACGATACGTTCGATCAATTCGGCAGGCAGGGGGTCGCCCGCAACGTTGGCCACGAGCTCACGTACCTCTGCGTCTGTGAGACGGGCGAGGCGCGTTTCGGCGAGATGGCCGTGGGCGCGCCAGATCGGCTCGAATTCGAGCCGTGCGGTCATCACCAACAGCATCGGCAGAGCAGCGACCTGCTCCAGGAGCATGCCGAGCACTTCGAGGGTCGACTCGTCGGCCCAATGCAGATCCTCGAGTACCAGCACCACGGGACGGAGATCTGCCAGCTCTACGATGACCGCAGCAATGGCTTCGTGGATACGCTGTCGGCGCATGTGGGGGCCGACCTCGCTCTCTTTCCAACGTTCGTTGGTCAGACCTAGTACGCGTCCCAGGTACGGCGCGATGCTCTGGGTGGGCAACGACAGATCGGTCAGGAACTCCTCCAGGCGGTCGTGCGCACCCAGGCCGATGTCCTCTTCGATGCCCGCGAGCCGGCGCAGAAGCTGAGCCAGGGGTTGGAGAGGCGCGTCGCCCCCGAGATCCGACGCTTGCACGGAGAGCCAACGAGGCGGTTCCTCGCCACCCTCGCGTTGCAAAACGGAATCCTGTAGCCGGTCCACCAGACGAGACTTGCCGAGACCGGCTTCTCCGCTGACCAACACCGCCTGCCCCGAGCCACTGCGGGCCAGGTTCCAGCGTTCCTCCAGAAGGTCCATCTCGCGCCGTCGGGCCACGAACGCGCGATCGCTCCGACTCCGCTCGGTCAATGGCTCGATGGCGCGGTAGAGGTCCTGATCCTCGTCGACCCCCGGCAGGTGTACCGAACCTGCCTCGTGCCAGCGAAATCTGTGCTGTACCAAGAGGTGGGTGTGGCCGCTGACCAGGACCTGCCCGGGTTTACCGACCCCTCGCATGGAGTTTGCGGCGTCGAGCGTGGCGCCGAGCACCAGCGGATCGCCTTCTGTTTCCGCCGGCACCACCGCGGTTCCGGTGTGGATGGCGATGCCGACGTCGAGACCTGCGTGGTCACTGTCGGAAGCCAGCACGGCGACTTCGCGCACCAGCTCGAGACCAGCCTGTACCGCGCGCCGGGCGTCGTCACCGTAGGCCACGGGGTAGCCGAAACAAGCCACGAGTCGGTGGCCGAGTCGGGTTTCCACATGGCCCTGGAATCGGCGCAACACTTCGGTGGCCAGGGACTGGAAGTCGGGCGCCACCTCGTAGACCAGCTCGGGATCCGCCCCGGCCGGCGTCAGCAGGTCGACCAAGAACACCGTCACTTGCCGTCGTTCCGAGGTCTGGCGTCCGGAGGACGAGATCTTGCTGGTTCCACCCTGGGCTTGCAGGCGGGGAGACGCTTCGGTCAGCTCCAGGCGCTCTGCCGAGTCACCGGCAGCCAACCGCTGCAGAGAACGGCGCACAGAGTCGGCGGTCGAAGGCCGGTCCTTCGGGTCCTTTTCCAGGAGCATGTCCACGAGGTTGGACAGTGCCGGTGGCGTCTTCGGCGCCTGGTCCACCAGTGGCGTCTGACGCATCGTGCAGATGCGCGACAGGGTCTGCATCGGGGACTTGCCCTGAAACGGTGACGTGCCCGCGACCATCTCATAGAGCAGGGTGCCCAGAGAAAACAGGTCCGACCGATGATCGATGGGGTTGCCCAAAGCTTGCTCGGGAGACATGGCCGAGACCGTACCGAGGACGCGGCCTTCGCCCGTGAGTTGCTGTTCCTCGCGCAGGAACTCTTGTTTGGCGAGCCCGAAATCGAGAATTTTTACGCTTCCCGCGGGCGTCACCATGACATTCTCCGGTTTGAGGTCACGGTGCACGATGTGCTCGGCATGAGCGGCCGCGAGCCCGCCGGCGATCTCCGCACCGATCCGCGCGGCGCGCTCGACTTCCATCGGTCCTTGGTGGTGGATGATCGACGCCAAGGTGTTGCCCTTCACCAATTCCATGACGAACCAGGCGCCGTCGTCGGTCTCCACCCAGTCGAAGATCTGGACCACGGAAGGATGACTGAGGCGAGCGATCGCTTTGGCCTCGCGACGAAATCGTTCGCGCGCCGTCTCGTCCCCGCGGCTGTCATTTCGTACCTGCTTGAGCGCCACGGGGCGATCGAGACGCTCGTCGTAACCCCGATATACTTCGCCCATTCCCCCGACGCCCAATCGCGAGTCGATCCGATAGGGACCCACACGCACCGGGATCGAGGTGCTACGGCTACTACGGCTGGTCATCGAGAGTGGGCAGAAATCTGGACGAAAATGGTACCTGGCGCAGTACGATCCACACGCCGTGAGCATAAGGATCGAGAGGCTTTTGCGCAACCGACCGTTTGGTCGAAATAGCTTCCTTCGAGCGATTTCGTCAGTCGGTGGGCTACACTGTCACCATCATGTCGAGTGACTGCGGGCCCGCCCTGCTCGAAGCCGTGGTGACGCCATCCGAAGATGGAGTCCCTGGAGACAGAGCAGAGAAAGGTGTGAAGGTGAGGGGCGCCGCGATTCTACCGCGTTTTCACTACCTCGCGGAGCAAGTTCCAGAAGCACTCGACGCGATCGTCGCGCGTCTGCCCGATCCGTTTCGAGGTCAGGTACAGCAGGGATTGTTCCCCGACGTCTGGTACCCGCTCGAGCATTTTGCGGCACTCAACGAGGCGATCGACACCGAGCTGGCCGATGGTGATGGTGGCCTGTTCGTCGAATTGGGCCGCCATTCCGCAGAGTTGACACTCAGCACCATTTTTGGTTCGTTCTACCAGCGTGGAAATCCCATGTATCTCTTTCAACGCGCGCAGGCGATCTGGGACCAGTACTACTCGTCAGGTCGCGTGCTTGTGGAGAGCTGCGGCGACTTGGCGGTGAATCTCTCGATCGTCGATTTCGAGACGCCGAACCGTTGTGTGTGCCAGACGGTTCGAGGTTGGATGGAGCGAGCCATCGAGTTCGCCGGAGGAACCGCGGTCGAGGTGATCGAGACCTCCTGCGCAGCATTGGGTGACGACGCCTGTGTGCTGGAAGGAACCTGGAGATTGGCGGGCGGGGACTGACTTCGTGTCGGACGAACCCGGCCAGGAGGCGGCTTCCGTCGGGCTCCGTCGAGTCTCGGTGCAACGTCGCGACGGGGAGGACTCCGAGCCTGACTGGGTGGCAGTCGAGGAGCCGCTAGAAATCCGGATCGGTGGCGAGAGCTTCGCCGTCACCATGCGGACGCCCGGACACGATCGGGAGCTGGCTGCCGGCTTCCTGTTCACAGAAGGCGTGTTGAGGCGCCGAGTCGACCTGCGGTTGCTGGAGAAGCGCCATGATCTGGCGGACTATGATCCCGACAACGTCGTCGACGTAGAATTGTCCTCGGAGGCGGCGTCTCGCACCGAAGCGTTGGATGCGGCTCGTCGCGATCTCACGGCCACCGCGGCCTGTGGACTCTGCGGCAAGGCGCGGATAGAAGCGGTCTATCAGCGTTTGCCGGTCATCCCTCGGGCAACCAAGGCGGTGGCGTTGGAACTCTTGCGTGGACTGCCGGATCGAATGCGTGAGGGGCAGCGGCTCTTCGAGCGAACCGGTGGGCTTCACGCAGCCGCGCTCTTCCGTTTGGACGGTAGCCTCGTGGCGTTGCGGGAGGACGTAGGCCGACACAATGCGGTCGACAAGCTCGTCGGCCGTTCCTTGCTGAACGATGAGCTCCCGTGGCATGACCGGATTCTCGTCACTTCGGGGCGCGCGGGATTCGAGGTGGTACAGAAAGCCTTGATGGCGGCAGTGCCGACGGTCGTTGCGGTGGGGGCTGCGTCGACTCTGTCGGTGGAAGCGGCGGGGCGGGGAGGGCTGGACCTCTATACCTTTGTGAGATCAGATCGCTCGGTACGGCATGTTCGTCCTGGCATCGCCCTAGCATCAAAGTAGGTCGTCACGAAGCGACTTCGCGCACCCTCCCCCTCGTCAGGACTCTCCATGACCACTCATCGCCTGCTAATCGTCGCCGCGGCGCTCCTCGCCGCGTTCTTCACCCTTTCGAAAGCGTCCGTCGCACAGGACACCGCGTCTGGAGAATCTTGCCGCTTCCCTGCCGATTTGGCAGAACGGCTCCTCGCCGGTGGACTCGACTTCGGCGACGTGCCTCTACGGGCCGGTTTCCTGGTGGACGAGGAGGCACTCCTGGAGGAAGGGAAGCTGCGCGCCACCGTCGAGGGACGCATGGAGGTTGGCCCCCTGCGCCAGGCGCCCAGTGCCGAACTCTGCGTCTTCTTGTTGCTCGACGTCGACGGAGAGGCGCTCTTGGTGCATCAGAACCGCATCGATTTCGAGGAATTCAGTGCCGTCGAATCCCTGCGCTACGTATTGCGTGCCGAGTTGCCCGAAGGAACTCGGCGGATGACGTTCGTGGTCCGCGACGCCGTGTCGGGCTTGTGGGGTGCGGCGCCGATGCAAGAGCCCACGGGCTCGATCTCCGGGCCCGGTTTCTCGGCGATTCGGGTGGCAGAGTATGAGGGTACCTACTACGAGGTGACCCACCGAGCAGGTGCTCCGCCCGCTCGCTCGGCGGACACAACAGACGCGACAGGAACGGCGTCGTCGCGGTCCGATCGAGAGAGCCGTCCGTCGGACGCCACGCCGCGATCGGCTGGGCCGAGCGCATCGAGTCGAGCGGAACAGATCATCCGCATCGTACCGCCTCGCGAACAGCCAGTGAGTGGCAGCGTCACCATCTATACCCTGACGTCGAGCGAAGCCGTGGACGCCGTTCGCTTCGAGCTCGACGGCCGGGAGATCGACGTCGACCAACGCAAACCCTACCGGGCGCGCATTCCCTTTGCCTCGCCGCCGAAAGTGCAGACGCTGCGGGTGGTCGCTCTCGATTCCCGAGGGCTTCCTATGGGCGAAGATGTGGCATCGATCAATGAGATCGATCGGCCGTTCAGGGTTCGGTTCACGGACTTCGCAGGCGATCCGGCATCGGGCTCCGTGATCGTCGAAGCCAAGGTTTCGGTTCCGACGGGCGCCGGGCTGTCTCGAGTCGAGTTCTGGCGCGGCGAGGAGCTGGTGAAGACCTTCACGAGCTCGGGCCCGTCGTACCGCCTCGACATGGCGATCCCGAACGCCGGTCCCGACGACTACCTCCGCGTCGCTGCGTACCTCACCGACGGCACCTCGATCGACGATGTCCTCCTGCTCGCCGCGCCGACGGCAGTGGAGGAGGTGGAGGTCAACTTGGTAGAGGTCCACGTGGTGGTGACCGACAACCTGGGCAGGCCGGTGGTAGATCTCGAGCCCGAGGATTTCGAGATCGTTCACCGCGGCGAAACTCAGAACCCGCAGAGCTTCGGCTATGCAGCCGATGTGCCCCTGGTGATGGGGTTGGTGGTCGATTCGTCGGGGTCGATGCAGCTTCTGATGCACGATACCCAGCGGGCTGCCGCGAAATTCCTCGGTTCGACGCTTCTGCCGAACAAAGATCAAGCGTTCCTCGTCGACTTCGATCTCCAGCCCCGCTTGCTGCATCCCGTATCGGGAGACGTCGTGTCGCTGATGAACACGCTGGGCAAGCTCAATGCCGATGGGCGTACCGCGATGTACGACGCCGTCGTCTTTTCGCTTCTTCAATTCGAGCGCCACGTCGGACGCCGTGCTCTCGTCATCCTGACCGACGGCGACGACCTCGATAGCCGGTTCGGGCCAAAGCATGTCGCCGACATGGCACGCGGAGCTGGCGTTCCGGTGTACCTGATCGGCCTGGGCTCGCTCGATACCTTGTTTCGCACGTACGACAAGAGCGCTCTACGAAAGCTCACGGGCGATACGGGCGGGCGGCTTTGGTTCGTCGACTCTTTCGACGAGCTGGCGGACGCCTACGCTCAGATCAACGCCGAGCTGCGCAGTCAGTACACCCTGGGTTTCTACGCCGAGGAAGATCTGAGTGACGAGGAAAAACGCGCGGTGAAAGTGAAGGTCAAGGGTCGCGGTTTCGATGTTCGCGCCGTCGTAGGTTCGGGCGCAAACTGAGACGCGGCGCGGCCGCACACGACTTGCACCACGGGCTGCCGAGTGACGCTGCCGAACAGGCCAGGTCAGCATGCCTCCCGCCTCGTTCCGTCGCCTTCGGCTGGCTTCAGGAGCCTCGTTCCAGACGTTGTAGCGCCTCGCGAGCATCGCTCAGGTCGGGGTCGCGTTCCAGCGCCTTGCGGTAGGAGGCGCGAGCTCCGTCCTGGTCACCGCGGTGCTCGAGCACCATTCCGAGACGCCAGAGCGCACCGCCTCGATAGGATTTCGGATCGTCGTCGGTCTCCCCGGCGATAAAGCTCCGAAGAGCCTGTTCTGAGCGCTCCAGATTTCGTCCGCTGAGGGCGCCCGTCCGTCCGAGCTGGTACAGCGCGTGTCGATCATCGGGACGGTTTTCCAATACCTCCTCGAAGGCGGCGAACGCTTCGTCCCATCGCTCCGAGCGCTGGTGTGCCATTCCCAGACTGATGCGTGCTGTGCGGTGAGTTGGACCACGCTCGAGAACTTTGCGATAGGCCTGCGCGGCACCATCTGGATCCGCCGAGCTCAACAAGATTCTTCCGAGCAACATGTACCCCTGGATGGGATCGAACTCGGCGATCGCCTCGGCCTGTAGTCGAGCCTTCTTCTTGCTACCGCCCCCGAGCGCCGGAGCGTTGAGGTAGTAGTTGGCGAGTCGCTGGCGAGTAGTGGACTCACAAAAAGAACGAATAGTGCGGCAACGCTGCAGACCAGGCTCGGTGTTCCCTGCGTTTCCTTTTCCAGACGCTTCATAGCGATGACCTCCTTGGTTTCTTAGACCGACTCGATCCTGGATTGGCGGGGTGCTCTTCTTCCGGAACGCGGATGTAGGAAAGGCTGAGGCTCGACGGTTTCTGCCCGTTCGATGTGATCTGGTGTGTCACGGCTCTGAGCTCTGTCGCGGTTCGCGAATCGATACCCGTGTGTGGGTTGCGGTCGTATTTGGGAAAGCTCGACCCGGCGAGCTGAAGTCGGATACGCATCCCTTCGTCGAGTCGAAGAGCGGTCTCTCCTAGATCGATGTCGAGGGCGACGACCTGGCCCGGAGCGATGAGACCGGTCGCGATATCTGAGCGCACCACACCTTCGCTCACGACCTCTACCCGGCCATCGCTCCTCACGACCTCGAACTTCCCGACCAGGTCCGCGCCCCGTCCCTCGGTAGACAAGTAGATCCGCGCCCGGACCGGACCCGTGACGAGCATCGGCTCTCGCAGTGGTTCCGATGTGAAGGTGACCACATCGTCGCGAGCTTCGATGCCTCGTTGGTCGAGCGGACCGGTGAGTCCAGCGAACAGGTGGAAGTTCGCACCTCCCAGCGTCGGAACCGGATTCATCGGGTCGCTGGGAAGCGCGGTCGGAACGGCGTCGTCCGACGGTGGCTCGGTCGACAGCTTGCCTCCGGATTCGGAGCCGACCAGGTACCAATGGCGGACCTCGGCCCGCCGCGGCGGCCAACTTTCGAAGTCGTGCCAGCGGTCACCCATCATGAAGACGCGGACGGCGGATGGATCGGGGAGGGCAACCGCATCCGCCGAGCTGTTGCGCGAAACGGGCATTTCCGACGCGAGCCACCGCAGCGTCATCTCGTGAACTCCTGCCAGGCCCATGACCGACTCTGGACCGAAGTCCGTCTCACCGACCACCGCGTAGTCGGTGAAGATCTGGTTGTGGTTCCAGGGACCGACGAGGAGTCGTTGCCGGGGCGGCGATGGAAGCGATGCCAGCTCGCGGTAGACCGACAATGTGCTGGGCGCGACGAAGTCGAACCAACCCGTGACGTGGAGTATCGAGGGGCTGATCGGTCTCGAGGTGAGATCGTGCTCGACGGGATCCAGAAGGCTTGGGTCTTTCCAAGCCGGGACGTCGACACCGATCGCGTCGAACGCTTCGATCAAAGGGAGGTGGCCGAACAACTCCTCCAGATCCACCTCGCCGATCGCGCTGCGACTCTCGGTGGCCTGCTGCAGGAGCCACGGCATCGTCAGCATCAGGTGGTGTGCACCCCCAGGTCGGCTCATGGGGTCTGGATCGAGCCATCCCGAGATGTTGACAACGGTCTCGAGAGCCGGATGACGGGTAGGCAGCATGACGAGGCCGGCAAAGCCCGGATAGGACGCTCCCCACATGGCAACGCGGCCATCGGACCAGGGCTGGCGAACGATCCAGTCGAGGGTCGTCGTACCGTCTCGCTGCTCGTTGACGAAAGGCTGAAACTGTCCGGTGGAGCCCCATTTCCCGCGGACGTCCTGAAACACCACGACATAGCCGCGGGCTGTCAGCACGTCGACCAGGAAGTGACCGTCACGGAACTGGTCTCTGCCATAGGGCGTTCGCATCAAGACACAGCTCACCTTCGTGCTGGCCATGTCCTGCGGCATGTAGACGTCGGTGGCCAGCCAGATGCCGTCCGGTGTGGAGACACCGGTACGTTCGAGCGACCAAAGTCGCGATGACGACGATGGAGAAGATTGTTCTGTGATCGCCGTGGTCGGCAGGGCATGTAGGAACAGAGCTAGAACCAAGAGGCAGCCGAGCCGCGCTCTCTGGCCCTCCTCTGGGTGGGCGAGTCCGAGGAGCGACTTGTTCCCGACGGTTTGCGGCTTGCCCACGATTTGGTTCTCCTTTCGCTGTTTCCGATATCGCCGTCACGTGGCGGTTTCGGGGGAAGTACGTCCCGGCATGCCGAAGGACGCGGACAATTCGCGGAACGGAGCCCACCTGCCGATGAACGGTAGTGATCCGTGCCTGAACGGCGGCGCGTAGCGGTTGGCGGATCTCTTCGCGGCCAGCTTCTGGGGAAAGCCGCTGCTAGCATCTCGTCGTCATGCGTCGAGCCGACCACTGGATCCGTCGTGCGTCCGTCGTCGTTGGCCTGTCGTTTCTCGTGGCACTTCCGATCACAGGAATTCGTGCCTTCTATCAGCCGGTCGACGCGGTTGGCTTTCTATCCACCGTCTTGGTCGGGCTCTGCTACGGCGGCGCTTATATCGTGACCTTCGACTGGCTGATCCCGGCCCTGGAAGCCCGCCTGGGGCCGGCTCCACTGCGCAGGTGGTGGCATCCGATGTCTAGCTTGCTAGGGCTTTCCATCTCGATCGCGTCGGGCGGCGGTGTGAATACCTGGGCCACCCACCAGCTCGGTATCTCGACCTCCCAACATTGGTGGGTCGGCGGCTCGATCCTCTTGATCAGCCGACTCGTCGAGCTGGACAGTCTGGCGTTGCGACGGAAGATCGAGCAGCAAGATCACGCCGCCGAGAAAGTGCGGCTCCAGGCCACCCGTGCCGAGCTTCGCGCTCTGCAGACTCGTGTCGACCCCCATTTCTTCTTCAATAGCCTGAATCTGCTGGCAGGGCTGATCGAAGAGGACCCTCCGCGAGCCGTGGGCTTGGTGACCCGGCTGGCCGGGCTCTATCGGTCGAGCTTGGACTCGGATCGGGCTGGCTCCGGTTCTCTGGCCCGGGAGCTGGATGCAGCGGCTACCTACTTGGAGATCCACTCGCTACGGTTCGAAGGGAAAGTGGCCTATGAGATCGATGCAGAGAAGGACCTACACGACGTTCAGGTTCCGAGACATTGCCTGCTGCCTTTGGTGGAGAACGCAGGGCTCCACGGCATGAGCCTCGGTCGCGTCGAGATCCGCGTATCTGCTCGTAGAAACGACGAAGACTTGATCTTGTCGGTCGAGGACGATGGACCGGGGCTCGCCGATTCCAAACACCGTGGATCCGGTACGGCCTTGAGAGACCTAGCAGAACGGCTTCGCCTGGAGAGCGATGGACGTGCGCGACTCACGACCGGCGACCGAAAGCCACGAGGATTCGTCGCGACCATCACCATGCCGTTCCGGCAACAGGTGGCTTCCGAGAGCGCGTCATGAGTGCCGGCACCAAGCTGTCGATCGTGATGGCTGACGACGAGCCGATCGCTCGACGGCGAATACGCCGGATGCTCTCGACACTGGCCTCCGTCGAGTTGGTGGCGGAGGCGGACGACGGACCTTCCGCGCTGCAGGCGATCGAGTCATTCCGACCGGACGTCGTGCTGCTGGACGTCAGGATGCCGGGTTTCGACGGGATGGCCGTGGCGCGAGCACTTCGGACCTCCGATGCTGCATCGGGCCGGCCGGCTGTGGTCTTCGTGACGGCCCACTCCGAGTTCGCTCTCGATGCGTTCGAAGTCGAGGCGGCCGACTTCTTGCTCAAACCGGTCGACGTCGAGGGGTTGACCCGAGCCCTCGACCGAGTGCGCGGTCGTCTCGATCGGGCGGACCGGGCCGAGTATGCGGAGTCGATCACGAACGCCTTGCGGCTGGGACTTGCCGATGGTTCGTTCGAAGCGATGGTGCCGCGTGTGACCGCGAGGCGCGGAAACTCCGTGTACTACTTCGACGCCCGGGAGATCGACTTTTTCGAGGCCCGCGATCGATACGTTCGCTTTACCCATCGGGGCTCTTCCTACTCGACGGACGAGACGTTGAGCTCGTTGATGGAACGCCTCGAATCGTTGGGATTCCTGCAGATCCATCGGAGGACGCTGGTGCGATTGGGCGCCGTTCTAGCCGTTCATTCCGGAGTATCGGGAGGCGTCACAGTAGAGCTCGCCGAAGGACTGCGTCTACCGGTCAGTCGTCGACGGCTTCCTTCACTTCGGCAGGCCCTTGCGGCCAGCTGAGCTGGGGAGTGCTCAGATCGTACCAAGCTGATTCGGCCGAGCTTCCTCGGAGGACATCGTCGTGCTCCGGATGGTGCGCCTGGCGTCGGGTCGGACGAGTTGGTGAGGGCGATCTACCGCGAGAGCGCGCTGCGCCTCCTTCCTCAGCTCGATCGATCACTGTTCCCGATCCGCTAGCCGACCCTGACGAAGGGCCCTCGCACGCGATCGAGTCTCACGGTAGCGAGATGTGGCGACGCGTCACAATTCGCCTCAGAATCGCCTGACGCCGGTCTCGGCCTGGTCGTAGGCAATTGATTCGATCCTCTCCGTGGGACGGCTAGAATCGAACGTAAGGCACCCGGCTCGGCAGATTGATCGCCCTACCATCTCGGAGGTTCTCGTGCGACTTCGGCTTTTTGCACTCTGGTTCGCTCTTCTCTCGATCGCCGCCGGGCCACCAGAGCTTGCCGCCCAGACCCGTCCACCCGGCAACGAGCTCGGAGTTGCGACGATCGAAGACTCCGTGCTGCCGGCGGAGGGGCGACAGGCTACGATCTTCCGTGTGCCGAGCTTCGGACGGTGGTCCGTGGCCTTGGCGAGCGAACGTGGGGTCGCGCTGCAACTGGTAGATCGGGTCAATGGCCCGAGTGAAATCGTCGGCGTTCCCGGTGAAGTCGATGGACGTCTCGACCTGTTTCTCGACCGCGGCGACTACAGGGTGGTCAGCCACGGCGTCGAGGCTCGTTCCGAGGATATGGGAGAGGCGGTACTGACCGTTCGTCCATTCCGCGAGGCCGAGGAGCGTGCGGTCACGTTGCCGGACCTGGCGGAGGTCGCCACAGACCTGGCCGACCTCGAGCAGGTGTCGTGGTGGGTTCTCCTCGAGGAGAAACAGCGAGTGGCGTTCGAAGCGGCCGGCCGGCATCTGGAAGATCTTCGACTGTGCCGGGACGGCAGCTGGATGGTGGGAGCGGAGCCGACTTTCGAGCAAACGGAGCCCGTGGTGGGCCGTCCACTGACGCTGGCCCGGCTCGCAGCGGAGCTACCGGCGGGCCTCTATCGCCTGACGGCCTACGGAGGTGTGGGACTGCCCTGGTCGGACGACGACGGCAGTCGCCCGCTCTACCTGCGTTCCGGCATTCCTCGCCGAGGTGAGGCGGGGCGCAGCCGTCTTGCGGTTTCGAGCTTCGGTATCGATCGCTTCGTCGTGCCCGCATCCGCTTCGTTCTACCGGCTGGAAGTCCCGGAAGGCGACCTGCGCGCCGACACCGTGTCGTTCCGGGTTGGCGATTGGGCGGAGGAGACTCCCTACTCCGTGGGCAATGGGCCCGCAGCGACCGTGCACAAGGAGCTCCGCGAGTTGGCGGTCGAGCACTTCCGATCCGTGAACGAGAACGGCCAGCGTGTGATCACAGTGCGTGGTGCAGCCGACCAGCCCTACGTGCTCCAGCACTTTCGTCGGGAGCCGATCTACCGCTTCCACGAGGAGGGTGAGTATTGGATCGATACGGTCCATTCCGGCCATCCGGCCGATGCCGTGGAGGCCACGGCGATGCTGTTCGACACGCGTCAGATCTCGCGCTACGTCAAGCCACTTCGCGCGGAGGTCGTTGAGCTCCGCTCCACCTCTCGACTCCATCGACGCTTCAACCTGCACGAGTCGGCGACCATGTTCCTCGAGGTCGTCGAGGGCGGGGACTACCGTCTCGGCTTGGACGGGGTGGAGGCCGAGATCCGTTTGGAGCCCTACCTCCTGCCGGGCCAGACTCTGGAAGAGCGTCCACCGTCTCGACATCTAGAACCCGGAGACGTGACCGACTGGCGGCTCGATCCCGGGTACTACGTGCTGACGTTGGAGCCGGAGGCCCAGGGCATCGCGGATCTGACGCTGTCGGCCGCCTCTGGATCGGGCTCCGGATCGGACGAAGGCGCGGCTCCTACCGCGCGAATCGGACGTATCTTTCTCGATGAAGCCTCTTACCTTTTGCATCAGAACGAACAGCCGGGAATCCGATCTGGGATCGTCTTGCGGCCGCTCCCTCTCGACCTTTCGGAGCCCCTGCCTTTCGTGCTTTCCGGACGTGGCGATCGCGCGTCGCTGACGGTACCTTTCCGCGTTCCAGGGCCTGGCGTCCTGCGGGCTGAATCGGAGGACGGTACCGAGCTCCTGTTGGGCACGCCGGCCGGGGCCGGAGAACCCGCGCCGACGACCCTGGCGGTCTCGACCGACGGCACCGTCACGGTCTCCGCAGCTACAGACCTGGAACGTCCGGTCGCCGTCTCGCTTTTTTGGGAGCCCGAGCACCGCAACCGTCCATTGCCGGAGTTGCCGGCCGGTACATTGGAAGCACTGCCGGCACTGCCTGTCCTGGCAGCGGAGCAAGATCGGTTTTTGGAGCTGCATCGGACGCAGAGTGAGACGTTCCTGGTTCGCGCCGAGGAGGCCGCGCTCTATCGCCTCGAAAGTACCGGACTCCTCGATACGGTCGGGGTCCTCCGAACTCGCGTGGTTCCCAGCCTGGAGCGTACGAGTGACGGCGGTACCGGCAGGAACTTCCAGATCCAGCGCTATCTGGGCGCCGGTGAATACCAGCTGACGGTGCAGGCCGCGGGGCGCAGCTCGGGTCCGCTCGGCGTCCGGCTGGCTGCGACACGGGTACGTCCAGCAGGCCGACTGGAGGGCGGAGTCGCAGCCCGCGGCTGGATCGATCCGCACGAATCGTTGGAATACCGATTTCGGGTCGAGGACCCCGGTCGGTGGCGAATTCGAGTTCTGGGCCTGGGTGGCCTTTTTCCGGTACGGATCGAGGACGCCGATGGCTGGCCCGTGACACGCCCGGCACGCCCCGGCGATCAAACGGTGGAGCTCGATGCCGGCGAGTACCGCCTGGTTGTACTGCCCCACGCCGTGCGTTCACGTCACGTGGCCCTGGTCGAGGAGATTCCGGGGCCCGTCGAGCGCGAGGGACACGGGCCGTTCGAGCTGGCGCTGGGCGAAACGGTGGAGCACCGTTGGCAGGAACCTACCCCGAGCTTCCGTTCTCTGGTGGAGCGCGAAGCTGAGCTGCCGGCCGATCGCTGGCGTTTTCGATTGTCGGCGCCGGTGGAGCTTCAGGTGGAGCTGAGCCGCGACGTGATCGCCGACCTCGTGAGACCTGCCGACGGTCAGGTCTTGGGACGGGTAACGACGCTGCGTGGCCTGGACGGTGCCGTACCCGCTGGTGAGTACGAGCTCCACATCAGACCCGCGCGGCAAAACAACCGGATCGATTATCGACTCCTCATCGAGCCTAGGCAGCTGCTTCCTGGCTACTCCAGGACCGTCCAGGTGCCTGGCACGTATCGGCTGGTCGTCGGTGAACCCAGCCTGATCGAAACAGCCACCTTCGGCAGCCTGGACGTGCGTGCGCGACTTCTCGACACGGAGGGCAGAGCGTTGGCGCAGTCGGACGACCGACCCGGAGACTGGAATCTGCGGCTGGTGCGACGGCTGGAGCCGGGCGAGTATCAGCTCGAGGTGGCGAGTAGCGGCGATGGCGGCGCTGTAGACCTGACGATCGCCGCGCTCGACCAGGAGATCGGCTCGCCGCTGGACCTCCGGCAGGGAGTGGCACAGGTGGCGCTGACGCCAGGACGCTCGGTCCACTACTTCCCGCTCGAAGTGCCATCGGAAGGTGTCGGTGCCGTGATGGCCCGTGCCGTGTCAGAGGAGGGGGTCCGACTGACCCTCGAACTCGATCACGGTCAGGATGGCTGGCATTCTGTGGCGTTCGGCGAAGGGCGCACGGCGCGCCTGGCCTACGTACCGGTTTCGGGCCGTTTTCAGGACACGATGCTGCTCCGTCTCGAAGCGGTAGACCGCGGCTCCAGCAACGTCGAGATCAGCGCGGTCTGGATCGGAGACCGAGTCGCGAGCGAGGAACGGCTTGCGAAGGGAATCCGTGTCCGAGATGACTTGGGCGGTCGAGGCATGGTGGCCGTGTCGCTGGATCGTCCGGGTTGTTTTGACGTGTCCCAGCTCGATGCCGGCGTGCGCGCCGCAGGCTTCACCGGCAGTGCCCTGCGGGCGGCTCCGGACCTCGTGGCAGCTCGAGACACTCTGTGGCTCGCCGGTCCGGCTGGGAGAGAGATCCGGGCCTCGCGTTGGACCTGGCCGGCGCATGGCGAGGCCAGACGTCTTCGGCTGCTGCCCGGGGAGCGCGCGACGTGCGACCTGGTGGCGTCCGACGAGCTGCGCCTCCTGTCGGCACGGGGACTGGGAGAACAAGCCACGCTCACGGTGGGGGACGGCGGTGCGGAAGCGGCGGACGGAGCCGAAGCCCTCGCTCTGGCTCTACCGCGAGCCGGAACCGCGACGATCGGTTTGGGGAACGAAGTGACCGACAGTCTGGCTCCACCTGCGGAGGTCGAGCTAAGGTCCCGCTCTTTTCGGGAGGCTCAGCCGGGAGATGCTCGAGCCGGCGTGGCAGGACAGATCGAGCCCGGCGACTCTCGGGCCTTCGTGCTGCCAGCGGGTCCTCACTGTCTGCGTATGACACTGGGCGCGGGAGTCACGGCGGCCATTGCGACCGGTCGTGACGTCGATCTGCTGCACCGGGCGTCACGCGAGGGTGTCGATTTGGTGCGAGAGATCCGTCCCGCCGACGACGGCGTGGCGTATCTGCGGATTCTCGGCCCCGAGTCCAGCGCCCGGCTCTACGACGTAGCAGTCCTCGATCGTGTCGACCCGCCAGCGAACCGAGAAGGCGTGCTCTTCGAGCAGAAGATGCAACGTGCAGGAGTGCTCGACGTCGAGGTGGAGCCGCGTCCGTCGGCGCCGGATGAAACATATGTCCGGGTTCACGGTGCGCGGAGAGTGACCTTTCTCGGCGCCGACGGTTCGGTGGCCATGAGAACGGAGCTCGGGACCCGCCTGCCCGTGCCGCCAGCCGGAGGGCGCTTGGTGATCGAGCACGAACCCGGCTACCTCATGGCCCGGCTCGAGGAAGCCGGGCTTTCTCCGGCCGCGGAAGTAGCGGAGCAGGCTCGTTCCCTGACACTTCCATCCGTGCAGCCGTTGGATTCGACGAGAGCTTCGTTCGCCCTTGACCTCGATCGACCCAGGGTGGTGCATCTTCGGGCACCAACACCGGCTCTCGTATCGATTCGGGCGAGTGGCGAGACAAGGATCGAGCTCGATTCGGTGCATCTATCGGTGGACGTGTGGCTCCCTGCCGGGCAAGCGATCGTCGAGCTCCTCGCGCTGGCTGGCCATAGCCTCGGCGGCGAGCTCGAGGTGGTCGCCAGCGATGTCGTCGAGGTGACGGAGGGCCTAGGGCCCGAGTTGCTCCTGGCTCCTGGCTCGACCCGTTACGCTTCCTTCGAGGTCCGACGGGCCGGACAGGTGGGTGTGGGCGTTCGTGCCGATGCGGAAGTGGTCGCTGTCCACCTTCTCGACTCCCAACGGGCAAGACGTGTGGATCTTGGGGACGGTGTCATGCTGATGGATGACCTGAAGCCGGGCCGGTATCTCATGACGATGTCTCTTCCAGCCGACCACCCGCCCGTGCGGGTGCGACCCGTCGTTGTCGGTTTGGAACCACCGACGGGTCCTCCCGAAGACGTGGTGCAGCGATACCTGGCACTGGCCGGCGAGACGAGCTCACCGGGAGAGGCACCATGATCGAGCTCGCCTTCAGTTCGTGCGGTCGGGCTTGTCCGACGGAGCACGGGCTGCTAGGGCGACTTGGCTCTCCGAAGGTTCAACAATGTGACAGCATTGATTACCATGCATATGTCGCCTTGGCGGTCAGAGGCGAAGCCTCACTAGAAGCTGATTCGGATCACCGCTCCGATGGTCACCGCGTCGCTGGAAGCGCCTTCGAGCTCGTCGAACGCGTCGGTCCGGTAGTTGGCATTCAAGTCGAGGCTGAGCCCGGGGAGAAGCGACCAATCGAATCCGATTCGGCCGGTCCAGATGGGATCGGACACGTCATCCGACAGGTCATCGGAGTATGCGACGCCCACGCCCACGGCAGCGTAGAGGCCATGGCCGACACCGACGAAGGCCGAGGGAACCAGCGTACCGTCGGTCGCGCCGGCGAAGCCATCGGGGTAGTACTCGGCGTCGATCTCGAAGAAGAAGATACCTTCGGGCTCGATCTTCCACGACACATGGTAGGCGAAACCATCCTCCTCGATGTCGTCGAATCCGTCGTCGACCAGGTCGTCGACCGTCTTGAAGAAGTGAGCGCCGAGTCCGATGGAGTGCTCGGCGGCAAGTGCTGGTGTCTGCACGATCAGGCCTCCGATGCATGAGACCAGCAGCACGAGGCCCATGCGCTTGGCAAGACCAGCGAAGGAAGAAGAACGAGAGGCGAGGGACGTCATGACGATCTCCTATGGTTCAGCTGACGGCAAGGCTACCTCGAACGGCGCTCTTCGGCGATCGACCGTCCGAGGCGAAAGGCCTTTGTTGATGGTAGTTTACGCCACGCTGTGCGCTTTGTTCGCCAGCGCGTACGTTGTCGTGCTGGCGTCGCCGGCTCAGGGCGAGACGAGCCATGCCCTGCGCCCCGATGACGCCGCGGGCACCGTCGTCGTGCCCGACGATTTTCTGCGCCGTTGGGATCCCGTCACGATCTTCTTCGATCGCGACCTCGGACCGGCTTCCGACGGCGGTGCGGAGACAGCGCCTGAGCGCTACGTCGAGCTGAGGCCGGAGCACCCTGGTGCCTGGAGGTGGCTCGACTCGCGCACCTTGCAGTTCGAGCCAGCCGATCCGTGGCCCGCACTGGCGCGATTCACGGTGGCCCCGAAGCACGGAGGGTCTCCGGCCCGTTTGGCGACGCTGATGGCGCGTCCTCAGCAGACGATTCCCGAGGATGGCGAGGAGGGGCTGAGCTCCGTCGAGACCCTGACTTTGACCTTCGCCGAGCCGCTCGATCCCGAGTCCCTGGCGCGGGCGACGACGGTGGAGCTTCGAGCCCTACCCGGTATCGACTCCCAGGGTGCGCGTTGGTTGGATCGTGAAGATTTCGAGGTCAAAGTACTGGAACGCGCGCGCCGCTCGGATCCAGCGAGCTACGTGCTGCGTTTTCGTGAGCCGCTTCCGCTCGGTCAGCGCGTGTTGGTCCACCAACAACTGTCGCTAGATCCTCTTCCCATGGCCGGCTCAGGAGATGAGGCCAGGCCGTCGCCAGGCAGCCAGACGCCCGGGCGCGTGACGTTGGTCGACTTCACGACTGCGGAGCCGTTCCGCGTGATCGCGTTCGGCTGCCGCGCGAACCGCTATCCAGTGACTCCCGGCGGCTCGCGCTACGGGTCGGATCGTGCGATCCGTTGCGAGGACACAGAGCCCGCGATCCAAATCGATTTCTCGGCCACGCTGGGGAGCGTCGACCCACTGCAAGCCCGCAATCTGGTGCGTCTATCGCCTGCCGTTCCCGACGTCCGCAGCTGGACCTCCGAGCGCAGCCTGTACCTCCGCGGCGAGTTCGAACGTGATGTGCTCTACACGTTGCGGCTCGAGCCCGCCCCCGCGGGCCACTCCCGTCTGTCCGACGCCCGGAACCGGGGGCTCGAGATGCCAGGCGCGTCGGAGGTCCATCTGGTATTCCCAGCCCGTGCTCCCTACCTTCACTGGACCGTCGGCACCGGCGTCGTGGAACGTTTGGGGCCGCGCATGGCGCCGGTGGAAGGACGGGGAGATGCCGCTCTGGACCTGCGGTTGCACGAGATCGATCCGCTCGATCGCAACTTGTGGCCGTTTTCCCCCGCGCCGCTGATGGTGGACGAATGGCGGCGTCCGCCGGGACCGGGAGAGATGCCACCACCGATCACGGAGCCTGAGCAGTCACCCGATGAGGAGCATCTCCGCAACTGGATCCGTGGTTTGCCTGCACCGCCGGTCTCGACGCTGGTAGACCTGCCGCTGCGCGGTGGCGATACGGCCCGTTTCGGACTCGATCTGGAGCGCCACCTCGAGTCGCTGTCCGGGGCCGACCAGCCGGGCTCCTACCTCGTGGGCCTACGCCGACTAGACGGAGCAGCGGAACGCTCCTGGCTGCGACTCCAGGTCACCGATCTGGCCTTGACGACGGTGGAGGAAGGTCTACGCACGGTCTTCGTCGTCACTTCCCTCCGCACGGCCGAGCCGGTGGTCGGAGCCACCGTGCGGGTCGAGACCTCGGCCAGGCGCAGCCAAGGTTCCTGGCACGAAGAGTTCCGCGGCCTCACCGACTCCACCGGGCGGGTCGAGTGGGCGGCACCTGGGCATGCCTCAGACCGGCGGACGGTCCGGCGAATCGTCGTCACGTCTGGTGACGACATCCTCGTGCTGGATCCCGAGCGTGCGCCCGATCGCTACTACGATGGAGCGTTCACCGATACCGGTGAGCGCTGGCTGCAGTGGGCTCTCAGGAACCTGTCGCGCCGTGGACCCCAGCGGCGGAATCTGCTGCATCTGTTCACCGAGCGCCCGGTATATCGCCCCGAGGAGCCGGTCCACCTCAAAGGCTACCTGCGCCAACGCTACCGCGGCGTCCTGTCGATACCCGAAAACGACAGCGCGGCCATCCTGATCGACGGACCCGGGGGGCGGAAGTGGCGTCTGCCGGTGCAGGTCGATCAGGACACGGGAAGCTTTTACGTTCGTTTTCCCGAGGCGGACGGGAAGGGTGGGGAAGGTGAAAAGGCCGACACGCCTTCGGGCGTCTACCGTGCCCACTTCGAGGCTCGGATCGATGGCAGGCGTTGGAGTAGCCAACCGATCAGCTTTCGCAAAGAAGCGTACAGACTGCCGCGTTTCGAGGTGCAGCTGAGGGGACCGAAGAACGACAGAGCGACCCTCGACGCACCGTTTCGGATCGATCTGTCCGCCACGTACTACGCGGGCGGCCGAGTGACCGAGCGCCCGGTGCGGTGGCGGGTCACCCAGTTTCCCTACACCTGGATTCCTGATCTGGGATCGGACGTCGACGACACCCAGGACATCGATCTTCGCGGATTCGTCTTCTCCTCCGATGGCCGATTCTCGAGAACGGAGGCGTTTCGCTCGACCCCTGCGCTCGACAAGACCGACGTCACGGATTCCGACGGTGGTGCCGTGTTGGAGATCGATCCAGGCATCGAGCCCACAGCGCAGCCACGGACCTACGTCGTGGAGGCGACGGTCACCGGTGCCGACGACCAGACCGTCACCGACAGTCGCCGCATCGTGGCCCTACCACCCTTTCTTTTGGGCCTCCGGGCGCCCCGCTACCTGGCTCCCGGCGAGCGTCTACAACCGGAGTTCGTGGTCGTCGGGCCGGACGAGACGCTGCTGGAGGGTCAAGAAGTGACCGTGCGGCTGCTGCATCGCCAATGGCATTCGCACCTGCGTGCATCCGACTTCACGGACGGAGTGGCGCGATACGTGACCGACGTCGTCGACGAGGAGGTCTTCAAAATAAGTTTGACGTCTTCGGAGCGGGCGACGACCGTACCTTTGGAGCTTCCGGAGCCTGGGGTCTACGTGGTCGAAGTAGAGAGCCGAGATCGGTTGGGGCGCGCCCAGGTCGTGGCCATCGATCTCTTTGCCGCTGGAGAGGGCGGCCAGCAGATCGCCTGGTCGAAACCCAAGACTCAGGTCTTCGACATGGCCACCGACCAGGCGATCTACGAGCCAGGTCAGACGGCTCGTCTGGTGCTGCAGTCACCATTCCAGAATGCCCGTGCTCTGGTCGTCGTGGAGGCGCCGGAAGGCAACCGATATCACTGGGTTCAGATCACGGGCGGCCAGGGAGTCTTCGAACTGGCCCTGGACGGATCGTGGGCGCCGCGTCTGGCGGTTCATGCCTTGCTCTATCGGGGGCGGGTCGAAGGGACCGCACCCAGACCGGGCAACGCGGTTGATCTGGGCAAGCCGACGCTGCTGGCGGCTACTCAGTGGATCACCGTGAAGCCACTCGCCCAGACGCTGCAGGTGGGCCTGGATCATCCAGGCGAGTCGCTGCCAGGCCGCGAGGTCGACGTCGAAGTCTCGCTCGCCGCACCGGACGGTTCGCCCCTGCCGGGCGAAGTGACCCTCTGGCTCGTAGATCGGGCGGTCTTGGCGCTGGGCCAGGAGCAGAGGCTGGATCCAGTGCCTGACTTCGTGCCTGCCGAGTCGAGCCATGTCGCCGTCCGCGACACCCGCGGCCAGGTTCTGGGCTACCTGCCCTACGTCGAACTGCCGGGTGGCGGTGAAGGCAGGGCGCAAGAGGAGCTGCTCGATCGGGTGACGGTACGCAAGAACTTCCTACCCGTACCGTTCTACGATCCCACGATCCGCGTCGGACCCGAAGGCAAGACGACGGTCAGGGTGCGGTTGCCCGACAATCTCACGGACTTCGCAATCCGTGCCAAGGCTGTGTCGGGCGCTGGGCGGTTCGGCTATGCCAAGAGCCGGATCTCCGTGCGTCTGCCGGTGATCGTGCAGCCTGCGCTGCCACGCTTCGTCCGTCCCGGCGACTCGTTCGTCGCCGCTGCCATCGGCCGACTGGTCTCTGGAGATCCCGGGCCCGGCCGGGCGGTAGCGCGCTTCGAAGGCGTCGAGCTCCAAGGAGACGAGGCACTCGACTTGAGCTGGCTGCCTCAGACACCGCGTCGTTTGGAGTTCCCGGTCGACGTGCCGACGCCTCGGCTCGACGCGGAAGGACGGGCGGTGGCGACCCGTGCGAAGTTCACCGTCGCGGTCGAACGGCTCACCGACGGTGCGGCGGATGCGTTCGAGGTCGAGCTGCCCATTCGCGACGACCGGCGGCGCAGATTGGATCGGCAGATCGTCGAGCTCGAACCGGGGGTCGCTACGACGTGGCCCGCGCTCGACGAGCCTGCACGGGAAGGGTCGGTGCGCAGACTGCTGTTCGCATCGGACCGCCCGAGTCTGGTGCGCATGGTGGCCGGCCTCGATGCCTTGATGAGCTACCCCTACGGTTGTACAGAGCAGCGGATCAGCCGAGAGCGGGCTCGTGTCGCATTGCGCAAATTACGCCAGGCCATGGCTCTCGACGCGGTCATGGATGACGAGCCCGCGCGGCTCGCGAGCAGCCTGGCAGAGACCCAAGAGTGGATCGGCAGGGCTGTGGATTCCTCCGGTCTGGTTGCATACTGGCCAGGCTCCAGGGGCTATGTTCATTTGACAGCTTGGTCTCTGAGCCTGCTGGTGGAAGCCGCCGAGGCCGGGCTGGAGATCGACCAGGACTTGAGAACCGCGCTCATTCGCTCCTTGGAGCAGGCGTTGCGCTCCGACTACTCGCATTTCGTCACTCGCGGAGCCTGGTCGGAGCGGACCATGGCGCTGGAGGCTCTCTCGGCCGCGGGACATTACGATCCGGCCTACGGAGCGGAGCTGGCACGCAAGGCGCAGTTCCTTGGTCCTGGGGGCGTGTCCAGGGTGCTGACCGCGCGCCATCTCGCCGGACAGAGCACCGCAGCGGACGTAGAGAGACTGGTCTCGCAGCTCTGGGATGCCTTGGTGCTACGACTGGAACATGGCGAAGAGGTCTACGGCGGGTTGCAGAACGAGGCCCTGCAACAACCAGCTACCATCCTACCGAGCGAGACGCGTACCGTCGCGGCGATGCTGCGCGCTCTACGCGGCGTCGAAGCAGGGACGGAGAAGGAGGCAGGGCGGATTCAGGTACTGGCCGATGCTCTCGTCCGTCTCGGGAGAGGCGACGGATGGGGCTCCACCCAGGCCGACGCTACGGCTCTCTTGGCGCTATCCGAGTACCTCGAACCACCGTTCGAGAATGTAGTCCCGGGCACTCTGAGGCTGGCCTGGCAGGATGGTGTCAACCCGAGCGTGCTGAGCTTGGGTCCCGATACGCCGGCAGCCGTTCTCCGTTCCACCGAGCTCGGCGAGGGAGAGTTGGCGTGGCAGCCCACCGAGCGGTCGGATCAGGTCGTGGCCGCACGTCTCGAGAGCAGCTGGCTACCCTCGACGCCGGGCGCCGAGATGGCCTCCGAGCGCAGCGGGTTCGTCGTCGAAAGGACTTGGTTGTTGGTCGATCCATCGTCCGACGCTCCTCCGATCCGTCACCAACTCGTGGAGCAGTCCCAACTGGCGCTCGAGGTGGGGCAGGTGGTGGAGGAGCATGTACGGATCGTCAATGCCGCCGACCGCCACTACGTCGCGGTCATGGTACCGCTGGCGGCCGGTCTCGAGGTACTCAATCCGAATTTGGCGACAGCGCCTCCCGAAGCGAAACCGAGCGGCAGCCTGACGATGGAACCATCGTACGCCGACTTCCGCGACGATCATGTGGCGTTCTACTACGACAGCTTGCCCAAGGGCACGTACGACTTCTACTTTCGCGCTCGCGCGTCGACCGAAGGGCGTTTCGGCCAGCCACCAGCCCGTGCCGAGATGATGTACGACATGTCGATCTGGGGTCGGTCGGCGGGAGCTTGGGTGGAAGTATCGCGACCGGACGATCCGACGGAGTGACGTTGGCGCGCGACAGCCCCGAGACGGGTCGCGGCTCCGGTCCGCTTCGGTGGCGACTCACACGGCTGCTCGAGATGTGGAAGGGACGGCGTCGCCGATGGGTGGCTGGTTTGGTCTTCCTATCGCCCCTGACGTTTCTCCTTGCACTGGCTTGGTATCGGTCCGGTTTGGAGTCGCCCGAGCCGACCTACCTGTTGCGTGATCGACACGGGTCGTTCCTCGGAGAGGCCTC
>JALCBJ010000024.1:31031-83458 GCA_028066595.1 Thermoanaerobaculia bacterium
CCGAGCCGACCTACCTGTTGCGTGATCGACACGGGTCGTTCCTCGGAGAGGCCTCGGCCGACCCGGAACGCGGATTCGGGTTCTGGGAGCTAGAGCGAATCCCACCGCGGGTTGCCGCCGCCACCGTCGCCGTGGAGGATCGGCGGTTCGGCTCCCACCCCGGCGTCGACCCCGTGGCCATCGTTCGTGCCGCAGCCCAAAATCTGTCGAGCGGCGAACGCATCTCTGGCGCATCGACCCTGGCGATGCAGGTGGCGCGGCTGCAGAATCCGGGCCCGCGCACCTATCCTCGTAAAGCGCTCGAGGCTGTGACGGCCCTGTTCCTGACGGCTCGCCACGGACGAGAAGAGATCTTGCGTCATTACCTGAGGCTCGTGCCCTATGGACATCAGATCCATGGGATCGGCTACGCGGCCCGTCGCTACCTCGACAAGCCTGTGGATGATCTGTCCTGGGCGGAGGTGGCGTTTCTGGCTGCGATTCCCCAGGCACCCTCCCGCATGAGCCCGTTCGATTCCAGAGGGCGGGCGCGGGCCGTTCGCCGTGGTCTTCTCATCCTCGATCTCTTGCGCGAAGATGGGACGTTGTCCGACGAGCAATGGCAGCTCGCCGTCGGACAGATCCATCGCCTGCGCGTTCCACCGCGTGCGCGGCGTCCGGAGGAGGCACTCCATGCCGTGTTACGGCTCGAGCGAGAGCTGATCTCGGGCCGCCTGGAGACGCCCGGCACCATCGTCGAGACGACGCTAGATCTCGAGTTGCAGCGTGACGTCCAGTGGCAGGTGGCACGCCAGCTCACGCACTGGCGTCGCAAGGGTGCCGGCAATGCGGCACTGTTGGTGCTCGAACGTGTGGAGGATGGATGGTGGGTCCGCGCCGCTGCCGGCTCGGCGGGTTGGGGTGACGGTGACCACGCAGGATCCATCGACTACCTCAGGGTGCCGCGGTCCTCGGGCTCGACTCTCAAGCCCTTCTTTTTCGCTCGTGCGCTCGATCGTGGTTTGCTCGATCCAGTCACTGTGATGGACGATTTGCGTCGCGGTGCGGGAGGTATCGTCAACAGCGACGGACGATTCCTCGGCCCGATGTTGCCGCGATTCGCGCTCGGCAATTCACGGAACGTTCCTGCGGCCGATCTCCTCGACCGGTTGGGTCTGGCGTCGGGCTGGTCGCTGCTCGCCGAGTTAGGCCTCCACGACGGCGTTCAGCCGCCCGACCGATACGGTCTGGGCTTGACCCTCGGCTCTCTGGCCGTGACGCTGGAAGATCTGGCGTCGGCGTACACGGTTCTGGCGGGCGATGGCCGCCTTCACGAGCCACGTTGGGTCGGCGGGGTCGCGCCGGATCGCCCGCGCAGAGTCGTGTCGGAAGAGGCAGCGAGACAGGTGGCACTCTTTCTGTCCGACCCTCAGGCCAGGCTACCGAGCTTTCCGCGGATGGGGCATCTGGAGTATCCCTATCCCGTGGCGGCGAAGACCGGCACGTCGTCGCGCCGCCGCGATGCGTGGACTGTCGCGTGGTCGACTCGCTATCTCGTCGCTGCCTGGGTAGGTCACCCGGATCACCGGCCGATGCAAGATCTCACGGGCTATTCCTCCGCGGCGCTCTTGGTACGCAGAGTCATGGACCGGCTGCATCCGGATCTGGAACGTGGACTCGACGACACGGGGTTCCCGCCACCGCGAGGCTTCCAGCCGGTCAAGGTCTGTGCTGTGAGTGGCCACATTGCGGGTCCTGCCTGCGATCGGGTCACGGTGGAATGGTTGCGCCCCGAGCAGGCTGCGGCACAGAGAACTTGCGGAGTTCACCGACACGTCGCGGTCGATCGGGATTCGGGCCTACTGGCCGACCATCGAACCCCCCGAGACCTCATCGAGATCCGCGCCGTCACCGACCTACCGCCGCGCTACCTGGCCTGGGCGGTCGATGCAGGTCTGCCATTACCACCCCCTGCGGCTGGGACCGTCGGCTCCTCGGACCCGCTGACCATGGCACTGGCGGCGTCGGCTTTTTCTGCGACACCGCCCGAGCCGCCCCAGGTCTACATCGCCTCCCCGAGCCCCGGACTCCACCTTCTGATCGATCCCGAAGCGCCAGCGAGCCTGTCGACCCTCGAGCTGCGGGCCGACGTCGAACCGGGGCGGGGTGCAGATTCTCTTGGACGCGACGTCGAGCTCCTCTGGGTGGTCGATGGGGAGCCTTTCGATCTCGTGACCCATCCGGGAACGGTCCGTTGGCCTCTACAGCCCGGGGATCATTCGTTTCGCGTCGAGATCCCAGCGGTCGGCCTGCGCTCCGCCACGGTCGAGGTACGGGTGGAGTAGTGCTCTATCGACTCTCTGCGGACCTTCTCGTCCTAGTGCATGCCGGCTTCGTTCTGTTCGTTCTCGCGGGTGGTCTCCTGGTCTTGCGAGATGTCCGTTGGATCTTCCTCCACGTGCCCGCCGCGATCTGGGGATTCCTGGTGGAGGCTCGGGGTTGGTTCTGCCCGCTGACGACCTGGGAGAACCAGCTCCGTCATGCTGCGGGCGACGCTGGATACCGGGGTGGGTTCGTCGAAAACTACGTCATTCCCTGGCTATATCCAGCCGGCCTGACCCGCGAGATCCAGATCGTTTTGGCAGGAATCGTCGTACTGGTCAACGTCGGCGTCTATTCCCTGGTGTACCGTCGCTCGAAGAAGGCTTCTCGGCGGCCTCCGGAGAGAATTTAGCGTTTCGTCGCAGCGTTCCCCAGATGCGAAATCGAGCTCGCCGTTGAGCGAGTGCTCACCGGCTGGAGCGAACAACGGCGTTCCTGACCGAGCGATTCGAAGCTACCGAACAGGACCGGGCTCCCAGCTCGTCCTTCCGGTGTCTTCGTGAGTTGGTGAATTGAGGTATTCTGAATTCCCATCATGATTCACTATAGGGGAGTTTCGTCGTGCTTTCTTCGAATCGCTTCTTTGTCGCTCTCTGTTGCTCCATTGCTCTCGCCGCCTCGTCGACTCCGGCCGCGGCTCAGCTCGAGACCTTCACATTGCCCTTGCCGAATCCGGGCAGCGGAATCCACCGTCCGGATCTGCAGGCTTCCTTTCCCGAAGTCGATTGGCAGACTCTCGACCGGCTGTATATCCCCGCTGGGCACTTCAAGTACATCCGTCTCGGCAATCTACCGATACGCAGCGCCGACAACCCGCTGGTGATCTCCAATATCGGGGGACAGGTACGGGTTGGTGGTCTCGGCCACTACTACACTTTCATCATCGGCGGTGGAGCCAACTGGAAGCTCACCGGGAAGTACGATGGTGACGCCGCGACCGGCGATGCCGCATTTCCCGGCCACGATGCGGGATATGCCCACAGCCAAGACACCTACGGCATCTTGATCGACGATTTCCTCGACACCGAAGGCGCCACCTGCTTGGTCGTTGGGGGCGAAGCGACCGACTTCGAGATCGAGTACCTGGAAATCCGTGGCTGCAACTTCGCCGGCATGTCGATCAAGACCGACGATGATGGTGATGCGACCATGGCCAACGTATCGATCCACGACAACTACATCCACGACGTAAAGAGCGAAGGCTTCTATATTGGCAGTACGCAGGGTGAGCCCCAGCATACGTTCACCAATCTGCGGCTATACAACAACCGCGTGATCCGGACGGGAACCGAGATCCTGCAAGTCGGTCAGTTGGGCGACGGTAGCGAGATCTACAACAACGTCTTTCTGTTGGGTGCCCTGGAATGGAAGAATCCGTTTCAGAACTTCCAGGACAACGCATCCCAATACGGTGGCCGATTCGGCGACATCTCCGTACACCACAACATCTTCATCGGTGGCGCCAGCTCGATGCTGATCTTCTTCGGCCAGGGCCGTACCGGAGATATCCACGACCCGGCCGACACACAGAGCATCGCCCACAATTACTTCTCTCATGGCCGGAACACCGGCGTCTACGTGCACAGCTCTGCGGACGGCGTCTCGACCTATCGGTTCGAAGGAAATTCCTTCCGTCAGCTGATCTTTCAGTACAACGAGGTCAACCCGGGCAACCCGAACCACAACGCCGTCTTCCGCGTGTTCAATACCGAGAACCCCATCGAGCTGATCGACAATCGGTGGGATGGTGGACAGGTCTTCACGGCCGGCTCCCCAAGCGCCCAGATCGTCCAGAGTGGCAACGTCAACGGACCGATTCCACCGGTGGAATTCGTCGACTCGGGCTTTCCCGCCGACTTCGACTACCTTCGGGTCGAGCTCTGGACCGATCTCGACTACAACGGCGCGGCCGTGACCTACGAAGTCGACGACTACGTGACCCACGAAGGCCAGCTCTACAAGGCCCTCGCGGTGAACGATGGACGGCTGCCTCCGGACTCTCCCGACGTCTGGCAGCTGCAACCGATGCCGGCCGATGATGTGCGCTTGGCCGTGAACTCTCCGTTCCAGGGCTACGGCCTGCTCGACAATCCGGGCAACGCTTTCTTCGTCGATGGATTCGAGTCCGGAAACCTGAGCGCTTGGTCGGCGGTGTTTCCTTGATCTCGGCGCTCCGCGTTCCGACTGCGACCCCGGACGGCCGATCCACTGTCAGATCGCGACGCTCCTCGGAGGTGACTCTCACGAGATCGTCGTCGCTATACCCAGAGAACGACGACAGACCACAGAGATCCTTCTCTCGACCTGCCCTTGCTTAGCCAAGGAGGAGTGTTTGCTTCCACCACTCGATTCTTGCCCCGCCGACCTCAAGTCCTTGCTGTCGCCCCCCATCGACTTGAACCAGATTCATAGCGTTCTCTGGCACGGCGACCTGGAGATTCTGCGTTGGTATCTCGAGGTTGGTGCCGAGCTCGACGTCAAGCATAGTGGAGAGACGGGGCTGGTTTACGCGATCAGAGACAGCAGAAAACAAGGTCTGCGCCAACACGCGATGCTGCTGATCGAGCACGGTGCCGACGTGAACATCAAGAACAGCGATGGGGAAACGCCCCTCTTGTGGGCAGCCTACAACGGCGATGTCGAGCTGGTCGAACTGTTGTTGTCCAAGAACGCCAGGCTGCAGCGGGCAGGCCACGGGTTCGACCGGAAGAGTCCACTACACATGGCGTGTGAGTATCAACACCCGGAGGTGGTCCGCCTCCTGCTGGCGGCCGGCGCCAAGGTCGATGAGACCTGCTCGGGGGGGCGGACGCCGTTGATCCTCGCGGCCGCGGGTACGCCTTTCATCCATCACTCGCACGAGCTGTTGGCACTGCTGATCGAGTCCGGCGCGGACGTCAACGCCCGTGACAAGGGGGGGCGCACTGCCCTCTACTGGTGCGCTCTCAAGTCACTGCGCGACTCGGTCGAGCTGCTCTTGCATCGAGGAGCGAACCCTAACCCGCGTCTCGATGGGGAGTCGCCCTTGGGTGAGACACCATTGGACGTCGCCAAAACCGAGGAGGTGGTGGCCCTCCTGAAGGCTGCGGGCGCACCGACCCGCGAGCTGTCGGATCCGTTTTCGTTTCACGAGGCCATCCGCAAAGGTGACCTGGACGCGTTCCGCGCCGCCCTCGAGGCGGGAGCCGACCCAAACTGTCGGTACGACCAGGAGCCCGCTCTGCTGCGCGCGGTTCTCAACTCGCAGAAGGAGATGGTCAGGGTTCTGATCGAAAGGGGCTGCAAGCTCAACGTACGCGGTGCTCGCCGCGAGAGCGCCCTGCACCAGGTGACCGGCCGAGGTAAGTCATCCAACCTCGATATCGGCCAGATGTTGCTGGAGGCAGGTGCCAAGGCCGACCTGAAGGACCGAGCCGGGCGCACTCCTTTGGAGCTCAGGACGGAGGCGAGCGATCTGAAGGCGATGACTCTTCTATTGGAGGCTGGTGCCTCTCCGACCCGTCCGTTTCGCATTGCGGTAGAGGGTGGGCGCCTACGGGCGGCGCGTCTCCTCGTCGAGCGAGGTGCTATGAAACGTCTCGGGGACGAGGACACGGACACGCTGTACGAACTCGCCCGCAAGAACCTGATGAGTGCGCTGTCGCGTGACAGCAAGGGCGGAGAGATCCGGTACCTAGGACTGATGGAACTCCTGTCCCGCGGGAACGAGAAGCTAGAGGCCAAGTACGCGAAGCTGGTGGACGTACTGCAGCCCGAGCGCTGAGCCGCTATCGATCCTTCACTTCGAGGCGATCTGGGCCGGCGCCTCGACCCCTGCTTGTGCCGCCGGTGGTGCCGGTGCCGGCTTGTAGAGCGCCACGAGGCAACCACCGATCGCTGCCAACACGATGCCGACGAGAAACTGCCACGGTACGGCCCGCAGGCCTCCCGCCGGGGGATGAAGGCTCATCGAGACGAAGGCGTTGACGATGGGCGCGCCCGCAAAGACGATCGACATGACCGCCGCCGGGATTCCCTTGGCCCCGAACGCCAACAGGATGCCGAATGCACCGATGGCTCCTGCGGTGCCGGCTGCCAGGGACCAGGTCCAACCCTGTGTTGGGAAGGCGAACTCGGCGCCCTTGAGTTTGAGCAGAGCCAGCGGCACCAGAACGGCTACCAGGAAGTAGGCGACGCCGACGAAGAGAAACGCCTTGTACCGTCCGTTGACCGGATCCTTCATACCCATCGAACCCGAGTGCAACAGGACGCCGTAGAGGCCGAAGAAGAACGCGGTCATCAACGAATAGAGTAGCCAGTTCATGTCTTGATCCGATGGGTAGAGTGAGGGATCTGCCGATCCAGAAGGGAACGTCGCGGACAGCTCGTGGGTCGCGCGGCGGGGCCAGTCGATGGAGTGAGTGACGAGCCGGACGTTGGTCGAGAATACGACCTGGAGGAGCTGGGGTCGTCCGGTGGGCGCAAGGAGCCTGTAAAAAAGTCGCGACCCGAGTCCTCTTGCCGACGGGGAACTCGGGTCGCAGCCTGTCGTAGACTCAGTTTATGCGTTTGGGCACCAGGGCACGCGATTGCCTATACGTCAACTGGGCCGTGCCACGATCGGCCGCCCCAGAGCCACCTCAGCCTCTGCAGTACGAGGTGCACGAGCACGATGGCGAGGAGATCGTCTTCGCTTCGGCGCTGCTGTTTCGGTTCCAGGGGCTGCATCACCGAGCCCTGCCGTTCTTCCGCATTTCCTACCCGCAGCTGATCCTCAGGCTCTATGTGACCGACGCGGACGGAATGCCGGCGGTGCTCTTCGTTCGCGTGGTGGTGCCTTATTGGGTAGTGCCCGTGTCGAGGCTGTTCGGCCGGCAGCCCGCACTGGGCGGATTCTTTTCCTATCCGGAACCGTCGGACGACGCGACGTCGTTCGTGGATGGACAGGACGGGATGGCGCGGGCATTCTCCGGCAATGGGGACGGATCCAAGATCGGCACCCTCGGTGCGGACGAGGAATGGGTATGGACCCTCCGTCGCGGCGGACGACTCGAAGTACGGGGCGAGCTTTCGTCGCCAGCGCTGGGTACAGGACCCGCTCTGGGAGGTTGGAATCGTGTCGTGGACTACGTTCGCCGCCGGCCGGTGGGCTACGTCCACTGGGACGGCCGACTTCGGTCGCTCCGCAAATCTCACGGAACGACGGTGCCCGTCTGGCCTCTCACCGTGGAATTGGGGGCCACCGACGTGCTCTGCGCTGCCTTCCCGCGTGTCGACCCTTCCATATGGGAGAGTCCCCATTCGGCCTGGCTGTGTCCCGAAATCCCGTTTACGTTCGAGATCGGTCGGCCGAAGTTGCTTTCGGCATTGCCCACCGGACGGCGCGTGGTGACGCCTGTCCCCGACGGCTGCCGGGAGAGCTTGCCCTGAGACGATCTGTCACCCCCAGCACGGCATGAACCTCGTCGTGCGGGCGGATTGCGTGAACCGCCAATCGGGGTCGGGTCGACCGCACGTTGCGGAATCTGGATTCGCACCGGGTGCAACCGGCGCGGCATCGTGTGGATGCATCTTGGACGGGCGGGGGGCGACATCCCGATACCTCGCCCGATTCGGGATCCGGTGACTGATACGCTCCGCCCCATGTCGGACAACCTCCAGCGAATCGCCGTGCTGCCCGGCGACGGAGTAGGACGCGATGTGACGACCGAGGCAGTGAAAGTGCTCGAAGCGACGGCCGAGCGATTCGATCTCCAACTGGAGTTGGTGGAGAAACCTTGGTCTGCTGACCACTACCTCGAAACCGGCGAGACGTTGCCCGTGGATGCTCTCGACGATTTCCGCGACAACTACGCTGCCATTTTCATCGGTGCGTTCGGCGATCCTCGCGTACCGGATATGAAGCATGCCGCCGACATCCTTCTCGGCATTCGCTTCGGCCTCGACTTGTTCATCAATTTCCGACCCATCAAGCTCTATGACGAACGTTTGTGTCCGCTCAAGGGCAAGGGGCCGGAGGAGGTCGACTTCGTCTGCTTTCGAGAGAACACAGAAGGTGCATACGTCGGCGTCGGCGGAAACTTCAAGAAGGGTACGCCCGACGAGGTAGCCGTCCAGGAAGAGATGCACACGCGCAAAGGTGTAGAACGCATTCTGCGCGCGGCGTTTGACTGGGCAGTGGCCCACCGCCGCTCCAAGGTCACCATGTCCGACAAGTCGAACGTCATGCGCTACGGTCACGATCTCTGGGTCCGGGCCTTCGCCGAGGTCGCCGACGACTATCCGGACATCGAGACCGACCATTTCTACGTCGATGCGCTGGCCATGCAGCTGGTCCGGGCGCCGGAGCACTTCGACGTCATCGTCACCAACAATATGTTCGGCGACATTCTCACGGATCTCGGGGCGGCGCTTCAGGGCGGCCTGGGCCTGGCTGCATCGGCCAATCTGCGCCCCGGCGGTGTTTCGATGTTCGAACCGGTTCACGGCTCGGCACCGAAGTACGCGGGTACAGGCCAAGCCAATCCGGTCGCAGCGGTCGTGACCGTTGCGTTGATGCTGGATCATCTCGGTCATTCGGTGGCGGCACGTGCCGTGGAGACGGCGGTCGCGGAATCGTTGCGGGAGCAGAAATGTACGCCCGACGTCGGCGGCTCCTTGACGACGTCGCAGGTCGGGGATCTCCTGGCACGAGCGGTGTCCGCTTAGGCTTCGACAGAGAAAGCGACTCGCGGCTCGGGGCTAGTGAGCCCGTTCGGCCGCCGTATACTGAAACGAGCCGCTTGTGCGGTCGCCACGATTGGAGATATCTATGCCATCTCGCAACCCAGAGGGAAGCGACTCGGAGCCACCGGTCGCCGATTCACCGTCCGGCCGCCCCGCCGAATCGGACCTGATCTACGACTGGAATCAGGCTCCCCGCATCGATCCTAGGTCTCGGTGGATCGAGCTGGACGACGAGACGTTGCGCGACGGCCTCCAATCTCCTTCGGCAAAGTCGCCGTCCATCGAAGACAAGCTGGAGATCGTGCATTTCATGCACGATCTGGGTATCGACGGCGCAGATATCGGTCTTCCTGCTGCGGGTCGTCACGTATTCGAAGACGTGCTGCGTATCGCTCGGGAGATCGTCGATCAGAAGCTTGCCGTGGTGCCCAATTGTGCCGCGCGCACCGTCGTGGCGGACTGCGAGCCGATCGTCGAGATTTCCCAACGCGTGGGAATTCCGGTCGAGGTCGCAGCCTTCATCGGATCCAGTCCGATTCGCCAGTACGCCGAAGAGTGGGACGTGGACCGGCTGGTCCGGCTCACCCACGAGGCTGTGTCGTATTGCACGAGAAACGACCTGCCCGTGATGTACGTCACCGAGGACACTACCCGTGCCAAGCCGGATGATCTACGCCGGCTCTATTCCGCTGCGATCGAGGCCGGCGCGCGCCGCATCTGCGTCGCCGACACGGTGGGCCATGCGACACCCGAAGGCGCGGCAGCGGTCGTTCGTTTCGTTCGCAAAGTGGTGGCCGAATCGGGCGAGGACGTGAAGGTCGATTGGCATGGACATCGCGACCGCGGGCTCGATGTCGCCAACGCCCTGGCCGCGGTGGAAGCCGGTGCTGACCGGCTCCATGGAACCTGCCTCGGTATCGGCGAGAGGGTAGGCAACACGCCGATCGATCTGCTGCTCGTCAATCTCGAGCTGCTGGGTTGGTCGAACCGCGATCTGACGCGCTTGTCCGAGTATTGCCACAAGGTCCATCAGTGTACCGGGGTGCCGTTTCCCGACAACTACCCGGTGGTCGGCGGCGACGCCTTCCGCACCGGCACCGGTGTTCACGCCGCGGCGATCATCAAAGCTCGCGAGAAGGGTGACGATTGGTTGGCCGACCGGGTCTATTCGAGCGTTCCGGCATCGATGGTCGGTGCCAATCAGATCATCGAGGTCGGGCCGATGTGCGGGCTTTCCAACGTCGTACATTGGCTTCAGGAACGGGGTATCGAGGCCGATGAGGAGCTCGTTCAGAGGATTTTCGCTGCTGCCAAAGACGCTGCGAGCGTACTGGCCGAGGACGAGATCCTTGCACTGGTCACGAAGCACGAAGCCAGAGGGTCGCTGCCACAAACCGTTACGTGAAACCGACCACTGCAGGTGAAGGTCGCCGCGATGCGGATCGCCGGGCGCTCGAAGCTTGGCTCGATGCGCTCGTGGCGGAGCGTGGCCTGGCGGCCAATACCGTCGAGGCCTACGGGAGGGATCTTGCTCGCCTCTGGGACGACTTGGAGAAGCGTCGCGTCGATCCGCTTGCAGCCGAAGCTCCCGAGTTGCAGCGTCACTTGCGCGATCTGCGACGCGACGGGCTGTCGGCCCGGTCCGTTGCTCGGGCCTTGGCGTCGATCCGTGGCTTCTACGGTTTTCTGGTCGACGATGGCCGGCGCAGCGACGATCCATCGGTCCACCTGACGTCGCCCAAGACATGGCGTACCTTGCCCAAGGTTCTATCGGAGCAGCAGATCGACTCCCTCCTTTCGTCGCCCGATGTCCACGAAGATCTGGGCATTCGCGACAAGGCGATGATCGAGCTGATCTACGCCTCGGGGCTGAGGGTATCGGAGCTGGTGGATCTTCGACTCGGCCAGGTTCGGCTCGAGCAAGGATACTTGGTGGCTTTCGGTAAAGGCTCGAAGGAGCGCATCGTACCGTTCGGCGAACGGGCCGAGGCCTGGATCCGTACTTATCTCCGAGAGGTCCGACCTCGCTGGTTGTCTGGGCGGCACGACGTCGTGTTTCTCAACTTCCGGGGGCGAGGTTTGACCCGTCAGGGCTTCTGGAAGATCCTCAAGAAGTATGGTGAGTCCGTCGGCGTTCCCTCGCTGTCGCCTCACGTGCTCCGGCACAGCTTCGCCAGTCACCTGTTGGAGCACGGCGCGGATCTGCGAATCGTCCAGACCCTCCTCGGCCACGCCGACATCTCCACGACGCAAATCTACACTCACATCCATCAGCACCGCCTCAAGAGCCTCTATGACCGCTTCCATCCGCGCCGCTGACGTCACAGGCGGCCCCGCCACGCTCCAATGGAGGCCGCGAATCACATCGGCCCGGACGGAACGGAGCGCCAGGAACCTCTGCCTCCTTTTTGCCGGACTCTCCCTGGCTGTGGCGGCACCCACGGCGGCAGATCTGGTGGTATTTACCGACGGGCATTTCCTGCAGGTGGAAGGGTACGAGGTCGTCGGCGAGCGGGTTCGCCTCGAGCTCGACAACGGCGGCTTGCTGACGGTGTCCCTGCGTCGAGTCGATCGCGTGATCGTGGACGAGGTGGAGGAGAAAGAGCCGGCACCCGAGCCCGCGCCCTTTCCAATTCGGTATGCCGACGAGCACGGCGTACCCGACGTCCCTTTCGGCAAGCTGATCCATGACGCTGCTCGCCGTCACGGGATCAATCCGGAGCTGGTGGCTGCTGTGGCTCGAGCAGAGTCGGCGTTCCGGCCCGACGCCGTGTCGGTCAAGGGTGCACAGGGTTTGATGCAGCTGATGCCGGCCACTGCCGAGTGGCTGGGCGTCGCTCCGCAGCAAGTCCTCGAACCGTGGCCCAACCTCGATGCGGGAGCGCGATACCTACGTCTCCTAGCCGACAAGTTCGAGGACGATCTCTCTCTCGTACTGGCGGCCTACAATGCCGGCGAGGGGACGGTCGCGCGGTACGGTGGGGTTCCGCCGTATCGTGAAACGCGCAGCTATCTAAAGCGGATCTTTGGTTTCCTTGGGCTCGAGATTTCGCCGGAGACCGAGGTCGCCGCCGGGAGGTGACCTGCCTCCACCGCGACGTCAGGGCTCCTCCGGGCCTCGGTAGATACAGCCCGAAGTACAGGTCTCGCGCAGCACGACCGCCGATAGCCCGGGAAGCGAAGGCTCGAGACGTTGCCAGATCCACGCCGCGATGGCTTCCGACGTAGGATTCTCGAGACCCTCGATGTCGTTCAGGTAGCGGTGGTCGAGGGCGTCGTGAATCGGTGCAAAGGCCTTCTTCACGTCCGCGAAATCCATCACCCAACCCGTATGGGGATCCGGACGACCATCGATTCGCACCTCCACGTGGAACGAATGTCCGTGGAGGCGGGCACACTTGTGGCCTTCGGGCACGTTGGGAAGCCGGTGGGCTGCCTCGAAGGTAAAGCGCTTGAAGATCTCCATGGCTCGACCATACCCGATCTGTCCGGATCATCTTGGCCCGCAGGCCGTTCCGGACGATCGGGAAACGGAGACTTCGTCAGGCTCGTGCTGTCCGGATTTCCCGGAAGCTCACGAGTTTGCCCGTCGCCTCGTCCCAGAGATTCAGCTTGGCCAGCTTCAGGCTTTCCCAGAGAGTGAACCGGTTGATGTCGCGCAGCTGGGGTACAGACTCGATGCAATCCCGAAGCCGGTAGTTCGGGATGCGGCTCGCCAGATGGTGGATGTGATGGTAGCCGATGTTGCCGGTGAACCAGTGCAGCCAGGCTGGCATCTCGAGATAGGAGCTGCCCTGAAGGCTCGCCGTCTCGAAGTCCCAACTCTCGCTCCGCTCCCAATAGGCGTCCTCGAACTGGTGCTGGACGTAGAACAGCCATAGCCCCAGAGCGCCTCCGACGATGATCGGCTGCATGACCAGGAAGAAGACAGCTTGCCAGCCGAAGCCGAGCCAGAGTCCCGTGACGGCACCCGTCAGCAAGAGATTCTGCAGTGCGACTCCGGCCCATTCGGCGCGCCAAGAAAGCGGTGCATCGAGTGGCAGCCGGTGCTTGAGCAGAAACTGGTAGGACGGGCCGACGAGAACCAGGGCGAGAGGGTTGCGATAGATCCGATAACCCACCCGGCCCCACCACGGCAAGGCCAGGTACTCGTCGACGGTCAGCGTGGTGATGTCTCCAAACTCGCGACGGTCTAGATTGCCCGACGTCGCGTGGTGAATGGCGTGGGTGCGGCGCCAATAGCGGTAGGGCGTGAGGCTGAGAAGGCCGAGAAACCGTCCGACCCGATCGTTCCAACGTTTGCTGGGGAAGAACGAGCCGTGGCCGCAGTCGTGGTGGAGCACGAACAGCCGAATGAAGAGACCACCCTGCACGCAGGACAACGCTGCGGTCAGCCAGAGGGAAACGTTCAGACTCCACAGAATAGCCACCGTGTTGGCCAGCCAGAGCAGCAGAGTCGAAACGAGTTGGAACGTCGCTTTGCCGACGTCGGCGCGGGCGAACGGGGCCAAAATCTTCTGCCAGGACGAGTGGTCGCCGGGCGGGTGGTGGCCAGGTCGGAACTTGGGGCGATCGGACGGTGCAGAGGCAGTCTGAGCAGGAGACGAGCTGGATGTCACAACGACCTCTCAGGACGACATGGGAAGAAGGGAGAGCAGATCACCGCGGCCAGCATTGCACCGCCTACCGGGGTGGGAGGCGAGTATATGGGCCGCCTCTCCGGGTGTGGTTCGTCGGCGGAGAATTGAGACAATCCTTACAGGCAGGAAACACTGGAAACGTGCTGGAAACACAGCGCAGACGTGGCCGAGACGTGCTCAGAGACACTGCGAACGAGACGAGAAATCAGGAGGAAGCCATGGACAACCCAGTCCCATCCAGTCTTCTATGGTCGGTCGAGTCCTCTTTTTCGTGTTACTCGGCATGTCGGTCGCAGGCATGTCGTGGTTTTCTGCCGCCGCGGACGAGGAATCTGTATACGATGCCGAGAGGGCACCGTCGGTCGTCGACCCGGGCAAGGCGCTCCTGGGAAAACACCTCTTTCGCTCGTTCTGTGCCAGTTGCCATGGGCCCGGCGCCCAGGGGAACGGCAGCATCGCCGACATGCTGCGGGTTCCTCCAAGCGATCTGACTCAGCTGGCGGTGGAGAACGACGGACAGTTCCCCTACGACCGCTGCATGGCGGTAATCGATGGTCGGGAACCGGTGAAGGGTCACGGGACGTCCGATATGCCGGCATGGGGCGATGCCTTCGCGGAGATCTCGAATTCGAACGAGCAGGTGGACGACAGGATCTCCCAGCTCGTCCACTTCATCTGGTCGATCCAGGAATCATCCCCAACCGATGACTGACAGACGCACAGCTCGGCTCGAGTGCGCATCGCCAGCCAGAGATCTGCCAGCGGGGGCGAGGGGGTGCCTCCGAAGAAGGTTCAGGTTTTCAGCCAAGCCGCACCGTGACCCGCGGTATCCGGAAGCAGTAGAGGTTCTGCCCGGCTTCCTGCCGCCGCGAGCTGCTGCGCGGATCCGAGACGTAGACAGACCCGCGTGCGATCCAACCGGATACCGATTTGGCGCGCCACCCAGCCGAAGCTGAGGCGGGCGTTGATCTCGGCCAGCGAATTCAGCTCGACGGAACCTGCTTCGCCACGCCAGGCCCAGACGTCGATACCGGCCGGGCCCCGGTAGCCCTCTCGGCTCAGAGCTTCCCCGACTGTCCGTGCTGTCGTTCCTAGTTGCTCGGACCAGACACTGACTTCGCTGGGCTCTTCCGCCTGCCAGTCGATACCAAGGAATCCTCCGGAGGTATCGACGACTTGGCGATGACTCGAGACGAAGCGCGATCCACCCGCGTCGATCTCGAGAAGCACGCCGAAGTCCTCGATTCGATCCAGCCACGGCTCTACCAGTAGGCCGTCGCAGCGGCTGAGGAGGTTGTGCAGTCGTCTTTCCGTTGAGTCGTCCGGCACGTGGCGTCCGAAGACCCGTTCCCGCCCAGCCGCGGAGAGAGGAGTCTTGGCGACCCAGCGATCCAGCGTGCTTACAGCACGTCGTAGATCCTCGAGGTTTTCTACCCATCGAGAGCCGGCCAGCTGGATGCCGAGGCTGTGAGACAGCTCGAATGCGAACCGCCGATGGTTGACACGGGCGGAAACCCTGTCGAGCTGCCCCCATTCGAGATCCGGCGCCGTAGGCCGAGCCTCGGAGGTGGAGCTCAGTCTGGGTACCGGTAGGCGGTCCGTGAGGCGGGCTGGATCCACGGTGTTGGGAGTCCAAAGCGTGCCGGGCTCCCGAGCGTCGGCCCACGCCCGAAGTAGCGTGCCGAATCCCGAAACGAGGTCGAGGGCCCTTCTCGTCAGATGTCGTCGCGGTCGCTGAGGATCGAGAAGGGCCTGCCAGTCCGATTCGGCGTCGAGGTTCGCGACGATGCGCTGCAAAGCGATCTCAGTCGGGGCGCACGCTGGATTCGAGGTGCTGGATGAAGTCGTCGTCGAGGCCGGCTGCTCTTCTCCGATCGACACGGAACTGCGCGCCCTTCGCTCGCGCCGGGTGGAGCGGCCAGGTCAGGCTGTGGCGATAGGTGGTCCAGGCGTCGCTCTCGCCCTTGAACCGTTGCAGCCAGGCCCAACCGAAACGCACGTGCTCGATCTCGTCGCGGCCGATGGTTTCGATCACCCGAGCTGTCTTGAGATCTCCCACAGCGTGAGCTGCAGTCGAGTATTCCGCGGTGTGATCGAGGTTGGCGTTCTCCCACGTGAGGGACATGGCGCAGACGAAATCGAGGGGCGTTCGAATGTCAGGTACCTTGCCCCAGAAGTAACCGGTCACCGGGAAGTCGCCCAGCTCGTGGCCGAGGGCACGTACCCGCGCCGCGTACATGCGTGTGTGGCGTTGCTCGTCGTCGAGGATCCTCAGGAGACCGCGGAGGAAGTCGAGGGGTGCGTCAGCGAATGCGAGGAGAGCCCACGCGAAGAGCTCGGCGGCTTGTAGCTCGTGGTTCGCCAAGGCATGGAGAATGCGGGCTCGTTGGGCCGGATCGCCGATGCCTTCGATGGGCGGTACCTTGACCTGGCGCCCTGGACGGATACGCAGCGACTCGGTACGTGCCGGTGCGTCCAGGCGCAGTGGCTCGCCTGCAACCGGCTCGGTGAGCTCGGGTGGGGCTGGAGCCAGCTTGATCTCGAGATCCGAGCTGGTGACGACGCGTAGAGCGAACTCGCGAACGTTCATCGTGCGGAGCATATGGCAGCACGCCGCAGGTCATCGGCAGGTGGCGAACGCGTCCGTGTCGGTGACCGCCGATGCGGCATTGCCCAGCGGATTGAAGTAGTCCACGGTCTCGCCGGTGGAGGTGTCGGTCACTCGCAGCGTGTACTCGACGTTGGTGGTCGCTGCGGAGAAGATCCAGAACCGGTCGTTGAAGCTACAAGCGTCGAGTACCTTGACCAGAACTTCCCAGTTGTTCTCACCGAAGAACTGGAAGAGTCCAGAGTCGTCCGACGGGGTGTCTGGAACCACTTTGCCGGATCCGCCGTTGCCCTCGAAATCGCGCCAGTCGATCTCCAGGGCGAAACGGCCATCTTCCAAGCACATGGTGGTGTCGGTCGAAACGCAGTCTGTCTTGTCTAGGGCGGACATGGTGTTCGAAAACTTGGAGATGCCTTGGTCCGCGAGAGAGATCGGAACGGCTCCACCGGATGAGCTCGCGAGACCAGCGTCGCACGTCGCGAAGGCGCTGGTGTCGGTGATGGAAGGCGCGGCTTCACCCAGTGGATTGAAGTAGGACTTTCTTCGGCCGGTGATCGTATCGGTCACAGCGAGTGTGTACTCCACGTTGGTCGTGGCAGCCGAGAAGACCCAAAAGTGGTCATTGAAGCCACAGCCATCGAGAACTTTGACCAAGAGCTCCCAGTTGTCGGCGTCGAAGAAGTAGAAAAGGCCGGAGTCGTCGGTCTGAAAAGGAACGACCCGTCCTTCGTCCTCGTTGCCGTCGAAGTCTCGCCAGGACACGTCGATGACGAAGCGGTCGGTGTTGCCCAGGCACAGGAAGTGATCGGGGTCGTCAGAGCAGCTGCCGGTGCAATCCCAACGACCGATCCCGGCGGAGGGGATTCCACCGGCGACGCTAAAGGCCCCACCTACTAGCAGGCTCGTGTTGTCGTCTCGCGAGAGCATCGCCTCGATCGGGCCGTCCGTGCCGGCTCCCTTTGGACCGGACAGCTCGCTCCAGGTGGTTCCATCCCACTTTCCAATCTTGGAGCTAGCGTTGATCCCAGCAAAGAGAGCCTCTCCAGATCCATCATTCCATGCTTGGAGTGACCGGGCGACTCCGCTGATCCGATCGTCGTCGGTACCTGCGTGCTGCCAGGTGGAACCATCCCACCTCCTCACACCGTGCGATGATGCCGAATAGAGGAGCTTCCTGCCTTCCACAGAAGAAACTTCGAGATCCAAGACGAGAGAGTGGAGGAGGGAATCTTCGGGATCTACGTTGGACCAGCTCCGGCCGTCCCATTTTGCGATGTTGTCTAGATAGAAGAGGTTGGTAGCTGTTCCCGAGTAGTGGCCGCCGACGTATAGTGCCTCTCCGGCCCCATCGTTCCAAACCTCCATGGAGTAGATCTCGCCGGCCCAAGGACCGTAGGGGTAGTTCGGCGGCGCCCACTCTCTGCCATTCCATGCGGCGATGTGGCTGGCTTCGATGCCTCCTGCGAGGACGAAGGATCCACCAACGAAGAGTGCAGGCCTGGAGTTGTGCTTCCAGGGTTGCAGCGTGTAGACGGTAGAGGGAAGTACCCCTGTCCCCCGCGACCCGGACAGTGGCGCCCATTTCTCACCGTCCCACTTTGCGACGCCTTTGACGACCTTGCCTCCAGCCGTGTCGAACCTCCCGCCGACGTAGAGTGCTTCCCCGGTGCCGTCGTCCCAAACGGCCATAGCATGTACGACACCGGGAAGACCGATTTCTCCGCCGCTGGTGAGCGGTACCCAGCGCCCGGAGTCCCACTTGGCAATGTGATTGACGCGTCGCCCGCTGGCATAGCGAAAGTCGCCGCCTGCAAATGGGGTAGCGCCAGAGCCATCATCCCACTCCACCAAGGACTCGACTCTTCCAAGGATGCCCCCAGCGTCTGGCGTCTGAGACCCGGGAGCGCTCCATGCGGAGTCGGCGTTCCAGAAGGCAAGCCGCGGTGCTTTGATGCCACCCGCTGATGTGAACTCACCGCCTACGAGAAGCGTTGGCTTCGATACCTCAGCCACGTGTAGTGCGCGTACAACGTAGCCATCGAGAGTTGGTACCGGCGAGTTGTCGAGACGACTCCAAGAAACCCCGTCGTAGACCGCGACCAGGTCTGCCTCTGCTTCATCGAGATTGTCGAAGAACCCTCCAGCGTAGAGCTTTGAACCGTAGACTGCTAGATCCCAAATTTGTCCGAACGAATCGCCTTTTCCGACAGTGGTCCAGTTGCTGCCCGACCACATCTGCACGACGGGGCGAAAGGCCTGATCGCGCCCGGCGACGAAAAGTGTCGGCCCAGACCCAGAACCATCGTCCCAGACGACGGAGGCGGTAGCGGCGGCAGATCCCTCTAGGCCTGGACCCAGAGATATCAGCTGGCCGCTTTCCAGCCTACGGCCGCCGAGGTAGAGGTCGGCACCCGATCCGTCATCCCACACCGCGAGAGTGTTGTTCCCGATGTTCGACTGAGGGTCGATGGGGGAGGACCAATCCGATCCATCCCATCTTGCGAACCCCGGGGCGGCCGTTCCTCCGGCCGCGGAAAAGTCGCCGCTCACGTAGAGGGCTAGCCCCGAACCATCGTCGAACGTCTGCAGATCGTTCACAGGAACCGCGTTCGGAAACAGACGCGGTGTGAGTCCGGGAGTTTCGCTAGGTCCGACCGCCGACCAGCTGATTCCATTCCACCTGGCGATGTGGAGGGCTTCGAGGCCCCCAGCGGTTTGGAATTCACCTCCGACGTAGAGTGCTGGTCCACCACCGTCGTCGAAAATTTCGAGCGCCCAGACTGTGTCATCGACGCCGATGCCATTGCTTCCCTCGAGGGTCTGCCACTGACCGTCTTGCCACAACGCGACATGGTTGGCTGGCTCGCCATCGACGGCTCGGAAGCTGCCGCCAACATAGATCTGAGTGCCTTCTGGTGTTTCGAGAGTCGCGATGTCGTACACGGTACCGTCGAGCCCGCTGACTGTGAAACCCTCTTTCCATTCACAACTCCGCGGTGTCTGGCTTCTCGCGTCGGAGCTCAGCGAGAACATCAAGACAGACGCCAGAGCCAAGGTCCGGAGTGGGCAGGGAACGAATACGAACGGTCGCTGATGCATGGTGGTCCCTCTCAGAGATCTAGGAAGTGATGAATACACGCAAGATCGAAAGGACGAATTTTCTCGACTGCGGGTGCAATCGTCAAGAACCTGAGACGAGCGTCGCTGGACTCGATCCAGGCAGGACCTGGGTCGGCGTAGAACGGCTCGAATGATCGGCCAGCGGTGGGATGCTAGGTCTCAAGCTCGCGATCGTGCGACCGTGGGCCTACATTCTTTTCTCTCAGCCACCGAGTACCGCGAACTGAACCGTCGCTTTGGCGACAAGCCTGGGCTCGCTCGCGTCATCCTTTCCGGTGACGGAGTCCTGGAAGACCTCGCCTTCGCAAACCGCGAGCTTCCGGCCGCGCCGGATCAGGGTGCCCCTACCTACGAGGCGACCTGGCTCCGCACGGCGTAGCAGGCTGAGGGAGACTTGCGCCGGTACGACAGAAGCCTGGGCGGCTCCTGCAGCGGCCACCTCGGCGAGCGTGCAGAGCACCGCGAAGTGAATGGTCCCGGGCATGATCTGATGCTCCGGGCGGGTGTCGAGCACCACGTGTCCGTCGTCGATGCGCAGACCGAGGTGGTGGTTGAAGCTCATCGTGGAAGTTTCTCACGAGCCTGCAACTCTCCTGACAGGACGTTGTCAGTAGGCCCCAGACACCATCTCCAGGTCGGCGGGAATGAACCCGCCGCGATGCTGGAGACGACCATGAGCACAGTTACCGAGATCCTGCCGTACCGCCCCGACGTGATCGCAGAGACTTTGGGCCATTCGCACCGCTTCTTTCGTCGCAGTACCTGCGTGCTGTCGGACGAGCACGCGGACTTCGCGCCCCAGGAAGGGCTCTTGACCGTGAAAGAGCACGTCGCCCACGTCGCGCATACGGTCGACTGGTTTCTCGACGCCCTGGAGTCAGGTGAATACGACATGGAGTTCGAGCGCCATGCCGAGGAAATCAGCGCTGTCGAGTCTCTGACCGCGGCCTTCGATTGGGTCGACCGCGCGTTCGATCGCGCCGGCCGCTACCTCGCGAATAGAACGGCCGAGGAGCTGGCGCAGCTTCAGCCGGAGAACCCGATCATGAACGGTCCCAAGGGCTCGGTCTTCGCGGCAGTGATCGAACACACGGCGCATCATCGGGGTGCCTTGACGGTCTACTCGCGGCTCCAGGGACTGGTACCTCCGATGCCGTATCTGGAGGAAGGGGAAGAGCTGGGCTGAGCCCGGCGTCAATTCCGTTCGGCGATCTGGCAGAGGAAGCCGTCCATGGACGGGCCCGAGGCGGAGTCGAACGACTCGTCGAGGACGTCCATGGCGGCGACGCGATCGGGACGAAAGGCCCGATAGTCCTGCCGCAGCTCACACCATGCAGCCAAGATCCAGATCGGACCGTAGAACGCCAGCCCGAAAGGACGTAGAACACGATCGGTTCGGGCTCCCTTCGCGTCGACGTACTCGACCCGAATCTTCCGCTGCTCACGTATCGCGAGACGTAGCTCGGAGAGCTCGATGTGCGTGGCGACACGGTAGTGGTCCTTGGGCGCGTGCAAGGGTGTCTGGTGGAGCAGTTGCTCGTGACCTTCCGGCAAGACCGCTTCGATCTTGCCGATCGCACGTCGCGCGGCGGCAGCCAACTCGTCGTCGGTCCAGCTGTCGACGATCCGCAGGCCGAGGACCACGGCTTCGAGCTCCTCGCGCGTGAAGGCCAGGGGCGGGAGGTCGTATCCGCGGAGGCGGTATCCGACGCCGGCTTCGGCCTCGATGGGGACTCCGGACTCATACAAATGCTGCATGTCCCGATAGATCGTGCGCTCCGAAACCTCCAGTTCTTCGGCCAAACTCCGGGCAGTGACGACGCCGCGCCGTCTCAGGTACTGCACGAGTTGAAACAGGCGGTCGGCGCGACGCATCTAGCGTCTGCGAACGCTGACGACTTCCCAGCGGAGCTTCGGATCCGAAACTCCCTTGGGTACCTGTATCGGTTGATCGAATGTCTTTCGCTCTTCCGGTTTGAGGGGCCCGAGCTGGATCCTCTTCAGGGGATCCCACTCTTTGCCGTCGCGGATCAGGATTTGCACCGTCACGCTCGTGATCTGAGTGCTCGTCGTGTTCTCGTGAAAACCACGAAAAAACCACGCACCGCCACGTTCAGGAACGATGGAGAAGTGGTGCTCGATCTCGTCGAGATACCAGGCTGCTTCGGGAGTGGCTGGCTCGATCTTCGGACGCAGGTCGGCTCCCCATTGCGTCCAGGCGTAGTAGGCGCCTGCCAGTACCACGATCAAACCGATCCATTGCCGCATGGTGCCCTCCTGTCAGCTTTCATCTTCACGTTCGTTCTTCTTGCTCCAGACATCCCGCACCGCAGTCCAGTCTTCGATCTGACTCGGCATGCGCTCACCCTCCTTGGGAAGGTAGAACGGCTCCTGAAGGTACCAGGGCAGCAGCAGGATGCGTGCCGTTTCGCGATCCAGCTTGCGGTTGGGAGCCGTGCCTTCGACGAAGATCTCCTGCACCTTGCGTTGTCCGCCTTCGGCCCACAGCAAGCCGCTGTCACCGTCGATCCACGCCGTGGAGATACCCGGTGGCTCGGAGAAGTGCTCTCCGGGCTGCAGCCATCCTTCCTCGAGCCCTGCTTCGACGACGTCCGCCCAGATCGGCAAGGCTGCCTTGGCGCCCGTCATCCCGCGTCCCAGCGATCTCTTCTTGTCGTATCCCACCCAGCTCAGCAGCGTGTAGCGCGGGGTGAAGCCGATGAACCACGCGTCGGTGTAGTCGTTCGTCGTCCCGGTCTTGCCTCCTGTGGCGATGTCGAGGCGTGCCAGACGGCCCGCTGCCGTCCCGCGGAGCGCGACGCCTTGCAGCATCTTGGTCAGCACATAGGCAATCTGCGGCTCCATCGCTTTCGAGGCTCGTGGCAGATGTTCTTCGAGCAACCTGCCGTTGCGCGACGTGATCTTCTCGATCAGATACGGCTCTACGTAGATCCCCTGGTTCACGAACGTGGAGTAGGCAGCAGCGATCTCGAGAGGCGACATGTCCGCGGACCCGAGGGCCAGGCTGGGGTAGGGCGGCAGTTCCGACTGCACGCCGGTGCGGCGGGCGAAGTCGATCACCCGATCGATTCCCACGAGGTCCATCAGCTTGACCGACGTGACGTTGACGGACTTCTCCAGGGCCACCCGCATCGTGGTGATGCCGTAATACCTACGATAGTAGTTTCGGGGACTGTAGAGATCGTCCTCTGTGGCACCTCGAAAGACCGCGGGCCCGTCGAACAGCGTATCTGCCGCGGTGTAGCCGTTTTCGAGCGCAGCACCGAAGACGAACGGCTTGAAGGCCGATCCCACTTGCCGTCGTGCCTGAATGGCGCGGTTGAACTCGTTGCGGTCGTAGTCCCAGCCACCCACCATGCCGCGGACGGCTCCGGTGGATGCTTCGAGAACCAAGACCGCGCCTTCGATCTGCGGCTCTTGTTCCAGGACCAAATAGGGCTCGGCGTCCTCCTCCGCGTCGTCCGGCAGCGCCAGACGGAACCAGGCCACGTCACCCCGGGAGAGCAGCTGATCGGGACGGGCTTTCCTGGTCCATTCGATACCGCGTGGGCCGAGCTCGAAGATCTGGTCCTGATGGCGGACACGAGCTACCTTGCGGTCGGCCGAGAGCACGAGACCTTCGAACCACCGCCCTGGAGCAAGCTCCGCGTCGGTCCAGGAGGGCAGCTTGCGCTCTTCGAGGTCGTCCCCCTCGATCTGCCGCGGGGCGCCGCGCCAGCCATATCCATGGTCGAGGGTCACGAGTTGCTTACGCAGAGCATGTTCCGCTACACGTTGGATCTGAGGATCCAAGGTCGTGGCGACGTGCAGACCTCGGTCGTAGAGCTCGGTAGCACCATAGGTGTCGATCAGATGGCGCCGCACCTCTTCGGAGAAGTATTTCCCGAGTTGGGCCTCGCGCTGCCGCTGTACCACCAGGAGCGGCTCCGCGATGGCCTCGTCGTAGTCGCTCTGACCGATATACCCTTCGCTGAGCATGCGGGCCAGCACCCAGTTGCGCCGTTCGACGACTGCCTCTGGGTTGCGATACACGGAAAAGGCACTGGGGCGCTGGGGGATGCCGGCGAGAGTCGCCGCTTCGGTGAGGGTCAACTCACCGACGCCCTTGTTGAAGTACGACCGCGCCGCTGCCTCCATGCCGTAGTTGCCATGGCCGAGATTGGTGGCCACGTTAGCGTACATTGTGAGGATCTGCTGCTTGGAATAGTTCTTCTCCAGCTCGACCGCCAAGAACGCCTCTTCGATCTTGCGCCACCAGGCCCGCTCGCGACTGAGAGAGAAGAGATTGCGGGCCAGCTGCATCGTGAGGGTCGACGCGCCTTCCTCGATTTCGCCTGCCCGCACGTTGGTGATGGCGGCACGTACGACGCCCTTCAGATCAACACCGCCATGGTGGAAGAAATTTGCGTCCTCGGTCGCGATGATCGCGTGCTGGAGCACATCGGGGATGTCTCCCTCTTGCAGCATGATCCGGTTCTCTCGCGAGTACCTGGCAACGACCTGTCCATGGCGATCGAAGACCTCGGTCACCAGGCGCGGGATGAACTGATCGAGCTCTTCCACCTGCGGCCGATGGATCGACGCAGCGACCACGATGCCGGTGAGGGTGGCCAGCACGACCGTAACCACGGGGAACACCAACCATGTACGCAGGCCTCGGCGCCTTTCCTCCGCACTCTTGGGCTTCTTTCGGGAGGATTCCTTCCGGCCGGCGGACGCGGCGTAGTGCATCGTGGCCGAGGCGTTGCGGGCATCGAGGTCCGGGTCGGGCTCTGGCTCGCGATCCCGCAGAGGGCCCTGGGGCGACGACGGTTGCTCTTCGGGGGCGGCTGTCGTGTCCTGGCCGGTCGCGGTTCGGAAGTCGTGGTCGAAGTCGCTTTGGTCCAAGATCGACTCGGCTTCCGAGGTCGCGTGTCCGGTCTCCAGGTCGGGCGCGGAGTCCCGCGGGTCGTCCTGTGGATCGTCGGGAGTGCGATGGTCGCTCATAGTTGGATTATAGGCACCGAATGGGGCGATCTCGTGGCAGCCGCAGGGCGTAGCGCGATCGACTCACGAACTGAAGATAAGATGCCCGCAGACCCCCCACCACAAGTCGCCCCTGATCGGGCTGACGCAGTCAATTCAACCCACCTCGGGAGATCTGTCCATGTCAGTAGCGAAAGTCATCGAAATCAACGCGTCCTCCAAGAAGAACTTCGAAGACGCGATCGAGAAGGGTATTGCCAAGGCCTCGGAGACCGTAAAGAACATCACTGGTGCCTGGGTGAACGAGGAGAAAGTCGTCGTGAAAGACGGCAAGGTCTCGGAGTGGCGAGTGAACATGAAGGTCTCCTTCGTCATCGACTGATCCCTCTCCGCTCCCCGGATAGATACGGCCCACCCCTGGCGGTGGGCCGTTCTCGTAGGGACGGATTCCCAGATTCTTTTCAGGAGCTCACCGCGTGACGGACTTTCAGGTCGTTTCCCCCTTTTCTCCCCAGGGCGACCAGCCCGAGGCCATACGCCAGCTGGTGGAGGGAGTCCGACGTGGCGAACAGGACCAGGTGCTGCTCGGCGTCACCGGGTCCGGTAAGACGTTCTCTATCGCCAAGGTGATCGAGGAGCTCGGTCGGCCGACGCTAGTCCTGTCGCACAACAAGATCCTGGCAGCGCAGCTGTTCCAAGAGTTCCGTTCTTTCTTCCCCCACAACGCGGTGGAGTACTTCGTCTCCTACTACGACTACTACCAGCCCGAGGCCTACGTACCTCAATCCGACACGTATATCGAGAAGGAGACGTCGGTCAACGAGGAGATCGACCGTCTGCGCCTGCGTGCAACGAAGACGCTGTTCGAACGGCGCGACGTCGTCATCGTGGCGTCGGTGAGTTGTATCTACGGCCTCGGCTCACCCCGATCGTTCCAAGGCATGCTGCATTTCTTCGAAGTGGGAGACGAGGCGGGGATGGACGTGGCCATGCGGGCTCTGGTCAACATGCAGTACGACCGAACGCAGCTCGACCTCTTTCACGGCGGTTTCCGCGCCCGGGGCGACGTACTGGAAATACTGCCCGCCTACGAGGAAGAGGGAATCCGCGTCGAATATTTTGGCGACGAGATCGAACGTATCGCTCGTTTCGACGTCCTGCGAGGAGACGTGCTGCAGGAGATCGACAAGATCGCCGTCTATCCGCGATCCCACTACGTGACGCCCGAAGACGTGATGAAGAGGGCCATCGGAACGATCGAAGAGGAGCTCCGGGAGCGCCTGCAGGAGCTGGAAGCACACGAAAAGCTACTGGAGCGCCAACGGCTGGAACAGCGCACCTTGTTCGACCTGGAGATGCTGAGTGAGATGGGCTTTTGTCACGGTATCGAGAACTACTCTCGGCATCTCACCGGACTGTCGGCGGGGGAGCCGCCGCCCACACTCATCGATTATTTTCCCGACGACTTTCTCTTGGTGGTGGACGAGAGTCATCAGACCGTGCCCCAGGTACGCGCCATGTTCAACGGCGACCGTGCCCGCAAACAGACGTTGGTAGATCACGGCTTTCGATTGCCCTCGGCGCTGGACAATCGTCCGCTGACCTTCGAGGAATGGCAACACAAGACCGATCAGCGCATTTTCGTTTCCGCGACGCCCGGCCCGTGGGAGCTGGAACGCACTGGCGGTGTCATCGCCGAGCAAGTGATCCGGCCTACGGGCCTTCTGGATCCGCCGATCGAAGTGCGCTCTGCGAAAGGACAGGTCGACGATCTCTTGGCGGAAGTGCGAGCCACGGCCTCACGGGGTGAGAGGGTCTTGGTCACCACTCTCACCAAGCGAATGGCGGAGGAGCTCACGCAGTACTTCCAAGAGCTGAACGTCCGTGTGAGGTACATGCACTCCGACATCGAAACTCTGGAGCGAGTCGCGATCGTCACCGGCTTGCGCAAGGGAGAGTTCGACGTCCTGGTGGGCATCAACCTGTTGCGAGAAGGCCTGGACATGCCGGAAGTGTCTCTGGTAGCGGTTCTCGACGCCGACAAGGAGGGCTTTCTTCGTTCCGAGACGTCGCTGGTCCAGACCGCCGGACGCGCTGCACGTAACCTCAACGGGAAGGTCATCTTCTACGCCGACCGTGTGACTGACTCCATGCGGCGAGCCATGGACGAGACGAAGCGCCGCAGGGCCAAGCAGATGGCATACAACGAAGAGCACGGCATCGAGCCGCGGACCATCCTCAAGGACATCCACAATCCCCTCGTTCGTCTGAGTCAGATCGACTACTACGAGAGCGGCCCCGTGGCAGGTGCCGCCTTGGATGTGTCCGAGGGCAGCAAGTTGCCCCTCCGGGATCAGATCTCACGGCTGGAAAAGAAGATGAAGGAAGCCGCGAGAAATCTGGAGTTCGAGGAAGCAGCCCAGTATCGCGATCGCTTGAAGGAGTTACGCGAGATCCAGGTGTACGTGGAATGAATCGGAGCAGGCTGCGGGCCCGCCCCGGGTTGGGTGCGATCCCATGACGAATCTCGTCGTAGAAGCGGTCGAGGATGCCATCCGAGCCCTGCCGGACCGTCCCGGCATCTACGTGTTTCGCGACGCCCGTGGCAAACCGCTGTACGTAGGCAAGGCGCGGTCTTTGCGCAAACGAGCGACGTCCTACCTGCGCGGGCCGTTCGATGCGCGCATTGGTCGAATGCTGATGGAAGCCCGTCGACTGGATTCGGTTCTCGCCGATACGGAGGCGGAGGCCCTGGCGCTCGAGAACAGCTGGATCAAGACGAAGCAGCCTCGCTACAACATCCGGCTGCGCGACGACAAGACCTATCCCTATCTGAAACTGACCCTACGAGACGACTATCCACGGATCGTCTTCACCCGGCGCATCGTTCGGGACGGCGGAGAGTATTTCGGGCCTTACCTCCCGGCGGGTCTTGCACGACGGGCAATCAAGCTGGTGCAGAAGCTGTTTCAGGTGCGGGTCTGCCATATCGAGATCGATGGTTCGCTGCCCAGGCCGTGCCTGTACCACGGGATGCGTCGATGCTTGGGTCCGTGTGTTGAAGGCTTGACGGACCTCGATGCGTACACTCGAGCCGTGGACCAGGCCAAGCTATTCCTCGCCGGGCGAAACGATCAGCTACTGAAGGAGCTCAAGGGTCAGATGTGGGCGGCGTCTGAAGCTCAGGACTTCGAAGAGGCCGCGCGCCTGAGAGACCTCATCGCCGAGGTCGAGGAGATCGGTGCACGTCGCAATGTGGCCTCGGTACGAGGCGAGGATGTCGACATCTACGGCATCCACTCCGCAGGAGGCAATGTCGCGGTCACCGTTCTGGTGATGCGAGGCGGGCAGGTGATGGATCGCCGGGAGCTCTTCTGGGAGGGAGAAGACGAAGTGGACCCCTCTGTGTTGCTGTCGGAAGTGCTGCCGCAGATCTACGACGTCACGCCGTTCGTGCCCAAGGAGCTGCACCTGCCGGTTCCCATCGAGGGCGGCGAAGCGCTCGCGGAATGGTTGGGTGAGAAGAAGGGTGAGCGGGTTTATGTGCGGTTCCCATCCCGAGGCCAAAAGGCCGATCGAGTCGCTCTCGCGGTCCGCAACGCGGAGATGGCGTTCCGGAGACGCTTCCGTGCCGAAGGACGCTCGTCGGCCGCGGTACGTTCTCTGGTCAAGCACCTGGATCTCGGCGAACGGCCTCAGCGAATCGAGGGTTTCGACATCTCTCATTTCCAGGGTGCTCAAACCGTGGCTTCGTTGGTGGTGTGGGAAGAAGGCAGGATGCGGAAGGGCGACTACCGCAGCTTCAACATCCGCGACCTCGACGGCCCCGACGACTTCCTGGCCATGAACCAGGCGGTGGCGAGGCGTTACCGTCGCGTGCTCGAAGAAGTCGGGGTCATGCCGGACCTGATCCTCATCGATGGTGGCCGCGGTCAGCTGAATGCGGCTCTCGAGGCGCTGTCCGTTCTCGGTGTCGAAGAAACCCCGGTGGTCGGCCTGGCCAAGCGAGAGGAGGAGCTCTACCTGCCAGGTCGGCCCATGCCCCTGCGACTCGAACGCTCCGACCCGGGTCTTCAGCTGCTGCAGGAGATACGCGACGAATCTCATCGGTTCGCCGTTGCCAGGCACCGCCGGCGGCGCAAGAAGGCCACTCTACGGAGTCGACTCGATGAGATCCCCGGTATCGGACCGAAGCGACGACGTCAGCTGTTGACCCGTTTCGGTAGTGCTGCCGGGGTCGCCGCGGCTTCGCAGGACGAGCTCGCGCCGATTCTCGGTCCCAAGTTGGCGATGCGTGTCTCCACCCAACTGATTCCGTCGCCCGACGAGGGGGCTGGGGACGAATCTCCTGACAGTTAAGAAGTTCTGTCCTGTTCTGTCATAATCGATTTACCCGGCCAGCGATCACGTCTCGGACCGGTACGTCCTCCCCCAAGGACCGGCACCCTGTCTCCGGCGCGTTTGCGCCCGCTTCCCCGAACCGAATCAGCTTGCGATCCTTGTGCTGAGTGCCAGAACAGGAGAGAACGTCCATGGCTTATCCCAATGCATCGCGGAGAGATAGCGAGATTCGAGGAACGCTCGTCGAGGTTCTGCGGTTCGGTTTCTTGGAACAGCTCACGGGTCGACTGGAATGGCAGGGCGGGGGGCATCGCGGTCTCTTTCTACGGCGAGGTCAGATCTTTCTCGACCGGGACGGTGAGTGGGCCGAGCGTTTGGCGCCGGTCATCCGCAAGGCCACGGACTTGGAGCGTCCGAACTCGGATCCCGAGGTGCGGCGGGCCGCCGAATGGCTGGCCCAGGAGCTGACCGCGGAAGGACACGGAAGCGCGGCAGCCGAGCTCAGCTCCGAGAGTCCCGGTGGTGTCGAGCTCACCGGGCCGGTACCGACCCTTTCTGTGCTTCTGGAAGCGGCGGTGCATGGCTGTGACGAGCGGCAGTTGATCGCCCGCCTCGGCGGGGAGAAAGTACGTCTCGAATCGGACGCGGGTACCCCGGCGCTGGGCGAGCTCTCGGGTCTCGATGCAGATATGGCACGGATGTTCGCCCAGCTGGAAAACCCCGCCAGCCTCGGTGAGCTGATGCGCGGTATGGGGAATGGTCGGCTGCCCGCTCTACGTGGACTGGCCAGACTGTGGGCCGTCGGACTCGTCAAAGCGCAGAAACCGGCAGAGAAGCCAGCGGAGTCCGAGCTCGTGACTCCCAAGATCGTCCGCCGGTTCGAACAGCGGCTAGCTGCTAGCTTGGACGAGGATCCGGTCCACCTCGACCCGGAGACACATCGCGACTTCGTTGTCGAGTGCTACGAGCATCTACACGAACGAAACCACTACGAGCTACTGAACCTGGACCTCGGAGCCGGAGACGCCGAAGTGCTTCGCGCATTCCAGGAATTTGCCCGTCAGGTCCACCCGAGCCAAGCCGAACGCTTGGGGATGACCGGAATGGACGAGGGTCTGCGGGTGCTTTTCGAGCGGGCCGTCGAGGCCTATCTGGTGCTGTCGGATCCTCCGCGCCGGTCGAGCTACAACACGCTCCAGGGATTGCAGAGTCGGGTCACGGTAGGTCGACGGCAGCGCGCGGAAGAGAAGCAGCAGCTCGCTCGTTCCAGCTATTTCCAGGCACTGGGAGCGGTGGCTCAGATGGATTACTCCCAAGCCGTCGAGCTCCTCAAGGAAGCGACACGCCTCGATCCTCAAGTGAAGTACATGAAGGCACTGGCCAGCGCTCAGGCGAAGAATCCGAATTGGCGCCGACATGCTGTCGAGACGTACCAGCGTGCTGCCAAGCTGGAGCCCGACGACGCCGCGATTCACCTCGGCATGGCGCAGGTTCTAGAAGCCGAAGAGCGGCTCGACGAAGCGCGGTCGGCGTACCAGGCGTGCCTCGAACGAATGCCCGACAATCCACAGGCCCAGTCCGGTCTGCAACGGCTCGGGGGCCGCGCCACGTCTGCCGGAGGTCTGCGAAGCGCCCTCGGGCGGTCGCGCTAGAGCCTCGCCGGGTTGCCGCCGCGAATCGCGCTCTGGTGTCACGAAGGGCCGGTATGCACTCGCCGGCGCAGCATCTTCTATGCCGCGTTTTCTACTAGCGGATGAAGCTCTTCCAGCGAGGCCTGGACGAGCTTTGAAACGCCCTTCTCCTGCATGGTGACACCGTAAAGCCTGGAAGCCACTTCCATCGTCAGCTTGTTGTGGGTGACGACGAGGAACTGCGTATCCAGGGCCATGCCCTGTAGCAGATCGACGAAACGCAGCACATTGGCGTCATCGAGAGGGGCATCGACTTCGTCGAGGATGCAGAACGGGGAGGGCTTGGTTCGGAACAGAGCGAAGAGGAGTGCGGCTGCCGTCAGTGCTTTTTCGCCACCGGAGAGAAGGCTGATGTTCTGGGTGCGCTTCCCGGGCGGTCGGGCCACGATTTCGATGCCGGTTTCGAGAAGATCTTCTTCGTCGAACAGCCGCATCTCCGCCTCGCCACCCCGGAAGAGGCTCTGGAAGATCTCGCCGAATGCCGTGTTGACCTCGACGAACGTCTCGCGGAACCGTTCGGACGAAGTCTCGTTGATCTCACGGATGGTCTGACGCAAGCTCTGCACCGAGTCCGCTACGTCCCGGCGTTGCTTGCGTAGAAACTCCCGGCGTTCCTCCTGCTCTTGGTATTCGTGTGCCGCCAAGACGTTGACCGGGCCCAGTCGCTCCAACACGGCTTTGGTGCGAGCGAGCTCGGCTTCGAGGTCGGCCAGCTCTTCTCGACCCAAGGTCGGGATCTCGACATCGTCCTCTTGGATGGACTGCGGTTCGCTTCGGAAACCGTCGTCTTCGCCCACGGTCGATCTGTCGGGGGTCTGTCCGATGTCGGGCGACGTGGTCTCGCCCTCGCCGACGTCTTCGGAGTCGGATGTCGGTTCAGGCGTCTCGGTGCTTGGCTCCGGAGGCGGTGCTGGCTCGGTCTCCGACGGCTTGGTTCCGGGGATGTACCGTTGGAACGCCTCGCGATAGCTCACTGATAGGTGTTCGGCATCCTGCCGCGCCGAGGCCTGCTCCACGCGCAGTGATTCCAGGAGCCCACGGACCTCGTCACGGACGCGACGGAGATCTTGCACGCGGACCTCGAGCCCGCGGATGGCCTCGCGATGGCCGTCGAGTTTCTCTTGTTGCTCCAGCACCGCGGTCTCGGCGCCGCTCTTCTGTTCCAGTGCCACCTGTAGCTCTTTCTCGGCTCCCTCGACGGCCAGGTCCAGCTCGCTCAGGCGCCGGTCCAGAGATTGATCTTCATCGGCCCAGATCGTCAGCTGCTCTTCGGTATAGGTGATCTGGTTTCGGACGCGGGCGGCCTCTTGGCTCTGCGCGTCGAGCCGCTCCTCGAGTAGCTCGAGGCGGCCGCGTCGGCCGGCACCCTCCGTGCGTAACGCCTCGCGGCGATCCTTGGCGTCCTGGACCTCTGCCTGCACTCGATCGAACGAGTCGGTCTGCTGCCGGTGCGCCGTTTCCAGGTCGGCGACTCGGCGCGCCAAGCCGTCCTTCGTGTCCCGATACTCGCTTCGCTCTCCCCGCAGATCGTCGCGCTCGGTCGACACTCCCTGGAGCTCCCCGCGGATCTTCTCCCGTCGTGTCTCGGCATCCTGGCACCGAGCCTGTGCTACTGCGATCTCCCGTCGTAGCTCCGACGTTTTATCGTCCAGCGCGCGAATCTCCCCTGCGAGCTGGGTTCGTTGCTGGACGAGTTTCCTCAAGGCATCTCGCAGTTCTTCCAACCGTGTTTGGGTACGCGGAATCTCGTCGCGAATCTCTTCCAGCTCGCGTTCCCGAGCCAAGACTCCGGGAGCCGCCTCTTCGCCCTGGACCCAAAGCGCACCGCCCTGGCTCCAGAGACGGTTGCGGGAGAGGAAGGCGACACCGGGGTGTTGCGACGCCAGTCGCAACGCGTCGTCGGCCTTCTCCACCAGGTACGCCGGTGGCAGAGCAGAGCCGAGCTCCGGTGAAACGTCCAACGCCTCCGCCAAGCTGGCCACCACGGCCGGATCGTCCACGGAGTCTGGGGTGGAGGAGGGCGAGCCGAGAGATCGGATGAAAACCCCCGACGCGTTGACTTCAGAGAGGGCTCGCGCGGTTTCCAGCGCATCGGTTTCACCATCGAGAAGTACCGCGTCGGCGAGCTCCCCGAGGAAATGGTCAATACCGTCTTCCCAACCTTCTCGGGACTTGACTGCCTCCGCGAGGAATCGAGGTTCCTCGATGCCGACCTTGGCGAGGGTTTCCTCGAGCCGGCGTCGGCGTTCGGCATGCTCCTTCGACAGCTCCGCCAGGATCTGGCGGCGTTGCTCCAGACCGGTCAGGCGCGCTTCCAGATCCCGGCTTTCGTCCGAGGATTCCGCTTCGCGACGCAGGAGCGTATCGAGCTCGGTACGTTTCCCTTCGAGAGTTTCCACGTCCTTCGCAAGGGATCCGTCGAGTCCGCGGATCTTCTCCCGCACCGCCTGCAGGGTGACGTCGGCCTCCTGGAGCTGGCCTTCGAGCCGGACATTTTCGGCGTCGAGGAAGTCCAGCCGGAAGTCGGCCCGCTCGAGCTCCACGGTCTGACGCTGCAACTGGGAGCGGGTTTGATTGAGCTGCGAGACCGACTGCATCAGCTCCCGGCGCAGTGACTCCAGCCTCTGTTCGGCCTGCTGCACCTCCTCGTGAGCCGCAGCGATCTTGCGATCGTCCTCGGCCACCAGCCGCGCAGCTTCGTCACGTTCGTCGAGTACCTCTCGGGTGCGTTGGTCGAGGCTGCCCAGTGACTTTTGAAACTCGTCGGTCTGGCGGCGACGTTCGTCCGCCAGAGTACGCCCCGAATGGAGTCGTTCCTGCATTTCCTGAGCACGTTGACGCGAGCCGCGGATGAACTCCTGGCGCCCTTCGATCACCGCGGCGAGCTCTGCTTGGCGCTGGTGACGCCGCCCGAGCTCGGCGGACAGCTCGTCGAGATCCTGGCGGGCCGCGGCCAACTCGGCTTCGGCCTTTGCGAGGTCCGCAGCGAGCTCGGCATCCTGGTCTTGCTGGCCGGTGAGGCGGCCATGCAACTCGTCGAGCCGATGCTTTACATGGCGCCAACGACCCAGCAACACTTTGCGAAGGAGGTCTTTGTATTCGGTTTCCTTGGCCTGGTATCGGCGGGCTGCACTCGCCTGCCGTTTCAGCGAGCGGAGCGCGCGTTCCACTTCAGAGACGATGTCGTCCAGGCGCATCAGATTGGCGAGCGTCTCTTCCAGCTTGACCTCGGCAATCCGTTTGCGCGCTTTGTACCGCGTAATGCCGGCTGCCTCTTCCAGTAGCTTGCGCCGTTCCTGAGGCTTGTTCGACAAGATCAGACCGATCTTGCCCTGCTCGATCACGGAATAGGCGCGCACACCGAGACCCGTGTCCATCAACAGGTCCTTGATCTCCTTGAGGCGTACGACCTTGTCGTTGATGCGGTAGCGCCCTTCGCCGGAGCGGAAGACTTGCCGACCGATCTTGATGCGTCCGTTCTCGGCTCGCGGAAACCCATTGTCCGTAGCCAGAATCAGGCTCACTTCGGCCATGCCAACGGGCTTGCGCTGGTTCGTGCCGTTGAAGATGACGTCTTCCATCTTGGCACCGCGTAGCGACTTGGCGCTCTGCTCGCCCAGGACCCAGTTGATGGCGTCGGTCAGATTCGACTTGCCACAGCCGTTCGGGCCAACAATGGCGGTGATGCCATCGGCGAAGCGTACCTGGACCGGGTCGAGGAACGATTTGAAGCCCGAAATCTCTAGGCTGTGTAGCTTGAGCATGATGACGTCTGGACGTAGCGGCGGCAGCTCGGTGAGGGAGAAAGTAGAGGCGGAATCCGAGCGTGCAGAGCCGCGCAGGTTAGCAGGCGAGAAGCCAGGCCGGCAAGGCAGAGGCGGCGGCTTGCGTCACCCGGAATGATCGCCGTCCCTGGAGTCGTCCACGAGAATCACGCGCTCGTCTTCGTCAGAGAATCTGTCGGTCCCCTCGTCGGTAGCACGGCCGCGCGTCCGATCGTAGACGCGGATGTCGGCCATCGACACGGCCCGGCGTTTCAGTTCGGCCGCCAGCAGGTTGCGAAGCCGTTCCCGAGTCCACGGAATCAACAGGAGGAAGCCGAAGACGTCGGTGAGCAGGCCCGGAGTGAGCAGAACCGCGCCGGCGATCAAGATCAGCAGCCCGTCGAGAAGGGATGACGTCGGCATGCGGCCGGAATTCAGCTCGGCCTGCACGGCAGCGAAGGCCCTGAGTCCCTGACTGCGTGCCAGCCAGGCGCCGAGAGCGCCGGTAAGGATCACCAGGGCCAGCGTCGGAACGAGTCCGACGTTTCGACCGAGAAGCAGCAACAGCCACAGCTCGGTCAACGGGACCAGCGTGAACAGCAGGAAGAGCTGGGCCAGGCAGCCGCAGCCGCTGCGCTGGGAGCTGAGGAGGACGGTACGTTCTTGCACGGCTGCAGGCTATCGTGGACCGCGGCCTCGTTACGCGAAGGCGGTACACGGCTGGTTTGAGCGCCTGAGAAGAAACCGAAGACGGGGGAGTGCTCGAGGTGGAGCTATACGCCCTCGAGAGTCTCCTCGACCAACTGGTCCACGACGGCCTCCAGGTTTCCCGTCTTCCGGTAGGTCGCCAGTTGGCGGTCCGCACTCGACCCCTGCTCCAGGATCGTGTTTACGTACTCCACTTCGGCACGGCAGCCGAGATCGTCGACCACGTCGTCTACCAGCTCGAGCAGCTCCACCACCAGATCGCGCAACGGTACTTCCGACTGGCGGCCGAAATCGATCAGCTTTCCGTCGAGCCCATAACGCATGGCACGCCACTTGTTCTCGCTGATCAGGTGATGGCGGTATTGACGCCAGGAGTGATTGTCGTAGCGCAGCTTGATCAGCTTCTGAACGATGCTCTGGTAGAGAGCAGCCAGGCACATGACTTCGTCGACTTTGGTGCAGACATCGGCCACCCGGAACTCGATGGTCGGGAATTTGGCATGGGGGCGGAGATCCCACCAGATCTTGGTCGGTTCGTCGATGCTCCCGGTGCGCACCAGGGTCTGGATGAATCCCTCGTACTCCGAGTAGGCGCGGAACGAAGGCGGGATACCGGACCGAGGCATGTTCTCGAAGATGACAGACCGGTAGCTGCGTAGACCGGTATCGCGACCTTGCCAGAACGGTGAGCTGGTGGACAACGCGAGCAAGTGAGGGAGGAAGTAGCGCGCCTGGTTGATGACGTCGATGCGTAGCTCCGGATCCTCGATGCCTACGTGAACGTGCATGCCGAAGATCAGGAGCTGACGCGCGACATCTCGCAGATCGTCCTCGAGTTTGATGTATCGATCGTCTTCCGTGACCCGCTGGCTGCTCCATGCAGAAATCGGATGAGTCGACGCCGCGGCTACGGCCAGACCCTGCTTGGCCGCAAGGTCCGCCACCGCGCGGCGCAGGCGTACGACCTCGGCCCGTGCCTCCCGGATGTCGGCACAGACGCTCGTGCCGACCTCCACCTGAGAGCGCATGAACTCGGGCTTGATCTGTTCGCCGAGTGTTCTGGCGCCGTCGACCAGGAGAGAGTCGGCGTGATTCGCCAGCTCCCGCGTCTGCGGGTCGATGATCTGGTACTCCTCTTCGATTCCGAGGGTCAGCTTGGGCAGCGCCATCGACAGCTCCGTACGGCAGAAACGAGGGTCGAGATGAGGGCCTGAATGCGGCGGATCCTAGCATGAGCAGGTGCGAAACCTCCGTCCGACTGCTTTGCTAAGATCCCTCCCGCCGGAGAGGTGCTAGGCCGTTCGGGTGTTCGTCGCGCCTCTACGTGCCATGAGTTTGCCCCCGTTTCTCCATCGCATCTCGCCATTTCCAGAACACCATCCGAACGTCGGGGTCTGTCGACCTCGGAGTCAGGCGCGTCACGACCCGGAGATCGAATACGTGAGCCAGCCTCTGCCCACCAGCCCAACGCATCCTGCTCTCGCCGAGTCGTCCACCACCGTAGTGCCGACCGGCGTCCCCGGTCGGGTGCCACTTCTCGACGTGGCCGGATATGCATGGGAGCGGGGCAAGGAGCTGATCAAGCGACCGTTCTACCAGCTCTACCTTCAACGCCTGCGCGGCAAGAGCGAAGACTGGAGAAAGCCGCGCCATCTGGGCGTGATCATGGACGGAAATCGGCGCTTCGCACGCCAGACGGGACTCGGTCACGTCGTCTTGGGGCATCGTAGGGGAGCCGACAAGTTGGAGGAAGTCCTCAGCTGGTGTCGGCGCTACGGTATCGACGTGGTGACCGTTTGGTGCTTTTCGATCGAGAACTTCGAGCGCTCTACCGAGGAAGTGGAGAGCCTGTTAGGCCTGTTCGAGGACAAGGCTCGGGAAATGGCCGACGGCGAAGAGATCCACAAGAACAAGATTCGTGTGCGCTTCATCGGCCGCATCGACATGCTGCCGGACAGCCTGCGTACGGAGATTCGCCGGGTCGAGGAGGCGACGAAGGGCTACGACGAAGCCGCTCTCAACATCGCCATGGCCTACGGCGGTCGCGAGGAGATCGCCGACGCCTTCCGTCGACACGTTCGAGATCGCCTCGCTGAGGGCAGGCCGGTGGACGAGGTGTTGGATGCGATGGACGTCGACGACATCGGCTCCTGCCTCTATACCTCGGGTCAGCCAGAGCCGGATCTGATCCTACGGACCTCGGGCGAGATACGCTCTTCCGGGTTCTTGCTCTGGCAGAGTGCCTATTCCGAGTTCTACTTCTGTGACTCGAATTGGCCGGCATTCCGCGAGATCGACTTTCTCCGAGCACTACGGTCGTTCGACGAACGGCATCGCCGCTACGGGCGCTGAAGCGTGACGTTGATACCGGGCTCGCGCCTGGATTTTCCCTTCGAGCTGATGATTCGTGGGCCGTCGGAACCACCGCCCGACTCTTGGATGTACGTGTTCCGGGGCGATCGTCGATTGCTGGTGTGCAAACACGGACAACACGCTCGTATCCCCACCGTCGCGGAGTTGGATGACCTCGGCGTCAAGCGTGAGTCGCAGATTCCCCTGGGGCGGCTGGAAGGGGTACCCGCCTTCGCCGCCGCCGCAACCGGCGACGGTTCAGATCCGCCAGCCGGACTGCTGTTCGGCGACCTGAGAAAGTTGGCGATGCGCCTCGACGAGCCGTCGTTTTGGGTCGGAGCTCGCGCCGTCCAGATCTTGGAATGGGATCGTGACCATCGGTTCTGCGGCCGCTGTGGCGGCGCAACGGAAGATCACGGTTCCGATCGTGCGAAGGTCTGTCGCAGGTGCGGATTGCACTTCTATCCGCGCCTCGCTCCGGCGGTGATCGTGTTGGTGGATCGTGGCGACGAGGTGCTACTGGCGCGAGCGGCGCGATTCACGTCGGGCTTCTTCTCGACGCTGGCGGGGTTCGTCGAGGCAGGGGAGAGTCTCGAGCAGGCCATCGTCCGTGAGATCGAGGAGGAGGTCGGCATCCGAGTCGGCAACCTGCGTTACTTCGGCTCCCAGCCCTGGCCGTTCCCCCACAGTTTGATGATCGGCTTCCGCGCCTCATGGGAAGCGGGAGAGTTGTCACCCGACCCGGAGGAGATCGCCGAGGCGGGCTGGTTTCGGCGCGACGACCTACCGATCATTCCGCCCTCTCTGAGTATCGCGCGGAGTCTGATCGACGCTTGGGTCGCTGAGGAAATCTGCTAGATCTCGCTGCTAGTGTCCCGCTTGGAAAGTTCTGTGGTGTTTGATCCGGCTCTTCGACACGCCACCGGCGTTGCTTCTCCTCGAAATCGCTCTGCTATTCCTCTTCGGCGCGCCTTGGCGGCACGTCGAATCCCGCGGCCGGGCCCTCACAGAACTTTCAGCACGAGCCACTAGTCGCCTCGAGGAGATCCGCCAGCAGGACGATTCGTCGGTCCAGGGACCGTAGATCGACGAACTCGTCCCGAGTGTGCATGCCACCGCCGACCGGTCCCAGGCCGTCGAGAACGGGAATCGAGCCAGCGTCCGGAAGGAAGTTGGAAAAGGAGATTCCTGGACGGTCCTCTTCCGTCTCGAGGGACCAGCCGGCTTGGTGGGCCAGGTCGCGAGCGAGGGTCGCCCATCGGCGACCCGCCACGCCGGGTACCATCGGCCGGACCCACGAATCGGTGCGGAAGTCGAACAGGGTTTCAGTCTGCTCGGCTATCCGGTTGGCTGTCGTTTCCATCGCTGCAGCAACCTGCTCACCGTCCGCGACGGCCAGGAACCGAGCCTCTCCCTCGACACGGGCACGGTTCGGTACGACGTTGATCTGGCGCGGACTCCCCAAGAGATCGGCGTGCCGTTCGATGTCGTCGACGAAATCTGCTTCCCCCGCCACCAGCCTACCCGCGTTGATGGTCGGACCCCGGCCCGGCCGAGCGAGTGATTCGCATTCCAGCCACCAACGCGTTGCGGCGGTGGCCGCCGAACGCCCGTGCCAGTAGCCGTTACCGGCATGGGCGGACCGTCCGTGTACGTCGGTTTGCCATTGAAACCTCCCTCGCCGGCCGATCACCAGGGTCTCTACTGGAGGAGTCTCGTCCTCGCTGACCTCTCTCGGGGAGCCGGGTTCCAGGACCCAGACAGCGCGTGCCTGGGGACCATGCATCTCCATGACCTCGCGCGTCAGGCGGCCGATCACTTCCTCGTCCGGGACGACCACCAACAGCAGGTCGCGGGCTGCTTGGGACTGCCCCCGAGCTCTTAGCAGGTCGAGGGCCCCCACCATCGCCGCCAAGCCGCCTTTCATGTCGACCGAACCGGTGCCGCGCATCAGATCGTTCTCGACCCGCGGAGGTTCGGCGGCGAGGACGGTGTCGAGATGCCCGACCGCCAGGAGCGGCACTGTCCCCGGCTGGTCCACTATCGGTCCCCGTGCACGCAGTACAGGTAGGCGTTGCCCATGGCCATCGAGTTCGTCCGCGATAGTGACTTCGAGCCCGCGGCGCTCGAGTGCTCTTCCCAGTTGATCCGCGGCCTTGCGTAGTCCCGCTGCGTCTCCACTCGGTGACGAAACGGCACACAGATCCTTCAGCAAGGAAACCGCCTTGCGGGAGACGTCCTGAGGGATGGGAGGTTGCGGGGTCACGACAAGCCTTGCTGCTGAAGAGCACCCTTTCACGGTGCCGGTCGCCTCGATACACTGCACCCGCGGTAGGCGAGCGCCCGTGACGGCGCGAAGAACTCAGAATCCACCACAATCTTTCATTGATCACAAGCCCTGGCCCGACGCGACGGCTGTCGTTGCGGAAGTGGACCGGGGCGAGGAGAGTCCGGCACCATGAGCGACAAGGTCTGGTACACCGCAGTCGGAGGTCAGCAGCAGGGGCCCTTCAGCCTTACAGAGCTTCTACCCCGTTTTCAGAACGGCGAGCTGGCCCGCGACACCTACGTCTTTACCCAGGGCATGGACAACTGGACGCCCGCCGGTGACCGGCCGGAATTTCAGTCGGCATTTGGCGCCAGTCCCTCGCCTGCGCCGGTCATCCCGACCGAGGCTCCGGTGACTCAGCCGGTGGGGCAGGAAGCCCACGAGATCGACTACGAGATCTTCGGTCAGGAGATGCAGTACGTAGAGATCACCCTGGATCCGCGAGAGGCCTGCATCGCAGAAGCGGGGGCTTTCCTCTTCATGGATCCCGGGATCGAAATGGAGACCATGTTCGGCGATGGCTCCGCCCAGAGTCAGACCGGTGGCGTGATGGGAATGCTGATGTCCGCAGGCAAGCGGGTTCTGACCGGCGAATCGCTGTTCATGACCGTCTTCGGCAACGCCGGGGCGGCTCGTCAGAAGGTCGCATTCGCATCGCCTTACCCTGGCACCATCATCCCGGCGGACCTTCGCGAGCATGGACGGACCTTGATCTGTCAGAAGGACGCTTTCCTGTGTGCCGCCAAAGGCATCTCCGTGGGAATCGCCTTCCAGAAGAAACTGTGGTCGGGTCTGTTCGGCGGCGAGGGATTCATCCTTCAGAAGCTCGAAGGCGACGGGCTCACATTTCTGCATGCCGGAGGATGCGTTTCGAAGAAGACGCTGGCGGCGGGCGAGGTGCTGCGCATCGATACGGGTTGCCTGGTCGCGTTCGAAGCGCAAGTGGACTATGACATCCAACTGCAGCGCAGCATCAAGACCGGTCTGTTCGGCGGTGAAGGACTATTCCTCGCGACCTTGACCGGTCCGGGCAACGTCTGGATCCAGAGCCTGCCCTTCAGTCGACTGGCGCGCAAGGTATTCGCAGCCGCTCCACAGGCAGGGGGCAAGGACCGCGGCGAAGGTTCCGTGCTGGGCGGAATCGGCGATCTGATGATGGGTAATCGCTAGCGGCGATTCCATCGCTCATGCAGCATTCGACCGGGAGGCGCCCCTCGCAGGGGCGCCGTCTCGGTATCCGGTGCGCCGCGCCTCCTCAGCCCGGCCTTGTCGTGAGGCGGAGGTTGCGTGCCCAGGCAACCCGCAAGCGGGGCGGAAGGTCGAGCTTGTCGAATAGCTCGCGCACGGTCTCACGGTCGACCCAGCGCCAGATCTCGTCCCATTCCGCATAGGTGAGCAAGTGGCTGATCACCGCGATCCGCCCTTCCTCCGAATCCGATGCAAGGAGACGTCGGGCCTCCTCTTCGGTGACGACGCGATCCGGGAAGAAGGAGACGCCGGACGGTGCAGGATGCGATTTCTCTTCGGGAACGGCGGCCTGAATGGGCACTTCGGTCTCTGAGATCGCTCGGACGGTGGTTTCCACGGTGGGTCGATCCTGCGTGCTGGCAGCGCCCACACCCGCGGATTCGATCTGGTCCGACTCGAAGCTCGGATGCGTTTCGGCATTCCGTTCGGCATCCGCCGATGAACTGACGGATCCGTGGTTCTGTGTCTTCCTCTCATCAGACATCGACATGACGTTACGAGTATAGCGGCCCGGCGACCGCAAGCAAGCTCGCCAACGGTCGCTCCTCCTTGACCGGTCCGCGATCGGTGGGCTAAGTTTCGCCCTGTCAGAACGTCCATCACGGACCTACAGTGCGGGTATAACTCAGTTGGTAGAGTGCAAGCTTCCCAAGCTTGATGTCGCGGGTTCGAGTCCCGTTGCCCGCTCCAACAGCTCGGCCCACCTACCTGGTGAACTACCGCTGAAACCGCCGACCCAGCCGCCCCGCTCCGCCCGCACCACATGGGAAGATGCGGGGCTTCGTCGTCTGCGCAGGTACTCCGAGATGGGTCGCCCGACCGTAACCGCCGCTCCTTCGCTTTCATCCGTCCGACCCGAGGTGAATCCATGAGCTTTTTCGGCTCCAAGAAGCCCGAGACTTCGCCCCCGACCGCTACCCCGAGCCAACCACCGGCGCAGCCAGCACGTCGCCGCCCGCCGGCACCTGCGCCTTCTCCTCCTGCCAAGCCCGTATCCGCCGGCACCAGTCGGACCCATGTCGCCAGCGGTTCGAAGGTGGTCGGCAAGGTCACAGGTGCCGCCGAACTCGTCGTCGATGGCCACCTCGACGGTGAGGTGGAGTTGAAGAGCCACGTTGTGGTGGGAGAAAAGGGCCGGGTCGACGGCACGATCCGCGCTGTGTCCGTGCAACTAGCCGGCAAGGTGAAGGGCAACGTACAGGGCGAGGAGCGGGTCGAAGTCCTGCCGTCGGGAAGCTTGGAAGGCGACGTCACCGCACCGCGGGTGATGATCTCCGACGGAGCCTTCTTCAAGGGCAAGGTGGAGATGGCGGCGCCTGCTCGAATCCAGGCGCCGAAGCCAGACACCTCGAAGGTCGAGAAGGGCTCGCCTGCTTCTGAATCTGGAACCGAGAAGAAGGGATCGGAGGCCGAAGACAGAACCGACAAAGTGGCCGGCACGGACTCGGGTGACGAGAAGCCGGAGAAGGTGAGCGGAGACACGAAATCCGACGGCGACTCGAAGTCGGATGGCGACTCGAAGTCGGATGGCGACTCGAAGTCGGATAAGGATACTGAGAGCACCGGATCCTCAGAGGCCCGTCCGGAGGCAGATCGGCGCAAGGATGGTCCGGAGCAAGGTGGCAACCGGCATGGAGGCCGGAGAGGGGGGCGCCGGCACGGCGGGGGCCGACGATGAGGATCGGCATCCCCAGGGAGCTGAAAGACAACGAGTACCGCGTCGGCATGACGCCGGGTGGCTGCCGCTCTCTGGTGGATGCCGGTCATGCCGTCTTCGTAGAGGCTTCGGCAGGCGACGGCTCGGGATTCTCCGATCAGGAGTTCATACAAGCAGGCGCTACCGTCTTGCCCAACGCCGATGAGGTCTTCGGCCAGTGCGAGATGATCATCAAGGTGAAGGAGCCCATCGAACCGGAGTACGAGCGCCTCCGCGAAGGGCAGATACTGTTCACCTACCTACACCTGGCGCCCCTGCCAACGCTTACCGGCACATTGTGCGAGCGCAAGGTCACGGGCATCGCCTACGAGACGATCACCGACCGCCATGGCGGGCTGCCATTGCTGGCCCCCATGTCGGAAGTAGCGGGCCGTATGTCGGTTCTGGTGGGTGCTACCTATCTCCAGAAAGCCCACGGGGGCTGTGGTGTTCTGGTCTCCGGCGTTCCGGGCGTGCCGGCGAGTCACGTCGTCATCATCGGCGGCGGCATCGTAGGACTCAATGCGTTGAAGATCGCGCACGGCATGCGCGCGCGAGTGACGGTGCTCGAACAGAACCCCGACCGCATGCGGTTCATCGACGATTTGTTCGAAGGCTCGGTTTCGACCGTCTATTCGAACAAGCACAACCTGGAAGAAGCGATCTCGTCGGCCGACATGGTGGTCGGGGCCGTGCTCATTCCCGGTCGTTCTGCACCCAAGCTCGTCACCCGGGAAATGCTCGGACTGATGAAGCCCGGCTCGGTCTTGGTGGACGTCGCGGTGGATCAGGGTGGTTGCTTCGAGACCACGAAGCCGACGACGCACTCCGATCCGGTCTACGAGGTCGATGGCATTCTGCACTACTGCGTCGCCAACATGCCCGGTGCCGTGCCGCGTACGTCGACCTTGGCGCTTACCAACTCGACGCTGCCGTTTGCCTTGGCGATCGCCAACAAAGGCGCGGAGAAGGCGTTGCTCGACGACACGCACTTGATGCAGGGTGTCAACACCTACGCCGGCCACATCACCTGCCAGCCGGTGGCCGAGTCCCAGGAGGCACCGTACAGGGATCCGAGGGAACTGATCGGCTAGCCCTATTGTGAGCTCCCTGTCGGCCTAGGGTTCCCTTCGGAGAGCCGATTCCGACCCGTACAGATCTCCTGGGGCTTCGTTACTCAGGGTTGGCCGGCGACAGGATCGGAAAGGGTCCTGTTTCGCCGAGGCTCGACCATAGCTTCATCATGTCGTCGGGCACCGGAGCTTCCACCACGATCCGGCTGTGGTCGATGGGGTGAGCGAAGGCCAGGCGCAGGGCGTGGAGGGCCGGTCGTCCGAAGTCACGGAGCGGCCTCTGGTAGCGAGACGGCATACCCCGCCATCGTGCCTCGCCGTAGACCGGGTCGCCTACGATCGGGTGGCCCACGTACTTGAGATGAACTCGGATCTGGTGGGTTCGTCCGGTCTCGATATCGACGGCCAATAGCGAGGCCACTTGGCCGGCGGAGGCCAGCCGACAGTAGTGGCTGACGGCGGGTTTGCCGCCGCGCTCCGAAGGACGAACAGTCATCTTCTTGCGGTCCTGTGGATGGCGAGCGATGGGCGCATCGATGGTCGCGTGGGTCGCGGGGATTCCGTGGACCACAGCTAGATAGGTCTTGTCGATCTCTCGGTTGGCGAACGCGCGGGTGAGTCCGAGGTACGCGGCCTCGGTGCGGGCGACCACCAAACAACCGGTGGTGCCGAGGTCCAGACGATGAACGATGCCAGGCCGGCCCGGTCCTCCAACCTGGCCGGTTTCGGGAAAGTGATGGAGGATTCGGTGCGCCATGGTGCCGGTCGAACGACCCGCGCCGGGATGAACTGCCAGTTCGGCCGGCTTGTCCAGGACGACGAGATGCGGATCCTGGTGCAGGATCCGCAGGACGCCTGGCTCGGCGACGACGATCGGGTCGGGCTCAGGCGGCGGTAGTCGGCAGATGACCATGTCGCCACGCTGAAGCGTATAGCTGGGCTTGACGGTGGCTGGGCCTGTACTGCCGACACGTACGAGCCCGTCTCGGATCCATCGCTGGACCTTGTTGCGAGGACGCTCCAGTTTCTCAGCCAGCCAGCGGTCGAGGCGCTCAGGATCGTCAGCCTCGTACGTGTCGTGCCAGTCGTTGATCGGCGTCCCCCGTTTCGCCGTCAGGTCGACGGTACGGTCCCCGCCTCTGCGTCTGCCTCGGAGTCCTCGGGTCCTGCTGTCTCCTGCTGGGGGCGGTGGTCGAAGAAAGCGGAGAGGATCATCAGACCGATGCCTACAGAAATGGCCGAGTCGGCCACGTTGAAGGTATGCCAGTGCCACGTGCCGATGTAGAAGTCGATGAAGTCCGTGACGCCACCCTGAGCCAGGCGGTCGATCAGGTTGCCGATGGCGCCGCCCAGGACTAGTGCCAAGGCCCAGAGGAGGAAGCGCTCTCGCTTCGGAACCAGCCAAAAGTAGTAGCCGACAAAGCTGAGCGCGACCAAACCCAGACCCAGAAGCAGCAACGTCTGGCTACGGTCGCCGTGGGCGGCAAAGAGTCCGAAGGCTACGCCGGTGTTGCGGACATGGATGAAGTCCAGCATGCCCGGAATCACTTCCATCTGAGCGTGCGGGCCCAGGTGGGATTCCACCAGCCACTTGCTCCATTGATCGAAGAGCAGAATGACCAAGGAGACGAGGAGGTAGGGTGACTTGGCCCTGAGGTCGCCCGGGGCGTCGTCGGTCGGCGTCGTCGAAGAAACGGAGTCGTTCATGGTGGCTGTTCGGTAAGAGGCTGGACGGTCGAGCCGGCCCGGGGATCTGGGCGATCGCCTTCGACGAGGGCGACCGCCGCCGCACCGGGGTTCTCTTGGGTGATCGAAAGATGAACTCGTAGGCCGCCGAGTGTATCGAGACGCTCGCGCGCGTCGTGCAACTCGACCATGTCGAGCCCTAGGATGCTCACGATCTGGCTTCCTCCCAGGCCTGCACCAGGCAGCGGCGGGTAGTGCGGTCCTGGAAAACCCGGATACCGGCGACGCCTCGAGCACCGGTCTCGACGCAATCCGCGACGTCCTTTGCGTCGAGGCCTCCCAAGGCGACGACGGGCAGGTCGCCAGCGCAACCAACGGCGGAGCGCAAGCCGGTCAGGCCCTGGGGTGGACCATAGCGAGCCTTCGATAGCGTCGGCAGGATGGGTGAGAACGTCACGTAGTCGGCACCGTCACGAGCTGCCGTAGAGATCTCGCGATCGCAGTGAGTGGAACGACCTACCAGGAGCTCCGGGAACCGCGCACGTATCGCGTGCGTGGGAACACCTCGGGCGGGAAGGTGGACACCATCCGCGCCAGCCGCCCTGGCGATGTCGGCGCGCCCGTTCACCAGGACCTGGATCCGTCCCTCGGAGCGTTCCACGACCTGCCAAACCTGTCGAAAGAGCTCGCCGTCGGCGAGGTGCTTTAGGCGGATCTGGACATAGTCGACGCCGTCGTCGATGAGGCCGTCCAACCAGTCCATCTGCATCGATTCCGAGCTGATCGCCATCAGCCTCGGAGCGCGCAGCCGCCGATCATCTCCGCCCATCGGTCACCGGGGGGCGAAGAAGCTCCGCGAGGTCGTGGATACCCCAGACCAGGTGCACCAAACCGAACCCGCTGATGGCTCCTCGGATCCAGGGCTCGCGGAGCGGCTGCAGCTCGCTGGCGCGGAGCAGGTACAGCATCTGGTCGTATCCCGGCGACCAGGGCAGGAGGAGGAACACCACCCCTGCGGTGGAGCAATAGAGAACGAAGACGAATAGCAGCAGCCGGTCCGCTTTCATGGGTGGCCGATTGTACGCGATTGCCGGAGCACCTCCAACGCCACGGACCCCTGGCATCCGCTATACTTTCCCGGGCCTCAATGGATCGCTGCCCCCCCTGCTGCTCTCTCGTTCCGAGTAGAGTCTTCGGGACTCTGGCTGCACGATCATGATGGGAATTGACTGGCGACTGCTCTGTCCGGAGGATATGACGTGCTGGGGAAGCTACTCGGCAAGAAAAACAAGGACGGCGAGGATGAGATCTCGATCGAAGATCTGATCACCCTGGAGCGATTCGACGAAGCGGCGCAGAAGCTCAAGGACCGCGTCAAGAGGGTTCCCAACGATCTCCACAGCCATCTCAAGCTGGCGGAGGTCTTCGTGGAGCTGAAGGAGGCGTCGAAGGCACTGGACGAGTACGTATATGTAGCTGACTCGCAGGCCGACGACGGTTTCTTCGACAAGGCCATCGCGATCATCTCCAAGGCCGCCAAGATCGCACCGGGAGACGACACCGTACCTCGCCGTCTCGAGAAGTACCGTCGGATGAAATCACTGGAATCGAGGCGGCGCTTGGCCATCGAAGGCCTCCTGTCGAACCAGACGACCCAGGTCTCGTCGGCGGCGAATGCCGCGCTCGAGATGGAGCTGTTGTGGAACCAGATCGCTAAGTCCCATCTGGTAGAGGCGCTTTCGGCCGAACATCTCAAACGGCTCTTCTCCGTGATGGCGCTCAAGAAGTTCTCGGAAGGAGAGGACCTCGCCAAGGAGGGAGAGCGAGAGCCCAAGGTGATGTACCTGATCGTCAACGGTACGGTGGAGGCCCAGGCAGAGGCGTCCGGCCAGCACGTGTCCTTGCGATCGTTCACCACAGGCAGTCTGATCGGTGAGAGTGCGTTGCTGGAAAAAAAGCCCTGGCCTGCAAACTACGTCGTCACCGACCGTTGCACGGCATTCATTCTGGATCGCAACGGATTCGAGCGTACGATGGTGGGACACGAAGATCCTCGCGCCTACATTGCCGTCCTGCGGGAGCAGCACAACGACCGCGAGGTGGCACACAGCCTGCTGCGCCTGCGCGGTGGCGGTTGAGTCCGGGACGCCCCGGGGCATCGAGACATGGCGATTCTGGAAATCCGGATCTTTCCCGATCCGGTCTTGCGGTCGACCTGCCCGGCTGTAGAGACCTTCGACGAGGACTTGCACCGGTTGGTCGACGACATGGTCGAGACCATGTACGCTGCACCGGGAGTAGGTCTGGCGGCGCCTCAGGTGGGTGTGGAGAAGCGCTTGGCGGTCGTGGACGTCTCGGTCTCCAAGGAACCGGAAAGACTGCTCGTACTGATCAATCCGGAGATCGTCGAGTCGTCAGGCCGCGAGGTCGACTTCGAGGGTTGTCTGTCGATTCCGCAGCTTTCGGAGAAGATCGCGCGGCCGACGCATGTGCGCGTACGCGCTCAGGATCTCGATGGAGTGCCCTTCGAGCTGGAAGCGGAGGAATTCGAGGCGCGCGCCATCTGTCATGAGCTGGATCATCTCGACGGCGTCCTGTTCATCGATCACCTGAAGGGCCTGCGTCGCGATCGGATCCGCCGGAAACTGAGAAAGCTCGAGTTGGTCTGACGGCCGCGGCTTGCGAATCGTGACCGGTCCACGTCGATTTCGTGCGCAGCCGCACCGACGGGCCATGGGTGACGCGGGGGAGAGTGATGCGGAACGGTACCTGGAGGCGCAGGGCTATAGGACTGTCCAACGCAACTTCAGCTGCCGAGACGGGGAGATCGATCGCATCGCCTGGGAAGGCGAAACGCTCTGCTTCGTAGAGATCAAGGCCAGGGTCGGCCGCCGGTTCGGTTCGGCCGTCGAGTCGATTTCGCGCGCGAAGCGACGAAGACTCGTGAAGGCAGCACACTGGTATCTGGCGCAGCATCCGACCGATGCGCCGTGCCGCTTCGACGTGTTGGCGATGGATATGGATGATTCCGGAGAATGGAGGTTCACACTGTTGCGGTCGGCGTTCGATGCGGCGTAGTGCACCGTAGTGCGAGGCACATGGTCGAAGACGACTTCCACCGCGGTCAGCTGGCATTTGCATTCGGAGTGTCTTAACCTCGCGCGTCATGAGCCGATTCGAGAGTCCGACGACCGTCCCTGAAGCCCTCGAACGAGCCGCCCATCGTTTTCCGGAGCGCGGGATCGCGGTCTTCGACGGCCGTGCACGGCATCACGAGCGTCGAACCTGGCCAGAGGTCCTGGATGCCGCAAGGAAGGCCGCAGGCTGCTGGGCCGCTGCAGGGCTAGGTCCTGGCGACCGTCTGGTCATCGCACAAAGCACTTCGTGGGAATGGCTCGACGGTTGGCTCGGCGCGGTGTGGCTCGGTGCGCTTCCCGTCGCGGCCGCACCAGGAGCCGGACTCGGCCCTGCGGAAGCACAGGTCCGCAAGGTCGAGGGCGTGATGGAGCGTCTCGAAGGACGCTTTGCCTTGGTCTCGGACGTCTTCCGCAGGTCTGCGCAGTCGCTGGGCGCACTGAGTGTCGTGGAGCGTGCCATCACACCGGACCAGCTATTCGGTCTGGCGCCGGACGAGGTGTCGCCGCCACGACCGCAGGCCGACGACCATGCGTTCTTGCAGCTGACCTCCGGTTCCACCGGGATACCTCGCGCTGTGCAGATAACCCATCGCGGAATTCTCCACAACGCGCGCGCCATCGACCAGCGGATCGGAGAACCACAAGGAGGGCCGACTTCCGAGTGGGCCGACGGAATCGTTTCCTGGCTACCGCTGCACCACGATATGGGCCTGGTCGGTTGTGTCTTCGTCACGATGGTGGCCGGAATCGATCTGTGGTTGCTACAACCGACCACGTTTCTGGCCCGGCCCCAGCATTGGCTGCGGGAGCTGGGAAAGCGCGGCCGGACCTACACCCACGCGCCGAACTTTGGATATCAGCTCTGTGTCGAACGGCTGGACCCGGGTGACCTCGACGGCCTGGATCTGTCGAGCTGGTCCGCGGCCATCACAGGAGCCGAAATGATTCGGCCCGAAACAGTGGCAGCCTTCGTAGACAAGTTCGGCCCTCTGGGTTTTCGTCCGCAGTGCATTCGTCCTAGCTATGGCCTCGCCGAGGCGACGCTCGGGGTGACGTGTGACAGAGCAGGCGAGGGACTGCGGACCCTGCCACTCCCCTCGGAGCTGGCGGAGCAGGCGGTCGATGCCGACCTGTCGGAGGTGGCGAGTGTCGGCCCTCCGATGGCCGACACCGAAGTCCGCATTGTCGGTACCGATGGACGGACCCTGGCGGATGGCCGGGTGGGGGAGGTGGCGGTACGCGGTCCCGGCGTCTTCACCGGCTACTGGAACGACTCCGCGGCGACCGCCGAATCGCTGGTGTCGGGTGAGCTGCGAACGGGAGATCTCGGATTCCTGAGAGATGGCGAGCTATACCTCACCGGCCGAACCAAGGATCTGTTGATCGTCCGTGGCAACAATCTCATGCCCCACGAAATCGAGTGGTTGGCGGAGAAAGTCACCGGTGGCGGTGGCGCTTTGCGTTCCGGTGCTTTCTCGGTCTCTCATGGTACGCGTGGGGAAGAGGCCGTGGTGGTGGTCGAGACCCAGGAACGGGACGACGAGAAGGTCGAGCTGCAGCGACGTGACATCCGGCTGGAGGTATCCAAGGGTTTGGGATTGGTCCTGGCCGATGTGGTCTTCGTGCGCCGCGGTCGGATCCCGAAGACCAGCAGTGGTAAGGTCCAGCGGAGGGAGCTGCGCCGCATGTATCTCGACGGCGAGCTTGCCTGATCCAGGCCCCCCTAGCATCTCGCGAACCCGCGAACCGAAGATCAGTTCATCGCCGGCTCTGCCGGTGGAGTTTCATCCATGGATTCGACCGACGCGAAAAAACAGGCACTGCAAATCATCGCCGACGTGGCGGAAAAGAGCGCATCGGAGTTACAGAACGAGCAGAACCTGCTCGCGGACCTCGGTATCGACTCACCGAAGGCACTGAAGCTCCTGATGGATCTGGAAGACGGCCTGAACCTGGAGATCAGCGACGAAGACGCTGCGCGGATGGAGACGGTCGGCGACATCCTGCGCTTCGTCGGATCCGCGGCCTGATCGTACGACTTGAAGGACGCGCATCTCCAGCACGCCGTCGAGTTCGCTGCCTACCGCCTGTTCGTACGCTGGCTGCACCGCCGTCGTCACGAAGACGTAGCGGCCCCCGGGCGACGGTTGGGTCGACTGGCGTATCGGCTTCTCCGCTCGAAGCGCCGGCTGGCCGAACGCAATGTGGCACGCGTCTTCCCCGAGCTGGACGGCGCAGCAGGGCAGCGGATCGTCGAGCTCTGCTTCGAGCATTTCGGCGCCTACTTCCTGGAGGTGGTGTCGGCCGGACGACTCGATCGCGGCGAGTTGTTGTCCCGCTTCGAGCTCTCGGGCCTGGAACACCTAGAGCATGCCCTTTCCGGGCCGCGAGGCTGCTTCTTGACGACCGGACATTTCGGCACTTGGGAGCTCGCGATGTTTCCGCTTGCCGACTGGGCGACACGACACGGCCGGTCGTTCCATGCCGTCGCACGTCCGCTCGACAACCCGCGGATCGACGCCGATCTGCGAGCGTCGCGAGGACGGTACGGCGTGGAGATCATCGACAAAGCCGGTGCTGCGCACCGCATGCTCAACGCTTATCGAAGGGGTGGCCTGGTCGCCATAGTGATCGACCAGCATGTCCGCGAGTCGGCAGGCATCCGCGTGCCGTTTTTCGGTGAGCCGGCCTGGACGAGCCCGGTCCTAGCGACGCTGTCTCTACGCACCGGTGCCCCTGTCGTGCCGTTCACCTGTCTGCCTGCCGGGCCGGGGCGATACCGGTTGGTTGTTCACGAGGCGATCGAACCGGCGTCGTCCGACCTGCAGGAATCCGAGGCAGAAGCGGAGATGACCCGGCTCTATCTGGCCGCCGTAGAGCGCGATATCCGCGAGCAGCCTGAGTACTGGCTTTGGATGCATCGCCGCTGGCGTTAGCGTCTTGTGCGAAAGGCTCCTCGGAGCAACCGAGGAGGATTATTTGTCTGCCGTGGCGACACGGCGAGGGCCGAACAACTTCGAGTAGAACTGGCGGCAGGGCATCGATGGCCAGTCGGCTACAGAGGTCAATGACCTTGCGAACGGGTACGGGGCTATCGCAGAGGCTCTGCAGTAGGGGTGCAGGCCAACCCTGGACCGGAACATTCGATCGTTCGGTTTTGCCGAATTCATCGAACATTCCTCCTTACCACACCTGCGATGGTTGCGTCCAGCTCACCGCCCTGGTAGAGACGGCACCCTCAAGGAACAAAGGAGATGCCCGTGACGTATCGGCTCTCTTTTCCCACGTCCGATGTTCTTCGATCCGCTCCTAGCAGCCCGTGGTGCAAGTCGTGTGCGGCCGCGCGCCAGGGATCTGCGGTCGGAGACAAGGCGGTCCGAGGACTGCGATGCGGGTCATCGAGGACGAGGACCAACGCTGTATTCGGCCGCAAACCCCTGGCGCCCAATGGGTTCCGGCGGCTTGGGCCCGACTCCAGCGTTGCGCCTCCTCGACGATGGCTCGCATCGCCTGCGTCGACGCGCCTTGAATTCGGGCCCAAGGCGCTAGGAACGTGGCTCGCACGATTTGCACCACGGGCTGCTAGCATTCGTACCTTCTTCGCGATCGCCTTGGGAGGTTTCTTGCTATCCAGTGCCGCCTTCGCGGCGGATGGGATATCCAAACGAAATCCCCAAGATGCGAACGGCTGGACGGATCTGACGCCGAGTCCCGATTCGCGGCTGATCTACGTCAGCTCGTCGACCGGCAATGACAACAACGACGGCCTGTCTCCGGGTTCCCCGAAGGAGACCGTCGCCTCCGCCCGCGCTTTGTTGCGCCACGGCTTCCCGGATTGGTTGCTGCTGAGGAAAGGCGACATCTTCGACGAGGGGCTCGGTCACATCAGAACGTCGGGACGCTCGTGGACCGAGCCACAGGTCTGGACTAGCTACGGAGGCGGAAGCACCCGACCGCTGCTGAGAACCGGCACGTCGAACGG
>JALCBJ010000133.1 GCA_028066595.1 Thermoanaerobaculia bacterium
CGTTTCTGGATGCGATCTAACTAGTGTCCTGCTGTTCGTTCTGACGATCGTGGTGCCCACGGGGATGTGGTGGCACCGATCCCGACGTCTGAAGCGACAGAACCTACCGACCGAAGACGAGCTCGCCGAGGTGGAAGCGCTTCGCGTGCCGGGATCGTTCCGATTGTCTGGTCGGACATCGGCACCTGCGCGACACTATGAGGGTACGGCCTTTCCACTCGAAGGCAACGGATCGGCGGGCTCGACTGGATGTCACGAACCGACCTTCACCGAGTCTTGGCGGGACCGCCGGAGTGGCGCTTAGAGCCGGTCCAGCCATCGGCAGTTCTAGATCGAGTCTAGAGGGCATGGACCAGAGGAGACAGACCATGTTTGACTGGCTTGCAAGCCTCGATTCCTACGGGATTTTCCTCGTTACTTGCGCCCTACTCCTCATTCTGGCGCTAGCGCTGTCGATATGGAAATCGCGGTGGCGATCCACGCGGTTGGCCTTGCAGAACCCGCCGACCGACGACGAGCTCGCCGAGGTGGAAGCACTTCGCATCGCGGGATCGTTTCGATTGTCTGGTCGGACTTCAGCACCGGCGCGGCACTTCGAGGGCACCCCGTTTCCACTCGAGGGCAAGGGCGGGGCCGGCGCGACGGGTTGCTACGAACCGACCTTCATCGAGTCTTGGCGGGACCGTCAGAGCGACGGTTAGCGCCTGGTGCAGAAGATTCCTTGGAGTGCTGTGTGAGGACTTCGTTGGCCTGCCAAGGCGCTGTGACGCTTACGAACGAGCTGTTTTGAGAGATCAGGCTCAGTTCTCGAAGCTCGACTTCTAGTTTTCTGGCTGCCGCTGAACCTCGTCTAGCCAGCTCAGGACCTGCTCCCGTCTGCCAGGATCGTCGTCCTCGGCCTCTTCAAGGTATCCGAGAGCTCGTTCGAGGTGGCGCTCTGCCTCTTCGATGTCGCCTTGCATCCGCCGTGCTCGTCCGAGATCCGCCCAGGCCATGGCGATCCGCCAATGACCGGGGACATGGGAGGTGGCGAGCTCTTCTAGGGCGGGACGTAGTAGCTGCTCTGCCTCGACCCCATTCCCTAGTTCCAATTGCAAGTGGGCTAGTGCAACGGCCGGGTAGGATCTAGCGCGGTGGCCCGCGGGCAGGCTTTCGGCGAAAGGCCTGGCACGGGTAAACATCTCTTCGGCCCGTTCCAGGTGTCCCTGACGACGGTAGAGCCTGCCTAGAGTGAGCAAGGTTTGACCAATCAAGGGATGACGGTCTCCCAGGTCTCGTCTCCTGATCTCGAGGGCCTCGAGGAACAGAGCTTCAGCCTCGTCGAACTCATGCAGCCGGGTGAGCTGCACAGCAAGGTTGCTGGCCAAGGTAGCCCATTCGGTCGTCTTACCGGAAAGCTGCTCGATCAGGTCGACGGCTTCACGCCCCAACACTGCGGCTTCTTCGAACCGGCCCCAGTCGGACAGTACCAGAGCCAGAGAGTTCTTGACGTCGACTATAGATCTGTGGTGTTCGCCGTGAACGGCCAAACGTAGGGCCAGCGATTCGTGGATGAGCTCCTCGGCACGCGCAAAGTTCCCGAGGAATCTCTCGACTGTGGCGAGCTCTTCGAGAGAGGCCGCGACCTCGGGGTGGAGATCGCCGTAATACCGACGGCGAATGTCGAGGGAAGTGCGGTTGAGCTGTCCCGATTCGTCGAAGCGTCCCGCTTCGCGAAGAAGGATGCCGTAGTCGTGCTGCAGTCTAGCGAGATCTGGGGGATGGCTTCCGGTGCCCTCCTGGCGAATCTCGAGAGCCTCGAGGAAGAGGCGCTCTGCATCTTCATAGCGGTAGAGCTGGCGCATGAGAAGGGCCAGGGATTCGACGGCTTCGGCGTAAGTGCTTTCGTGGTCCGGGCTGAGGCCACGACCGATTTCCACTGCTCGCTGTAGGTTCTCCTCAGCATCGGCAATCTGACCGCCAGCGGCATAGGCAGCACCCAGATGAGTGAGACTAGACACCAGAGCGGACGGCTCGGTGCCAGGCCCGGCCAACCGTAGGTCCAGTGCTTTCTGCAAGAGCTCCCGCGCAGGCTGCACGAGCCCGATCTGCTGGTAGATCTGACCCATGGCATCGAGCATCGTCGCCTGCACCTCGGGCTCTTCCTGTAGGTCGTTGGCTATTCGATGTGCTCCGGCGTCCAGCAGCTCGCGGGCCGTGACGGTCTCGCCGATGGACTCGTCGGGGTTGGTTACTGCAAAGGTCTCGATGAGAAAGGCCACCATGCGCTCAGCCTTCTGTTTCTCTCTCGCCGTGTGCTCTACCTGACCCGCTAGAGCAGCGATGAATGCGCCAACCAAGCCGACGATCACCAACAAGGCAGCGGAAGCTACCAGCACCGGTGCTCGATGCCGTCGCAAGAACTTGCGCAACCGATAGCCTGCTCCTGGCGAGCCGGCGAGGATGGGTCGGTTCTCTAGATGGCGTGACAGATCGTCGGCCAGCTCAGCAGCCGAGGCGTAGCGCAGCTCCGGCTCCTTGCGAAGAGCCTTGGTGACGATTGCGTCGAGGTCGCCCTGAAGGGCCTTGCGTAGGTGCACTACCGAGGTTGATCGGTGTGCCGCTGTTCGCGAGGTATCGTCTTGCGCTTCTCCCGAAGCGGAGAGGAAGGTCTGACTCGGGCGTGGTGGCTCGGTTTCCTCGATGCGGCGGATCAATTCGTAGGGTTTGTTACTCACGTCCGCAAACGGAGAGATTCCGCACAACAACTCGTACAGCACCAGGCCCAGGCAGTAGACGTCGCTCGCCGTGGTGACGGTCTGGCCGAGAACCTGCTCGGGGCTGGCATGAGACAAGGTCAAGACCCGCTGATGGTCCTGGGTGGCCTGCGAACTCCGAAGGGTTGGATCTTGAACCAGGAGCTTCGCAATGCCGAAATCGAGAAGCTTGGAGTTCCCTTCAGCATCGACGAGGATGTTGCCGGGCTTGAGATCTCGATGAACTACGAGGTTTCGGTGAGCAAATCCGACCGCCGCGCACACCTGAAGGAAGAGCTCGAGGCGCTGCCGGATCGTCAGGCGGTGCAGGTCACAGTAGGTGGTGATCGCCTGACCGTCGATGTATTCGAGAACGAAGTACGGATGGCCCTGGGCGGTAGTGCCGCCATCATAGAGATGCGCGATGTGGGGGTGTTCCAGGCGAGCCAGGATCTGTCGCTCTCGGTGGAACCGCCAGGCGTCCTGGCTGCGGAACCAACCGCTAGCGAGAACCTTGATCGCGACCTCTCGCTGAAACTCGTCATCATCACGGGTTGCGAGATAGACGACACCCATGCCGCCGCGACCGATCACTCGATCGATCCGATAGTTGCCGAGGCGCGTTCCCTCGGCTAGGTCGGCTGTCTCCTCACTCGTAGAGCCGAATAGCACCGGCCGATCGAGCATCCCTGTGGTCTGACGGTCGTGCTCGATCAGCAGGTCGATCTCGCGTCTTAGTTCGACGTCGTCGTGGCACGCTTCGTCCAGGAAGGTGCGACGGTGCTCGACCGGCCGCTCGAGGGCTGCATCGAAGAGATCACCGGCTCGTCGGTAGGTATCAGCGTCCATTCAGTTCCTTGGCGCGCTCAGTTCGGAATAGAGCCACGCTCTGGCGCGGCGCCAGTGGCGCTTGACGGATGTGGCGGAAATACTCAGGTATTCCGCGGTTTCTTCCACCGACAAACCGCCGAAGAACCGCGCTTCGACAATACGAACCTGTTGGGCGTCGAGGGACTCGAGGTGCGTGAGTGCTTGATCGACGGCGAGGAGCTCGTCGGTTTTCAAGTTCCGTGCTTCGAGATCATCTCCCAAGGTCACCTTCTTACGGTCACCTCCACGCTTGAGCGAAGCTCGCTCGCGACTGTGATCCACCAGAACCTGGCGCATCACCCGCGACGCGATGCCAAAGAAATGACAGCGATTCTGCCAGCCCATCTGCCGTCCGCGGAGCATGCGTAGATAGGCCTCGTGGACCAGTGCGGTCGGCTGGAGCGTGTGGCCCGCTCGTTCACGACGGAGCAGGCCGGCCGCCGAGCTCTTGAGCTCATCGTAGACGAGCTCGAAGACGACTTCCCGTGCTGCCTCGTCGCCGCAGTCCCAGCTTCTGAGCCAGTCAGTGACCTCGCCTGCAGTAGCTTCCCTCGAAGACTCGGACTTCATCATCTGAGTACGCCCCCGGCAGTTCTCGCTGTTGGAGTATTGGTTCTTTCGAGCCCCTGCGGACCGGGCGACAGAGACCTAATGCTAAAGATAATTGCTCTGTCGAGCGAATTCTATGATGTCGATCTCTTCGTGCAGCTCGCAAGTGTTAGATCACAAAGATACGAGGTTCAGGCGGTGGTTTCGGTGTCTCGGCTACGGAGGCGGTCTGCACTCGCCTTTGGCCTGTGGTCATTCGTACGTCGACAGACGAGCCTTCCTAAGGGCGAGCGGCTGCAGCGCTAACGGTGGAAGATCCAGGGGATATGCTTGGGGAGCTGGTCGTCAGCAGATCGGACCTCTGAACGATTCCTCCAGCATGATCCACGAGACCACATCAGCCACCTCGCCGCTTTCACCGACGGTTGACCCATCGAGGTCTCCGTTGCGCGAGCCGTATGCGGGGAAAGCGCCAGTCCTCCGGCGGACGTGTTTCGATGACTGAGCTCCGATCCGAGACCGCGACGCCTGCTGCCGATGGTTTGTTCGAGTCGGTGGTCGAGCGCATCAGCGAAGGTCTGGAGGTCGATTGGTCGGCGCTCGAGCAGCAGCATCCCGAGCTGACCGAACGCTGGCAAGGACTACGGCAGGTACAAGAGATCAGCGACGCGTTTCGCCTCGTCGCAGGACAGCCGGTCGAGTCAACGGCTTCGGGCTCCGAACGAGAAGCATCGGATCCGAAGCTCCGATGGGGATCTCTCCAGTTGCTCGAGAAGATCGGTGAAGGCTCTTTCGCCGAGGTCTTTCGTGCCCACGATCCAATGCTGGAGCGAGATGTCGCTCTCAAGCTGGCGCGCGGAGAGCATGCTCTCCAGCATCGTCGTTTTCTCGACGAGGGGCGTCTCCTCGCCCAGATCGACCATCCCGGGGTGGTCCGCGTTCATGGTGCCGCGGTGCACGACGGCAGGGCGGGGGTGTGGATGGATCTGGCGATCGGACGTTCTCTTTCCCAGCGCCTCGAGGACGACGGACGCTTTGCCGAATACGAAGTGCGGGATGTCGCCCAACAGCTGACGAGCGCCCTGGCCGCCGTCCATGCGGTGGGGCTGGTCCATGGCGATATCAAGGCTGCCAACGTCCTGCGACGCGACGGTGGCGTGCTCGTGCTCGGAGATTTCGGCTCGTCGTTGGACCTCCGCCGCCGAGTGGAGGGCTCTGGTTCCGCCAGACCTCACAGCGCGACGCCCCTCAATGCGGCTCCGGAGATCCTGCGGGGAGAGCCCGCGGACCCACGTTCGGACCTCTTCTCCCTCGGAGTGCTGCTCTACCAGCTACTCACCGGCACATTTCCTTTCACTGGCGACAGCTTGGAAGCCATTCGAGACTCGCATGAGAACAGCACGCCCAAGCCGCTCCGGGAGCGCTGTCCGGACATCTCGCCCGAGTTGGCCGAGGTCGTCGACCGGGCGATCGCTGTCGATCCTGACCGACGATGGCAGAGCGCGCGTGAGCTCGGCGACGCGTTGGCTGGCTTCGGTGTCCAGTCAACCAGAACGACCGAGCATAGACGCATTCCGCCATCCTGGGCGGGAGTCGCGATGGCGTTTGTTCTGGCGATAGTCCTGATCTCGATCGGACTGTATTCAGCAGCGGGACCGAGTACCCGTGACGCGGGCAGGGCGAACGACGTGGAGTTCGGCACCAGCACCATAGACCGGGCCGCCGCCGGAGCTTCCTTCGCCGGTGTGATGGCTCCGGACGATCCCCTGCGAGTTGGCTTGTTTCGCTCCGGGCGCGACGACGCCCTGCAGCCTGGAGATGCCCTGGTGCTCGGCGACGCACTTCATTTGAGGATCCGCGAGAACCAGCACCCTCTGTGGCTGTATCTGGTCAACGAGGACTCGCGGGGATCTGCCTACACACTCTTTCCTCTGCCCGGTGCCGAACCTGCCAATCCGCTGCCCCAAGGCGAGCTTCGCTTGCCTGGCCAGCTCAGTGGGGTAGCGCAGAACTGGGTCGTGACCAGCGAGGGGCAGACCGAGAGCTTCCTTCTGGTCGCGAGCCGGTGGCCCCTGCCGAAGTTGGAGGAGGCCCTGGCCGAGATCGCTGCCCCTTCGGCCGGTCGCGGGCCTGGCGGGCCGGCTTCTTCGGGTCTGCTCACGCGCGGCGTCGGCGGCGTCGGACCTGCGGTCGATGCCGGGGACCCTGGAGTCCTGCTGACTCTTCGAGACATCGTCCTCGCAGAATCATCGACCAGAAAGCCGCCGGAGGAGGAGGGTGCTGCCCGAGTCGGCGACCAGACACCGAACGGCTCGAAGCCCCTGGTCGAGATCCTCACCTTGCGCGGAGCTGGCGGCCACGACCCCTGATTCGGGTTCATCAGCAGGGTCGACGGCATCGGCCACTGCGCCGATCGTCACAGCTGGAAGCGGCGTTCATGGAGGTACATCGCGCCCGGTGGTCTTTGCCCCCGTTCTCGGCTCCATCACCAAGCCGCTGGAGATCAGGGCGCCCCAATGGAAGGGGTGAGTGCTCAGGCCCTCTCTCCGCCGCTCCGTGAGTAGAGCTAGGGAGGCCTGACGAACAGCCATGTCGGGAGGCTGACCTTCACCGAGGACGGCCTGGTAGAACAGCTCCATCAGTTGGCGCGAGTCTCGGTCCGAGACTGGGGCCAAGGTCAACGCCAGGGCACGGGCTCCCGCTCGACGGAACGCCCTCGTGAATCCAAAAACCCCTTCGCCCGACAAGGTCTCGCCGAGGCCGCTGTCGCAGAAGGACAGTACGACCCAGCGCGCCGCGCTGAGGTCTAGCAGCTGGATCTCTTCGCTGGTCACGATGCCGTCGCGGCTACCGTCCCCGAACGACGGGCGGTTCGCTCCGGCCAGTGCGAAGCCGGAAACTGACATCTCTTGGCGTGGGTCAGCCGCGGCCAATCCACCGACAGCTCGCAGATCTGACGGCATCTCGCCACCTGGGAACGAGGGAAGAGTAGCGCGAGCGCCGGGAAGCAGGGAGAATCCGTGAGTCGCCAAGTGCAAGGCAACGGCGCCGGGCGCCCGGCGCCTCCAGCTTTCTTCCGACGCGGCGGACCCTTCTAGTCGCTCCACGGCGACTGCCGGCGCCCATCGGTGCCACGCGCGCTCGACGGTGCGAGCTTCCTCCCGGCTTTCCGGAAGAGCCGCGAACCTCGGTGTCGACTCTGGGCCGTGATGCAGTGGGTCTCCTAGAGACTCGGTACTTCGAGCGACAGCTGGCTCAGGCCGCCGGTCGAAGTCAGGATCCCCGACGACCAGGACTCTCCCCTCGGTCAGGTCCCAGTTCCGCGATTCGATCAGGTCGCGCTCGGCTCCCAGCACGTGCAGCGATGCAGGCTGCTCGATCAGGTAGCCGTCGTCGGTGGGTAGGGCGCCGAACGAGAGAAGAAATAGATCTCCGTCCGGCACGATGAACAGGCGTTGGGGACGTCCCAGGCTCGATTCCACCGGGTCCCAGATCTGTTGACGCACGGCGGTGGCGATCCGCCGATACTCCTGCTCCGAGCTGCCGACGAACGCCGCGCGCCAAGCTTCCAGGTCACGCCGGATCTGGGGCCAGGGTCCGAGATCCAGCGCCGTCACACGATCCGCTCCGCCAACGGCTGCGAAGGCCGATAGCCGTGGGCCCGTCGTGGAGGAGTAGATCCGGTAGGCGAGAAGGGTCGTGCCCGCGTCCAGACTGCCCAGAATCCGATCCCATCGAACGGGTTGGCCGAGCTGCGGATCGGTGTGGATCGACAGCGACCGTTCCGCTTTCGCCACCCGCTCGCGGGCGGCCTGGAGCGTCCGCGAGTAGGTTGTGGGGTCGTCCCCTGGGTGGGTGACCATCGCCCGCGCCAAGGCTTGGCGCGCAACCGACAACTCCGTGTCGGCGGCCCGCGGAAGCTCGGCGCGCCTTCTCGCCACCAGCGTGTCGAAGACGAGAGCGCGGGAGTGGGCAATCGCCTGCCATACGGCTCGGATGCGGCTCTGCCGACTCGCCTCGGTCCTGAGGAGCCCTTCCAATGCAACGTCGATAGCGTTCGGTCTCACCTGCGCGTAGTCGAGCAGGTCTTGTTCGGCAAGACCTACGGCGATCCGGCGAAGGTGTCGCCGACCGATGTCTTCCGCACGCAAGGCACTCGGGATGGGATCGTTGTCCGATGCCAGACGGCCTCGCGCTTCCAACCACCAACAATGGGCGACGTTGGGATGGTCCTCGCCGTAGTTGAGAGCCAGAGTGTCGCGTGCCGTCGAAGCCAAGAGAACGGCTCGCTGCGGCTCGCTTTCCACCAGTAGATCGGCCAGCCTGAGCGCGGTCTCCGCGGTCCGAGGATCGCCCGGCCCCAAGGCCTGCCGCTGCCGATCCAGGGCCTTGGATAGAAGACGCCGGGCGCTCCGCTCATGGCCGCTGGCCATATCGAGATCTGCCTGCGCCAACCAGGAGTCAGCGTGTTCCAGATGGTCGTCGGGGAGTTGCTGTCGTCGGATCTCCGCTGCTCGCTCCAGAACGCGGCCGGCTTCCGATAGGTCTCCGAGATCTATCAGCGCTGCACCCAAGCCATCGAGTGCCCTCGGGAGGTCGAATGCCATCGCCCCCAACCTCGCCTCGCGCAGATCGACGGCCCGGCGTAGGACGTTGGCCGCGCCCTGGCTGTCGCCGGCTCGGTGTAGCAGCCCACCGTAGTCCACCAGTGCGTCGGCCAGGCGAGGGTGCTGTGGCCCCAGGCGTCGTGTCCAGATCTGCTCGGCTCGCTCGAAGGAGGCCCTCGCCTTACCCCAGTCACCGGCCAGGGCCGTAGCCAGGCCGATACCCAGATATCCGTAAGCCGAGAGCTCGCTATCCACCCCGTGAAGAGCCTCGCTCACCCTGGTCGCCCGTTCATATCGTTCGATGCAAGCCACGACTTCGGCTCTCGCGCACGCGACATCCGCGGAGCTGTTGAGGATGACGACCCAGGCCGGCGAGGTCGGATAGGGTTCGAGCCAGCTCTGTGCCAAGTCGAGAACCTCGGAGGCCGCTTCAAACCGTCCGAGGCGCATGTCCAGGATCGCTCGGTTCCGGGAGACGAACGCACAGGCTGTCGCTTCCTGCTCAGAACCGACGCCGCGGGAACAGAGGGCCGTGCCTTCGTCCGCCAGTGCACGCGCGGCCACGTCTTCGCCTCGGCGCAGGCGTACGACGGCCGCCAAGCTGAGTGCCTCGGCGGCCTTTGCCAGACGTAGTGGATGCGTTTCCACACGAATGCGTGCGTATGCTTCTGCCGCTTCTGCAGCGTTTGGTAGGTGGCACTGATCGCGGCCAACGAGGTGGGCGACCGCGATGCCGAGCTCGTCCGCCGACCAACCCTCGGCCGAGCTCGGATAGGCGTCGAGCCAGCGGGCCAACCACGAGGTGAGCTGTTCAGGGTCCTGTGCGGCGAGCTGCAGCTGGTCGAAGGTCGGAGGACCCGTGGGCGCCTCGTGATCCCCTGGAACGGCCAGCAGCGCAAGAAACAGCCAGATACCCACGTGCCCATTGTACGGCCGCGTCGCGATCCGACGGGCATGAAAGGCCTGCAGCTCCAGACCAGACGCTGCAACTGATCAGCTATCGGCTCCTGCCGCCGGGCGAGGCTAGGGCTCGCCCGGCAGTCAATCAGCTGGTCGTCAGGATTGGCCGGCGCCCAGCCACGATTCGGCAATCGACATCGCCTCGTCCTTTCCGAAACGGGCGTAAGAATTGGCCAACAGCACGACGACCAGGTGATCGTCTGGGACCGCCAGCACAAAGGCGCGGCCGCCGTTGATGGAGCCTCCGTGGTGATAGACCGTCCGTCCGCTCACCTGCTCGATCCGCCAGCCTAGCCCGACCTCGAAACCTTGATCCTGCGCCTTGGGATGCGGCGTGAAGACTTCTTTCAGTGTTTCAGCATCGAGGAACCCAGGGGTCAGGAAGGCCGAAGCGAGACGGGTTAGGTCTTCGGCGCTCGACAGGAAGCCGCCGCCGGCCCATTTGTAGCTGTTGTCGGCCGGGATCTCATGCCTCACCTCGCCGGTCTTTGGATCGGCGTAGTAGAAGCGGGTGCGGTGGGGAACGATTGCTTGCCGGTCGTCGGTTGCGGTCGAGGCGAGGCCGAGTGGACGGCTGACCTCTTCTTGCATGAATTCGAGGAAGGGCTTGCCGGCAGCTCCTTCGACCACCGCGCTGATCAAGTTGTAGCCGTAGCTCGAGTAGGAGTATGCAGTGCCGGGCTCGAAGACCAGGGGATCATCCATGAAGATCGACAGACTGTCCTGGACGCTCGTCCAAGTCGGCGGATTTTCGAGCCATCGGGCCAGGATGATCTGCGTATCCTTGGCTGCATAGTGACGGATGCCGGCTGTGTGGTTGGCCAACTGGCGGGTGGTGAACTCGTGCTCCTTGGTCGGGAAGTACGGCACATAGCGCTGGATCGGAGCGTCGAGGTCGAGCTGCCCGGTCTGATGCAGGCGGGCGACCGCTGCGATCGTCAGGAGCTTGGAGACGCTACCGATACGAAAGCGGGTCTTTGCCGTTACCGGTGTACCGTGCTCGAGATCGGCGTGACCGAGGTAGCCAGAGTAGGCGATCTGTCCTCGGTGGCTGACAGCTACGGCTAGCCCGGGGAGTTTGAAGCCTTCGAACAGGGCCCGAGCTTTGGTATCAGTGGCCGCGGAAGCCGTTGTCGAGGTGGTGGCCGGGGCATCTCGTGCGCAGACCAGCGCCGGCATCGAGAGAGTGAGAGCGAGCGCGGCGATTATCCGAGGCAGAACAGTTAGTAGGTGTCTTCTTGGCATCAGGGCAAACTCCGTTGAGTCATTGAGTTAGGTGCCGCTCAGTGTGCCCATGCCCTGAAACCTTAGCTTGAGGAAGGCCTGAGCTTTGCTTGACCAAGAGGTGAGGTAGGAGTCAAGCTCCCTTTATGGAGACGGCGAAGCTCGGCCCCTGGCAGGTATTGCTTACGCTCAACCGCTTGCGGCACGACGACGGCACCGAAACCGTGCTCGAGCCCAAGGTGATGAAGGTGCTCTCGATCCTATTGCAGCATTCTGGCGAGGTGGTGACTCGGGATCGACTGCTGAACGCGGCCTGGCCCGGGGAGTACGTCACCGAGCACGTGCTATCTCGGTCGATCTCGGAGCTGCGCAAGGCTCTCGGCGACGATCATCGTGCACCGCGATACATCGAGACGATCCGCAAGGTCGGCTTCCGCCTGATTCCTCCGCCGTCGACGCTCCCGGCGTCGAGCGGGCCGTCCGCCTCGCCTGCACCCTCCGAAGAGGCGCCTCGTCAGCAGGCCGATCCGCCACCGATCGGGCCGGCCCGACCGGTGCCTTTCTCTTCCCGCGTTGCGATTCTTGGGTCCGCCGCGGTGCTAGCGGTGTTGGCAATCGCGGGGATCTGGACCTGGCCGACCGAGTTGTCAAGGCCGGGAGAGCCACCGGTAGGTGATACACAGCCGAGGCCGCTGACCAGCTTTCCTGGCCCGGAGCTCGATCCGGCGCTATCGCCTGACGGCGGCCGATTGGCGTTCAGCTGGAGCGGTGCCGGGCACGACAACTTCGACATCTATGTCAAGGCGTTGGGGGAAGAGCAGCCGCTGCGGCTGACGCACCACTCGGCTGAAGACAAGAACCCGGCCTGGTCTCCCGACGGCCACCACATCGCCTTCGTGCGGGCGTCCAAAGGGATCAACGGTGTCTTCGTGGTTCCACTGCTCGGCGGCGAAGAACGCAAGCTGGCGGATTGTGTCTCCGGGGATATTCCAGACCTGGTCTGGTCGCGCGACGGACGCTTTCTCTTCTTCCCTGATCGCCAGAGTCTGGGTGAGGCGTCGGGTATCTTTCAATTGGACCTCTCGACTCGGAAGAAGAGGCGTTTGACACGACCACCCGCGCATGTCAGCGGCGATCGTGACCTGACTGTCTCGCCGGACGGCCGACACATCGCCTTTGCCCGTGCGGTTTCTCCCGGGGTCGAGGACCTCTTCGTGGTGGCGACGGCCGGGGGAAGCCCACGCCGCCTATCCTTCGACAGCCAGCCGATCAGCGGCCTCGAATGGCTGGGGGAGTCCGGCGAGATCCTCTTCTCGTCGCATCGAGGCGGCACCGGGCGTCTGTGGAGCGTGGCCGTAGAGGGCCGGAGCGAACCGCGGCTCCACCGAGCGTCGGGAGATCATGCCTATGACCCCACCTTCTCACCAGCGACCGGCCGTTTGGCGTTCGAGCGCCGGATCTACGATTTCAACATCTGGTTCGCGCCGCTAAACCCTGGCTCGGACCCGCTCTCGGGCTCGGTACCAGAGGCCGGTGAACCTCGCGGTGTGATCGCTTCTACCCGCACCGACTCGTTCCCAGTCTTGTCTCCCGACGGTAGCCGGTTGGCCTTCGTGTCGGGCCGCTCTGGCAGCGATGAGCTCTGGGTCTCGGAGCTCGATGGCTCCGGTTCTCTTCGCCTGACGGACTTCGCCGCCACCGCCGTTGAAACCCTCCTCGTCCGAGAGCCTGCGTGGTCCCCGGACGGTGAGACTCTGATCTTCATGCTTCAGGATCCCAGGCAATCGGATCTGTACCGTGTCAGCGCGCAAAGCGGCCCTCCAGAGCAGCTGACTGCATCTTCGTGGAACGAGGTAGCGCCGGCACTCTCCGCCGACGGCCGCCAACTCTACTTCGGCTCAGATCAAACCGGCGAATGGCAGATCTGGAGCCAGCGGCTGCCCACCGGAGAGGCGTTGCAGCTCACCCGCAACGGTGGCGTGAAGGCATTGGAGGCTGCCGATGGTCAGCATCTCTACATCAGCCGCGTGGATCGTACCGGAATATGGAGGGTGCCCGTGGGCGGCGGCCCGGAGATCGCAGTGCTCGTGCCCGAGGGCAGCTCCCGCTGGGTCGATTGGACCCTGGCCGGGCAAGCGCTCTACTACAGGACGATCGAGCCCAATCCCACGGTGCCTTCATCGATCTTCCGATTCGATCTCGAGACCCAGCAGATATCGCTGGTCCTCGACACGATCTCCGGTCAGAGCCTGCCCGGCCTCGGCTTGACCGTGAGCGGAGACGAGAAGGTGCTCCTCTTCGGCAAGATCGACCGCGGAGATGGTGACATCATGCTGATCGAGGAGGCGCCTGCGGGCTAGCCTCGAAGGCGACGAGACGTTCGAACGACTCGATGAATTGACATAGAACTCTAGGCTCTCGATCGATTGTCGTTGGCTTCGCAAGCTGGACCTCAGGGATGCCGGCCGGCGGCGGGCAACACGTGATCCACACCTGGCTGCTGTCAGCGCTCGGGCCTGGGAGGCGTTACGTGGAGCCGGCCTGTCGCTTGGCACGGTCTTCCCAAGAGGTGGACATCGAAGTGCGCGAGGTGGAACTGGATCCATGGGACGTCAGAGTCCCCGTCGCGTGATCCAGTGTGCCGTCACACGATCCATTCCGCCAACAGCTGCAAAGGCCGACAGCCGCAGCCCGTGGTAGAGGACTAGATCCCGTAGGCGAGAGGGGTCGTGCCTGTCTCCGGACTGCCCAGAACCAGCCAGCGGACTAACCGCGGGGTGGGCGGTTCGGGATCCTGTGCGGCGAGCTGCAGCTGGTCGAAGGTCGGAGGACCCGTGGGCGCCTCGTGATCCGCTGGAACGGCCAGTAGCGCAAGAAACAGCCAGATACCCACGGGCCCATTCTACGGTCGCGCGCGATTCGACAGGCATCGGTGGTCCTTGCGCGAACCGGGGTGTCTGACGAACGAGTAGGTCAGCTGGTCCGCTTTCTGTAGCGATTCCGCATGTGTGGATGAGGCCGGGTCGGCTCGGTCACGAGATCGCGCCGCTCGCCTCAACGGATGGTCCCATCCGTTCGCTGCATCGGCCAATGCAACACAACACCCCGAAGCAACCTTTTGTTGACCGACCTCTATGGAGATCGAGATGTATCGACACCAAGCACTCATCCAGTATGCCGTCACCTTCCTCCTAGCTCTGCTCACCACCGCCGCGCTATCGGCAGAACCCGCTGATCGGTCGGTGAAGAGCACCTCGGTCGGCGCCGATCGAGTGGAGGGCATCGAGTCGTTTGTCCAGCGTTTCGGAGCTATCGATGCCACCCGGCCAGGAGCTGAGGCTCAGCGTCAGAGGCTCTACGCCGAAATGAGTCGGGAACTCGACCTCACGTCTCCTAGCCTCTTCTCGAGCGACAGCGGTGACCACTGCAAGCTGGCTTGCGAGCAGACAAACGTAGCCATCGCGAGCCTGGATATCGCGAAGGGGTTCGCCAGCGAAGCAGTGGAGAGCTGCGCTGATCCTAACTTCTACGCTGCCGAGGCCAAGTACTTCGCCGATGTTGCCTATGCTACTGCGGTATTCGCCGCCGATCTTGCGTGTAAGCAACACCCAGGCGCTGCGTCGTTCATTCTGAACGCCAGGACTCGAGCCTCGAAGGCCGCGTTTGAAGCCGAGCGCTCATTCCTAG
>JALCBJ010000025.1 GCA_028066595.1 Thermoanaerobaculia bacterium
AATCGCGGCACCTCCGTCGTGACGAAACGTCCGAGCAGTGGCAGGGCGATCGCCGCCACGGCGAGTCCGACCGCCGCTCCCCCGGCTGCGAGTACCAAGGCCTCCGCGAGTAGCTGTCTGAGGAGCTGGAAGGGCGAGGCACCCATGGAGACCCGTACGGCGATCTCCCTCTCCCGAGCCAGAGAGCGGGTATAGAGCAACGTCGAGACATTGAGGACGCCGATCACCAGCAGCAGACCGACGGCACCGAAGAGGACCAGGAGCGCGGGCCGGTAGTATCCCAATTGGTCGTGAAGGAGCGGCACGAGTCGCATCGACCAACCGGCATTCGAATCGGCGTGATCCGTGCCGAGCCGGGCAGCCAGACCATCGGTGGCCGCTTGGGCCGCCGCGAGAGTGACGTCGGGTGCCAACCGGGCGACCCCCTCCATGAAATGGGCATATCGGCTGTGTTGTGTCAGATCCCAACGCAGACGCTGCCAGACGTCCACCTCGTCGGGAAAGTGGAATCCTGCGGGCATCACGCCGACGATTTCGTAGGCCGCGCCGTTGAACATGAGCGGCTTTCCAACGATGCCCGTGTCCGCTCCGTAGCGGGTCCGCCACAGTCGGTCGCTGATCACAGCCACTGACTGGTCCGAAGAATGGAACGGACCATCCTCTGGGAATCCGATACCGACCTGGGGTCGGACTCCTAGAACCTCGAAAAGATTGGCGCTCGTCTCGATCGTTTCGACCCGCGTCGGCTCCATTCCCGGGTCTACCAAGTTGACCGCCGGGCGCCACCACGCAGCAGCGTCCGCGAACACGTCGAGCTCCCGGTGATCCATGAAATTCACCGGCGACATCGGTTCCTGAGACAGGCCTTTCTCGGTGTTGTAGTCCCACAACGCGACCAGGCGATCCGGTTCGGAGTACGGCAGCGGTTGCAAGACGACCGAGTCGACCACGGTGAAGACCGTCGTAGCGGCGGCGATCGCCAAGCCCATCACGAGGACCGTGAGGAGGGCGAAGCGAGGTTGCCGCCGGAGCTGATGGAAGGCGAGACGGAGTGCGTGAATCATGAGTGCTCCTGATCGCGCAGTTCATGCGCCGGGACAGTTGGCTTTCTCGTAGGTACGCCCTGCCGCGCGATGGGTTACGGATACGACCTGTCGGCGCAAGAAGCGAAGGCGCGGTGGATCACTCAGGTGGCTCGGTGGGCGCTCCCCCTGCCTTCATCTGCCGCATCGCCATCTCTCCGGCCACCTTGCCGAGATCCTCCTTGTACTCGAACGAATAGAAGCGCCAAGCGTCCTGTGGTCGGTAGAACTTGAAGTACAGACTGACCGGCGAGCGATCGAAGTGACCGACGTACCAGAGATAGACGAAGCGATCGGTCACAGACTGCTTCGACAGCAGCTCGTGGTGATGCAGTTGGCCGACCAGCTCGGGTAGTGACTCGAATTGTCGCCGGATTTGTGAGAGATCGTCCGGCTGAATCCACGGATTACCCGAATAGAGCGCATCGAACGCCTTTCCGAAGTCGCCGTCCTCGAGGGTTGCAAAGAAGCGGTCCACCTGTTCCTGGTAGCCGAGCGATGGCGGTGTCGATGTCTCGGTCGGCTGGTTTTCTTCCGCGCGTGCCGGCAGTGCGAGGCAGAAAAGGGCCAAGACGATCATCCAGAGTGAGGTGGGTAGTTCGGAGCTTGTCGGCATAACGTGTCTCCTCAGGTCGTCGAGCTGGACTTCGAACAGACTCCTATCGGTGGGCGCGACTACATCAATTCCGGTGGGTCCGGTCAACGCCGGAACGACGGACCCGCGAAGATGGGTCGGATCTCGATCCCCGCTGTCTTTGCGGCGCTTCTGGCCGTCCGCTAGGATCGGGAGCCTGTTTGCCGGAGCGCCACGGCAAACGGAATCAGTGAATCCGGCTCTCGACAGGAAGGTCTCAACATGTTCGACGGTCTACAGGGAAAGCTCCAGGGGGTCTTCAAACGCCTCAAGGGCGAGGGCAAAGTCTCCAAGGAAGTGCTCGACGCGGCACTGCGGGAGATCCGCCTGGCGTTGCTCGAGGCCGACGTCAATTTTCGCGTCGTCAAGAGCTTCGTCCAGCGCATCCGAGAGCGTGCGCTCGGTGAGAAGGTTCTCGCCAGCCTGACGCCCGCTCAGCAGGTGATCAAGATCGTCAAGGACGAGCTCGTGGACCTCCTCGGCGACGAAGGCCAGGAGATTCAGATCGCGGGCTCGCCTTCGGTGACCATGCTGTGCGGCCTCCAAGGTTCCGGCAAGACCACCACGGCCGGAAAACTGGCCCTCCGGCTCAAGGAGCAAGGACGCCATCCCGTGCTGGTGGCTGCTGATCTACAGCGCGCCGCTGCGGTGGAGCAGCTGGTACAGGTAGCTGCTCAGGTGGCGGTTCCGGTGATCACGCCGAAGACGCGGGAGGGTGTCCTCGACGTGGCCAAACGTTCGCTGAAGGAAGCGAAAGAGCGAGGCCACGACGTGATGATCCTCGACAGCGCCGGCCGGTTGCATGTCGACGACACCCTGATGGAGGAGCTACAGAAAGTCTCGGACATCGTTCGGCCGACCGAGACGCTGTTCGTCGCCGATGCCATGACCGGTCAAGACGCCGTCAAGTCGGCGCAGCAGTTCGCCGAGTCCATGTCACTCACCGGCGTGATCCTCACCAAGACCGACGGCGACACCCGCGGCGGCGCGGCGCTGTCGATCCGGACCGTGGCACAGGTACCGATCCGGTATCTCGGAACCGGCGAGAAACTCCAGGACATCGACCTCTTTCATCCCGAGCGTCTGGCGTCACGCATTTTGGGAATGGGCGACGTTCTCTCCTTGATCGAGAAGGCCGAGCAGGGTCTCGACGCAGCCGAGACCGAGCGCCTGGCCCGGCGTATGGTGAGTCAGGAATTCACCCTCCTCGACTTGCGGGACCAGTTGCGTCAGCTGCGCAAGCTCGGGCCTCTCTCGTCCTTGTTGGAGCTGATGCCCAAGGTGGGGCCGTTCAAGCAACTCGATCCCTCGAAGGTGGATGACGGCGAGCTGAAACGCGTGGAGGCGATCATCAACTCGATGACGCCACTGGAACGGGAGAAGCCCGCTGTGCTCAACGCCAAGCGAAAGAAGCGGATCGCTCGCGGCTCGGGCAACAGGGTGCAGGATGTGAACAAGGTGCTCAAGCAGTACATGGCCATGCGCAAGATGATGAAGGGCAAGCAGGGTAAGCTCTTCCGCAAGGCGATGAAGGGTGGCTTGCCGGGCGGCATGCCCGGAGGCGACGACCTGTTCGGGGGTGGCGGCCTGCCGGGTGGCTTCCCGGGTGGACAACTACCCAAATTCTGACGTTGTCAGTATCCGAGCCGCTACCCCGGGTGGCTGTGTGATGAATATTGATCAATTTGTCAGATGAATTGATCTGATCCAGTGATTTGATCTTGCTTCCTGTTTCTGGTGCAGGTAACTTCTGGATATACCAAGTCGACGCCTCGGAGGAGATCAGCTCTTCGCACTGACTGACGAAGTTTCGCAGTCGGAACGTTGAATGATCGCTGCTGCATCGCCTTGCGAGGCACCGCTCTCGACACCGGTCGAAGGTGTGCAATTTGCCTCGGTGCATAGGTGTGCCCTGGCAAGTCGGTTGCGAATCGCCTGACACTTCTGTCGATGAGCACAGGAGATGGATCAGGCCTCGAGACCCGCGGTCTAGACACCAGGAGATGAGAGATGCGACGTGAGCGGGCTGAAGACAGACGAACTCAGCGAGGTATGTCGGTGGTCGAAGTGCTCGTGGCCGCCTCGCTCCTTTTGACTGTCGCAGTAGGAATCCTTGCTTTGCTGACCCGCTCGCTGCAGAACAACACCCGTGGTTGGGAGGCTACTCAGACGTCGAACCATGCCCGGACTGCTCTCGATCAGCGCCTCGGCGAGGCGCTTACCGCGCCCGGGTTGGAAATCGCCGCTGGATCGAATGAAAGAAAAAACGAGCTCTTCTGGTCCGGAGGCTCGAACGTTCTCGACAACGACGACGAGGAAGGTTGGTACGACTCGGAGTCGGAGGCGGCGGGAACCGTTTTCGTCCGGAGAACCGAGATCGTCAGGCAGTACAACGTCCGGTCGCTATTGGGCGAGAGCAGCGGGCTGAACGATGAGGGTGAGTATGTCTTCGAGCTCGAGCGAGAGCGCATCGACACCCCTCTGTCCGGTGACGTGGAGCCGAGATTCGTCCACATCAAGCGCATCGAGGTGACGATCGAGGGTCGTAGACAGGGTGGAGCTCTGGGGGCTGGGCAGCGGTTGAAGTCCGAAACCTACAAGTCCTTCTGATCGATGGACGCGCTCCCGTTGGATCCTCGCAATCGCTGCCGCCATCTCGCCCTCGGACGGGTCAGTCGGGGCTACTCCCTGATCGAGCTCCTCGTCGCTCTGGCGATGATGGTGGTCGTGCTGATCGCAGCGCTCGTGCTGCTCGACACGACGAACCGTGCGACTCGGACACAGGTCTCCAGGGCAGACGTCCAGCACTCGCTACGCCTCGCGCAGGGCGAGATTGCCGGCAAGGTCCGGATGGCCGGCCGAGGCGGTTTGCTCGCCGCGACCACGTCTCGACCCTGGCCGGATGGAGTCGCCTTGGAGGTCGACAACAACGTCGAGGACGACCGTACTCTCTTTCCCTCGGATCTGAATAGCCCGAAGATCAAGGAAGGAACCGACGTCCTCGTAGTACGCGGTTCCTTTGACCTCCCGCTCTACTATCTGAACCCTCTCGATTCGAGCCGATTTCAGTTCGACCCGGCGCGGGGTGTCGGCTCGGTGATCGTTCCTCGCAGAACACCGAATGGGGGCTTCGTCCAGGACCTCGAGCTCTTGGCCGAGCTGCGGTCCGACGCCCGTGAGGCCGAGGCGATTGTGGTCGTGAGCCCGTTCGACGACGACGTTTACGGTGTGGCGCTGATCGATTGGTCTGCTTCGAGGTTCGACCCGGGGAGTGACACGTTTCGTCTCGGCTTCACGTTCGAAGACGATCCAGCGGCGATCGATCCGCGAAATCCCGACAACGTCCTGCATGCGGCGTCGGCCCTATCGAGCGGCGGCGCGTTTCCTCGGGAGCTGTTCCGAGCAGGATTCAAGACGCTTGGCATTCTCGAGGAACACCGTTACTTCGTCCGCGATCCATCAGACGAGTCCGGCGCAAGCTTGGGAAGTCAGCCGAAGCTCAGCGTCGTCCGAACGCTCCTCAACCGAGACGAATACTGGCACGAGAACCCTGCAAGGCCGTACTCGGAGCCTTGGGAAGACGTCGTCGACGGAATCTCCGACCTCCAGATCGCGCTCGGTTTTGCCGATCCGGAGAGCGGCGAGGTGACGGAGACCACAGACGGCGCCGATGACCTTTGGTTCTTGAATCATCCCGCCGAATCGGTTCCCGAGGGAGATCTGACTTTGGTGCGAATCACGACATTGGCTCGATCTGCTGCTCCTGATCGCAACAGCGAGGCGAAGGTACTCCTGCGGCTCGAAGACCGAAGCTACACGGATGAGGACATCAACTCTCCCGTCGAGCGCAAGTACCGGCGGTTCTTCCTGCCTACGGTCGTCAGCCTTCGCAACCTCTGATCGGAGAGTCCTATGCCGAAGAAGCCCCCACAGCCTGGCCGGAACCTGAAGTCTCCTGGTTCCGGATTTCCTCCGACGGAGCGTCGGTACCATCGGGGCAACGCGTATCTGGTCACCGTGATGGTGATGATCATCGTGATGCTCTTGGGTCTGTCGCTCGGAACCGTCACCCAGACCGAGATGCTGATCGGCTCCAGAGAGAGGAACCATCAGCGCATGTTCTACCTGGCCGAAGGAGGGCTTCATCTGGCGGTCGCTCGCCTGCTGGTGAGCGCAGATCCGAGAGCGGCGCGCCTGGAGTGGGTACTACCGCCAGCCTATGACTTCACCTCGGAGGGTGGTTCTCGAGGTCTTTCGCTTCGCGGCGTGGTACGGCTGGCACCCGTCAAATCACCGTCCGCCTTGCCATGTCAATTGTGTAGCCAAGGCGCTCTCGAATATCAGACCGACTGGCAGACGGTTCGTCTGCCGGTCACGGTACGGGGCGAGATGGAGAGCGAGGGCGGTCGGTCCTTGGCGCGACGGCGAGTCAGCTCGTTGCTCGACGTCATGCCATGGAGCGGCGAGCTGTCGGTCACCGGACCCGACCTACGCGACGCCGACATCGAGTTCAACTGAGTGGCGTCGCTGGCCGAATCTCTCCTAGGTCCGATGAGCCGATTCCATCGTTCTTCTGTCGTTCGCTTTCCTCTGCTGCCGGTTCCGATATCCGGGTGGGTAGCCGTCGCCTGCTTTGTCTGCATTCTGGGGTCGTGGGTGCTGGGGTCGTCTGTAGCGAGGGCTGACGATACCGAGTTACTGCGCGCGAACAGCAGCAACCCGTTTCTGTTCATCTTGTTGGACAATTCGCGATCCATGGCGGCATCTCTCGACGACCGCTGGGTTCATGCCGGTGCGGATGATCCGCGGTCACGCCTGTACATCGCCAAAGAGATCCTCTACGAAGAGCTCGGCAGCTTGAGCACCGTGCGTTACGGCCTCGCGACCCTCGACCAGGACGAGGTTCGGGTCGTGTCCAAGCACTATCTCTATTTCGTCGCCGACACGCCCGCCAATGTCGAAGCCATGGCCGGAATCCCCGGAGCCCTGAATGGTTACCCGGCGCTCGAGCCCGGGAACCAGATCGAGTCGCTGCAGACCGACGATGCGACCGGCTCTGATGGGAGGGTGGTCGAAATCGATGGGGATCTCCTGACTCTCGGACGGACGTTTCCGTTTGATGGCTCGGGCCGGCAGACGCCTTCTGGAGGCACGTGCATCGATCCACTCGATCTGGCGACGGAACGTGAAGCGATCAATCGCTATCCGAAATTCGGTGAGGCTGGCCGCGACACCGTCACGATGTGGATCGAGGGGAACACCGGTGTCGTCTTTCGTCTCCGCTGGCAGCGACCCTCAGGCGCTGCCTGGCGTTTGGGTGATGACCACATCGAGGTGCGGCTTCAGGTTGCGGAGGTCGGCGGCTGTAGTCCCGAGGCGATCGGTCCCGAGTTGGACCTCGAGCTCGAGCTTCGGCTGTGGAAGCCGTTCCTCTGGGTCGACGACGCCCACGGTGCCAGTTTCACCGCTGCTGGTGATGACGGACGCTGCGGCGGAGTGAATGCCATCGAGAAGGCCGGCGGTTTCTGGAGTCTCGCTCCTCTGGACGTCGATAGCGCGGGGAGGTGTTCGAACAAGCCGTTTTCTGGCCAGGGTTGGGAAGGCAACTACGACACCGGGCAACCCTTCACGACCAACCCAGGTTACGAACGTTCTCTGTCCTCGGGTCTCGGGAGCTTCGACAGCTACTGCGACAGCGCGTCCTCGAATGCAACCGGGTGTGTGAATCTCAAGCACCCCACAACCTATTCGACGGATCCGGACGTACGAGAGGCCGACGTCGGCGACCTGGTGCCGTTCCACTGGGGCTCGACTCACCACGCGACCCTGTTGTCGCGTCTCAATCCGAATCACGGGATCGGAGCCGATGATTTCGGCGTTGCGCGCTACTTTGGCGATACCTTGCGGGAAGGGGCCGGATCTCTCGGGTTGGTCTCGAGCTCCAGAAGGCCTATTCTGGCGGCTGGAAACAGCCCGATCGGGGCTGCAGTAAGGGATTTTCGCTGCTGGTTCGTGGGCGAGGAGTCCGACGAGTGTCGCCGGAACGGTTCGTTTCAGGTGTCGTACGGTCGCGGCCTTCTTCCGCTTCTGCGGGAGCGCGACTCTGGTCTATGGACCTGTCGCCGTCCGTTCCTGATCGTGATAACCGATCTCTACGGGAACTGTACCCAGGATGACGACGTGGCCCGCGTCGCCGGTATGTTCCGAGAGACCGGCGAGTCGGGACTGCAGAACGGTGTCAGCACCTGGTTGCTCAACATGGGTCAGAGTCGTTGCGGTGGTCTGTCCAATGCCGGGACGGGCAGGGTCATCGATATCGAAAGCAGATCGGAGTTTCGCCATGTTCTGCGCCAGATCCTGGGTGAGGTCGAAGAGACGTCTCGAACGTTCGCTGCAGCCGCCGTACCGGCAGCGCAAGCCGACGTAAAGGACAAGATCTACTTTTCCCGGTTCACGCCCCTGCACGACAAGGGTGTTTGGCCGGGTGAGCTACTGGCGTTCAGGAAACCGGTACCGACCCGGGAGATCCCAGGCCTGGACGGCGCGACCCACTCGGTGCCGGACGAGGATCGGAGCGTTTGGGACGCGGGACGCGAGATGTTGGTGCAGTCGCCGGATCCCGGCTCGCTGGCAGGGCCTTACTCCACCCGCTCCGATCTGAGAATCGGTGCCGGTAGCACCGAAAGGCGGGTCTACTACATGGTCGAGCCTCGACTCTGGAACTACTTTGCGCCGGTTTCCGGAAGTCTCACAACGCTCGACCGCAGTGAAACCTACTCAGAGAACGACTTACGCAACGACATGTGGGAGGCCATGGGGCTCGTCGATCGTGGACCTCTAACGGGGGAGACTCTGCACGACATCCAGTCGAGCAATGCCCTCGACGGATACTTGAGATCGGCACACTCGACGCTCCGGTACTCCTTGGTCGAGAAGCGGGCTCTGGACAGCGCGGGACGGACTCTGCGCAACTTCGTCCTCGGCGACATGTTCCACTCCTCACCTCGGTTGATGGGGAGTCCGTCCAACTCGCGCTACCTGGCCGATCCCGAGAGCTTTCCCGGATACGAGGAGTTCTCGGCGCGCCATGAGAAGCGACGGAGAATGCTATTCGTCGGCGCCAACGATGGAATGTTGCACGCCTTCGATGCGGGTCGATGGCAAGGGAGTCTGAGCGAGGGTGAGTTCGACGATGGCAGCGGTCGAGAGATCTTCGGCTACGTGCCCCGCGAAGCGGTCCGGGGTCTCCGGGCCTTGAGCGAGAACCGAGAAGATCACCGTTGGTTCGTGGACGGAACGCCGCAGATCGCCGACGTTTGGATCGATGTCTCCGGAGATGGAGCGAGGGAGTGGCGTACCATCCTTTTCGGTGGCATGCGACGGGGCGGCAGAACCGTCTTCGCACTCGACGTCACCCAGCCCGATCCGGTGCGGGAAGTGACCCGCGATCTGGGCGGTACGACGGTGACGATGGGCTACCTACCGACGCGGAACGAGATCGTCCCGTCGTGTTGGGATGATCACGTGGCCCTCGAGTCGGGCGTTCGAATACCGAACGACGGCGATTGCGACGCTCTTCCGTTCGGTACCCCGCTCTGGGAGATCACTGATTCCAGCGACGACGACGAGAGCGGCAAGGCCGATATGGGCGAGAGCTGGTCTTCGGTCGAGGTCGGTCCGATCCGCATCCGCAACCGACTCGGGGATAGCGATCGCGAGGAACTCCGTTGGGTCGCCATCTTCGGCGGGGGATTCGATCCCGACGGGGCGACGGACCATGGTCAGGGCAACTGGCTCTACATGGCGGACATCGAGAGTGGCGAGATCATCTACAAGCGCCGACTAGGAGCCGAAGGGTCGGTAGCCGCCCCTCCGAAGGCACTCGACACCGACCTCGATGGGGTCCTCGATCGTGTCTACGTCGCTACGACCCACGGGCAGCTGTGGCGCCTCGACATGAGCACTGTGCCTCGCCTGGTAGACGTAGATAGGAAGTGCCCCAAGGCTGCCTACGAAGGCGTGTGTATCGACGAAGATCACACCTCATGGGATCCGGTTCTCTTCTTCGACAGCTTGACCCAGGAATCCGATGACCAAGGCAACCCGGTTGCGCAAAGGCGTCCCTTTTTCTTCGCACCGACGGCGTTCTACGTCGGTCAATTGGGTGGGTTCGGCATCGCTGTGGGTACCGGCAACCGGGATGACCTTTGGGCTTCGGGACCGCGTGGCGGCAATCGGTTCTACGTTTTCGCCGACGAGGTCTGTAGCAGCTCCACGGGCGACACGAGTCGCTGCCTTCCAACGTCGGACCTACCGCTATACGAGAGTGACCTGGTGGACGTCACGGGCGGCGGTGCCGCGTGCGGCAACGAGGTGGTGACGGACATCGATCAGCGGGAGACGGGAAAACGGGGGTGGTACCTTCGGCTCGGTCAGGTACCTGTAACCGCTTCGGGTGGCGAGGGTTCAGCGGACACTATCTTCGATGCTGCCGACGAGCGGGTGGTGAGCCCGGCCCTGACTCTCTCCGGTTTGACAGTCTTCAATACCTACGTTCCCGAGACCATGCGAACCCAGGCCTCTGATGGTCCGCGCTGTACCCGCCGCGGGATGGGTCGCAGCTATCTTCTCTATACGGCCAGCGGCTGCGCTCTCGATATCCAGGAGTCCGACACTCTGGTCGGCGATGTATTCGTGGATCGAAACGTGACGGGTGAAAATGATCCGACGCAAGACACTGGCGCCGATGGGGAATCGGCGGCGGATCCTTGCATTGGAAACGAGGCGTTGCATCAGGAGATTCGGGACACCCTCTTTCCCAGTACATGCCGTTTCTCTGAGCTCCTCCGCTACCCCCTATTGGTCAATCGAAGCGACACTGGGGTAAAGTGCCTGGTAGAGATGCCGTTGTGCATCCAGCAGAAGAACTGGAAGGAGTTCTGATTTGACCCCATCCGGACCGAACCGTACGCCGAGTATCCGTCTTGTATTGATCCTGTTTGTAGCTCTCCTGTCGCTGCCGGCGACGGCCGATTGGCTGGTGATGGAAGATGGCTCGCGGCTGGAAACCCGTGGCCCGTGGTCCGTTGACGGACGGCGAGTGATTTTCACGCAGGCCAACGGTACTTTGTCCGCACTGCGTACACGCGAAGTCGATCTGACGGCGAGTGAGGCGTTGACCGAGGCACGGGAGCGGGCTGCGGAAGCTGCGAGAGCCGAACCGCCCGCCGAGGCCCGACCCGAGCCGCGCTGGGTGTTCACGAACCGAGACATCCCGACGGCTTCCCCGGTGGTGCAAGAAGAGCTAGAGATCGAGCCTCTGGTAGGAGCCGAGGGCTTCACCTTACGTAGCGTGGAAGAGAGGGTCGACGCGACTGGCAACAACTTGGTGGTGCGAGGGGTTCTGATCAACGATGCTGACATCGCCGCCTCTCTGGTCGCCGTCCGGGTGTCGATCCTTTCTCCGGTCGACGGCGGCACCCTCGATGTTGTGCAGGCGATCGTCTCGCACCCGGATCTCTTGCCCAACTCGGCGACCCGCTTCACTGCCAGCTTCGATGACCTGTCGCCGGGGTTCGGCCTCGTCCAGGTCGAGGTGGAAGTGTTGGACGGGTCGAACCGTTCCAGAGTCGGCTAGTCGGTCGGCGCAACGCCGAGTCGTTCAGTTGAGGTCTGTCGATATGGGCTGGACGTGGGGCCGCAACACCGAGATAGGGCGCGCCAGCGGCTAGCACCACAGCCGCTCTGCGATCGGCCTCCGCGAGCGTGTTTCGCGACGAGTCAGCGCGCCAGGTGGTCGAATCCGGTGGCAGGTAGGGCCCGCAGCCGTCCGCATCGGTTCAACTCGACGATGCCGGTGGTCACCCGGCCGATCTCCCGGCAGCCACCAGAGCCCGGGCCGGGCGCCTCCACGCCGGGCGCCTCCACGCCGGGCGCCTCCATGCCGGGCGCCTCCACGTCCGCGGGCAGTGCGAAGAGGAGCACGTAGTCTTCACCACCTCCAAGGGCAGCCTCGAGCGGGTCGGCGTCGAGAAACTCGGCCAGAGCTCGGTCGTCTTCCGGTAGCGAGATGGCTTCCGCCTCGATCACCGCACCGACGCCGCTCTCGGCGCAGAGTCGGTGAAGATCCTTGGCCAGCCCGTCCGATACGTCGAGGCCGGCGGAGCGAGGGAGACGCACGAGATCGACACCGAGGCCGAGCTGTTCCTTGACGTGCTTCAGCGGCTCCACGTGGCAGCGGACGGCGCGTTCCGCAGCGGCGAGCAACTCCGGCGGCAGGTGGCGCGGCAAGCTGAGGACACCGGAGTCATCGAGGCGGGCACCCAGCTGGCCCAGCAGGAACCCCAGATGGGAACGTCCCACCGGCCCCCCGAGCCAGAGTCTGTCTCCCGGACGTGCGTTCGATCGGGGCATGAAGCGTTCTGCACCGTCGGCGCGCCTGCCGAGAAGAGTCAGGGTCGCGGTATACCGATCACCTCTGGACACATCTCCGCCGGAGAGCGTCAGGCCCACGGCGATCGCGTCGTAGAGAAACCCCTCGAAGAACCGCCGGTGGTCGAAGTCCGGAGGCGCGGCCAGGGTGAGAAACGCATGGGCAGGTTGCGCGCCCACCGCCGCGAGATCGGATAGGTTTACCGCCAGCAGCCGCCTCGCCAAGACTTCCTCGTCGAGACCTTCGGGAATGTGAATGCCCTCGGTCTGTGTGTCCACGGTTACGGCCCACGGTTCGCCAAGATCGAGGAAGGCACAGTCGTCCACCAGCGCACTGGTACCCGGCCGGCTGTTGAGCCAGCTGATCAGACGTTCTTCGGTCATCGGAATCCTCTCGGAAGCTCTCTCGTCGAGAGAAGTGCTCGGCTCAACCCCTTCGCCGAAGCTGAGCTGGACATGGAGTTCTCATGACTCCGGTTCATCGGGTCTATGAGCCTGCTGGCAAGAGTGTCGTTTCGAGTACCTCGTCCATGTGTTTCAGACAATGGATGTCGAGGTCTTTTCGCACTGTTCGAGGAAGCTCGCTCAACTCACGCTCGTTGAGCGCAGGGATCACGATCGTCTGAATCCCTGCAGCGCGGGCGGCGAGCGCTTTCTCCTTCAAGCCGCCGATGGGTAGGACGTCGCCCCGCAAGGTGATCTCGCCGGTCATGGCGACCTGCCGGTTCACCGGACGGCCGGTGAGCAAGGACAGGATGGCGGTGGCAATGGTGATGCCTGCAGAGGGTCCGTCCTTTGGAATGGAACCGGCCGGTGCATGAACGTGCACGTCGTGCGTGGCGAAGAATCCACGGCTCCCGTCGTTGCGCGGTGGGGCGGAGTCGGAGTCATCGAGACCGTTCTCTGCCGCCCATTTCCTGGCGTAGGAAAGCGCTGCTTGAGCCGACTCGCGCATCACCTCACCTAGTTGTCCGGTCAGTCGCAGCTTGCCGCTTCCCGGCACCGCAATCGTCTCGATGAGGAGCAGGTCGCCGCCTGCTGCGGTCCAGGCGAGACCGGTGGCGACACCGACGCGGTGGTGGTCCAGCAGCGACTCGTGAAAGTGCTTCTCCGGGCCCAGCAGACTCTCCACCCGCCGCGCGTCGAGTCGGGTGGGCCCCTGCGCTGACCCCCTGGTCTGGTCCGCGCTGGACGCTACCCTTACCGCCACCTTTCGGCAGAGGGAGGCGATCTCTCGTTCCAAGTTCCGCAGCCCGGCTTCGCGGGTATAGCCCCGGATCACCTTCTCGATTCCCTTGTCTGTGAAGTGCAGATGCTCGGTGGTCAGGCCGTTGGCGTCCATCTGCTTCGGGATCAGGTGTCGGCGAGCGATGGTGGTCTTTTCCTCGCGCGTATACCCGGATAGACGCAAGACTTCCATGCGGTCGAGGAATGCCGGCTGTATCGGATCCAGAAGGTTGGCCGTCGTGATGAAGAGAACCTCCGTGAGGTCGTAGCCCAGTCCCAGGTAGTGATCCCGAAACGCGTGGTTCTGTTCGGGGTCGAGCACCTCCAGGAGCGCGGCCGAGGGGTCACCGCGGTGGTCGGAGCCGATCTTGTCGATCTCGTCGAGCATGAAAACCGGATTCGACGTGCCCGCCTGATGGAGTCCCTGGAGAATCCGACCCGGCAATGCACCTACGTAGGTGCGCCGGTGGCCGCGGATCTCCGCCTCGTCACGCACCCCGCCGAGGGACAGTCGCACGAATTTGCGTCCGAGAGCTCGGGCGATCGAACGGCCCAGGGACGTCTTTCCGACACCCGGAGGTCCGACGAAGCAGAGAATCGGTCCCTTGCTGTCCGGCTTCAGCCGGCGCACGGCCAGATATTCCACGATGCGTTGTTTGATCTGGTCCAGACCGTAGTGATCGTCGTCGAGTACGCGACGCGCGTGGTCGAGGTCGAGGTCGTCGTCGCTCTTTACCCGCCACGGCAAGCCGGTGAGCCAGTCCAGATATGTGCGAATGACGGTGTTTTCGCCGCTTTCCGGGTGGCTACGTTCGAGCCGGAGGATCTGTTTGTCCAGCTCGGCCAGCGCCTCCTCGGGCAGTCCTTTCTCCGTCGCCAACGTGCGGAAACTGGCCACCTCTTCGGCCAACTCGTCGGTCTCACCGAGCTCCTCCTGAATCGCCCGCAGTTGCTGTCGCAGGAAGTACTCCCGATGGCTGCGATCGATCTCGCCTTGTGCCTGCGAGGAGATCTCGTGCTGCATGGCGAGAAGCTCGATCTCCCGGGCCAGTAGTCCCTCGACCCGTGCCAGGCGTTCGACGGGATCGAGAACCTCGAGTACAGCCTGAGCATCCTCGCTGTCGAGATCGAGATTCGATGCCACCAAATCCGCCAGGCGTCCCGGGTCTTCGAGGTGCGAGGCGAGGGTCAGGATGTCGTCGGGTACCTCACGACCCAGGTGCCCGATCTCGTCGAGATGCCCGCGGACGTTGCGTAGCAAAGCCGTCGCTCGCAAGCGATCAGACGAGGCGACTTCGTCCGAACGGTCCTTCGGTTGGTCCGAGGAGTTGCTCGACGAGGAAGCAGGCTCGTCGAGCCGCTCCACGCGTCCCCGCGGGTAGGGCTCTACCTGGGAAAGGTGGTCGAGGCGCGCTCGCAGTAGACCTTGTACCAGGATCCTGGTGTTGCCGTCCGGTAGCTTGAGCATTCGCAGGATCCTGCCTACGGTACCGACGGATTCGAGATCAGCGGTGGACGCTACGGCCGCTTCGGAATCCTTACGTGTCGACAGCAGGATCAGCCGGTCGCCGGACAGTGCTTGGTCCACTGCCAGAACGCCGTGCTCGGGATCGACCGACAACGGTACGATGACCCAAGGGAAGACCACCGTGCGCGTGAGGGGCAGGACTGGCAGGACGTCGGGTACCTCGACGTCGCGCTCGGGGTCAGTCGGGGTCGGCGAGCTCATTCGGCATGCTCGGCCCGGTCGTCGTCGGTCTGCGTTTCTCCACGTCCGGCGGGATCCTCGGTCGACTTGCCGAGCAAGCTCTGGATCTCCTCGACGAACGAACCGATATCCTCGAACTTGCGATAGACCGAGGCAAAGCGCACATAGGCGACCTGGTCGAGATCCCGCAACTGTTCCATGACGGTCGTTCCGATCTCGTGGGTCGAGATCTCGCGTTCCTCACGGCGGTGCAACAGTTGCTCTAGGTGCTCGACGATGTCCTCCTGCTGCCGGGCGGCTATCGGCCGCTTCTCACATGCCTTCATCAGGCCAGCGAGAAGCTTCTGTCGGCTGAACTCCTCTCGGCGTCCGTCGGTCTTCACCACCAAGTAGGGGATCGCCTCGATCTGCTCGTACGACGTGAAACGCCGACCGCATTCCAAACATTCGCGACGTCGCCGGATGGTCGCGCCATCCCGGCTCTCCCGCGAATCCACCACGCGGTCGTCGTTGGCCGAGCAGAAAGGACACTTCATCGGAGAAAGGCAGGTCTGCGAAACGCTGGCTTCGCCGGCAGAGCTTGACTCGCGGGTCAGCCGGCGGAGGAACGTAACGCGATGTGAAGACGTAGCATCAGACGTTCGATATCGCCCGGACGTTCGATGTCGACCGTCAACTTGCGGGCTTCGTCCAGCAAAGCACGGTGTTCATCGTCCTCCACCTGCAGGGTCAAGGAGAATCTGCGGGCTCGCCGTAGCGAATCGCCGAGCGCCAAGTCGAGCTCGCGTCGGACCTCTTGCTGGCCGTTGACCTGTGCCGCCTTCGCGGCTTTGGGGTCGAGGGTCTGTCGTCGGAGCTCTTCCAACTCGGCCAGGACATCGATGCCACCGCTCTTCCGCTTCTTCTTCCGCCCCGGTGGGGAAGCGGCTGGCGCCGGTTTCGGCTGTGCTTTGCTGGGCTCGGGAGCTGGTGCGGCGGTAGCTGCCTTGGACGCCGCAGTCTTGGCGGCGGGCGGCGCAGCAGGTTCCGGCGCAGTCCGCGCGGGCGTAGCCGGCTCCGGTGCGGCTTGCGCTGGCTCTGGTGTTGTCTTCGCAGGGGCAGCCTGCTCTGATGCTGTCGGCTTTGGCGAGACGGCCTCAGGCGCGGCCGGCTCAGGCGCGGCCGGCTCAGGCGCGGCCGGCTCAGGCGCGGCCAGCTCAGGCGCGGCCGGCTCTGATGGGGCGGGCTCTGGAACGGATTGCGCAGGCGCGGCCGGCTCCGGGTCGTCCGTCTCGAACTCCACCGGTTCGAGTTCCGGAGGCGCTTCGATCGCCAGCTCTTCTACCTTCTCTGCCTCTTCGGCTTTTTGCGCCTCGGGCTTGGCAGCGTCAGGCTTGGCAGCGTCGCCTGTTGTCGGATCCATGCCGACGGCGGTGCCGGTCGTCTTGAGCCCTGCAGCGGCGGCCACCTCGGGGTCGATTTCCACCGACTCGAGCTCGCCTGCACTGGCTTTGGCCTCCGAGACGGACTCAGCCGCCGCCGCAGCCTTCTCGACGGGCGCAACGGCAGCTGGCGGTTCCGCTTCTTTGGCCTTGGCTTCCGCGGCCGCTGGTGTTTTCGTTTGCTCCGTCTCCGTTTCGGCTTTTGCGGCCTGATCCCCTTTCGGCGGCGGCGCTGCAGGCATAGGGGAACCACTCTTCCGTGGCGGAGGTGCCGCGGGCATCGGGCGTCCCGGTGCAGCAGCGGGCTTGGGCTTGGATGTACTCTCGCCCCGGCCCTTGGTCATGCGGTTCTTCAGCGCGATGAGCGTTGCCTTGGAGATCGTCTTGAGAGTCTCGAAGACACCGTCTCCGTTCAAGGCGGAGGCTTCTACAGCTGGCCACCCACCCTTGTTCAACGACTCGTCTAGCTCTTCGACCGAGAGGATGTTGGGCAGATCGCGTTTGTTGTACTGAAGCACCACCGGGATGGTCTCCAGGTCGAGCCCCATCTCCGCTAGGTTCTCCTCGAGATTCTCGAACGATTCGACATTGGCGTTGAGCATCGGCCGCTGCGAGTCGGCGACGAAGACCACGCCATCGACCCCTTTCAGCACGAGTTTCCGGGTCGTGTTGTAAAACACCTGACCCGGTACGGTGTAGAGCTGGATCCGCGTGGTGAAACCCGCGATCTTGCCCACATCGATCGGCAGGAGATCGAAGAAGAGGGTTCGATCCGTCTCGGTCGCCAAAGACACCATCTCGCCACGGGAGTCGTTGCCCGTATGGTCGTAGATGTACTGCAGATTGGTCGTCTTGCCGCACAGACCCGGGCCGTAGTACACGACCTTCGCGTGCATCTGCATGGTGCTGTAGTTGAAGAAGACCATACGAAAAAGGGTCCCGAGACAGTGGTCTTAGGGGACGAAGAGCTTAGCAGGCGCCCCATGGGGGGTCAACGATGAAGACGGCGTGCCGGTGTGTCGGACAATGACCCGTAAATCACCGCCATACAGGGCGTTTCAGGCGCTACGAGAGGTGTCGCGAGGGCGGTCTGAACCACCCGTCTCGGCAGTCGGAACAGCTACCTCGCGGGTCTCCGCGGGCCCTTGACCGGACGGTGCCGTTTGCCGCAGCGTTTCCCGCCAGGAAGCCTCCACGGTGGGGAGCAGATCCGGGCAGACGGTCTGCAGCGCGGCTCGATGCCGTTCGAGGGTCTCCATGTCGTCGCGAGCCGCTGGTCCGGTGATGGCTGTAGATAGCGCGCGCGGACCATCTGTTTCTGCCGACTCGGCTGCAACGTCCACGGCGCCGAGTAGGAGGGCGAGATATCCGCTCAGGAGCTCGTCTGGAAGATCGGCTCGGTGCATCAGCTCCGCTACTGCCGCGAGTAGCGTCACGACGCCGCCGGCCGCGAGGCTGGCTGCCAGGTGGTAGACCACGCGCCGGTCGCCCGAGATCTGGTGGGCGGTGCCATGCCACGCAGCCACCAGCCGGCGTGCTACCGTCAGCGCTTCGGGATCGCCGTCCATGGCAAAGAACCGACACGAATCCGCCGACGGCAAGACGTGCGGGAAGGCGCACAGCGGATGGAGGGAGCCGATGGCGATGCCGACGCTACGCAGGGGCGCGAGCACTTCGCTGTCGAAACTACCCGAGGTATGGAGAACGGCACGGAATGGCGGTGGCTGGTCGCGCAGGCTCTCGGCCCATGAAAGCGTGACGGGCACCAATGCATGGTCGGCAATCGTCAGCAGCAGAGCGTCGAACGGCTCGATCGTCGCCGGCAGGTTCGCGATGTCGTCGAACGAGACTCCGGGAGCGGGGGGCATCTCTCTCGGTGTCTCGGATCGGCTAACAACGAGCCCCAACTCGGCTCCTGCGCTAGTCGCCCAGGTGGCCAGACTGCGTCCAACCCGACCCGGTCCGGCGACAGCCAAACGCAGCCCGCTGAGCGGCAGGTCTTCTCGACTTTGCGATCTGCCGGGTCCGGGCATGCTACTACGCTACAATAAATCGTCGAAAACAAAGGGCTTGTCGTCGGCCATGGTCGCCCACGCCATGTCACCTCACGCTCCCCATCGAATCCTATCCCGCCCACGCCAGAATCGTGTCTCTCAGCCGACCCGACCTTCATCGCTCGAGCCGCGACGCGGATGCCCCGCGCGGCTTGGCTCGACCCATCACGGGCGAAGACCTGTCGGAGCGGGAACAGTCGATCTTGAAGGACGTCATCCACACCTACGTCCTGACCGGCGAGCCGGTGAGCTCGCGCACTGTCTCGAAGCACGCCCAGCATGGCCTTTCCGCGGCGTCGATTCGCAACGTCATGGCCGATCTCGAGGACATGGACCTGCTCTGTCAGCCGCATACTTCGGCGGGCCGTGTGCCCACCGAGGCAGCCTACCGGTTGTACGTACAGGCCCTGATGACCCGCTCGTCGCTGTCGCCACAGGACAAACACTACATCGAGGATCGTCTGCGCGAAGCTGGCGATGCCGAGCAGACCATGGCGGCGATCACCCACTTGTTGTCCGAGCTGTCCGATCAGGTGGGCGTCGTCCTGACGCCGGTCGTGGACGAGATCTTCCTCAAGTCGGCCGACTTCGTGCCGATCGGCCGTCGCAAAGTGCTTTGCGTTCTGGTGTCCACATCAGGCTTCATCGACAACGTGACGGTTAGGACCGATGAAGAGGTGACGCGTGACGACCTCGTGCGCATGTCGAACTACGTCACCGAGAGCTTTTCTGGCAAGCGCCTGCGCCGGATACGGGAAGATCTCCTGCGCCGGATGGCGAGCGAGAAGAGCGACGTCGACCGATGGCTCACAGGAGCACTGCGACTGGCACAGCAGGCCCTGCACGGATCGGCGGAGCAGGAGGTCTTGCTCGAAGGTGCATCCAGTCTTCTGGGCCGTCCGGAACTCTCCGATGTAGAGCGGGTCAGGCGCATGCTCGACACCTTCGCCGACCAAGCGCGACTGGTGAATCTTCTGTCGAGATGCCTGGAATCAGAGGGTGGTGTGCGGGTGTTCATAGGTGAAGACAGCGACGTCACATCCGAGCTTGAGTTCAGTATGGTGGCGACCACCTATGGATCTGGAGACGGTGCTTTGGGTAGCCTCGGCGTGATCGGCCCGTCGCGCATGGAGTATCCGCGCATGGTGCCGCTGGTACGACACCTGGGAAAGACGTTGAGCCGGGCGCTGTCGCAAGCCGAGTCGGGCCGCCGTCTGCCTTGACCGAATGATTCGCAACCGAACCTCGCCTGAGGAGAACCTGAAGTGATGACCGAGCCGAACGAGAAGGACCAGTCCAAGGAGAGCGGCTCCTACGAACTCAGCCTCGACGACACCTTGGTGCGCCTACCGGAGGAGGGTATGGACGCTCTCTACGAAGATGCAGTCGAGGCGGTGGAAAGACGCCGCAAGCCGAAGGACGACGAGGACCCGGTGTCAGCGGACGAAACCTCCGGTGACGAGTCGGCTGAAGAATCGAATGCTGAAGCTCCCGAAATGTCCCAGGCCGCGGCAGAGAATGCCGAGATGCTGCGCGATCGTCTGGTGCGTACCATCGCGGACTTCGACAACTTCCGCAAGCGTACGGACCGGGAGAAGGCGGATGTCCGGCGGCAGGCGGCAGGTTCGGTACTCCGTGAGATCCTCGAAGTAGTCGACAACTTGGAGCGCGCACTGTCCGCGTCGGGTAAACTCGACGAGCTGAAGCAGGGCGTGGAAATGATCCTGAGGCAGCAGGTCGACATCCTGCGCCGTCACGGCGTGGAGCGCGTGGAGTCGGTGGGACAGCCCTTCGACCCCAATCTCCACGAGGCGGTGGCGCGGGAAGAGGGGGACGCCGATCTCGACGTTCCTACCGTCGCTACAGAAATGCAGGCAGGCTACCGTCATCACGATCGGCTCTTGCGACCGGCGATGGTTACGGTCGCGGTGCCTCCGGCCAAGCCCAAAGTCGACGTCCGAGAGGTCGTCGCGGAAGGCACGACCGGGGACAACGAGGACGTGGACTTCGACTACGATGACGAAAATACCGTGATCGGAATCGACGTTTGAGCCATACTTCGCCTGCGAGACGCACGGCAAGGAAGCGTAGGCGAAGCTCGAACGGCAATCAGCGGTAGGACGGCGAGAAGGCAGGACAGGGCAGAGTGGCAAAGATCATCGGAATCGACCTCGGAACCACCAACAGCTGTGCGTCGGTGGTCGAGGCTTTGGCACCCAAGGTCCTGTCCAACCGGGAAGGTGCACGGACCACTCCGTCCATCGTCGCCTTCACGGAAGACGATGAGCGCCTGGTCGGCCAGATCGCCAAGCGGCAGGCCGTCACCAACCCGCAGAATACGGTATTCGCAGTCAAGCGTCTGATCGGCCGTAAGTTCGACGCCAGCGAGGTTCAGCGGGCCCGAGACGTGCTGCCCTATGCCTTGACCAAGGCCGACAACGGCGATGTTCACGTCAAGGTAGGTGACAACACCTACAGCCCGCAGGAGATCTCGGCCTTCATTCTCACCGAGATCAAGAACTTTGCCGAGGACGCGCTCGGCGAGGAGGTGAAAGAGGCGATCATCACCGTCCCCGCCTACTTCGACGATTCCCAGCGCCAGGCGACGAAGGACGCGGGAAAGATCGCCGGACTCGAAGTCCTGCGCATCATCAACGAGCCCACGGCGGCGGCCCTTGCCTACGGTTTCGACAGTGACCGTGGTGAGCAAACCGTGGCGGTCTACGATCTGGGTGGCGGAACGTTCGACATATCGATCCTCCAGCTCTCCACCGGAATGTTCGAGGTACGTGGCACCTCGGGTGACTCGTACCTAGGCGGGGAAGACTTCGACCAGAAGATCATGGATTGGTTGATCGAAGAGTTCCTCGAGGAAACCAACATCGACCTGCGTAGTGACCGGATGGCTTTGCAGCGCCTGAAAGAAGCTGGCGAGCGAGCCAAGTGCGAGCTGTCGACGGCCGACGAAGCACAGATCAACCTGCCTTTCATCTCAGCTGACGACACGGGCCCGAGGCACCTTTCCCGAACTCTGACGCGCGAACACTTCGACGAGCTGGTGCGCGAGCTGGTGGAGCGCACGGAGGCGCCCTGCTTCGAAGCAATGAATGCTGCTGGCGTCGACCCGGGCGACATCGACGAGATTCTGTTGGTCGGTGGACAGACACGTTCTCCCGTGGTGCAGACGTTCGTGCAGAATCTTTTCGGTCGCGAGCCCAATCGCGAGATCAATCCCGATGAGGTCGTGGCGGTCGGCGCGGCCATTCAAGCGGGCATTCTAGACGGCGACATCAAGGATGTGGTTCTGCTCGATGTCACGCCACTGTCCCTCGGCGTCGAGACCCACGGTGGATTGTTCACCCATCTGATCGCCCGCAACTCGACGATCCCGACCAAGAACACTCAGGTGTTCACCACCGTCGTCGACAATCAGGACAAAGTGGAGATTCACTGCCTGCAGGGCGAGCGCGAGATCGCCGTGGAGAATCGCTCCCTCGGTCGATTCGAGCTCGTCGGTATTCCGCCTGCTCCCCGCGGTACGCCACAGATCGAAGTGACGTTCGCCATCGACTCCAACGGCATCGTCAACGTCTCGGCGCGCGATCTGGCCACCAACAAGCAGCAATCGATCGAGGTCAATCCGTCCAGCGGGCTGTCCACGGAAGAGATCGACCGGCTCGTCCGGGAAGCGCAAGAGTTTGCCAAGGAAGACGCCAAAAAGCGTGAGCTGCGACGTTTCAAGAACCGCCTGGAAGGTTTGGTGTACTCGAACGAGCGCGTGTTCGAGCAATTCGCCGAGCAATTGCCGGAAAAGGAACGCAAGAAGATCAACGAGAGCTTCTTGCGCGCAAGGTTGTCGCTCAACGAGGAAGACCGTTCCGAGGTCGAAACGGCTATCTTCGATCTGCAAGCTCTGTCTCAGAAGCTCTCGCAGATGATGCTGGAGCACGCGACGGAAGATTAGGCCCGACCGTACATCACGACGCGGACCGGCGCTCGATGTACACGACGTCCCGGCGTTGTCCTTCACCTCTGTGTGCCGCGGCGGTCTCGCGGTACCTCGAGCCCGCTCTCGCTATGGTGGCCGGGGAATGTCGTCGGCGCACGGACTGTTGGCTTGCAGAGGGCCGGACGACCCAGGCCTAGAGTTCATACCCGAATCGAGCTGCCCGTATGAGTGAGAAACGCGACTACTACGAGGTCCTGGAGGTGTCCCGTGATGCCGGGGCCGACGAGATCAAGAAGGCTTATCGCAAGCTGGCCGTGAAATATCATCCGGATCGCAACCCGGACGACGCCGAGGCGGAGAGCAGGTTCAAGGAAGCGGCCGAAGCCTATTCGGTACTTTCGGATCCGCAGAAGCGCCAGCGTTATGACCGGTTCGGTCACGAGACCGGCGCGGGCGGGTTCTCCGGCTTCGATCCGACGATCTTCGGTGACTTCTCGGATATTTTGGGAGATCTGTTCGGATTCGGCCGGCGACGTCGGCCAGGAGGTGGCGTTCCCGGGGCCGATCTCCGGTATGACCTGGAGATCACCTTCGAAGAGGCGGCATTCGGTATCAAGAGGGAGCTCGAGTTCCCTCGCTTGACCACATGCGAGCCTTGTGGCGGCAGTGGTAGCGCCGATGGGAAGACCCAGGTCTGCAACACATGTGGTGGCACCGGCCAAGTACGCTTTCAGCAGGGGTTCTTCAGCGTGGCGCGCACTTGTCCGGACTGTCACGGCGTGGGACGAAAGATCAGCGCCCCGTGCACCATATGTCATGGTGAAGGGCGTTTGGAGAAGATCAAGCGGCTCGAGGTCACGATTCCGGCTGGGATCGATCACGGGATGCGCCTGCGGCTGCGCGGCGAGGGCGAGCACGGACTGCGCGGAGGGCCTCCGGGCGATCTCGACGTGGTCGTTCACCTATCGCCCCACGAACGCTACGAGCGAGATGGTGTCGATGTCCACGCATCACTCGACCTAACCTATGCGCAGCTGGTGCTGGGCGCGGAAGTGGAGGTCGAAACACTCTACGGAACGGAGGAGGTCAAGATCCCTTCGGGAACACAGCCGGGACACCAGATCCGGATCCGCGGCGAAGGAATCCCTCACCTGCGCACGGACCGCCGCGGCGATCACGTCCTGCATTGCACCTTGAAGGTGCCGAAGCCGAGAGAACTCGACGAGAGGCAGCTCGACCTGCTGCGGGAGCTGGCCGAGCTGGAAGGCGTCGAGGTCAAAGAGGGCGTGCTGGAGAAGATGAAGCACCTGTTCTCCTGACCCCGACACTGCGTGTGGATGTCGGGGCGCGGCGGTCGACTCCTCAGGGAGTCGCCAGATCCCAAGCCGCCGTGTTTCCAGACTCGAAGCCGTCGATGAAGATCGCCGCATCGCAGGAGTTGCGCACGGCACCGATGTATAGCTCGAAGCTCGGGAGGTCGTCGATCAGCGAGAAGGCGCCGGTGGTGGTGTCGAGGGTGCCGTAGTTGGCGTCGCCTCCATCCTCGTAGGCCCAGTGATAGAGGATTCCGGTGTCGTTGTCGAAGTCGATGTCCTGGGCGAAGTTGAGGCCGATGCCCAGACTTCCCACGAGGGTGGCGTTTCCGGTGGCCGGATCGATCTGGTAGAGGTTGTCCGTGAACAGCGAGATGGCGAACATCTCACCGTCGCAATTCATCGATGCGCCCAGGACGTCCGCGTTGATAGTGCCCACCGTCGTCTGGGCCGCGGTGGCTGGATCGATCGTCAGGAGCGTGCCGGTCTGGTTGACCTCGTCGAGCGAGAATCCGTAGATCGTGCCCGAAACCGGGTCGACGACCAGCGAAACCCAGAGCTCTCCCGACGGCGGAGTGAGCGCACCTATCGAAGTGAACGTAGCGGCACTGATGCCATAGGTGCCGAACTGGTTGGTCGATCGGTTGATGGCGTACAGAGTCTGCCCGTCCGGCGAGAAGTCATAGCCGGTAATGAACTGAGGCAGGGTACCGATGAAGTCCAACGAAGCCATGCTGGAAACCGGGTGTGTCGAGTAGTCGCCAGTGTCGAGCCAGATATCGAGCGTGTGGGCCGTTGCTGCTGTGCCGTCCGTGGCGGCGACGGCTGTCGGTATTGCGGAGGCGGTATCGGTCTCATCGACGCAGAATCTGGCGTAGAAGGTACCTGGCGTGTTCGATGTCTTTCCGATGCTGGAGCAGGTGTCGTCGGCCACGGAAGGCAAGGCGACGCAGATCGCGAGCAGGATCAGGAGGGCGTGCGACCAGGCACGGGTGTTCCTATCGGGTATCGATGACATCACGTGAGCCCCTTCAAGTTGTGTCCGGGAGAGGACGGGTTGTGCTCATGGGAGGGACGGACCCGGCCCTGTTTCGCGATGTCAGAGACTTCGGCTCAGAAGTGGGTGATCTCGACAGGCGTCTGGAGCGGAGCGTCGGCGGGGGGCGCCGCTTGCCAGCCGCTGCCGGCTCGGTCAGGATCGCGGCATGGCCACGTATCGCCAGATCACGTATTGCGTACCAGTCGCTCGAGAAGACGAATTCGCCTCCTGGTTGGCGATCCGGGGCAGCGTCGGGTGCTCGGTCGTGCCGGATGCGTCGGATCCGGACGCGGTTCGCCTGACGGCGTATTTCCAGGATGACGGCCCGAATTTGTCGGCAGACGATCTAGCGGCCTGGCGAGCGGTAGAAGCGTCGTCGACACGGCTCAAAGACGCCGACTGGCTCGCGACCTACCGCGCCGCCAGTATGCCCTTCGACGTCGGAGCATCGTTCCGCATCGACCCGAGAGAACCGCAGGGCGGAACGGTACGCGAGGCAGCCAATGAGGGAACCTCTGACCAAGGGCGGACGCTGCTGCACATTCCGGCGCGCACCGCCTTCGGCACCGGTAGCCACGAGTCCACCCGGCTTTGTATCCGCTGGCTCGAAGAGCTGGCCGAGCGGGCGGACTTCAGAACTCGGCTCATTCTCGACGTCGGCACCGGTTCCGGCATCCTCGCACTGTGCGCAGAGAAGCTCGGCGCGCGTCCTGTGTTGAGTTACGACCTCGACGCGGCGTCGGTGCTCGTCGCCCGCGACAACGCCCTCAGCAACGGTTGCGGTCCCCTGATCTGGGCCGGGACCCTGGCATCGCTGTCCCAGCGTGCCCGCTTCGATCTGGTGCTGGTCAACGTGTTGCCTGAGCGAATCCTGGAGGACTACCCGGACCTTGTCGCAAGACTCCACGACCGTGCGCAGGTGGTCAGCTCCGGCAACCTGGTAGCGCGCCGCGACGAGCTGCTGGCGAGATTCGGCGAGCTGGGTCTGGAGCTGGTGGGAGAGAAGACCGACGGGGAGTGGATGGCGTTCCTGCTGCGCAAGGTCGGGCCGTGATTACACACCTGACGGACCCGGAGGCCTTCGGAAGCGAGACCCTCGTCATCGAGGGTGACGCGTACCGCCATCTGTTTCGCTCGCGCCGCGTGCGAAATGGGGCAGAGCTCCGCGTGGTGGATGGGCTCGGGAACGCTCGTCGGGGCGTCGTCAGCTCTGTGTCGAAGACGACCGCCAAGGTGTCGCTGGGCAGGCCGATACCCTCAGGCGAGCCGACGGTCCAGCTCGAGCTCGTCGTCGGTGCTCTTCGCCCCGAGCGTGCCGACTTTCTTGTCGAGAAGGCGACGGAGTTGGGGGCTGTGGCGATTCGGTTCCTACGCACCGAGCGGACACCGCGACGCTACGGTGCGAGCCGGGTCGGCCGCTGGTCGCGAGTGGCGGCGTCGGCGGTGGAACAGTGCCACCGTTCTCGCTTGCCCGACGTGACGGTGCATGCAGAAGGCGAGGTCGTCGAGATATTGGAGGGCATCACCCGCTCGAGGGGGCGGAGCTTTGTCCTCGCACCTGGAGGTGACGGCGTGCTCACGTCGGGCGCCGCCGACCCGATCGCCGTGCTCGTGGGTCCAGAGGGCGGCTTCAGCGCGGACGAGATGGCGCGGCTGAGAGACCTTGGAGCCGTTTCAGTAGACCTGGGCGAACGCGTCCTGCGTGTCGAGACCGCTGCGCTGGCCGCCGCGTCGAAGCTGCTTCTGCCCTGAGGGAGCAACCACTCTCCGAGCCGCCGTTTCGGCAATGCACCGGAGGCTACTCATCCCGCAGCAGGGCCGCGGTCTCCAGTCTCATGGCCTCACGTACGGGCTCGAATCCCGCTAGCAGGATGGCGCCGAGGAGCACGCCGCCAGCGGCCAGCCAACTGGTCGGCGAGCCGGTGCCGACACCGAAGAGAAGACCTTCGAGGAGCTTCGAAGCGGGGGCTACGAGCCAGACTCCGGCGAGCACTCCGAGGATCGAGCTGCGGCAGGACGGGCCGGCGAGGCGGGTCAGGAGGTGACGACGGCTGGCGCCGAGCGCAGTACGGACGGCGAGCTCGCCTCGTTGGCGGACGAAGCTGTGAGAGAGGCCACCGTAGATCCCCACCAGGCAGAAAAGGAGCAGCGCAGCGGCCACGGCGACGAGAATCGAGCGGATCTGCTGCTCCAAGGCGAAGTGTTCCTCTAGAAGGCTTCGTAGCGGCCGGATCGACAGCACGGGTACTTTCGGATCGACACGCGCGACGCTGGCGCGAACGTCGCGCATCAGGCGTGGCGAAGCCGGCAGTTCGGAACGCACCAGAACCGTCGCCGAGGTGGCCAGAGACGCCGCGATCATGGAGTAGCTGCTCTGGGCGTGGGCCATGTAGAGCGTCGGCTTCGACTCCTCTCCGAGGGTGGCGTAGCGTCCGTCTTCCACCACGCCGACGACCGTATGGGGTTCCTCTGCCATCACCAGACTCATCTGCCGTCCGAGTGCGGATCGATCGCTCCACAACCTCGTCGCGAGGCTGCGGTTGATGATCAGGACCGGTGGTGCGGAGGCATCGTCGCTGAGCGCGAAATCACGACCTTCCAGCACCGGCCTGCCGATCGTGGAGAAGAATCCAGATCCCACCAGCGCGTGATGCGCTGCGTGGTGCTCACCGCTCGGTGGCGGATCTGCACCCTGTGCCTGGATCGTCAGGTCGACCATCGGACCCGAATCCAGGAGCGGCAACGTGGCGGCCAGGGATGCTCCCTCGACTCCGGCCACGCGTTGTAGGGCCTGATCGATCTGCTGGAATGAGTCGAGCGCCGCTGCACCGTCGTGGCCGGCGGCTCCCACATCGAGCCCGATGGCCAGCAAGCGATCGGAAGCCTCGGAGGAGACTCCGGAGTCCACCTGACGGTAGGCCTCGACGGTTCGAACGAGCTGAAACGCGCACCCGAGAGCGACGAAGGCAAGCGCCACCTGGCCCGCAACGAAAAGTTGCCTGGCACTTGATGCCGAGTGGGGCCGCGCTCGCCTCTTCCCAAAGGCGAGGGTCCAAGTCGGCGTTACGGCCAGCAGGAACGTGCCCAGGACGCCCAAGACCAACATCGGAACGAGCTGACGTGCATCCAGGACCACATCGACCTGGGCGCCTTGCGGCAGTCGGAGTCGCCGGATCAGTGGAAGCAAGAGAAAGCTGCACAGCGGTGCGGCTGCCAAGGCGCTCAAACCGAGAATCAATCCTTCCAACGATGCTGCGGCACGCACCTGTTTCACGTCGGCTCCGAGGGCAGAACGGAGCTTCCATTCGTCGTCCCGGTCGGAGGCGCGTATTGCCACCAGTCCAGCTGCGTTGGCGTAGGCCACCAGGAAAGCGCAGCCGAGAGCAGAGAGCAGCAGGGTGATGTGATGCTCGAGGGCCGTGCGGCGGTCGGCACCGCCGAAAGCGCGCTCGATGAGCGGTACGGCCGCCAGACCGCGATCGTGCCAGGCCTCGGGCCGTACAGCTTCGAGCTCGTCGCGAACACGTAGCAGCAGACCGTCGCCGGCCGAGGCTCCGACGTCGGCACCGAGGCGCGCGATCACCTGCAACCAAGCCTTCTCATCGCGTTTGGCTGCGAACTGACCGTCGATTCCCGTGGCCAGGCGCTCGAAGGTGGAGATCGGGACGAATATCCTTGGCCTATGCAGGTGGCTGGTACCAACGAAACCGGGTGGCAGCACACCGACCACCGTCGCGACGCGACCCTGCAGCCGGATGGTGCGCCCCAGGATCTCCGCTCGGCCGCCGAGCTCCAACCAGAGATCGTGCCCCAAGGCCGCCTCTAGACCAGGCGCCGTTTGTTGGTCGTCCGCGGGCAGATCGCGGGGCCAACGGCCGAGAGTAGGTGTCACTCGCAGCGTCTCGCCGTAGCCGTCGGAATGGATCAGCGCCCGCAGGCGTGTGGTTCCGACCTCCAGCGGCGTCCGTTCGGCTGATTCGGGATCTGGCGAGTCGTCGGGCGAGACGGCTGACAGGCCGAGTTGGGTCGGGTAGAAGGCGGCCGTCTCCGAGCCTGGATGGAGGCTCCGTCGCAGAGCCTCGAAATCGGGCCATGAGAGGGAGGTGTTACCGCCTCGTGGGTCCGAGGAGGTGCGTTCGACGATCACGAGGTCTTCGGGAGCGTCCACCACCGGCAACGGTCGAAGCAGCAGGCGGTCGGCTACCGACAACACCAGGCATACCAGTGCCAGGCCGACGGTCAAAGAGGCGAAGACGGCCAGGGACGTCAGCGGGCGGGCCGCGAGACGACGGCAAGCAACCCGCAGCTCGAGGGCAGCGCTCGGGAGCGAAGGAGCGATCGGCCAGGACATGACGAATGTACCTCTGGATGTGGACGGGATCGGGGCGAGACGCTTCTCGGTGGGAAGTACCCCGAGGCCCAGATCGGTCACATTCAGACGCCGGTCGCCGACCGGTGGCGGGTTAGGGGCGTGTGCTACGATTTGCTCGTCTAGCGCCCTTTCCATGGCCGTGAAAGTGCAGGAAACGCCATGAATATCAACGATCTTCTGAAGCTCGCGGTGGAGCGCAACGCTTCCGATCTCCATCTCAAGGTCGGTAGCCACCCGATGATCCGCATCGACGGAGCGTTGGCGCCGATGCAGGAGCTGAAGCGCCTCATGCAAGAGGACACCATCCAGATGGCGTACTCGATCATGAACGCTCGGCAGAAGCAGCGCTTCAAGGAAGAGCTAGACCTAGATTTGGCGTACTCGGTCCCCGGCCTTGGTCGCTTCCGTTGCAACATCTTCCAGCAGCGCGGCGTGGTCGGCATGGTGTTGCGCGTCATCCCGGCGCGTATCAAGTCGATCCGCGAGCTGATGCTGCCCCAGGTGCTGGAGAAGATCGGCGAAGAGCGGCGCGGTTTGGTGCTCTGTACCGGCACCACCGGCTCCGGAAAGTCGACGACGCTGGCGGCGGTGATCGACCACGTCAACTCCAACCGAGCCGAGCACATCGTCACCATCGAAGATCCCATCGAGTTCCTGCATCGCGACAAGAAGAGTCTCGTGAACCAGCGGGAGATCGATGTCGACACCCGTGGTTTCGCGCCGGCACTACGCGCCGCCATGCGTCAGGATCCCGACGTGGTTCTGGTGGGCGAGATGCGCGACTTCGAGACCATCGAGACGGCGCTGCACGCCGCCGAGACCGGTCACCTGGTGTTCTCGACCCTACACACTCTCGATGCCACCGAGACCATCAACCGCATCATCTCGGTCTTCCCGCCCCATCACCAGAAGCAGATCCGTATCCAGCTCGCCCAGGTGCTCAAGGCGGTGATCTCCCTGCGCCTGGTGCCGCGAGCCGATGGTCAGGGTCGTGTACCGGCGGCCGAGATCATGATCACCACGCCGTACATTCGAGACTGCATCGAGAACAAGGACAAGACCAAGTTCATCCGCGAGCAGATCTCGCTGGGTACCAGTCAGTACGGTATGCAGACCTTCGACCAGTCGCTCTTCTTCCTCTACAAGGGCGGCCTCATCACCGTCGAAGAAGCCCTCAAGCGCTGCACCAATCCCGACGAATTCAAGCTCAAGCTCGCCGGTGTCCAGTTCACCTCCGACGAAGCTCTGGAGAACATGGAAGGCGCCATGGCCCTGGCAGGCGACGACGACCTTCTATCGGAAGACTCGCTGTTCGACGGCGAGATCGAACGAATCGGGTAGGCGGGCATCGCGGGCGCTTGCCCCCGGCCCTACTTGACTTCATAGGAGCCGGCCGAACGCAGATCAGGGCCGAGTTCACGGCTCGATGCTCATATGCGACCGAAATGTTCCATCTACATCGCCACGAGCTTGGATGGTTTCATCTCCCGGCTGGACGGTGGTATCGACTGGTTGGAGGTGGTGGATCCGTTGATCCCGGCAGGTGAGGACTGCGGGTTCGCGGAGCACATGGCGACGGTGGACGCCATGGTCATGGGGCGGGAGACGTTCGAGACCGCGGTCGGGTTTGGCGGTGAGTGGCCGTATGGCCAGACGCGTATCGTCGTCTGGACCCGGCAGACGGACTATGGGGTTCCGGTGTCGGTCGCGGACTGTGTCACGACATCGGGCGAAGAGCCAGCTCGACTTCTGGAGTCGCTGGCGGCGGAGGGCGTGACGCACGTCTATGTCGACGGTGGCTTGACGATTCGGAGCTTTCTGGCCGAGGATCTGATCGACGAGATCACGATCACGACGATTCCGATGCTCATCGGCGAGGGGCGACCGCTCTTCGGCCCGCTGAAGTCGGACATCGAGCTGGAGTTCCTGTGGAGCCGCTCATGGGATTTCGGGCTCGTTCAGACCAAATACGCGGTTCGTCGCTCGTCTGACTGAACCAGGCGATCCGGCTACTCGACGTAGCCCAGCGCCTTCAGTGCTTCGACCTGCTCCGGCGAGAGATCTGCCTCCTCGCCGGCCTCGAACTCGGCAGCCAGCGCTAGGTGTTTCTTCCAAAGGAGCCACAGCCTACGCTCCGACTCTCCGACGAGCTTAGGATTGGGCTCGGCCACGTGCTGCACAGCGCGCGGATCCGCCTCGACATCGTAGATGAGTAGTCTGGAGATCTCGTCGAATTGTCGCGCCCGCCATCGCCCGCCAGCCGGCGCAGGATGACGGCCCGTGGCCGGAGGCGACAGATGGTCTGCGGTGCGGATCTCGAGCGACCGGCCCCAGCGCCCATCGAGGATTTCTAGGTTACCGACCAAGCTGCCATCGTCGGCGAGGCGAAACTCGTCGAAGACGACGGGGGCTGGCTCCCAGCTCTTGCCATCGTTCAGAAGTAGCGGAGCCAGCGACTGACCCTGGGCGATCTCGGGCTGGGGCAGAGCGGCAAGATCTAGGATCGTCGGCAACACATCGATCATCGACACCGCGTGCTCGATTCTGCGTCCGCCCTCGATACGGCCCGGCCAGACGACGATCAACGGAATGTGCGATTGGAACTCGCCGAACAGAGCACCTTGCCAGGCCTCTGGCTGCGGATCGAGAAGACCGCGCCCGAACCGGGGATAGCTGGCGGCTGGGTGACCATGGTCCGAACCGATGACGAGCAAGGTGTTCTGCCACTCGCCACGGGCCTTGAGCTCCTTCACCAGCTCACCGAGTTGGTGATCCTGGTGGAGCATGGCCTCGTCGTGCATGTCCCGCAGGGTGGTGTAGAACTCCTGTGGGTCCAGATCGTGCTCCGCCAGTTGTGCTTGCCAGTGCTCGTGAACACTGGCGGAGGTGTGGTTGAACGGGAAGCGCATGCGGAGCATCTGCTCCGTGAACGCTCTGCTTTGTTCCTTGGGGACGAACCGTCCGGCGAACGGCTCTTGCGGATGGTGCGGCGGATGAACGTCAGTGGTCTGAAAGTGCGCCCAGTAGGGACCCGGGTACGCGTCGCGCCACCGCCAGAACTGGCCTTGAAGTACTTTCGACGAGATGGCCTCGATGGGATCGAGCGGTGCGCCGCGTTTTCCGAAGTCACGGAAGACGTCGACGCCGCGCTCGAGACCCGAGAGACTGCCGGCGTTGGGATTGAAGGTGAAGACGCCGGTGTGAAACCCCGCGTCGTGAAAGTGCTCGGCCATGGTCTTGGCATCGACCGGAATGGGATTGGCGTCGTCGCGCAGACCTCCCAGGACGCTGTGGTGTAGCGAGGTCATGAACGACGCGGTGGACGGCATGGTCCATGTGGAGTTGCTGTAGGCCCGATCGAAGACCACGCCCTCCGCTGCGATCCGTTCCAGGTTCGGAGTCGTCGGCCGCTCGTAGCCGTAGAGGCTCATGTGGCCTGCACTGGCACCATCGATGACGTAGAAGATGACGTTCGGTGGCTTCGCGGCGACGGAATCCTCTTCCGTGGTGCCGGACACCGTCGGCGAAGCCCAGAACGAGATGGCCGGCTCGTCGGCTTCCGACACGAGGGTCAGCGTGATGTGGCTGCCCGACCAGCGGGACAGGTCCACCGAGTGCTGGCGCCACGCTTCCAGCGGGGCAACGATCTCGTCGAGGAGCCTCTCGACCGATGCTCCGTCGTCCACCTCGATCGCCATGCGGGCGTTGCGGTGAAAGGCCCCGAGCGCCAGATCGAGGCGCCCCGCCGATGGCACCTCGAAGGAATAGGAGATGCGCGCGGGTGTATGGGCGTAGATCGCCCGACGTTGCGGGCCGAAGTCCTCGTGCTGGGACGATGAGACGGACCGGATCCCGGTCCCCGCTCCGGCGTATGCCGCGCCGGCAGGCACCAACGTGATGGATCGTATTTCTAGCTCGGCCGGCTCTCCGGCTCCGAGCTCGATGGCGATCTGCCGCACGGGCTCGGTCACGGGCCCGCCGAAGCCGACCAGGTCGGTGCGGTAGGTGTGGAGCTCACCGTCCGCCTGTACGCCGGTTGCAGTTCCGAAGAACTGGGTCGGCCACTGGTCGTCGGGCGATTCTCCGCGTTGATCTCGCACGTTGTAGCCGATGCCTACCCAACGAACCGGACCCGAGGCCCGCGCCTCGATCTCCACGCGGCGCCACGCGCTCGGGTCGAAGGCCGGCACCTCGAGGAAGATGCCGCCGTGTAGGACTTCCACCGGATCTTGGGGCGCGCGGCTCGTCGCGGTCAGGCGGACACGGAGTCCACCCCCCGTCGATTCGAGCTCCACGGGCGTGGCGCGATCCACCAGCGTCGGCAGAGCTTTCCAAGCCGTTGGGGCTTCGCCACCGAACTCCCAGCGAAGAGGCTTCGCGAGGTCCTCGTGTTCTTCCGCTCCTTCGATTCGGGCCGAGCCGAGCCGATCTTCGAGATGGATCGGCATGTCCGGAGGACCCGTGGTATCCGGCAGATCACAAGCGGTCATCGAGATGATGACAATGGCCGTCCAGCGCAAAACGCCGGGACATCGGCTGCACCGTGTAGCTCTGAGAGTCACTTTCATCGAAGGTCCGGGGCCGTGACTCGTGCAGCTTACCCCGGTCCTTCGAGAGCTCAATCCAGCTCGGCGACGAGACTCCACTCGAGATCGAAACCGCGGACCGCGTCTCCTTCTCCGGCCTCGACTCGCGCGCGAAGCTGCTCGCCGGTGCGACGATAGATGATGCGTTGGGGGAAGTCGTGCCCGGGATTGGCGAAGACCGCGTGGCCCGGTCCTACTTCGGCCAGGGTAAACGGTGTGGGGGGTGCTCCACCGGGACTGGCCCAGTACACGATCTTGCGGTCGCCGTCGTCCCCTACCGTCTCCTCCAGCCGCAGGAACTCCCATTGGATTCCGTTGGGTATCACGGTGCGGTTCAGACCGAGCATGACCCCGCCGCGAGCCGACATCCAGAGTTCTTCGAGGGTCGTGCCGCCCGACTCGGCACGCCAAGAGCCCACGAGGAAGGCGAGCTGGCTCAGCCCGGGCGAGTCCTCTGACCGGGTTTCGGCGCGAAGTGGCACCTGCGCCGCCAACCCGAGCGCGAGGCACACAGCGATCGCCACGGGTACGACGGGTAGCTTCGGGAGACGGCGATCGGAGTCGAGAGTAGACACCTGCGGTGGGGCTGTGGAGGTCATAGCTTCTCCTCGGTTCGTTTCAGACGACCAGCGATGCAGCGCGCAGCCTAAGATGTGCGACGAGGGATGTCTTGGATCTTTGCGTCAGCTTGGCAGATCCGTCGCATCATCTGAAGGAGACGAGGATCGGGTATGGACTACGTCGAACGGCAACTGGGACCCAGACTTTGGCCCTATGTCGAGTGTCTCTGGGACCTGGAGGCGTCGGCTACGGTCGAGCCGACGGTGGAACGGGTCGTCCCGGACGGTTGTATGGAGCTCGTCATTCATTGGGGAGACCGATTCGCCGAGGTCGGTGACGTGTCGATCGTGGACGAGCTCGGCGAGCCCACGTTCCAGCTACAACCCCGTGCCTTGGTCGCAGGCCAGCGGGAACTACCGCTGTTCTTGCGGTCGACGGGCCATGTCGGAGTCACGGCAGCACGATTTCGCCCGGGCGGAGCCTTGCCGTTCCTGCACGACCGAATCGACCTCTTTCGCAGCCAGACGGTGGATCTTGAAGATCTGATTGGGAGGGAATGTACCGACCTGATCGGGAAGCTGGCCGGCGCCGAGCACGCGCCTGGGCGAATGGACGTCCTGGAGGAGTGGCTGGCAGGGCGGATGCGGCCGTTGCCTGCGACCCATCTGACCGTCGATCGCGCGATCGCTCTCCTCGGAACGGGAGAGTCCAGAATCCACGGTGCGGCTCTGGCAGCGGCAGCGGGCTGTTCCCGGCGCACTCTGGAGAGACGGTTCCGCGAGAGGGTAGGGCTCGGACCAGGAGCTCTGCGGCGAATCCTTCGTCTACAGTCGGTCCTACTCCACCTGGAGAGAAGACCCTGGCTATCTTGGGCCGAGATCGCCGTGGAGAGTGGTTACTGCGATCAGGCCCATCTCGTGCGCGACTTTCGCAGGTACACCGGCATGAAGCCGACAGATTGGCGCGGCGAGGAGACCGGCATGGCGGACTTCTTCGTCGACGCCGACCGGCTCGAGCGGCTTCTACTCGAGGGGCCGTCGCTGGGTGAGGTCCCGGTACAGGGGCCCGATGTCATCACCTGAGCCGATCAGAGGCTCGGCCCGGACAACACCCGGGCACCACGCGCATGCAGGCGCCTTCTTCGGCCCATTGGCCGGGATCGTCTGCAGGTCGATAGCAGGCCGCTTCGGACAGCTGGGCGATCAAGGAGCGGTGCGCCGTACATGAATCAGCTGGCTTCGGAATCTCCCGACCTGGAGTGGAGTGGCGTGGGTTCGCCAGCCAGGGTCGTTCTTCGCATCGAACGCGACTCGCATCATTACCTCGCCGCCGAGCCATGGAGCGTCGTAGAGCATGTGAAAACGCCCTGGATAGGCTTCTAAACGGCCGTTGCGGAAAGGCAATTCGAAGAAGATGCAGTGGCCACGGGTCGGCTTTTCGAAGTCGTAGCCCATGGCCGGGTAGTGAATTCTGTAGTGTTCGTAGAGGCCGTAGAACACCGGGTCGACGTCACTGAGCTTCAACAGTTCCCGGAGGCCCTGATCCTGTAGATCGGCCAGCTCCAGGTAGGCCATCGACCGCTCGGTGACGGCGAAGCGGGTCGAGTCCGCTTCTGGATAGAAATGTCCTTTTCGATTCGCCAAGAAGAACAGCGATAGAGCGATCAGACCTGTCACCCCCAGCCGGGGGCGGCGCGCCCCGACCATTGCCACGGTTCCCAGCAGCGCCACTGGGACGACCTGGAGGTAGTAGCGGGGCAGTAGGTTGACCGAGGTATCCGCCAGGGCGAGTACGACGTAGAACGTAAAAAAGGTGACCACGAGTGCCGAGGATGCGAGGGCTGCGCGGGCGGGTTTGTCATCCCCGTCGCCTACACCTCGCCAAGGCCGAAACACGGCGCTCGAAGCGATGAAAACCACGAGCACTGCCATCAGGTCAGGGATCGAGCCGGCATAGTAGAGCTGCGCTTCCCATGTCGCGAAGCTTCCCGTGGGATGGGGGCGTACCAGCAGAAAGACGCCGGCGTAGAGAAGAGGGCCAGCGGCGAGGCGCACCACGTCGCCGAGTCGCTGTCGCGACGCTACTGGAGTCAACAGGGCGCAAAGCGCCAGCGCGCCCCCGATAATCATGCCGGGTGGCTTGACCAGTGCAGCCAGTGTCGTCCAGATTCCAGCGAGTACGGTCCGCCCTTCCACCCAGTCCGCCAGCGCCGCTGACGCGAAAGCGAGGATCGGTATCTCTAGATACATATATCCTGCCTGTACGGAGAAGAGCGGGCACATCGCAACGGATAGCACGCCGGCCAACGCCCAGCACCGCGACAGATCTGCGGGCATCAGATGCACGGCCAGCCGCCACAAGCTCGTCAGCGCCCAAGCGGAGAGGGCGAAATGCACCAGATGGAGTACGGGTAGGACGATCTCCGGGCGCTCCCCGATCGACCAATACACGACGGCGGTGGCCCACGTGACGATCGACAGACCGTGGATGTTTGGGCCGCCGTACATGTAGCCGGGCTGCTCGAGAAGAGCGGACACGTCGAAGTCGAGGCGAGCCAGGGTGATCGCCGCGGGAAAGACGCTCTGAGCCCCGTCCCAGACGGGCGGCTGTGAGATCACTGGCCACTTCGTCGCCAGCATCAGAAACAGCATGCCGAGGAAAATGCGACTGTGGGTGAGCTGAGGCTCTAATCGGCGGAGTGCTTCGATTGCGGGAGACGATCGGGTCACGTCGGAACTCTCTCTGCCATCCAGGTCGCGGTCGGCCTGGTTAGGACAGTACCGTCAGTCGGCACTCACGTAGCTGCGACGCAGCGGCCCGACCGCTTCTTCGCCGACGTAGAGGTGGGTTGGGTCTTCGGCCGTCCCGTACACCGCGATGACTTCGAATAGATCGCTCGAGAAGGCCAAATCCAACAAGTCCTCTGCCGACAAGGTCGGTCGGCCGGCACGCTCCGTGAGGCCGAGCTCGACGCCAGCCAGACCGTCGTAGCCCCGATAGATGACCTCGGTGCAAACGAGCCGGTCGGAACGGAAGAAGTCAAAGTCGAAGTTGTAGCCCTTGCCTTCGTGGCGCGCTGCCCGTGACAAGGCCTCGGCGATCACGTTTTCGTCGAGACGAGGCCGAATCACGGCCACCGCGTCGACAGCCAGCGTCTCCTCGAGAGGGCGGAAGCGGACACCGTCCTTCAGGGCTTCGAGGACCCGGTTGTCTCCACTCCACATCTCGCGGCGCTCGTCGTCGATCTCGACCCGGAGACGGTCGCGATCACTGGCCGAACCGACGTACAACGCTGCGTGGGGCCAGAATCCGGGTAGGAAGAGGTTGGTCATGGCCCGTTCGTGTCGGGTGGCCAAGACGTCGCCCGGGCGGAGGAGATCGGCCAGTTTCTGGCGAACGTTCTCGTCGACGCGTTTGGGCTGGCAATGGTCTCGGATCTCGGCCACGACAGTGCCCGACCCCTCCATCAGGGAGAAGAAGCCCTGATCTCTCGCCGAGGCGAAGCGGCGGCGCAACGAGTGGCTCTGGAAGCTGGCGAACAGACGCAGGAATCCACGCGTGCTGCGGTCGAGCGACGACTCGAGCCAGGACAAACGATCCGCCACCGGCTGCAGGAGCCTGCTTTGCGGACGATACAGGTCGCGGTCGATCCGTAGAGCCAACCGCTCGCGAAGTCCGATCGCTTCGTCTAGAAACAGCGCCGACGCCGGGTCCGCCAGGCTTTCGAAAACGGCTGTGAATTGCTTGCGCGGAATGCGGTGTTCGGCCACGCCCTCGTTCAACTTGCGCTGTGTAATCGAGTCCGTGGCCAGCTGCATCACCAAGAAGCGGTCGAGGTGGACAATGGCGCACGCCGCGCCATAGCCGAGACCGAAGGCTGTCCATGCATCCTCGTCGTCCGCCATCTCCGACTCGAAGGAGCTGAGATCGCCGCCATGGGCCGCGATCAGTTCTCCGAGCAATTCCCACAGCGCGCTGCGCACGGAAAGGAACCGGGAGAACCAGTCGATCAGGAAGTCTTCCTCCGCCGGACGGAAGTACCCTCGCTCGACAGCGAGGGCCACCGCACCCATCGGCGCATGCTCCACCAGGCCACGCGCACCGTCCACCAGAGGTGCAAAGGCGTCAGCAGCGCGGTCCACCGCCAGCGGCAAGCTCCAACCAGGGAAGTACGGCATCGCTTCGGTCATGGAGGGAACGGTAGCAAAACTCAGGTGTGCTTCGGAGTAATACCGGTGTTTCGTCCGCGTCTTGGCCGCAGTGTGCTGCGCAGTTGGTGAGGCCGCCTGGATATCTCTTCCAGCGGATTCGGGCGTTTCGGTAACCGTGAATGTCCGCGGGCCCGGTCCAGGCTTCGGGCTGCTTCAGGGCAGAGCGAGCCACGGACTGGTTCCGCCCGTTGGTGGTACTTGACGCCGGTTCAATGTTGGAGCCGCTGCAGCGTCAACAACTACGACGCACCGTAGAGGCAAGCGAGGAGATGAACCGAGCATCTGCTGCTATCGATTCGCAGATGATTTTGAGAACAGAGTAAAAATTGCAATATCGAGATAGTTGCATTAGTCGATACATTTTGGTAACGTTGATTTCCGTTGTTTCAGAGTTTTGAACCAATTACTGGAGGGAACCACCGTGAACAAGACACTTACTATCCTTGTTGGTCTGATGGCCATCGCGACTTCGGCCTTTGGCGTGGATTGCACCGTCGCAAGTCCGACTGGAATCGCTGACCAGACGACTTTGAACGTGAAGGACTACGGCGCCACTGGCGACGGCACGACAAACGATCGTCCCTGCATCCAGGCGGCGATCGATGATGCCGACGACGCTGGACACGCGGTACATTTTCCGCCAGGTGTCTACCTGATCGACGTCGACAGCGCTCACAGTTAGCGAGGTCGGCTTGATCGGTCCGGAAGCAGCTACGAACCTTACGCCGTCTGCCGTCGGCGACCCGACTGATTCGAGTTTTCGAGCTGCCGTTCTGAAGATCGAGAACGGTACCTCAAACCCGGCGCTCGAGATCGGAAGCGGGGTCCACGTCAAGAATCTTCAGTTCTGGTATCCGGATCAAGGGGAAACCGACGATCCGGCCGTTCTGAAGAACGAGCCTACGATCGAAGTCGATACTTCGGTGTCGCAGAAGCTCATCGTGATCGACAACTGCGTTTTTGTGAATAGCTACGATGCGATTCGCATCGGCGATACAGGAATCGAGAGTTCGTCGACACCAGGGCTCGGCCCCGTTTGGATCACTGACAACTACATCTACGGGATCAACATCGGAGTTGTCGTAGGGAATACGACGGCTCCCATATTTATCCTTTCCAACAACTTCACCCGTGCCCTCTTCGTTCCGATCGGTGACGAAGATCCGGTGGGCGACTATACGGGTGACAACGGCGAAGCGATTCGGATCGAAGGACCGACGTCCGTCGACGACGCGGACGAGATTTCACGTTCACCGGGTATCAAAATCGAAGCCAACACGATCTTCGGTTATCGGAGAGGCATTCGGATCCACAGCGGATACATGAATCTGGGACTCATCAGCAACAATGTCTTCGACAGCGTGGAAGAAGGGATAAAGACTAGCGGTGACTTCGGCGGTATCGCCGCCTTGACCATCACGGGCAACTCTTTTAGGCCGAAACGCGATGGCAATCTGTCAACTGTGGCCACCCCCCGGGGGCGGGCGCTCTTCCTGAACGGTGGTCAGGCGCACCGATTCGAGTTCAGTGGCAACTACATCAACCTTGCCAGCAGGGCGAGCATCGAGATCAAGACCTCGCCGTCGGCTACCTATCCGTCGAGCGAACGCAACTTCATGAGCATCTCCAACAACTATTTCAGTGGGAATCCTAGCGAAGGACACCTCTTGCTCGACGACGATGACACGGACCTCGTGTTCGAAGGGAACACTCTGCTGAAGAGCGGTAATGGCAACTACACTGCGATCCAGATAGAGAACGCACGTGACGTCGACTTGGTTAGCAACACGTTCTCTGAGTTTTACCAAGTGCTGGATGTCCCATCGGGCGCGAGCGTTTCCAATCTCAGTCTGCGCTCGAACCTGTCTCGGAGGTCGACCGCTTCCGATGCTTGTGTCATCACTGGAACGGTGTCTGGCACGACGTTCGAGTCTGGAAACTCGTGGGACGGCTCCTCGGGTTGCTAGCGTGGGTAGATAGTGGGCGAGTGACTCTGCTGCCCTAGTTTCTAGACGCCGCTCCGGCAGCTTGCCGGAGCGGCGAACCTTTGGCGGTTGGCCGTCGTATCGTCCACCGCATGTTTACTCCGCGCCAAGATCCTGGTTCCAGTCCGGTCCCGACCTACCGGCAGAAGCTCTCTCTAATAGGGTCACTCTATGTCGCCCAGGCGATCCCGCTCGGTTTTTTTCTGACGGCGTTGCCAGTCATCCTGCGGGAGGGCGGCTTGCCCCACGAAACGGTCGGGCTCTTCGCCATGGTGGCCATGCCCTGGATTTTGAAATGGGCCTGGGCGCCGTTTGTAGATCGGTTCGGTGCTGGCTCTCGTCATGGACACTACCGCTCGTGGATCGCGGTTCTTCAGACAATGTCCGTGGCTGCCGTAGTAGTCATGTCGTGGATCGAACCGTCGGTTCAACTCGTTGTGTTGGCCGCGGTTGCCGCGGTCTTCATGCTGGTGTCGGCGACTCAGGATGTGGCTACGGACGGGCTATCCGTTCGCATCCTCGGTGCCAGCGAACGCGGCCCAGGAAACGGCTGGCAGGTCGGCGGCTACTACCTTGGCCAGGTGCTGGGCGGGGGCGTGATGTTGGTGGTCTTCTCCCGCTTCGGTTGGTCGGTGGCGATGCTGGCCATGGCTTCGTTCCTCGCCCTCCCCTTGGCGCAGATCGCTCGATTTCGCGAGTCCAGCGCGCCCGACGGGCCCGTTCACGAGCGAGTCGGATTCCGCGATCTGGGCCGCTTTCTAAAGCGCACGGGTAGTCGTTGGGTGGCCATCCTGCTCGTGTTCCGAATCGGCGAGACTGTCTCCCTTTTCGTCTACCACCAGCATCTCGTAGACCTGGGTCTGGGTTTAGATCAGATCGGGTTCGTCGTCGGAGTTGTCGAGAGCTTGGCAGCATTCATCGGTGCTCTGCTGGGTGGCCATCTGCTACTCCAACTCGGTCGCCGCACTGCACTCGTGACATTTGCCTCTCTCCAGGCGGGCGCGATCGCGAGCCTGCTGTTACCGACGTTTGGTGCTCACCACGGTGCGGTGTTGTTGGCTGTGGCGGCCGGGGTTGCATTCACCGGTGGGATGGCGACGGCTGCGCTCTATACCGCGATGATGGATGCGGCCGGACAGCGCACGGCAGGAACCGACTTCACGCTGCAGCAGAGCTTGGCGGCCGTCGGACCGATTATCGCGACGGGCCTATCGGGTTTCGTCGTGGCACTGGGTGGCTACGGTGCCCTCTACGCCCTCGCAGTAGGACTGGCGCTGCTCGCGGTGACGTTGGTTCGGGGTGCGACTCTGCCTCAGGCCGAGCGCCTGCCGGCCGAGCCGGATGCGGCCCGCGAGGGCGACGGTGTCGTGTTTGCCTGAATCGGCCTAGTTCAGCCCGCGGTTGCCGTCTGCAACCAGAGTTCGTCTTCGCTCGCCGATTCGGACAGGCCGTAGAGACGGAACGCCAGATGGCGACGCAGCTCCTCGACACCTTCTCCGGTGGTCGCCGAGACCTCGAAGATGTCGGCTCCGTAGCCGAGAGGTTCGGACGAAGGCCGATGCCCGTTCAGGCGGTCGATCTTGTTGTGTACCAGGACCACGCGCTCCGGGTCCACTTCGAGGTCCTGCAGCACGTCGCGGGCCACTGTCTGCTGCTCTTCCCAGACCTCGTGACTGCGATCAACCACATGCAACACCAGATCGGCTGCGTGGACTTGGCCCATGGTGCTGCGGAACGAGGCCACCAGGTGATGAGGGAGCTTGCGGATAAAGCCGACGGTGTCGGCGAATACGGCGACCTTGCCTGCCGCGAGATGGCCGCGCCGAAGCTTGGAGTCGAGGGTCGCGAAGACCTGGTCGCGAACCAAAGTGTGAGATCCGGTCAGCCGGTTGAACAGTGTCGATTTTCCGGCGTTGGTGTACCCCGCCAGCGCCACCTCGGGTACGCCTCGACGGTTGCGCCGCTGAACTTTTCGGGTACGTTCGATGCTCTTTAGGTCTCGCTCCAATTTCTGGATCCGTGTGCGCAGCATGCGCCGATCGGCCTCGAGCTGCGTCTCGCCCTCGCCACCGCGGACGCCGATACCACCTTGCTGTCGTGACAGGTGGCCCCACCGCCGGGTCAGCCTGGGTAGCAGGTAGCGTAAGCGCGCCAGCTCTACCTGGGTACGTGCTTCCGACGTGCGGGCGCGCTGGTGGAAGATTTCCAAGATCAGTCCCGAGCGATCCATGACCGCGGCGCCGGTGAGCTCCTCGAGAACCTTGATCTGACTGGCCGTCAGATCGTCGTCGAAGAGCACCAGGTCGATCTCGTGTTCCTTCACCGAAGCACCGATCTGCTCGGCCTTGCCCTTTCCGACGTAGGCTCCTGGATCCGGCTTGTCGCGATTCTGAATGGTCTGGCCGCGTACCCGCCCGCCAGCCGCGGTCGCCAACCCCTTCAGCTCGTCGAGGTGCTCCTCTACTTCCAGCACGGGTTGACTCCCCAGGCGCACTCCGACCAGCCAGCAGCGCGGTCGGCCTACGAACGGGTCGCGGTCTTCGAAGTCTTGACTCATGGGCGCATCCTAGCGAATCGTCGCCCGTCCTGTTCACCCATGAGAAACCGCGCCGGAGGTTGATCGAGGACGGGCCACTTCGGTACTTGGATCGACCTTGTACGCGCTATAGTCAGCCGCCGAGATGAGCGACACTGAGTCCCAGCCTGTGAACCGTCCGTCTTCCGTGAAGCGTGGCCTCGTTTGGAGCACCCACCTGGTGTTCTGCTTCGTGCTGGCGCTGTCGGCCTTTGTGTTGTTTTGGCCGAAACCCGATCCAGACCAAGCTCCCAGCGGCGAGTTGGTGGATTCGGCGGGTGAAGAGGTCGACCTGGAAGAGCGCATGGCCGGGGTGACGCTCGTTCATTTTTGGGCTACCTGGTGCCCGCCGTGCATCGCCGAGGTGCCGTCCATCCGGCGTCTGGCGGCCGACCACGCCAACGCCGACTTTTCGTTGATCATGGTTGCGGTGGCCGACGACGTGAAGAAGGCCACGGAATTCCTCGGCGACGGAGAAACTCTCTTCGACCCGGCCTGGGACCTAGCGCACGACTACGGCACCACCAAGTTGCCGGAGACCCACCTGGTCGTGGACGGCAAGGTGTTGGAGAGCTTCATCGGCGCGACGGACTGGGATCGCGAAGACGTGCGCCGGAAGGTCCAGGCGGCGCTCGACGGCGTCTAGAAGCTGAACGTGACGCCGGCCATCGCTGTCGTCCAGCCCTGCTCGTCGTCGAGGTCGGCCCAGTAGCCGCTCAGCTGCAGCAGGACGCCCCAGCGTTCGGTGATGGCGAACTCTCCGTTGATGCCTAGTGTCACGCCGACTCCTTCGTCGTCGGCAAGCCCGAGATCGCCGCGGCGCTGGAAGTATCCCAGGCCGAAAAAGATGCCCGAGAGGTAGAAGTCTTCCGGCAGGCGATACTCACTCGACACGGTGAGCCATGTCAGCTCGCCGTCGAACGCAAAGAGATCGTCGCTGGAGTCCAAGTCGAGCTGACCGATACGGACCATAACCAGGTCGCGGATCCCGCGTTGGTAACCGAATTGCGCTTCGATGGATCGGTGATCGAAGGGATCACCGTCGACGGCACCACCGACTCCGCCCAGCAGGCCGACGTGATAGCCCTGCCCTTCGGCAGGGGGAGCGATCATCGATGCAGTCAGAAGCAAGCCGAAGAGCACGGTGATCCGCGCGAGACGTTTGGTGGCAGTCGTCAGGGTCGGGAAAAGAGTCATCTGAGAGACCTGTGGGAAGTGGCGGGTCCAGCGGGGAGTGAGCCGTCGCGCGACAGCGGCCTGATTCTACCCGGGTGAGCGCCAGGCCGGCTTTTCTTCGTCCTATGTCGTGAGTGGCGGCTGCGCGTCATTCAGCGATCGCGACGGAGCTCCGGAGAACTGTGGATCGGGACTCGGCGCGTGGCTCCCGCGTGATCAGAGGAGATGCTTGGATGGCTGAAAGAAAGGAACCGCCCGGCGCACCTTGCGACACGCCGGGCCGTGGAGAGACTTGCACAGAGGTGTACGGAGCGAGGACTCGGACCGTCTCGTTTCCGACCTTTCGGGACGTGGTTCGGCAGGTTCTCCACGTCCTGTTGCCATGTCCATGTCTGGCATGTGGGAGTCCGGTGTCGGAGCCTCCGCGATCGCCCGGACTGTGCTCGAGATGTTTGGAACAGCTGGTCTGTCCGCCAGATCGGGCGATCCCTTGTGCGTTCTCATACCGCCCGCCCCTAGATCTGGTGATTCAGGCGATGAAGTTTCGTCGGCTCGACTATTTGGCCGAACCGTTGGCCGACCTGGCAGCTCCGTCGATACGAAACCTGGTCAGTTCGGCAGGAGGCATCGACTCCGTGGTTCCGGTGCCGCTCCACTGGCGTCGCCGGTTTCACCGCGGCTACGATCAAGCGGCGTTGCTTGCCTCAGCGCTTGCACGGCGTCTCGAACGTCCAGTTTCGAACGTTCTGCGCAGGGTGCGCGCGACGCCGGCGCAGAGCCTCCACGACCGCTCGCAGCGACGGCGGAACCTGGCAGGCGCATTCTTGGTCCGGACACGCGCCCAAGCCCTGGTCCGCGGCCGCAAGATCCTGCTCGTAGACGATGTGATCACCACCGGAGCAACCATGGAAGAAGCTGCAAGAGAGCTTCGGCGCAGCGGAGCCCTGGCGGTACAACCCTTTGCAATCGCATGGACGCCTGACGAAGAGGAAGGGGACGAGAACCCCGAGGAAGTAGACAACAGGTGTGTCTGAAATGAAACATGGGTTGTAGAAACACAACATCCGACTAGTCGGCATGCTGAGCGACCCTGATTCGTGGCCGTAGTGGTGATGCGTTATCTGTTGTCAATATTGAGTTTATGTTTCATAGCAGATCGTGCATTGCTTTCACGCCATGGTCCGCCGCTTGCACCCGCGTTGGGAAAATGTCGACACGGGCCGAAGTGGGGATCTAGGATGGGAACGTTGTACACTTCAACCTCCACTGGCTTCAGATCTACGCCGTCCGGCGTGGGCAGCGGTTGATCCCCTCCTCACAGCGATTCGCGCCGACTTTCTGGTCTCCCTTCTCGGTCACCGCTATCCTGAACGCTACGGACCCGACCCTCCCAAGAGAAAAGCGAATGACTCGAACTCCAACGACACCACTCGTCCTATGCAGCTCGGCCGCACTGAGCCTCTTGCTGTGTACGGGGGTCGCCGGCGCATCGTCCGGTGGCGAGGTGGTGTCGGGAGTCGCTCCGGCCCTGTCCGCGCCATCCGCGCACGCGGCGCCTGCCGTCGAAGGACGGGTCGTACGCGCGGGCTCTCCGGTTCCAGAAGTGCTCGTTTACGCCTTCGAGGTCGCCAGCCGGAAGCTCGAGAAGGTCAGCTCAGACGGTCAGGGGCGCTTCCTCTTCGACCGTCTTCCCGCCGGGATGTACAAGCTGGTGGCCTTCAAACCGGGATTCGTTCCGGCCATCGAGCTGCTGTTGCGGCGCAGCCCCACGGACGGCCAGTTCGTCGAGATGCAGTTGCAAGAGGCGACGACGGGCGACGTACGCGACGGAGAACACTATTGGTCGGTACGTGGGCGCGTGCCCGCCGATGTCCTGCGAGACATGCAGGGCATCGAACTCGCATCCCGTATCTCCAGCCGTAGCGGCTTTGGAGATCGCTTGGGTCAGCCTGCATTTCAGCTGCAGCACAGCGAAGCGTTCGAGGCAGAAATGCGTGCTCTCGGTGGTGTCGAAGGGTTCGGTGGCAGCCGAGTCCAGAGCACCACCGCAGAGGTTGGTCTTCGCGGAGCGGTCGGCAGCGTCCAGCTCGGAGTCGACGGAACGATCCAGCAGCTCAGCTCTGTTGATCGCTCGTACTCGGATGGCGAAGTCCGTACGATGACCCTGCAGATGGCGGCCAGCGAGGATCAGCATCTACGCCTCGCGACGTCACAGAGTCAGTTGGCTGCGCTGTCGGCGGCTGGCATCCAGCCCGTCGACATGCGGCGGTACCAGGTCGATTGGTCAGGGCGTGCCGGCGACGAAGGCGAGACCCGGGTCTCGGCCAGCTACGTCGAGGAGTCGAACTACCATCGTAGCGGCGGGCTCGAGCCGGCAGCGGTCCCGGGTGCATCCCAGACATGGGACCTCTCCGGGTCCTACAACGGAACGTTCGGCAAGACGGCGATCGATACGGGTCTCACGTACCGTCAACGATCGCTTTTGGGCGATTTGAATACCGACTCCGACCACGTGCTCGACGAACAGATCGGGATCTACGGGATCGCCGGCATGCAGATCGTGCCCCGCGTCCTGGTGGAGTACGGACTGTTCTCGTCGGTGCGCGACGGCAGCCTTTCGCTGATGCCCCACGGTGGTGTCGTGGTGGAATTGGGGAGCGGCTGGAAGGGCGGTGCCAGCGCCGCACAGCGAGTAGAGGACGGGCACGATCTCGATTCGTACCAGGGTTTCGACACAGCGTTTTTCAACGATGAGTCCAGCTGCCGCCGCTCTGGAGAGGCCTGTTACGAGGTCTTCCTGTCCCACTCGTCGAGGGACGATCAGGAGATCACCCTCGGTGCGGTGCAGCGACAGTACGCCGAGACGCTGCGTGTCTACTTCAGTCCGGATTTCTTCGATCGGTTGGAGAGTCTCTTCGTCGTCGAAGGCGACCGAGTGCCGGAGTTCCAGTTCAGCATGATGCGGCGGATCACGCCGAAGGTCTTGGCCAAGCTCGAGTCGAACTACGCCTCGGGTGGTGGTGGCATCTTCTACGCTACCGACAACGCCGCATATGAGAATCAGGTGCGATACCTGGTGACCTCGCTCGACACCCAGTTCCAGCAAACCTCGACCGGGGTCTTCGTGGCTTTCCACCATCTGGAACAGAGCTTGAATCCGCTGGCTACGGAGCAGGCTCAGCAGGGCGATGCGAAGAACGGAGTCGAGGTGCAGAGGCTTCAGCTGATGCTGACCCAGGATCTGTCGGCCTTGGTGGACATGGCGACACGCTGGGCGGTACGTCTCAATATGGAAGTCAGCCGTGGCGCTACGCCTTATACGCTGACCCATGACGACGAGATGTACAAGAAGCTGTCAGGCGGGATTTCGGTCAGTTTCTGAGCTGATCGCGCACCTAGCCGCTCATTCGATTGGATCCATCGTTCTGTATCCGTTCAGTGGATTGGATCCCAGGCGTGCTCCGCGGACTCTCGTAGAGCTGCGAAACCGACGAAAACGTCGATCCATCAAGGTTTTTCTCGCGCCTCGGTGTTTGGATTCAAAAATCTGAGTCGTGGCATGGAACCTGCTAGTTCTCTTCGAGATGGCTGAGTCGGTTCGAAGCCAGTCTTCGGACTCATCTTCGAGTACTGGATCGGCTTATCGACGATCTGTTTCCACATCTCTTTTCAGGTTCGACCGCGGGGTGGCAACACCTCCCAACCCCTTTTTCTAGTTCATGTCGAAACGCCGAATCGCCTTTCTCGGCCTCGCGCTTTTTCTGACGGTCCTCCTCGCCGGATTCGCGGGTACGTCGTTCGAACGCCGTCTCACTTCGTTCGAGCCGCTCGGTGTCGAGGTCACCCAGAAAGAGAACGCGTGGCAGGTGGAGTCGGTGACCGTGGAGTCCACAGGTCTCCTCGCCGGCGACCAGATCCTGACAGTCGAGGGAGAGACGCCGCGCAATCTCGAAGAGCTTCGCAGCTCGCTGCGGGCCCGTCCGGAAGCGGGATTGCTGGTCGTGCGCGGTCAGGAGCTCGTCGAGGTCGCCTACGCGCGGCCAGGCCTGCAGATCGGCTGGTCCTATCTCGTCGTTGCCCTGATCGGCGTCTTCTACCTGGTGGTGGGTTTGATCACGGCGCTCAAGGACCACAACCTGCATGCGCGGCTGTTCTTCTTCTGGTGCTGGACGAGCGCAGCCCTTTACATCCTGAGCCCGGTCATGCCGCCGGTGACGGCCGGCGACGAGTGGATCTTCGCCTTCGATCAGCTGGCACGTCTGCTGCTGCCAGCCTTGACTCTGCATCTCTTCCTGACCTTTCCTACGCGGCTGAGCTCGAACCCGTGGCTCGGTCGGGTGATCCCGGCGCTCTACGTGCCTTCGGCCTTTTTCGGCCTCTACCACTTCGAGCAGATTCCGCGTTTCTCACTGAGCGGCGGCCGGTTGTTCGGTCCGGTCACCGACGCCCAGTTGCTCCTCGTCGACCGACTGGAGCTGTTGTGGCTACTGGTCTGCGTCGTCCTATCCATCGGAGTCGTCGCGCTACGCTTCCGCCGCAGCTCGGGTTGGGAGCACAGACGTCAAACCCAGTGGATTCTGACGGGCTTGTTGGCGGGCTACGCGCCGTTCACGGTCCTCTATCTGGTTCCATTCGCCCTCGGACTGCGCTGGCCGGAATGGACCTCGGTGCTCGCGGTGTTGCCGTTGGCCCTAGTGCCGCTGGCGTTCGCCTGGGCCATTCTCAAGTACAAGCTCCTAGACCTCGACGTCATTCTTCGGGATGTGGTGTCGTGGACTGCAACGGGAATGGTCGGCATTTTCGGCTTCGAGCTGGTACACCTCGTAATCCAAGCCAACGTGCCCGCGGAGCAGGCGCTCGGGCGGAACGTCTTGACGTTTGCGGCTGGGCTCACACTCGCCGCAGTACTGATCCCTACGCGCCGCACGCTGGCGGATCGCCTGGAATCCTGGCAGCACGGTGGACGTATCGGACCTCGGCGCCAGCTGCGTGGGCTTGGACACGAGTTGCTTTTCCAGCGCAACCTCGACCGCCTTTGCGCCGACCTGATCGAAGGCCTCGAGGACGCCTTGGTGGCCCGGGCCAATCTCTACTTGGTACAGGGGAGCGAGGGCTTGGCGCCGGTGAAGTTGCCACCGCAGGATCAGCAGAGCGCGTCCGGCACATGGAATAGTGCACCGTCTACGAAGAGAGATTCGGGCGACGAGGGAATACCCCGTTTTCTTGGTTTCGATGATCTGGGTGGTGATCTGTGGAACCGCGATGTCGAATCGATTTCGGCGATACAGCTGTCGACGGAGCAGCTGAGCGCGTCACAGCGCCTCTTTCTAGCCGGCTTTCGGTATGCCTTTCCCATGACCGTTCGTGGACACCGGATCGGGGTGTTGGTCATGGGCTACAAATTCGATGACGAGCCGTTGGCTGGGGAGGACATCGACCTGGTAACCAGCGTCCTCGATCGAGCAGCTCTGGCCATCGAGAACGCGCAGTTGCTCGAAGAGGTGCACCTCCGACTCGACGAGGTGCAGCAGCTGGAGTCGTACAACGAGGGGATTCTGGAATCGACACCGGCGGGGATCGCCGTGCTCGATGACGGCGATACGGTAATTTCCGTCAACCACGCCTTCGCAGCGCTCTGTGGCTTCGAGCGACCCCGAGCTGTCGGTCGCAACATCGCAGATCTTCTCCCGGTTCGGCCGCTTCCCAAGTCGGGGGAGGGGTTAGTGGAGGTGGCTTGGTGCGAGCCGTCGGGCGCAGAGCGCTATATGCAGCTCTCTGTCGCGAGCTGGTCGGATTCCGGAGATGACGGTGGTCGCCGCGTTTTGGTGGCTCAGGATGTGTCTGCTCGCGTCACCATGGAACTGGAACTGAAGGAGAAGGAGCACCTCGCCTCTCTCGGCGTTTTGGCCGCGGGCGTGGCGCACGAAGTCAACACGCCGCTCACCGGCATCTCTTCCTACGCTCAGTTTCTCCTCGCCGACACGCCCGAGGACGATCCGCATTTCGCCATCCTCAAGAAAATGGAGCGGCAGACCTTCCGCGCTGCGCAGATCGTCAACAACCTGCTCGACTTCGCCCGGAATCGTCACGGTGAAACCTCCAAGGTGGACTTCGCCTGCCTGATCGGAGATTGTTTGCACCTGCTCGAGGAGCGAGCCGATCGGGTAGGGGTCGACATCGACTACTCGCGTCCGGACGGGGAGTACGATGTCCTGGGTAACGAGAGCGAGCTGCACCAGGTGATCACCAACCTGGTGGTGAACGCGTTCGAAGCGATGGCCAACCAGGACGAGGCACGACTCGTTCGTCTGCGGGTCGATCGTCATGTACATCGAATACGCCTTCGTATCTCAGACACTGGGCCCGGTGTAGCCGGGGAGCGGCTCGACAGCATCTTCAAACCGTTCTTTTCCAGCAAGCTGGAACAGGGAGGTTCCGGTCTGGGTTTGGCGATCACTTACAACATCGTGCGGCGGCACGGTGGTGAGGTGTCCGTGGAAAACCACGAAGGCAAGCGTGGTTGTACCTTCACGGTGGAGCTCCCTCAACACGCTCCCGAAATCACGGACGCCGGGGCGGCTCGATGAACATCCTGATCGTCGATGACGAGGAGGTTCTGCAGGACGTCCTCACTTCGCTCGTGCGCAAGGAAGGCTGGAATCCTCTCAGCGCTCGAACCGGCGAAGCAGCGTTGGAGATCCTCGACCAGGAGAGCGTCGATCTGGTTCTCCTCGATCTCATGTTGCCGAAGATGTCGGGCATGGAGGTGCTCAAGCAGATTCGGCAACGTCAGCCGGACCAGGTCGTGGTGATCATCACGGCCTACTCTTCGATCGAAGGTGCGATCGAAGCCATGCGCGAAGGTGCCTTCCACTACATTCCCAAGCCGTTCAAGAACGAAGAAGTCCTGCTCACGATCCGCAACGGCTTGGAGCGGCGACAGCTGGCCGACGAAAACAAGGCACTGAAGCGCCAACTCCAGAAACGGTACGGTTTCGACAGCATCATCGGCAAGTCGAAACCAATGCAGCAGGTATTCGAGTTGGTGGAGCTGGCGGCGCCGTCCAAGTCCAACATCTTGATCCTGGGAGAAAGCGGTACCGGGAAGGAGCTGGTGGCCAAAGCGATCCATCACCATTCGCGGCGCGCAGACGGGCCCTTCGTCACGGTGAATTCCGGTTCCATGCCCCACGATTTGCTGGAATCGAATCTCTTCGGCCATGTCAAAGGCGCGTTCACCGGAGCCGTCAGCTCCAAGAAGGGCCTGTTCGAAGCCGCGGCCGGCGGCACCATCTTCTTCGACGAGATCGGCAATATCCCTCTCGAGACGCAGGCGAAGTTGCTACGCGTCGTACAGGAACGGGAGTTCATGCGCCTCGGGGGCGTCGACGTGATCAAGGCCGATGTTCGCATCGTCGCCGCCACCAACGCCGATCTGGAGGAGATGGTCGGCGAGACGAGGTTCCGCGAGGATCTCTACTATCGTCTGGCGGTGATCAGTATCGGCCTACCGCCGCTCCATCGCCGCACGGAGGACATTCCGCTGCTGGCCCGGCATTTCTTGAGCAAGTATGCCCAGGAGAACGAGAAGGAGATCTCCGACATCTCGCCACCGGCGATGGAGATGCTCCTCGACTACGGATGGCCCGGCAACGTACGCGAGCTCGAGAACGTCATCGAGCGCGCCGTGGTGCTTTCGACAGGCGAGGAGCTCGACGTCGATCTCTTGCCCCACAATGTGCGCGAACCCAAGGCACAGGCGACACCGCCACCGGAGCTGCCCACCAACGGACAGAGCTTCAAGGATGCGGTGTCGGCCTACGAGCGAGCTCTGATCGTCAAGGCATTGCGCTCCACCGGTGGAGTACAGAAACGAGCGGCCGAGCTCTTGAAAGTCAAGCCGACGACTCTGCACGAAATGATGAAGCGGCTCGAGATCTCGACCGACGCCTTGGATCTATAGATCCGGATTCATCTCCGGGCGTACCGCTGCCGGCGGTTCGGACATAGAATCGCGGGGCTCCCTATCTACGTTCCCCGAGAGGTTCTGATGGTTCGCATCGTCTTGTCTACTTGTGCTCTGGCAGCGCTCGTGTGGACTCCGCTCTTCGCGGATCAACCGTTGGTCGCTCCTACGTCTGATGGCTACGTTCTCCAGGGTCCGGCGGCCCGAGCTGGTCTTCCGCATCCGGAACGGTTCCTGGCGTATCGTCTCGGCAGCCGCTACACCCCCCATCACCGTGTAGTGGACTATCTCGAGGCGCTGGCCGAGGCGTCGGATCGCGTCCGGCTCTCGGAGTATGGACGTACCGTCGAGGATCGGCCGCTGCATCTGGTGATGATCTCGTCGCCGGGAAATCTGGCGCGGTTGGATCAGATCTTCGAAACCAGCCGACGACTGGGAACCGAACCGGGGCCGTCGTTGGAAGACCAGCCCGCGCTCGTCTGGTTGGCCTATGGCGTCCACGGAAACGAGACCTCCGCGGCGGAGGCCGCACTGGCGGTGGCCTGGCAGCTCGCCGCCGGGCCGTTGGAAGATCTCGAGGACGTCGTAGTCCTTCTCGATCCGCTGGTCAATCCCGACGGCCGAGCGCGATACGTGCAGTGGTTTCGAGAGGTCTCGGGGCGTGAGCCCGACTCCCATGTCGACGCCGTCGAGCACAGGGAGCCATGGCCCGGCGGCCGATTCAATCACTATCTCTTCGACCTCAACCGAGATTGGACCTGGCTGACCCAGCGCGAAACCCGTCAGCGCCTCGCCATCTATCGGCGAGTCGAGCCTCAGGTCTATGTCGACGTTCATGAGATGAGCGCGTCGTCGACCTACTATTTCCCACCGCCGGCGCGTCCAGTGCTACCGCTGCTCCGCGGATCGATGGATGACTTCGAGTTGTTTGGTAGGGGCAATGCCGACGCGTTCGACGAGCGAGGCTGGACATATTTCGTGCGGGAGGTCTACGACTTCTTCTATCCCGGTTATGGCGATACCTATCCAACGCTCCGAGGCAGCTTGGGTATGACGTATGAAATGGCCGGTGGAGGTGGGGCTGGCAAGCTTCTGGAGCGGCGCGACGGCACCCGGCTCAGCTTGGCCGATCGCGTCGCGCGTCATGCCGTGGCAACACTCGAGACCGTACGTACAGCGGCGCGGAATCGGGAGCGTTTGGTTCGACGTGCCGCACAGCGCCGTGCCGAGGGCTTATCGCTTCCCGTCCGCACCTACCTGTGGCGTGCAGACCAGCCGGAGGCTCGCGCACTCGCCGATCTCCTGGTGCGGCACGGTCTGTCCGTACGGAGACTCGAGGGGCAGGAGGAACTCCGAGTGCAGCCGGTCTGGCCCGGTGACGAGGTTCTGCGGACGTTTCGAGCCGGAACCTTCGCCGCCTCCACCGACCAAGTCGATGCGTCGGTCCTCCGGGCTCTCCTAGAGCCTCATCACGATTTGGCATCGGACTTCCTAGAGCGGCAGAAGCGGCGTCTGGAGGCGGGGGAGGGAGAAGAGATCTTCGACGTCACCGCTTGGTCTCTACCTCTGGCGTACGGCGTCGAAGCCTGGATTCATGACGGTAGGGTGGCGGGATCTCTGCTCCGAGGTGGGGCACTGGATACAACCGTCCTGGATCCGGTCGTGGCTTCACCGATCGGTTGGCGAGTCGCACCGCAGGGTCTGGCCGGTCACAAGTTCGCAGCGGGGCTGTTCCGCGAGGGAGTCAGGACGCGGATCGCGACGGCTCCGACCCGAGGCGATCTCTATGGCAGCGGCTATCGACCCGACGGCAAGGGAACCCTGCTCGTGCCGAGAGAGGGGAACGACGCAGCGGTCATCGATATCCTGACGCGCCTGAGCACCGACACGGGGGTGGTGGTCGAGTCGCTCACCGCCGGACTCTTGGCGGACGAACGCAATGCCGGATCGGGCGCCTATCGGCGTGTCGTGCCGCCGACGGTCGGTTTGGTGGCAGGCCGTGGCGTCTCGCCTACCAGCCACGGCGCACTCTGGCACCTCTTCGACCAGGTAGTGCAGATGCCGGTACGCCGGCTGGACGTCGATCGTCTGGCGAACGCAGCGCTGGACGAGCTCGACGTGCTCGTCCTGCCGGACGGCCGGTGGGGACGGGTGTCCGAGCGGGCGCGGAAGGCGCTAGATCGCTGGCTGAGGGACGGCGGCGTGCTGGTGGCCATCGCAGGAGCCCACGATCTGGCGAAGGAGGCGGATTGGACCGAGATCGAGCCCCGCGTGGTTGCCGAGGCATCGGACGATTCCGAACCGCCCGCCCGAGCGACGGATCCGTCGGTCCCTGGTGCCTTTGTCGGCGGCCAGATGCAGATCCGCCATCGGTTGGCGCTCGGTAGCACCCAAGAGGTCGCGGTTCTCATGCGGGGTTCCCGGTTCTTGGAGCCTTCGGGTGACCCACAGGTGGACCTCCTCGTGGTGCGAACCGACGAGCCGCGTCTGTCGGGTCTGCTTTGGCCGGAGGCGGAGAGTCTCGTTGCCGGCTCCCTCCTGGTCGGCACGGAAGGTGTCGGAGACGGATTGCTGGTCACCTTCGCCCAGGATCCTGGCTTTCGAGGATTTGTCCGATCGACGATGGACCTGCTGCTCGATGTCGTCTTCTACGGACCCAGCGTGTGAAGAACCTCCTTTTCGTCGAGCCGGTCAGAGCTCACCGTCCGCCCCGACCTGGAAGGAGTCGTTTCGCCGCTTGGGATAGGGCCACTTTGATGGCAGACGTCGAAGCATGAGTCCTCGCGTCCCGAAGAGCTGTCGTGAGAAGGCCCTGGATTTGCTGGCACGGCGGTCGCACTTCCGTCGCGAGCTCGAGCGCAAGCTGACGCGACGTGGCTATGACGAATTCGAGATCGAAGAGACGCTGGAGCGTCTGACCCAAGGTGGGTGGTTGGATGATGTTCGGACCGCCGAAGAGTTCGTCGCTACACGCCTCCGTCGTGGTCCGGTCGGTCCGGCGAAGCTCCGTACCGAGCTCAGAGCCCGAGGCGTAGACGACGACGATGCGCGTCGAGTGGTGGCCGCGGCGCAGCCGAATGGTGATCTAGAGCTCGCACGCACCGCTGCGGAGGGCAAGGTTCGGCACGCGCCCGACGTCATGGACACGGAGACGCTCCACAAACTGCTACGTTCGGTCGCCCGTCATCTCCAGGGCAAGGGCTTCTCTGGCGAGAGCATCGGTCGGGTCGTCGACGAGGTGCGCCACCGGCTCGAGCCCTGAGCTTTGGGCCGATCCTCCTGGAGGAGCCTGCTCAGGAGAGCCGCCGTCCGTGGCACGATCTCGTCCCGGTTGTAGTGCCGTCGCACGTGGTCCCAACCCCGCATCCCGATCCCTTGTCGTAGGTGGAGATCGTCGAGTAACTTGCGAATGGCCGAGAACCACTCCAGTTCCGATCGGGCCAGGAATCCCGTGTTACCTCCGCGTACGATGTCTCGGTTGACACCCACCGGGGAGGCGACGCACGGCAGAGCGTGTGACATGTACTGGAGCAACTTGAACCCACACTTCCCTCGTGACCACGTGTCGTCAGTGAGAGGCATGAGACCGATGTCAGCCGATGCCAGGGCCGGGGTTTCGACCTGCTCTGACCATGGGATCCACTCGATGTTTGCCTCTGGCCAGGGGGGTGGTTGCGAGCAGATCACCCGTAGTTTGAGATCAGGGTAGAGCTGCTGCAGCTCGGTCAGCGGTCGGCGGATCAGCTCGAGGTACTTGAGATTCTCCGGCATCCCGATCCAGACCAACGTCCGACCGGTCCCTTTCTTCTCTCCAACGGGGAGCAGGTCGATCGACGTCGGGATCGTTTCGACCCAATTCGAATGCTCCCGAGATGCGCTGGCCAGCTGCTCGTTGCCGGCCAAGACGAGGTGGGCCAAACGGCAGGTATGACGGAACTTGATTCGCCGAAGGGAGGAACGATCTGGCTCGGACTCGAGTCTGGCGGCCTGGCGGACATAGATGGCGTCGTCGAAGTCGAACACGATCCGAGTCGGAAGAGTGGTCAGCAGGAGCGGTTCACCGAGTCCGAGCTTGATCTTCGCGAGCACCAGCACGTCGGTCTGGGCGAGCTCCCGTCGGCGTCTCAGGATTCGACGGAAGTAACGCCCCTTCGCGATTTCTTCGACCCGGCAGCGCCAGCCCTGATCGGCGAGCAGAGCGAGCAACGGACGATGTCGATGGCGGAAGGAAGGTGAACGAGCGTCGTAGGTCCAGAAGAGAATCCGTGGAGGTCGTGGTGTCCGCTGCGACCGCTTCCAGGAGGGCGTAACGGGCGGGTCCGGTCTGGGAACGGCGGTGACGGTACGTCCAGCAGGCCGACGGTGGCTCATGGGGGGCTCCTTTGCTTGCTGAATTGCTCAATCCAGGGAACCCGAAGCAAGTGGAGAGCCACTCGGGACGAACGGGGCCCGCGGGCGCCTCTACGGGGACAGAACCGCGTCGTTCTGGTACGACCTGACGGCTACAGCTGGGATGCATCTTCGATTCGCATCGCGCACCACCGGCAGTGTCCTCGCGGTCCGACAGAGTGTCCGTTGCACGCGACGCCGGAACACGTCAGCATCTCGTTTCGATACTCGGGTCGACGACAAGGACTACCTAGCCTTGGCTCGAGACTCCGATAAAACCGCTCGGTTTCCTGTGTCGTTCGGCTAAGCCAAGTCAATTCAAGAGCTTAGGGCGACCGGCCGGGCGCTCATCCGCTGGACGAATGGCATGGCCTGCGGATAAACTCGTAAGTCTGATGGGCCTTTTGTCAACCGACCTACCTGGAAGCGTCCGTCGATCCGTTCGGGTCGGCCGGTCGATCTCGTCCATCGGGGTTGGTTGGGTCCTTCTGTGCACGGCGACCCTTACAGCGTGGGCCAATGACCGGGCCCCGATGCCGGTGGCCGATACGGACGTGCGGGGCAGCGTCAAGGTGAAGACGCTGGGTGACGGAACCCGGGTGATCTTCAATGAGAACCGCCAGCAGCGAGCCCGTCGCACATCCCTGACGCTCACGAAACCTCCCCGTGATTCGGGTCTCGAATCCAAGATCGCGCGCTATGCGCGAGCTCAGGGACTCTCTCCACGGCTCGTCCAGGCGGTGGTGCAGGTGGAGTCCGGCTACAATCCCAGAGCCCTTTCGAATAAGGGCGCCATGGGGCTCATGCAGCTCATGCCGGCCACTGCTCGCGAGATGGGCGTGACGGACGCCTACGACCCGGATCAGAATCTGCGTGGTGGCACGCGATACCTTTGGCAGCAGATTCGGCGCCACAAGGGCGATCTGGAGCTGGCTCTGGCTGCGTACAACGCCGGGCCGACGGCGGTGGCTCGCTACGGTGGCGTGCCGCCTTACGACGAGACCCGCCGCTACATCGCCAAGGTCATCAGCCTGTACCAGAACTCACCGCCACCGGATTGGTTGCGTGCAGACGCACGCGCACAGGCGGTTGATCGGCGCATTGCTACGGCGGAAACGCTGGCCAAAGAGAACAAGACGCGTGCGGGCCAAAAGGTCTACCTCACGCGCGACGAGTCTGGGCGTATCGTGATGACCACGACGCCACCTCCCGATTCCCGGTAGGCCACCGATCTGCCTCGCGTCGGGATCGATCGACCCCACCCGGCGAGTCCAACGATCTCCCGCAGATCCGGTAAGCTGAGCGTCCTGCGGCGCTCCCCGGGCGACAGGCCGCGGTTCCTTCATGCTCAACCTGCCCAACCTCCTCACGATTCTCCGCATCTTGCTGGTGCCGGTACTCGTGGTCGTCTTGTTGACCAAGTTCGACGGGAAGGAGTTCGTCGGGCTGGCGGTGTTCCTCTTCGCCGCGCTGACCGACTTGCTCGACGGCATCATCGCGCGCCGGAAGCAGATGGTGACACGGCTGGGCAAGCTCCTCGATCCGGCCGCCGACAAGATTCTCACCTCCGCAGCTTTCATTTCGCTGGTGGAGATGGGACGGGCTGCCGCGTGGATCGTGGTGGTGATCGTGGCACGCGAATTCGCCATCTCGACGTTGCGCAGCGTTGCAGCATCGCAAAATCAGGTCATTGCGGCGTCTTGGTCGGGCAAGCTCAAGACCGTCACCCAGGTGGTCGCCATTTCGTTGTTGATCTTTCAGGACAACCTGGGGGATCTGGCATGGACGGGGACCGTGGCTCTGTGGGTGGCGTTGGTGGTATCGGTCTACTCCGGCATCGAGTATGGATTCGCCTATTCCCACATGGTGATCGAAGACTCGCCTGGGGAACCTTCGGGATCGAACCACGCGGATCCGACCGCCGACGCCCGCTGAATCCTGTCGCTCGTCATGTCGAACTTTCTGTATCGCATCGCGCGATTCGCCGAGGATCACCATCGGCCCATCCTTGCGGTGGCGCTAACCTTGATGGTGCTGGCCGCGGGTCTGCTGTTGCGCGTCCGCTTTGATCCCGACGTCCTCTCGCTTCTGCCACCCGAGGACGAGGCGGTGCAGACCTTCCGTCAGACGCTCGATGAGTTCGGAGCTCTCGATCTGCTTCTCGTTGTCGTGCGCGTACCCGAAGGGGCTGTGGTCGATCCGTACCAGCAGTTGGTGGATGAGCTGGCGAGCGAGCTACAGACCGTGCCGGAGCTCGAATACGTGGAGTATCGGATCGGCGATCCCGACGAGCTGCTGCGAACGTTTTTTCCTCGGGCGCTGCTCTACCTCGATGCGGAGCAACGCGAAGAGGTGCTGGAGCGGCTGGCCGCGGCCGGCTTGGAGACGCGCGCTGCCGAGTTGAAGCGGCAAGTGTTGTCTCCCCAAAGCGTCGTCACCAAGAAGCTGCACCAGCTCGATCCACTCGGGTTGGCGGAGGTCTTCCTCGGCCAAGTGCGCGGACGCCGTGGTTCTCTGGGCGTCGACTGGTCGAGCGGCTACTACCTGTCGGGCGACCGTCGCCTGTTCCTCCTGCTGGCGAAGCCTACCGGAGCATCCCAGGACATCCAGTTCACGCGCCAGTTGGTGCGGAGTATCGAGCCGAAGCTCGAGCGACTTCAGTCGCAATGGAACGAGCGCTGGAGGGAGGAGATCGCGGCCGGACGCATGCAGGCATCACCCGAGATCGCTCTCGGCGGCGGCTACCTGACTTCACTCGACGATGCCGACCTGATCCAACGTGACGTCATCGTCAATGCCTTCACGTCCATGGGCGTGGTGCTGTTGCTCTTCTTCTTCGCCTTCCGGCGGATGGGCCTCCTGATCTATGCCTTCCTGCCACTGTCGTGCGGCCTGCTGCTGACCTTTGGCTCCGCCGGTGCCACAGGTAAGGTGCTCAGCTCAGCTACTAGCGCCTGCGCCGCGCTTCTGATCGGCCTGGGGATCGACTTCGTCATCGTCTCCTACGGCCGCTACGTGGAAGAACGCAATCAGGGCGCTGCGCCAACCGAAGCGCTGCAGGCCATGACCGGATCCTGCGGGCGGGCGGTGGTGGTCGGTGGCGTGACCAGCGCGGCGACGTTCTACGCCTTCACCATCACGGAGTTCACCGGCCTTCGCCAGATGGGCTTCATGACGGCCACCGGCATTCTGTTGTGCATGCTGGCCGTGCTGCTCCTTTTGCCGGCGCTCCTCGCGTGGTCGGAGAAGCGCCACGCTGCTCGCGACTCGCGGCCGACACTCTTCGTCCACGGCTTCGGTGCCGGGCGGTTGGTGCGCTGGAGCGCCGAACGTCCGACAGTAGCCCTGGGCATCGGTCTGATGCTCACGGTGGCGTCGTCGATCTTGCTGCCGCGTCTCGAACTGGTGAGCGCCATTCAGAACATGCGTCCGGACGGCAACCGCGGTATCCAGGTACAGACCGAAGTTGCCGAGCATTTCGGCTCCAACTTCAAGTACATGATGCTCGTGCTCTCGAGCGACCGTCGAGACGAGGTCCTCGACCTCGCGGCGCAGGCCACCGAAGCAGCGCGACCCATGCTCGCGTCCGGCGATCTCTACCGCGTCGACTCCATTACATCGATCATCCCGCCGCCGTCGAACCAGCAGCAGGTGCTCGAATGGTTGGTGGAGAACAGAGCCTCCCTCGACCCGGAGCGAGTGCGTACCGGCTTCTCGGAGTCGCTGCGCGCAGAAGGCCTCAACCCCGCCGCTTTCGGGGAGGGGCTCGACCTGCTGTCGGTGGCGCTGTCGGCGGAAGAGCCCGTCACGCCAGAGGACTTCGACGAGATGGACTCTACCCGCCGCCTGCTCCAGCGCTACTTGCGTCAGAGCGACGACGGCACCTGGCGTAGCGTCGTCTATCTCTACGCGCCGGAAAGCAAGTGGCGTCGTGAGCCGCCACCGGAAGCCGAGGTCCTGGCGTCGAAGCTCGGCCCTCAGGCGAAGCTCACCGGAGTCAACGTGGTCAGCCGTTCCCTGCGTCAGCAGGTTTGGAAAGACGCCGTCGGGGCCGCGGTCCTCGGTTCCCTGCTGGTCGCGTTTCTTCTCTGGCTCGACTTTCGTCGTATCTCCGACACGATTCTCACGTTGGTTCCGCTGACGGTCGGCATCGTCTGGATGTTCGGTGTCATGGTGGTGATGGGTCTCGACCTCAACTTCATGAACATCTTCGTCACCACGATGATTATCGGCATCGGCGTCGACTACGGCGTCCACATGCTGCACCGCCGTCGCGAGCTGCAGGACGCCGACGACGAAACCTTCATCGAAGGGCTGGCGGAAACCGGCCGCGCCATCGCCATGGCGGCCGTCACCACCTCTGTGGGCTTCGGCTCCCTGGCGTTGTCCCACTATCCGGGCCTGCGCACCATCGGCTATCTGGCCATTCTCGGTGCGGCTGCTACCGCTCTGGTGGCCATCACCATGCTGCCGGCCTACCTGATGCTCGTCCGGCGGACGCGGGTGTGATGCGGACGGCGGAGTTCGATCACACTCGCTGAAGCCAGTCGCTTCGGCGAAGTGGTCGGTACATGTCCGGTCGTCAGGAGAAACGACGTTGGGGTAGGTGAGAACTCGGGCCACGAGCCCTCCCCCCAATGCCTTTCCTGAGGAGACGTCATGCATGCCGACCGAATCTTCATCTATTTCGTGTTGTCGTTCCTTTTCCTTCCCGGCCGGGCCGAAGCGGACACTCTCCGTCTCGACAAGGTGCAGTACACGCCCGGGGAGACGATCCATGTCCGGTTCGAGGCCGAAAGCTATGCCGATGCCTGGGCCGGCATCGTCCCTTCGTCGGTCGAACACGGGCAGGAATCCATCAACGATCAGAACGATGTGGAATATCGCTATCTGAACGGTGAAACTCAAGGTGTACTGGAGTTCCAGGCGCCGGCCGAGCCAGGACGCTATGACGTTCGCCTCAACGACTCAGACAACAGTGGCCGGGAGACCGCCCATGTGTCGTTTGTGGTGGCGAGACCCGATGCGGCCGAGGCCACCCTCGCCTTGGACAGCAAGAGGTATGCACCCGGCGCCGCGCTCGCGGTGTCCTTCACCGCGCCGGCAGGCTTGGCGGACGACGCTTGGGTGGGCATCGTTCCCGCGGAAGTGCCTCACGGCGAAGAGTCGGTCAATGACCTCCACGACATCGCATACCAACATCTGAACGGGGATATTTCTGGCCGGCTTCAGTTCACGGCTCCGGCCACCGAAGGTCGGTGGACCGTCCGGCTGCACAACACCGACAGTAGCGGCCGCGAGCTGACCTCCGTACCGTTTCAGGTGGGTGGAGAGCTCGATGCGGCGGGTATGGCGGAACAGATCGCGACCACCGGACGAACGCCGGTCTACGGCATCCGATTCGAATCTGGCCAGGCGAACCTCACGTCCAGGGCGAGTGGAGCCCTTTCCGAGGTAGCCAAGCTACTTCGGGAGAATCCCGATCTCCGGCTGCGCATCGAAGGCCATACCGATGACCGAGGCGGTGCCGACGTCAACATGGCTCTTTCGGTGCGCCGTGCCGAATCGGTGTTACAGCATTTGACAGCCGTGCATGGCATCCAGGCCGGACGGCTTACCGCGGTCGGGCGTGGAGCCGGTGATCCGGTGTCCAAGAACGATACGGCCGCCGGCCGCGCTCAGAACCGGCGCGTAGAGCTGGTCAAGGTCGACGCTTGAGGTAGCGCACGGGTTTCGCGGCTACCGGCACAGGCGGCCGCCTCACGACCCGGGCTCCACTTCGATCCCGCTCCACTTCGACCCCAGCTCCGCTTCGACCCCCGCTCTACTTCGACCCCAGCTCTACCTCGAGCCAGGCGCGAGCCTTGACCCAGGCGCGACGTACCGTACGCTCGGAGATGTCCAGGGCCTTCGCGGTCTCGGGTTCTGACAAGCCGAGGATGTAACGCATCTCGACCACCGAGCGCAGGCGCGGATCGAGCTCCTCGAGGCGCTCGAGCGCCTCGTCGATGGCGATCACTAACTCGTATTGCTCACTGACCGGAATGTCCAGACCATCGAGACCAACCCGCCGGGCGCCGGCACCCCGTTTGACTCTCCCATGACGCCGCGCTTCGTCGACCAGGAGCTGGCGCATGGCAACTGCGGCGACGGCGAAGAAGTGCCCCCGATGACGATAGGTACCGTCCGATCGCGCGAGCCGCAGATAGGCCTCGTGTGCCAGAACCGTCGTGTCGAGCGGCGCTCGGTTCCCGCCCGAACGACGTCGCTGGCTGCGGGCGAGCTTTCTCAGCTCGTCGTAGACGATCGGGACGAGCTCGTCGAACGCCGCCGCATCGCCACCCGCGTGGCGTTCGAGCAATTGAGTCAATCGACCGGCCATCGTTTCCTTCGTGGTCGATATTACACTTCGGCCGCCTGAGCCGGATCGTAGTTAGAATCCTCGAGCCATGTCGCGATCCGCGGAGTCTCGCTGGACGGTAATCGATTCGATCCTCGACCGAGCTCTCGATGCACCGCCGGCCGAGCGGCACGCCGTCGCCGAGTCGGCGTGTCGAGGTGACGAAGAGCTCGTGGCGAAGGTGCGTCAGCTCCTGGACGCTGCGCTCCGCGCCGAGTCTGCGCCCGACGTCCGCCTGGCCAGCCGGACGCCCGAAGTCTTCGATCGAGCCTTGGCGCGCCTCGACCGTTCCGACCTGCTGCCACCAGGCTCTCTGGTCGGCGCTTATCGAATCCTCGATGCCATCGGTGCAGGCGGCATGGGTCAGGTTTATCTGGCAGAGCGCGCGGACGGGCAGTTCGAGCGCCGGGTGGCCCTCAAGGTCTTGGCGGGCTGGACGGCCGATCTGACGAGTCGCAGTCGTTTCCAGAGGGAGCGACAGATCCTCGCCGGCCTCGACCACGATCACATCGCCATGTTGCTCGATGGTGGGCTCACCGACGACGGAAGACCTTTCTTCGTCCTTCGGTATGTAGACGGTGTTCCGATCACGGACTTCTGCACCGAGCATCGCTTGGGACGCGATGAACGCATTGCGTTGTTCCTGCAGGCGTGCGAGGCGGTTCAGTATGCCCACGGCCAGGGCGTGGTGCACCGTGACATCAAGCCGGCGAATCTACTGGTCTCCGAGCGTGACGACGGGCCGCCGCATCTGAGCGTGCTGGACTTCGGGATCGCTCGGATCGTAGGCGTCGTGGACCTCACGCGTACAGGAGATGTCATCGGCACGCCTGCCTACATGGCTCCAGAACAGGCGCGCGGCGAAGTCGAATCGGTGGATCGACGCGCAGACGTCTTCGCGCTCGGGGTCGTGCTCTACGAGCTACTCTGCGATCGTCGGCCCTTCGACGGCTCGACGCCTGCGGAGATTCTCGCGGCGGTTCTGCGGGCGGATCCGAGCGAACCCCGAGCACTGATATCGGATCTCCCTCGCGATCTGGAGACCGTGATCCTGACCTGCCTGGAAAGTGATCCCGGGCGCCGCTACGGCGCCGTGCGCTCTTTCGCAGAAGACCTGAGACGCTATCTGAGGGGAGAGCCCATCACGGCACGATCCAGGTCACCGTGGCGACGATTGAAGCGCGAGATCCGTCGTCGGCCGGTACAGGCTACCGTCGTCATCGCCATTCTTCTCTCGTCGCTCATCGGTGGGAGCTCGATGTTGTGGCAGAAGGCCCTGGCGCTGCGGGGCGCCGAGGTGGCGAGTCGCTACGGCCGCGCGGCGGAGGAGATTTCCGCCACCATGCGATTCGAGCACCTGATCGCCTTGCACGATACCGCTCCGGCGCGCCGCCGCCTTGCCGCGCGCTTGTCCCGTCTCGAGAGCGGTCTGGGCAACGTACCGTCCGCGGCGCGTTCGGAGGGGCGGCTCGCTGTCGGCCGCGGATACCTCTCTCTGGGCCAACTCGATCGTGCGCTGGAGCACCTGGATGTAGCTTGGTCCTCCGGCCTGGGATCGGCCGCGGCCGCCCTGACCTTGGCGGAAGCGGAGGTCGAACGCTACCGCCGAGATCGGGCGCGAGCGGAACAGATCACCGACCCGGTCCTGAGACAAGCTCGCCTGGCCGAGCTGGCGATCCGTTCGCGCGACCGGGCGTTGAAGCTCCGGAGCATGGCGACGGAAGAGCTCGAGCGGGGTGATCTGGTGGCCGCCCGGATCGCCTTTCTGGAGGACGAACGGGATCGCGCCGCGGAGCTGGCCGAACGTGCCTTGGAGCTGGCACCGTGGCGATATGAGGTGTATTTGTTGCACGGTGAGATCGAGCTCGCGAACCTCAGCGACGCCAGGGGACGAGGCGACATGGAGGGAGTTCTCCAGTACCTGCAGCGTGGGCGTCTTGCGTTCCGAGCTGCGGCAGAGATCGCACCCAGCGATCCGGAGCCCCACCTACAGCTCTGCAGGATCGCTGCTAAGGAGGTCGACCTCCACCTCCACGACGTCTCGGGTTCGGTGGACGTCGCGGCCGAAGATGGCGCCGCGGCCTGCGCCAGCGCGCATGCCGCGGATACCAGCTCACCCGATAGCTTCATCGCCGCGTCGGCTTTGGGGGTGGTCTACGCGAGAGACCTGTCTCGCCGCGACGAGGATCCATTCCTGGAGATCGACGAAGCGATCGTTGCCGCCGAGCAGGCGGTGCTGCTGGCGGCAGACGATGTTCGCGCTTATCGGCGACTCGGCGACGCGTGGACGTTCCGTGCCGAGTTCGAACGTGAACGTGGAATCGAGTCGAGCGCCTCGATCGCCGCCGGCGTCGTCCCGCTCGAGCGCGCCATCGAGCTGGCGCCCGATGACGCCGGTGTTTGGAACAGCCTGGGTCTCCTCCGTTGGGAGGAGGTGCTTCGTGCCCAGGCTCGTTCAGAGGATCATCGACAGGCGACCCAGGCCGCAATCGAGGCGTTCGCCGAGGCGGTGTCCATCGAGCCGGGCTACGCCTATGCGTGGGGAAACCTGGGCACGATGTACAACCGGCTGGCCGACGCGGCGATCGATCACGGCGAAAATGCGCTTCCGCACCTGGAGTCGGCCGAGAATGCGTTGCGAAAAGCCCTCGAGATCTATCCCGCGTATGTCACCGCGCACAACAACCTAGGCAACGTCATTCACAACCGGGGGGAGTTTCTGCAGGCTCAGGGAGAGAACTCGCTTGCTTCGTTCCGACATGCGGTCGAGGAGTTCGATCGGATTGCGGCGCTCAAGCCTGACTGGGCGTTTCCGCACTTCAACCGCGCAAGAAGTGGCGTCGCGCTCGCGACGGCGATGTTGGCCCGGGGAGAGGATCCGGGGGTGGAGCTCGAAGCCGCTCGGAAGGCTCTCTCGATCGCGCTCGAGCTGAGGAACGACATCGTCGACGGTCATCTACTGGCCGCCGAGCTCGAACTCGCGCAGGCTCGGCGGGCCATCCTGCGGAACGCGAGCCCACGCCCCGCGATGGCCGCGGCCCACCGCGCGATCCGCAACGCCCGACGGCTCGATCCCGAATCCGGTGGTGAGCAGGAGCGAGAGCTTCTGGAGTTGGAGTCGGCGGGTTCGCCCAGGTGATCCTCGGGACGTCGGCCGGAGATCAGGCGACGAGGTGGCCGGCCGGTCTCAATCGGCGCGAAGGGTCTTCACCGGATCGACGCGAGCCGCACTCCGAGCCGGTATCCAACATGCAGCCAGGCCGCTCAGGAGAAGCACCAGCGATACCGTGCCCACAGTCCACGGATCCGTGACGCCCACGCCGAATAGTTGACTCTGGAGGACGCGTGCGGAGATGGCGGTGAACACCCAGCCGAGGGCCAGTCCGGCGACGAGCCAGCCGAAGCCCTGACGCAACACCAGACGAACGACTTCCCGATGCCGAGCGCCCAGGGCCATGCGAATGCCCATCTCGCACCGTCGGCGGGTCACAGTGTAGTGCAGCGTCGCATACAGACCGGCGGCGGCCAGGAGCAGGGAAACGCCAGCAAACAGGGCGAGGATCACGGAGTAGAAACGCGGTTCTGCGAATGCGTCTCTGCGGCGCTCGTCCATCGATTCCACGACCGGCACCGGAATCCGAGGGTCCACCTGCCAGATCGCCTGGCGCAAGCGTTCGACGAGATTGGCTTGCAGGTTCGTACGAATGCGAACGACCACCGAAGCCAGCCCGATCTCGCCACCGAATCTCTCGTAGGACACATAGGACACCGGTTCGGTCTCCTCGGTCGGGCCCCACTCGTAGATGTGGTCGACGACTCCGACGATCTGCATCGCTTCCTCGTCGCTGCCGCGTAGGACCTGGCGGCCGAGGAGACTTGCGAGGGCCTGGGCATCCTCTGCGGAGCCGGGTAGGCCGAATTCCGACAGCAACTCTCCCGCCATATGGCGGTTGACGATCAAGGGCGGTGGTTCCAGCTCACCATCGCGTTCGTCGAGATCTCGTCCCACGAGGAGATCTGCGCCGAGGGTGCCCAAGAAGCCGGCTGTTACCGGGTGCACCATGGAGCGCGGCTTGTCGTCCGTGTCTGGTTCGGCCGCGAATACGGTTCTCCAGCAGCAGCGGCCACGACCGAAGTAGGTGAAGGGTGCCGCCCAGGTGACGGCTGCCGAATCGACCTCTGGTAGAGCCTCGAGGCTCTCGATCAGCCGATTCGTCCTTTGTGCGATGCGGCCGGCAAGATCTTCCTCGGCGCCTCCGATCGTGTTCTCGGGTAGTTGCAGGGGTATGCGGACCAAGCGCTCCGTGTCGATTCCAGCCGGCTGGCGGTATTGAAGGAGAAGGCTATGAGCGAGAAGTCCGGCACCCGTCAGCAGCATCAAAGATAGGGCGACCTCGAAGATCACGAAAAGCGGCCGACCGGAACGGCGATCTCGTCCCGCGGTTCCGGACGTATCGGATCGTAGGACTCGCTCGAGGTCGGAGCGGGCCGCTTGCAACGCAGGCGCCGTGCCGCACAAGAGCCCGCAGGCGACGGTGGCGAGCAAGGCGAGGGTAAGAACCCTCGGGTCCAAGGACACCTCGTGCAAACGCGGCAGGTCGCCCGGCTGCAATGCCAGAAACCCTTTCACGCCAGCCTGGGCCAGGGCGATGCCAGCTGCACCTCCCGCCAAAGACAGCAGCACGCTCTCGATCAGCAGCTGCCGAGCCAGGCGCAGCTTGCCCGCACCCAGCGCCTCGCGCACCGCCAGGTCGCGCAAGCGTTCCTGGCCGCGCGCAAGACTCAGACCTGCAACGTTGGCGCAACCCACCAGGAGGACGGCGAAACCGGCGCCCAGTAGCACCCAGAGCCGTTCCGTGCTGCCGAAGACCGTCGCCTCGTGAAGGCCGACGAGAGGGGTCAGCTGCGGATTGCCTTCGCGGTCGTTGCGTTCCTCGGGATGTTCTTCCGCCACCCGCAGATCGATCGCTCGGACCTCGTCCTGAGCTGCCGAGAGCGTTACTCCTTCCGCCAATCGTCCGACGACTTCCAACACATAGTAGTTCCAGGAGTGAGCCATCTCAGGACCTGGGTCGAGGGGCATCCAGATCTCGATCTCCTCGTCGACCGCTTCCGGCATCTGGAAGTCCGGCGCCATCACACCCACTACGGTGAAGTCCTCACCATCAACGGATATGGTCTGCCCCAGCAACCCTTCGTCGCTGCCCCAGCGGGTACGCCACAGACGATGACTGATCACCGCGACCCGGGCACGCTCGTCGAAGTCCTGAGCCTGGAGCAGCCGCCCTTTGGCCGGCTTCGCCCCGAACAACTCGAAGAAGTCGCCCCGAAGCCGTGCCGTTTGTATTCGAGCCGGCTCTTGCTCGCCGGTGAGGACTTGGTACCGAGTGAAGGCAGCTGCGAGATCTTCGACTGACGCCATGTCGTCGTGCCAGATCTCGAACAGCGGAATGGGGTGGCTACCTTCGTCGAAGTAGACGATGCGTTCGGAATCGGGGTAGGGCAGCGGCTGCAGCAGCACGTCGTCGACCACACTGAACAGAGTCGTCGCAGCCGCGATTCCCAGGGCCATGATGACCACCGATGCCAGGGCGAAGCCCGGTCGATGACGGAAGGCGCGGAGCGCGGTCTGGAGGTCGTGACGAAGAGAGTCCATGAGATCTCCGGGGGTCGTGTTGCGGCGGGGATGGTGCTCGACCGTGCACACCTCGGCCGAGATGGAAGATGTAGCCCGTAGGGCATGGTTGGCCTCGCGGCGCTCAGCGAGGACTGCGCCGGCTCCGTGCCACAACGAGCCCACGGTGACGCGAAGCGAGGCAAACCGTCCTCTGCGGCGAGCCGCCCGCCGTATGTCGACGAAGGTTTCGATGGTGTCGCGACGCAAGTCGGCGTCGAAGTCGTCCGGTAGAAAGGAGACGAGCCACTGGTACAGGCGGACCGACAAGTTGCGTGATTCCCGAGACGTCATCGGGTGCCTTCCGCGGATGGAACCAGGAGACGTTCCCGCGCGACGCGGGTCAGACGTTCCAGCCTCAGGCTCTCCGCCGCTACGGCACCACGTCCGGCTTCCGTGAGTCCGTAGTAGCGTCGCCGCGTGTCGACGTCGGTACCCCCGGTAGCCTCCACTCCCCGGCGGCCCAGGTCCTCGACGAGACCATCGCGCTTCAGTCGCTTGATGGCCCGGTAGAGATTCGCGGGATCCATCGAGGTTGCTCCCTCTGACAGCGACTCGATCTCGCCGATCAGGCCGTATCCATGGGAGGGCCCGGCGGAGAGACCGAGCAAGATCAAATAGTCGCGGGGCGACATGGGCAGCAGCTCTTCGGCATTGGGACTCATAGAAAGTTCATCAGATATTCGTCGATCGACTCATAGTCAAGTGACGACTATACGTCGACTCGGCCGGAAGGTTTGTCGAAGAGCAGACGAGATCGAAGGTGTTTCGGCCCGAGGCACTCGGGTCGGATAGGCTGACTCGACACAGCTGATCGATTTAGGAGCCAAAGCATGAGCGACTCGAGCCCTGTGTCCTTTCAAGCCTCGACCACCGAGACAGAGTCTCAGGCCGCGGACTCGGTGACCACCCCCGACCCCGGGGTTCTGTTGATGGCAATGGCAAAGGCGGCAACGCCGGGAGCGCCGCACCGGTTCCTAGCCGAGCAGGTCGGTACATGGAACCTCGCGATCAAGGCCTGGCTGGATCCGAACCTACCGCCGACGGAGACCACGGGAACGTCCGAGCGGAAGATGATCCTCGGAGGCCGTGTGATGATGGAGCAGGTGGAGTCGAGCTTTGGCGGCCAACCGTTCCATGCGCTGGCGCTCGCAGGGTACGACAACGTGGCCGGCGAGTTCTGGGGAACTTGGAACGACACTTCGCTGACTGGAATCACCGTGAGCAGGGGTAGCTACGACGAGGTGACACGGACTATGACCGTGGCGGGGTCCTACTGGAATCCGATCACGGAGTCCGAGATCGGCGTCCGCACCGAGATCGTTCACGAGGGTGATCGCCAAAGGATGACGGCTTGGGAGCTTCGAGGAGCCGAGCCGATGAAGGCGATGGAAGTGATCTACAGTCGAGTTGCCGGGGCATAGGCGTCTCCTAGGCCGCACAATGGGCGCATGAGCTCCACTACACGACCGTCCGTCCGTGGGCTGCACCACGTCACCGCGATCGCTGGCGATCCGCAGGAGAATCTCGACTTCTACACGCGCGTCCTTGGACTGCGCTTGGTGAAGAAGTCCATCAACCAAGACGCTCCGAACGTCTACCACCTGTTTTTCGCCGATGGCGAGGGAACTCCGGGTACGGACATCACATTCTTCCCGTGGCCCAAGCAACCGAAGGCAAAGCCGGGCGTGGGGCAGATCGTGGAGGTGCCGCTGGCGATTTCTGCGGGCAGTCTCGACTGGTGGCAGACTCGTTTCGAGGAGCTGGGCGTCGCCCAGCATGCGGTCGAGGAACGATTCGGCGAGCGCACACTGCCGTTCGACGACCCTCACGGACTGCGGCTGTCGCTGGTCGAGATCTCACAGGACCGCGCCTTTGTGCCCTGGCAACGGAGTCCAGTACCGCAGGAGCATCAAATACTCGGCCTCCACTCCATCCGCATGTGGCAAACCGAGCTCGACGCCACCGACCTCCTTCTGACTCAAGTCATGGGATTCGAGTACGTGGAGGAAGAGAGCGTTTGGCATCGTTTCGCTGCCGCCGGTCACGAGGACGGTGGCGGATCGGGCAGCTATGTGGATATCCGCATCGTGCCGTCGGGCATCGAAGGCAACGGTGGCGTCGGCGGCGTGCACCATGCTGCGTGGCGAGTGCGCGACGAGGCGGAGGAGCTGGCCGTGCGCGAAGCGATTGCACGCGTCGGACTTCAGCCGACGCCCGTCATCGACAGGTTCTGGTTCCAGTCGGTTTATTTCCGCGAGCCCGGTGGGGTCCTTTTCGAGTTGGCGACGGACGGCCCGGGCTTCGGCCGCGACGAGGACATGGATCAACTGGGTCAGATCCTGGTGCTGCCACCGTGGCTGGAGGGTCGCCGCGAGGAGATCGAGGCGCGGCTACCGCACCTGGGACCGCCGGTTCAGCGACGGTAGAGGCTGACGAGTGTGCTCGGCGTGCTGGGAAGCACCGCCACTGGTGCACTAGATCATCGGGCTGACGCCGCTCTCGCCTTGCGTCGAGGAGGTTTGGACAGATTTGCCTGCGACGGACAAGGAGACGTCTCGGTGCCCCATTCTCTTCAGGTCACTTCTCCACAGAATCTCGCCGGATGCACCATCCAAGCAGAAGAGGAAGCCGCGGCAGCCCGCGAACACTTTGCCTTCGTGCTCCAAGACGCAAACGTCCTGGTTGGCGACGCTGTTGAAGAGGCGACCACTTGCAAGCTTCGTCCGCCAGAGTTCATCGCCCGTGTCGGTAGAGACGGCGAGGACGTGGCCGTTGGTTCCGATGTGAAGGAGTTCTTGGGTCATGCTCGATCGATCTCCGTGGTGATCTCGTGTTCCAACTGCAGGTCGGTGACCAGCCGATCGGCTAGCGCCATACCGGCCACCGTAGGTCGAATCCGATGGTCGGTTCGGGTGACGAGACCTTGTACGCGCCAGATCTCGATCTGCTTCGCATGGCCGGTGAGAATGTCGACTCCGAAATCCCGCTCAAGGCGTCGGCAATCGACTCCGTCCACCGTCCGCAGACCTAGCATCAGCGCTTCGAACGCCAGATCACCAAACGACAGAGCTTCGTGATCGTCCACGGCTGCGCGACCCTCCCCGAGACTTCGGGCCCAGCGTCGTGTGTGGCGTTCGTTCCACCAACGGACGCCTCCCTCGCCTGTCGGAGCGTAGCTATGAGCCGACGGTCCGAGTCCCAGGTAGGGCACATGGTGCCAGTACTTGGCGTTGTGCGCGGAGCGATGCTCCGGCGAGCGGGCAAAGTTCGATACCTCGTAGCCCTCGAATCCATGCTCGGCTAGATGTCGGTGCGTGAGGAGGAAGAGGTCGGCCTGGTCGTCTTCCGATAGTTCTCTAAGTTCGCCTCGGGCACTTCGTTTGCCGAAGACTGTGCGTGGGTGGATCTCCAATTCGTAGCACGAGAGGTGCTGTGGATCCAGGTGTGCGGCCGTTTCGAGCTCTCGACGCCAGGCGTCTTCGGTTTGCCCCGGCAGGCCATAGATCAAATCGATCGACACGGTGTCGAATCCCGCTTCCAGAGCCATCTGCACCGCCCGGCGTGCCTCGTCGGCGTGGTGGCGTCGGCCGAGAAAGCGCAGCTGATCAGAATCGAAACTCTGAATGCCGAGGCTGAGCATCGACACGCCCAGGTCGTTCCAAAGCCGCAGGGACTGTGCCGTCACGTCCTCGGGATTGGCCTCGAAGAAAAACTTGACGTCGTCGTCCACCGGCAGCCGCTCGCGCAGCGCTTCGAGCAGGCGACGCAGATCGCGTTCTGCCAACACCGAAGGAGTGCCGCCTCCCAAGTAGATCGTGTCGAACCTTCCGAACTCGCCGGCCACGAGCCGGCTGACCGCAGTGGCCACCGCTGGCAAGTCCGACAGCGCGTCACCGGTTGCGAGCCCGTTCAGCTCCACGAGCAGCGAATCCACGAAGCCCGCACCGTCGGCCGCATCGCCGACGCGCACCGCGAAATCGCAATAGGGGCAGATGGCCGAGCAGAACGGAACGTGGACGTAGAGTCCCGGCCTCACTTACCCGCTTCAGACTTCAGGACGGCGACGAAGGCCTCTTGTGGAATCTCGACCGAGCCCACGACCTTCATCTTCTTCTTGCCCTCGCGCTGCTTCTCGAGCAGCTTACGTTTACGCGTGATGTCGCCGCCATAGCACTTGGCGGTGACGTCCTTGCGGTAGGCGTTGATGGTGGTGCGGGCGATGATCTTGCCACCGATGGCGCCCTGGATGGCGATCTTGAATTGCTGGCGCGGGATGGTTTCTTCCAGGCGCTCGCAGTAGTGCAGGGCGCGCTGACGGGCGCGGTCTTCGTGGGTCAGCTGCGACAGCGCGTCGACAGGCTCGCCGTTCACCAGGATGTCGACCTTGACGATACGCGTCTCGCGATATTCGAACATCTCGTAGTCGAAGGAGCCGTAGCCCTGGGTGTAAGACTTGAGCTTGTCGTAGAAGTCGAAGAGCACCTCGCCGAGGGGCAGAATCGAGTTCACCTCCACGCGACTTTGGGTGAGATAACGCAGCTGGATGTCGTCGGCTCGGCGATCGCGACAAAGTTCCATGATCGTGCCGACGTAGCGTTCGGGAATCCAGATTTGCGCCTTGATGTATGGCTCGTAGGTGGCCTCGATCTCCGACGGATCGGGGAAGAAGACCGGATTGTCGACCACCAGCTCTTCGCCGGTCTTCAGCTTCACTCTGTAGCTCACGGTGGGCGCAGAGAGAAGTAGTGCCAGACCGAACTCGCGTTCTAGCCGCTGCTGGACCACTTCGAGGTGCAGCAGGCCGAGGAATCCGCAGCGGAAGCCGAAACCGAGCGCGGCGGAGGAGTCTTTCTCGTAGGTGAGAGCGGCGTCGTTCAGCGACAGCTTTTCGAGAGCGGCCGTCAGGTCTTCGTATTCGTCCGAGGCGATGGGGTAGAGCGAGGCGAACACCACGGGCCGCGCCGGCCGGTAGCCGGGCAGGGCTTCCGCGGAGCGATTCTTGGCGTCCGTCACGGTGTCGCCGATGGTGATGTCTCGAACGGACTTGACGCCCGCGATCACGTACCCAACGTTGCCCGCTTCCAGACATTCGCTGGCCTCGCGTTCGAGCTTCAGCAGCCCGACCTCTTCCACCTGATACGTCTTTTTCGTGTGCATCAGGAAGATGTCTTGGCCCTTCTTCAAGGTGCCGTCCTTCACCCTCACCAACATGACGACGCCGCGGTATACATCGTATTGGGCGTCGAAGATCAGCGCCTGGAGCTGCGCTCCTGGATCGCCCTCGGGTGGTGGCAGTTTTTCGACCAGGGCCTCCAGCAGGTCCTCGACGCCCAGACCGGTCTTCGCCGACACCTCGACGGCTTCGAACGGGTCGAGCCCGAGGTCCGAATCGATTTCCTCCCGTGCTCGATCGACGTCGGCCGACGGTAAGTCGATCTTGTTGATCACCGGGAGGAGCTCGAGGTCGAATTCGAGCGCCAGGTAGAGGTTTGCCACCGTCTGCGCCTCCACGCCCTGCGACGCGTCGACCAACAGCAGTGCGCCCTCACACGACATCAACGAGCGTCGCACCTCATGGCTGAAGTCCACATGGCCGGGCGTGTCGATGAGATTCAGGCGATAGGTCCTGCCGTCTTTCTTCGACGTGAACGGTAGCGTGATCGTATTCGACTTGATGGTGATGCCGCGTTCACGCTCCAGGTCCATGGAGTCGAGGATCTGGTCGCGGAACTCACGATCGCTGACGCCACCACAGGTCTGGATCAGCCGATCCGCGAGGGTCGACTTGCCGTGGTCGATATGGGCGATGATGCAGAAATTGCGAACGTTGTCCACGAAGGCCTCGTCGGTCGGTGGGTGCCGGCTAGGCGGCGGTCGAAGGTGCGCGCGGAGGAGGTCCGGAGACCGTGTGGCGTCAGCGGGTAGGGCGGTTCGTGCCGCCGCCGGGGGACGAAGATCCTAGCATCGGTGCGGGCCTTCGCAGGCCGCTGGGCTTCGGTGACAGCGGGCCGGGACCCTCTTTGTCAGGACTTGTCCCTAACGGGAATGCGGAGGAACTCGCTGACGCGCCGAGCGTGCTCCTCAACGGGCTTCTTGCGGACGCTCTCGCTTAACTTGAGCGTGCTGCCGGTGGTCTTCAGACTGGCGGAGTAGCGGCGAGTCGACGTGGAGCCGCGGGCAGAGCGGTGGATGGTGATCTCGCTTTGGTCATCGAGCTGGAAGCCCTCGGGCTGCCAGCGGTGGATCAGGCGGATCCACTGTTCCCCCGACCTGGTCGATCGATCGAAGCGAGTGCAGCGAGCGTAAGTGAGAAAGCCGACTCCAAAGTAAGTCATGGGAACTCCGACGACGAGACAGACGAGGATCGTGATCCAGTTGCTCAGCAGGTTTCCCTTCAGGATGCTTGTCACGGCCAGCGCAAGGGGCGGCAGGCCGAAGAAGAGGCAGGGTAGGGCAGGCACGATCCCGAGAACGCCGGCTGGGTCACTGATCACGAGCCGATCCGAAGCCCGCTCGGGGCGATCGGGGAATGAGGGTCGGTCTTCGGTGTCGATGGTTTGCTCCCGGTCTATCCTGACGCCGGTTGGAGATACTCCGGTTAGTTTGACTAGGATAGTAGGCGACGACCTCGGAGTGCATCTTGCCGCGAAATCAGATCACCGACGTACTCGCCGAAATAGGGCGGCCGGGCGAAACAGACCGCAGCGTCCTCGACCGCCTGGTGCCCCTGGTCTACGACGAGCTACGCGCAATGGCCCGGGCTCAGTTGTTCGGCGAAGGGCGTAGGTTCACTCTCGACACGACCGGCTTGGTACACGAGGCGTACGTCAAGCTCGTCGACGCGGAGCGGGCGCCGGTCAAGAGCCGGGGGTATTTCTTCGGTGCCGCAGCCCGGGCGATGCGCCAGGTCCTGGTCGATGCCGCGCGCCGCCGCAATCGCGACAAGCGGGGCGGAGGCCAACCCGCGGCCGAGCTCGATGAAGAGGCGGTGGCCATCGACGAGTTGGCCGAGGAGCTGGAACACCTCGACGAGGCTCTATCGCGACTGGCGGTCGATCATCCGCGTCCCGCCCGGGCCGTAGAGTGCCGGTACTTTGGCGGGTTGAGTATTCGGGAAACTGCGGAAGCACTGAATGTTGCGGAGCGAAGCGTCAAGCGAGACGTTGCCTTCGCGGTGGCCTGGCTACGGCGCGAGCTGGGCGAGGCCGCGATGCACTTGACCTCGCACGACGGCCACGTCGTCGAGTCATCGTAGGCCTTTCGGCCGAGGCTCTCGGACCGGTACTCAGGGTGCGCTGGTCGACGACCAGGCGTTCGTGTTCCCCGTCTCGAAGCCATCCACGAAGATCGTGGCTACGTCGAAGTCGAGCAGCTGCCTTTCCACAGCACCCACATCGCATCGACCAACCCGCGGCAGCCCGCGGGCGTCCAGCGACGGACACGCGGGACCCATGGAAAGAGGTGGTTCTACCGCCAGACTGGTGCTATCTGGAAGCATGGTGGGTACCTTACCTCCGTAGTCTCCGATAGGGCCGAGCGCGAGGAGGTGCCTCGGGACGTTCGGCTGATCGCCTGCCACACCGAGAAGGCAGCTGTCTCCGGGACTCTGGAGGTTGCCACCGTCTGACGTGACGGAACCGAGAAGGTGGCACGTGCCAGCGATCAGCGTCTTGCGGGAGTCGAAGCTGCCGTTGAGTTGGGAGATGGCGCTGTCATCCGCACCACCCTCGATGGACGGAGATCGATCGATGTTGTCGACCAGCGTGCACGATTTGAGCGTCAACTCGGCACCCGGTTGGTTGACCAGAATCGCACCTCCCAGCTGCGCCGAATTGCCGAAGAAGGTGGAGTTGTACGCGATCACGTCCGCTCCCTCTGTGCACAGACCTCCGCCCCAACCTCCTTCCACTCCGCCGCCGGAAGCGACGTTGTGAGTGAAGGTCGAGCTCAGGATCAACACGTGCCCTCCTTCGAGCAATACGCCGCCGCAGTTGTATGCAGAGTTCGAGTCAATCCACACTCCAGCGAAGGTGATGTCCGCATTCCTGCTCTTGATGGCCCCGCCAGCCAGGTGGCTATCCGGTTCGGGGTTAAAGCCTCGAATCGTGAGATCCACGAGCGAAACATCGATGTTTTCTTCGATCGACAATCCTCGATGGGAGTCGCCACCATCGCCCTGCAAGACGGTCTGGAAGGCACCAGCTCCCTCGATGAGCACGTCATCTGTGATCGAGATCTCAGGGGCTCCTATGGTGACCGTTCCCGCTCCGAGGAAGATTCGATCTTGCCCTGGCAAGGCGTTCGCTTCCTCCACGGCGGCGCGGAACGTGCACACTGCGATGGGGCCGGGTGTGGAGCAGAATCCGTTGCCTGGGTTGGCGTCTCCTTCGTCGCCGTTGGAGGCGACGAAGAAATCCAGGGCGGAAGCAGGAACGGAACAGAGAAGGACGCTGGTCACGAGCAAGGTACATAGGATCGCAAGCGAGTCACGTAGGACAGTGTGCATGGGGACTCCGAGTGTCGATGAACGTTGTCTGATACGACGTGCGACATGGGGCCACGAGATGGGCCACTTGTAGATGGAGTCCGCTCAGCCGGGGGATCTTGCTGGAACGAGACAACCGGATCCGGGGACTCAGGGTGGGCTGGTCGAGGACCAAGCGTTGGTATTCCCTGTCTCGAATCCGTCGACGAAGATCGGCACCTCGTGATCGACCGTCTGACGCTCCACGGCGCCCACGTCACATCGGCCGAACCGCGGCATCCCGCGTGCGTCCAGGGTCGGACATGGGGGACCCGCCAAGCTGAGGGGTGGTTCTACGGCGGGGCTGGTGCTACTCGGGAGCATGGTGGGTACCGGTCCTCCGTAGTTCCCGATCGGGCCGAGGCCTAGCTCGTGCCGTGCCAGATTTGGCTGGTCACCTGCCACATTGAGAAGGCAGCTATCGTCGGGGCTCTGGATATTTCCACCATGGGACGTGAGACCAGCGGAGTAGGGGTGACATGAGCCTGCGATCAGTGTCTTGTTCAGGTAGAGGAAGGTGTCCTCGGTTTGGTAGATCGCGCTGTCGTCGTGATCGGAGGCCGAGGAAGTCGAGGGAGCCAGGTCGATGTTGTCGACCAGTGTGGACGAGATGAGCCTGAGCCGAGAACCCAACCCGGCCATTCCGATTGCACCTCCCTCGATGGCCGAATTGCCGAAGAAGGTGGAGTTGGTCACGGTGACGTCTGCGCCGGCCGTTATGCAGAGGGCGCCGCCCAATCCTGGCAACGAGGATGACGGCATATCGGCGTTGCCACGAGCTCTGTTGTGGGTGAAAGTAGAATCTCTGATCTCCGCCACACCACCATCGATCCAGACGCCAGCGCAGTTCATCGACGAGTTCCAATCGATCCACACTCGAACCAGCGTCACGTCATTGCCATCGTCAGGGGTCGTCACGAGGGCTGCTCCCGCCGGCAGGCTCCTCGCCCCAGCGTCGAACCCTCGCAGTGCCAGGTCGCTGATCGAGACCTTGCTGTGATTGCCGATCACTAGCCCTTCGTCGAGTGTGTCGAGTGGATCGCCCTGCAAGATGCTCTGGTAGGCCCCGGCTCCTTGAATGATCACGTCGTCTTCGATCCTGATCCCATGGCCGCTTATGGTGACCGTGCCCACGCCGAGGAAGATTCGATCTTCTCCCGGAAACCAGTTCGACTCTTCTACGGCGGCCCGAAACGTACACACAGAGATGAAGCCGGGTGTGGCGCAGAATCCGTCGCCTGGGTTTGCGTCTCCCTCGTCGCCGTTGGATCCGACCGAGAAGTCGAGAGCCGAAGCGGGAACGACGAAACAGAGCAGGACGCCGGTCGCGAGCGCGGTACGAAGGAACGGATGCATGGAGACGACTCCGAGTGTCGAGAAAGGTTTGCTGAGCGAACGTGCGATATAACGTGCGACATGACGCCACGAGATGGGCCATCGGACCCTCCGGTCGACATCGAGAACCAAGGCGCGGCAGCTGACCCGAGCGGTGGGCGCCTCGAGGAGCTCTTCGCCGTCGGTTCCGAGCTGCACGGCGCGGAGCGAGAACGCTTTCTGCGGGAGTGCGACGACAGCTCGTTGCGCCGAGATCTCGTATCTCTGCTCGCCGCCCACGACGAAGCCCAGGGACGGATCGAGTCGGTCGATGCCGTTCGCGCGGCCAAGTTGCTCGATTCGGAGCAGACCCTTTTGGGTGAGCGTACGGTCGGGCCTTACCGACTCCTCCGAACTCTCGGTGAGGGCGGAATGGGCACCGTTTTTTTGGCCGAACGGATCCAGGGTGGGTTCGAGCAGCATGTAGCTCTCAAGCTGGTCAAGAAGGGCATGGACTCCGAGGCCATCGTCGAGCGCTTTCGCCAGGAGCGCCAGATCCTCGCCCAGCTGCAGCATCCAGGCATCACGAGGCTCCTCGACGGTGGACTTTCCGACGATGGGCGCCCGTTCTTCGCCATGGAATTCGTCGACGGCAAGTCGATCCTCGACTACTCGCTGCAGAACCAACTCGGCGTCGACGCGCGTGTCGAGCTCTTCCTGCAGGTTTGCGACGCGGTCCAGCTGGCGCATCGCAATCTCGTCATCCATCGGGATCTGAAGCCGTCGAATATCTTGGTGACCCAGACTGGTGACGTGAAGCTCGTGGACTTTGGCATCGCCAAGGTCTTGGATCCGATCGGCAAGACCGGGGCGGGACGGCTCACGGAGCTCGGACTGCGCGCATTGACGCCGGAATACGCGTCTCCAGAGCAGATCCGGGGCGAGGCGGTCACGACTGCATCAGACGTATATGGGCTCGGGGTGGTTCTCTTCGAGCTGCTGACGGGACAGCTACCGTACGAAGGAGATCTGACGACTCCTGCAGAGATCATTCGCGCGGTCTCTGAGAAGGAACCCAGAGTCGCTTCGGTCGCCGCCCGTCGGCACGAGCGCATCGGGTCTCGCCGCGGTGTTTCGCGGCATCTTCAGGGCGATCTCGACGCCATCCTGTCGAAGGCGCTAGCCAAGGGTCTCGATCGACGCTACCCCTCCGTCGAAGCGCTCGGAGAAGATCTGCGCCGGTACCTGACGGGTCAGCCGGTGCAGGCTCGAACCCCGGGAACGGGCTACCGGTTAGGAAAGTTCGTCGGCAGACACAAGCTTGCAGTCGTCAGCGTGACTGTTGCGGTGTTGGCCCTGCTGCTGGGGTTCGCGGGTACGGCCTGGCAAGCCGCGGTAGCGGACTCTGAACGGAACCGAGCGGAGGTTCAGCTCTCGAAGGCGATTGCCGTGGAGGAGTTTCTGACCTCCCTTGTGCAATCCATCGACCCCTTTCAGACGGCGGGCGAGACTTGGACCGCTGATCAACTACTCGATCAGGGTGTTTCGCGCATCGAAGATGGTCTGGAGAGCGAGCCGGAGGTCGAGGCGCATCTCCTCGGGGTCCTGGGCGGAGTCAGTAGGTCTCTGGGCCAACTGCAGAGGGCGGAGGAGCTCTGGAGGCGATCGTTGAGCTTGCGCCGCGAGTACTTCGCGGAGGCCAGTTCTGAGGTCGCCGAAGGACTGCGGGGTCTCGCTGACGTGCTCTACCAACGCGACCAGCACGAGGAGGCTTCGACGCTTCTCGAAGAGGCGCTGCGTATCGAGCGGCAGCGACTGGAGGAGACACCGCAAGCGCCTACGCTTCCGCTGGCAAAGACCCTGGCGCAATTGGGTGTAGAGCGGCTCGAAGTCGATCGCTATTCAGAAGCCCGTGCACTCTACGAGGAGTCCCTTTCACTGTACCGTGGAATGGCAGGGGACCTTCGAGCCGAGATCGCCGAGGTGCAGGTGAGCTTGGCAAGTCTAGAGCGAGAGACCGGGAACTTGGTGGCCGCGGAGCGGCTGAATCGTAGCGCACTGGAGACACAGCGTGAGGTCTTGGGGCCGAAGCACCCTCGAGTGGCGATCACCGCCAGTAATCTTGGGGGTATTCTGCGCCAAAGCGGTGATCTCGCGGGCGCTGAGCCACTGTACAGGGAAGCCCTCGCTGTCAGTCGCGAGGCCTTTGGTAACGAACATCCCGAGGTCTCCACCCGGCTCAACAACCTTGCCGCTCTATTGCTCAGCCGTGGGGAATTCGGGGAGGCCGCGACGTTTTTCGAGCAGGTACTCGATCTCGACCTGAAGTTCCTCGGCGAGGACCATGTCTATGTCGCATTCAGCCTCGACAACTTGGCAGCTGTGCTGGCCGAGTTGGGGCAGATCGACGAGGCGCTCGATCATTTCGCTCGTGGCCATGAGATTCTCGTGGCCAGCCGCGGGCCGAAGAGCAAGGACGTCGCTATCAACCTCGCGGGTACTGCGGTTGCGTTCCGGCTACGGGGAGAGCCGTCCGTGGCTGTTCGCCTGATCGAAGAATCTCTTTCGATCTACGCGGCCACGCTGCCCGAACCCCATCCTCTGCTGGCGAAGGCACTCAAGCATCTAGGCGATGCGAAGGCGGATTTGGGACTCGACGCCGAAGCGGAGCTCCACTATCGTGAGGCCGTACGAATGCGTCATGAGCTCGGACAGTCCGATCATCCCGAGACGGTTAGTACTCTGGTCGGATTGGGCAGGCTGCTGGCGCAAGACCGTCAGCCTCGAGAGGCCCTCGTCGTATTGGAGGATGCTTGCCGGATCGCGAACGAAACACTACCGGAAGCGCACTGGCGTCGTAGTGAAGCCGAGTTGGCTCTGGCTGCAACGCTCGCTGGGCAGGGCGAGCTCGTCCGTGCCCAGGCTCTCGCCGACGCGGCGAGACAGCGCCTAGAATCCCATGTCGGATTGCGAGCGGAACGGCTGCGACAGGAGGAAAAGGAGATGCGAAGGAAGTGGGCAGCTTTGGTGGAATCGCAATGATGAGCTGGACTCGATCAGGACCCAACGGTGCCAGGCTTTTTCGATCATGGCCTCTCTTGGCTTGGGTTCTAGGAGTGGGAGGCCTGCTGGCGTGCGGCGGCGATGTTTCCGAGCAATCGGAGGCTTTCGAACCAGGCCCGGCGCCTGCCGAGAGCTCGATTGCTCCCGCGCCCGAGGAGTTGGAGCGGACGCTCGTTGTCTTCCTCGGAGACAGCCTTACGGCGGGGTTGGGCCTCGATGCCGAGCAGGCGTTCCCACATCTCGTGGAGGAAACGCTCTTGGCCGAGGGATTCGAGGTCAGAGTCGTGAATGCCGGTGTGTCGGGCGACACGGTGGCAGGGGGGCGTTCGCGCCTCGGTTGGTTGCTGCATCAGGAACCCGATGTGTTGGTGGTGGGCTTGGGGGCCAATGACGGTCTGCGAGGTCTCGATCTTCAGGCATCGGAGGAGCACTTGCGGGCCATCGTGAAGGACGGGCAGGCGGCGGGCGTCGAGATACTGCTTCTCGGTATGCTGATTCCGCCCAACTACGGGCAGGACTACAGCGAAGCGTTCGCCTCGATGTATCCACGCATCGCGGAAGAGACCGGCGTCCCTCTGGTTCCGTTCATGCTCGAAGGCGTCGCTGGAGATCCGGAGTTCAACCTACCCGACGGCGTGCATCCCAACGCCGAGGGGCAAGAGATCATCGCCGAGACGGTCCTCGAGCATCTGAAGCCGATGCTCTAGCAGCCCGCAAGTGCGAGTCGTGCGGCCGCACACGACTTGCACCACCGGCAGCTAGTCCTTTCCGCCCGCTGGTGACGAGAAGGGCAATGCCTTTTTGCCCTGCACGAACGAAAACAGCCACGCTCGGGCAGTCCGCCACCGCCGATGCACTGTCGACTCGGACAGCCCCAAGGTTCGACTGATCTCCCGCGGCTCCATGCCGCCGAAGAAGCGTAGCTCGACGATGCGGGCGCGCTCGGGGTCGATCTCTTCCAGCGCCAGAAGGGCCCGATGAACGGTCAGGATGTCCTCCGTCTGAGGTGTCTCGGCGGGATCCGGCGCGCGTTCGAGGCTGAGCAGCGTCGTACCGGCGCCGCGCTTGGAAGCGCGGCGGATCTTGGCAAGGTCCACCAACACGTGTCGCATGACACGCGCGCAGTAGGAGAAGAAGTGCTCCCGATCGTGCCAGCGGACTCCCGAGGACCGGGCGATCTTGAGGAACGCCTCGTTCAATACGACGGTCGTCTGGATCACCGCGTCCTGCGGATACCGCGCCAGCTGTGCGCTGGCGATGGAGTGAAGCCGGTCATAGACGAGCTCGAAGAGTAAATCGCCAGCCACACGATCTTCTGCTTGAAACGTCGCCCATCGGTTGGCCAGCAGGGTGATCGGCTCCGCCTCGTTCATGGCGTTCCCAGGCTCGGTCTGAGGTGTTCCTCGCAGGTGTTGGGCCGGCGTTGGCAGAAGCTCTCTACCGTCGGGTGGTCGGCGGTCTGGTAGATCGCGAGCTGCATCGCGAATGCCTCGGCGAATAGCCGCTCCCCGTCCGCGACCCTGCCCTGCGCGGTCAGCAGGTCGCCACGGACTTCCCGAGCGTCGGCCCCCCAGGGATCCGGCTTCCGCGGATCGGCTAGGGCGTGTTAACACAAGTAAGTCTGATTCTAGTATGCTCGGGGCATGGAGT
>JALCBJ010000134.1 GCA_028066595.1 Thermoanaerobaculia bacterium
CTAGTCTAATTCTTCGCCCAGCCCTCGTGGTGCTCGCAGCCCTTTTGCTGATGGGTAGCTCCTGCAACGATGACGATCCCGAAGTGCTGCCGCCCGAGGATGTTCTCGCCTGCGGTGTCATCGAGAAGCTCGTCGCCGAGACCTCGGAGCCGGTGGCGTCTCTCTTTCGCTCGCGAGACGGGGCCTGTGAGGCGGTGCCGGCGTCGGCGCTCGATAGCCAGCCGACGGCTGAGCTGTTCGCCGATCAGGCGTGTACACAGGCGGTACCATTTCGGGGAATGTCGTTTACCGAGTTCTGTGGCTTCCAGTTGCTCGGCAACGCTCGTACGCGCAACTACGTCGGCCATCCGCCCGCCTGGATCGATGCCCGGCCGGACGTCACGGACCGCATCGAGACGCCCTGGAGCTTGGCACGGGAGACGACGCTGCAGGTCGCCGCCCTCGACCAGACCGAACAACCCCGACCCTATGTGCAGCGTGTGGAGTTTCGTCGTGTGGATGGATGTTCCCTCGGTATGCGCGTCTACGTGCCTCGCCTCGGAGCGGATGATCTGCGTCCCGCGATGGTGCTGCACGGAGGTGGCTGGCGTTTTCGCGGTGCAGGTGCTGCGGCCGGTATCGGCATCATCGCGCCCCAACTGACGGCGCGAGGGTACGCGGTGTTCGCACCCTTCCACCGATTGACGGGTGACTCGGATGGCCCCGCGAGCTGCGGAAGTGCCAACGGTCGCGCCATCGTCGCAGACGTCGAAGCGGCCCTCGACTGGGTGCTGACCCACGGGTCCGACTACGGAGTGGCGGCGGATGCGACGAGTGTAGCTGTCGTGGGTCAGAGCTCCGGAGCCCATTTGGCTACCTGGCTCGCGGTCCATCGGACCGAGCAGGTGCGCAGGGCTCTACTGCTCTATCCCCTTACCGACGTTCCGTTCCTCGTCCGTCAGCTCGGGGAGGGAGGCATCTTCGCAGGGCGGTTCGAGCGTGGTCAGCGCCTTCTTCTGGCATATATGGACGAGCCTGGGGTGGCGGTGGCCAGCGGGCTGACACCTGACGCGGACTTCGCGGTGCGTAACAGCTTCGTGTCACAGATCGCCGCGGACCCGGACGCTTTTCCTGACTTCGACATCGTGCACGGCGACGCCGATGCCGAGATACCCGTGGAATTGTCCGTACGGTTGTGTCAGTCCAAGAATCCGTCGGGCAGCCTCTCGGAGGAGGCTTGGCCGGGTGGAGATGCCGATCTCACCTGCGGTGGTGGCCATGCCACGATCGTCGCGGGCGCCTCCCATGCGCTGGATTTGCGATGCTTCTCCGGCGAAAAAGCGCCGATCCTCGCCCTGCTGAACGATGACCTGGGTGGTCTGTGCAACGCCGGCTCGCCAGCGCAAGAGTCTCGGGTTCGCGAGGCGCTTCGCGCTGCCTTCGATCGGTTCTGAACGAAGTGGTCATGCGGCGACGAGGTGACGAAACCTCATCTCGACGTCGTCCGCACCGACGAGCTCCAGCAGCTCCGCAGCTTGAAAACCCTCGCCGCAAAGCCGGCGACGTAGGCGGTTGAGAATCGTCTCGATGCGTTGATAGACACGCCTCCGGTCGAGATCGAGGTCAGCTCCGATCTCGTCCGCCGTGAAGCCGCGGCAGAAGCGCATGACGAGAATGCGCAGGTCGTCGCATGGCAGATCTCCCAGGGCTCGGTCGAGGACGAGCTGAAGGTTCTTGCACAAGATCTGGCGCTCGCGGCGGTGGAGATCTTCGGCCGCCGAGGGTGGCACAGACGGCACCGACTCGTCCTCCAGACCATAGACGCGGCGGTTTCTGTGCGCGGGTAGCTTGCCGGCCAGACTTCGGAGATGTTGGCGGTCGATGCCCGTATCGTGATTACGCCAGACCAGCTCTACCGCTTCGTCGATGGAGAAGCCGTCGCGATGGATGAGGGTGTCTAGCAGCTCCGCGGCCTTGCCGTGTCGCCGTGCTACCTTGGAGACCCTGAACCGACCCCACCGATGGTTGCGGAAATCGAGCAACAATCTCGAGACCACGACGTTCAGGTAGTTGCGGAACCTCGCTTCGCAGCGCCATTCTCGGATCAGGGAATAGTTCGATTCCACCATGCGCAGCAGCGCCCAGGAGATGAAGTCCTCCCGCTGGTCCCGGCGCATGTGGCCTCTGCGTGCCACCAGATCGAGCTTTTCCAAAATCTGATCGAGCCGCTGTACGAACTGGAAACGGACAGACGCTGCACGCACGCCATCGGCCTCATAGGGAATAGCCATCGACGTCAGCCTCCTAAGGGGGGCAGAGATTCAACCAAAGCGAAATAGACGACCAGGATCGAGCACCACGGAATGTGGGAACATACCGACGGTCCTCACTAGGTGAACGAACTAGTGGCTTCGACCGAACACTCTGGACTCGAAGGTTGGATCGTGTCTTGATTCGATCGTCAAATCAGCTGCTCCATCCCGCTTGATGAAAACCACCTGGAAGGACGAGCTCACGCTTTCCGAAGGATTCGGCGACGTGACTTCGTATCAGCTGTTGGAGTCGGCACGGTGTGGCGATACCGCAGCGCAGGATCAGTTGCTCCGTCGCTACTTGGAGCCGCTCCGCCGCTGGACCCGAGGACGACTGCCGGTTTGGGCTCGGGACGGTCTGGACACCGACGACTTGGTGCAAGAGACGCTGCTCAACACGCTCGGTCAGCTCGAGCACTTCGAGCCGCGTCGTCGGGGAGCTTTGCAGAGTTATATGCGGCGTGCCATCCTGAACAAGATCCGAGATCAGGTGCGCAAGATGAGGCGCCGGCCCGAGGAGGACGGAACGGCGGGAACCATTGCCGACCCCGGTGCTTCGCCCATCGAGCAAGCGATAGGGCGCCAATCGTTGGAGCGCTACGAGATGGCGTTGGCGCAGCTGAGTGAAGTCGATCGGCAGGCGATCATCGCCCGTTTCGAGCTAGGCTTCAGCTTGCGGGAGGTAGCTTTGGAGCTGGACAAGCCGAGCGAAGATGCCGCGCGCATGGCCGTGAAACGGGCCGTCGAGCGGCTGGCAAAAGAAATGACGAGAGTGGACGGGCGCGACGGGGGTAGGAACGGGCATTCCGAGCGGTGACGTGAGCCTTCGGGAGTCAGAACCGATGGATCCGGAGCCTCGCGCCGATGCTGCTGGGATCGTGGTGTCCGATCTCGCGGAGGCGTTGGTAAACCGATCCTCCGTCGACTGGCTTGCAGCGGAGTCCGCAGCCGACCCGGTCGAGCTTCCGGTCGTCCGAGCCCTGCAGGAAGCGGCGACCGTCTTCAGCGCCCACGGCGAGCTCCTGGCCAAGGCGTCCCCTCCGCCACTGCAGGCCGGCGATCTCTGGGGCCATCTGGAGGTTCGTGGCCGTCTCGGGAGTGGTGGCTTTGGCGAGGTCTACGACGCCTTCGATCCCAAGATCGAGAGAGCCACAGCACTGAAGATTCTCGATGCCCCAGACGCCTCGGACGAAGGGCTGCTGCAGGAGGCCAGGTTGCTGGCCAAGGTCAACCATCCGAACGTGGTGAAAGTGTACGGCGCCGACCGCCTGGACGACCGGGTCGGGATCTCCATGGAGCGGCTGGAAGGTCATACCTTGACCGACGAGATCCGGCAGTTCGGTCCGATGAGCTCGGATGACGCCACGGTCATCGGCATGAAGCTGTGCGATGCGCTCGCGGAAGTGCATCGCCAGGGTATCGTGCACCGCGACGTCAAGGCGCAGAATGTGATGCGGGCCGAGGGAGGTCGGATCGTCTTGATGGATTTCGGCATCGGTCTTCATGAAAGTGCCGGGCCCGCGGCAAGGCCCGCGGGGACGCCCACCTACCTGGCTCCCGAGCTGTTGACCGGAGGGGCGCCGGGAGTAGCTGCCGACGTCTACGCGCTGGGGGTCCTGCTGTTCCATCTGGTCACTGGAACCTTTCCCGTACTCGGTCGGTCGGTCAGCGATCTCCGCACGCGTCACGAGAAGCAAGACGTCCGTCATCTGCTCGATCTGCGTCCGGGTCTGCCGGAGCCCTTCGTAGAGGTCGTGGAGAAAGCGCTGGATCCCGATCCAGGCCAGCGATTCGGAAGCGCAGGAGCCTTCCACCGTGCTCTGGCCCGTGTCATGGAAAGTAGCGTGTTGGGCGGCGAAGTCTCTCGCTCCAGAATCGGCAGAAAAGGTCCGGGCCGTCGTGCCCTGGTATACGGATTCTTGTGGGTTGCCCTCGTCACCGCGCTGGTGTGGTACTTCTGGCCAGAGGGGTCCCTGGTACCGACCACGCCCATCCTACTGGCACCGCTGTCGGACTCGACTGGACAGGCCGCTTTCGATGCCTCGGCCGATGCCGCGCTGCGATCTGCGATTCGCTCGTCGGCGGTATTCGAGCCGGCCGACCGTGCGGAGGTCGTGCAAGTTTCTAGAGAAATGTCGCGCAGCGATCCGCGGGCGCCGTGGTCCGACGAAGAGGTGTTCGAGGCCGCCCTCCGTTCGTCGCGGTCTGCTGTGGTGGGAGGCGAGGTCTTTCCGTCGGGAGGAGCCTGGAGGGTACAGCTCTGGCTCGCCCCAGCGACCGATCCGGATCTGCGAGCGACGGCGGAACAGACGGTCGCTGCGCCGACCAGCGCCGCGCTGGACTCTGCGATCGAGCAGGCGGTGTCCGCACTGGAGAGCCAAGCCGTGCGGTGGTTGGAACCGGAAGGGCCGCTCCGCGAGACGTTGATGCCATTGGAGTCGGCCACCACGCCCTCGCTGGCGGCGCTTCGGTTCTATACCGAGGGCCGGCGCGCCTACCGGCCTGGCGACATTGGCTCGGCTGAGCAGAGCTTCCGGCGGGCACTGCAGGAAGATCCCAGATTCGCTCTGGCCCATCTCCAACTGGGCCACTGCCTGGCGGCGCAGGGCGATCCACAGTCGGCGCTGAGTTCCGTACAACGGGCCTACGAGCTCCGTGAACAGACGTCCAGCGATCTCGAGCGCCTGACGATCGAGGGTGCGTATTTCGGGGTCGTGCGCCAGTACGAGAAGGCCATCGCCACCTATCGACAGGTGCTCGAGATCCAGGTCGACGATCCGACGACCCTGCGTCAGATTGCCTTGGCGTATCGAGAGCTGGGCGACCTGGACAATGCGATCAGGTTTGCTCAAAGTGGCCTGTACGGCGACGGATCGGAGAGCATCAATCATGGGCTGTTGGTCTATTTGCTGGCGACCGGGGGCTCGGGTGAGGCAGCCCTTCGCGAAGCGGACGGGATCCATCCTCGCTTCGAACCGACACCGTACCTGGAGTTGGGCAAGGCGTTGGCCTTGCTGGTCCTCGATCGGCCGGTGAAGGCCTTGCAGACGACGCGCAATGTAATGGAGGAAGCCGGGCCGGACTACCGGAATCTCGCGTCGTGGATGGAGGCCCGCGTCCAGATCTACTCCGGAAACCTCGACGAAGCGTCGGAGATCCTCTATCGCGATCGCCGTAAGGACGCTGTCGAGGGTACGGACTTCCTGGAAATGCGCCGCCGTACCTGGGCCGCTCGACTACAGTGGATCGAAGGGCGACCCGAACAGGCACTGGAGATCCTTCGCAGCCTCGATTTGCCTATGATTCCGTCCCACATGACGGGCTGGCGGTCGGTGGCCGTACTGCGTACCGAGCTGGGCGACTCGGCAGGGGCGCAGGAGATACTCGGCAAGCTGGAAGCCCTACGGACCGAGTATCCGGGTCTCCTCGCGGACCTGGTCGCGGCCGAGGCTCGTGCCGCCGTCTTGACCCAGGAAGGGCGCGCTGCGGAAGCTGTCGAGGTGCTGTCCGCGCACGAGGCGCAATCAGATGTCAGCTATCTCCGCACGCTTGCCAGGGCCCATGTTGCTCTTGGACAGTGGGAACGAGCTGCGTCCTATGACGCCAGACTGATCGAGCGCCGCGGGGAGCTCGTCGAGGGAGAGTTCGCCGGTTTGTGGGTGGAGGCTTTGGTGCGCCGAGCTCGCTGCCTGGAGCGTCTCGGCCGACCCGCGGAGGCGTCTGATCACTGGTCGATGGCGCGCGCCCATTGGGGTACTTTGGCGGATCGTTCCTTCGGCGCCGGGGGGGCGGCCGACGTCCTGCCCTAGCGGCCGTAGAACCGAGTCCCGGGATTCTGAAGACCGGGCCCCGAGATTCTGATCCGTGTCGCAGCGCGATGTCTGTACTTTTTCACCTGTGCGCTCGGGTCAGCTCGATTCGATCCGGAGGAGCGCGACGGTGTCCGTCAAGAGGAGAGAAGGCCCGGTTCGCCGGGATATCTATCGATCCTTGTTTGAGGGGAGTACTCATGAGCACCATCTGGAACGTACTCGGAAACGCCTGCTGTGACGATGGCTATCGCGACAGCATCATGCGGAGAGTGAAGTATGGGAAGTTGTCCATGGGAGACCATGAGGAGTTGTACGATTTCTTTCACGCTCAGACACCGTATAGCCCGACGCGCTGGGAGTTGGTGGAGATCAACCGGGTGATGTCGCATGCCGGAGGTGACGAGGGGCCCATGGCGAAGATCTCAGCGGTTTGGGGGGACTCACCGCGGCAGGAATCGGCGCTCCGTGTCGTCGGACTCGCCTGCGTCGACGATCGATTCCGTCAGTCCCTCCTGAGCGGAACCGCGGAAGAGACCCGATCGGCCCTCGCGAAGGGCCCACCCGGCGTGAGCCTGACCACGGGGCAGGTGAGTGCCCTCCGCGACCTGCTGCGGCGGCGTTCCGGTGACAAGACGGTCACCGAGTGGATTCAGCAGGTGGAGCTCGTCGGCTGGATTCCCACCTGGGCTCCGGACTGTGAGCCAGGCGCCACCTACAGCAGCACCTATTCCCATGCCAACCCGCTGATCATTTCGGCCCTTCAAGACGTGCAGCCTCTGAAGAAGTACCTGGCCAGTGAGCCGGAGAACAGGAACGATCGGGTGGCGATGCGGGCCAAAGTGTTCGAGTTGCTGCGTAAGGATGCCGCGTCGGCCTGAGTCGGGCGGTGAAGCCGGAGACTTGACGCGGGGCGGTCGGGCTCGACACGATGTCGGACCCGTCCGCCCCGTCCGTTGCGGGGCCGGCACCCGATCCCCCCACGAAAGGTCCGACCGATGAAAGTCGTCCTCGCATACTCGGGAGGTCTCGACACCTCCGTCATTCTCCATTGGATCAAGCACACCTACGACGCCGAAGTCGTTGCCTACACCGGCGACGTGGGTCAGGGTGACATCGAGATCGACGCCGTACGAGAGGCTGCCGCCAGCACCGGTGCGTCGGACGTGGTGATCGAAGACCTGCGATGCGAGTTCGCCGAGCAGGCAATTTTCCCGGCGTTGCGAAGCAACGCGGTCTACGAGTGGTACTACTTGCTGGGAACCGCGCTGGCGCGGCCGGTGATTTCGAGCGGTCTGATGCGCTGCGCCAAGGAGCACGGTGCTCAGGCGATTGCCCACGGCGCCACGGGCAAGGGCAACGACCAGATCCGGTTCGAGCTGGCAGCCTATGCCCTGCAGCCGGACATCAAGATCATCGCTCCCTGGCGCGAATGGCAGCTCAAGGGCCGCTCCGACCTCATCGCCTATGCCCGGGAGCACGGGATCGACATGCCCGCGGCACCGAAGCCCGAATACTCCATGGATGCGAATCTGATGCACGTGAGCTACGAGGGCGGCGTTCTGGAAGATCCCTGGAACGGCCCACCTGCGGGTATGTGGCGTATGACCACCGATCCGGAGGAGGCGCCGGACGAGCCCGAGTTCGTCACCATCCGTTTCGAGCAGGGTACACCTGTAGCGGTGAACGGTCGGGAGATGGGACCGGTGGAGCTGCTGGAGGCGGTCAACGAGATCGGCGGGCGCCATGGAGTCGGGCGCGTGGACATCGTCGAGAATCGATTCTTGGGTATGAAGAGCCGCGGCTGCTACGAGACGCCCGGTGTGACGCTGTTGCTCCACGCCCATCGGGCCGTGGAGTCGATCACGCTGGACCGCGAAGTCCAGCATCTGCGCGACGAGCTGGTGCCTCGCTTCGCGGAGATCGTCTACAACGGTCTCTGGTTCAGCCCCGAGCGTGAAGCACTACAGACCTTCATGGACTCGGTTCAGCAACGTGTCAACGGCGAAGCGCGCCTCAAGGTCTACAAGGGGAGTGCGATCGTCGAGGGTCGCCGCTCTGTCGCGGACTCACTGTACGACGAGAAGATCGCCACCTTCGAGGCCGACGACGTCTACGACCAATCCGACGCCACGGGATTCATCCGTCTCAGGGCGCTGCGCCTACGGACGCTCGGAGCGAAGCGGATCTCCGAGGGGGAATAACTCTCCGCGATCCGTTCGGATCAGGCCGCGGGTCTATGCCGACTCGGCCAGAGCCGGAGGAAACTCGTAGCTGATCTGGTCGTTCTCGTCTGGACGATGGCCCGCCATGATGCGCCAGGTGGTGACGCGTTCGTCGGCTTCGCGCAGGCGTTGGCTCATCATCTGGCAGAGGAGGCGGAGGAACTGTACCGACGATTTGGCGTCGTCCTTCTTGACTTCACGCAGGGTCAAGTCGTCGAAGGCGACGACCGTGATTTCCCCGCCGTAGGCCTTGGCGTCGGCGGAGCGGGGCTGACCGTCCACGAGGGACATCTCGCCGAAGAAGTCGCCGCGCTCGAGGATCGCCAGAGCTTCCTCACCGCCTCCCGGGATGTATTTCGAAATCATCACCTGACCCTCCAGGATGACGTACATCTCGCTCCCGGAGTCGCCCTCCTGAAACAGGTGCGAGCCGCTTGCATAGCGCTTGACGTTGGAGAACTGCGCCAAGATGTCCAGCTCCTTGCCGGTGAGGCCCTGGAGCGCAGATGCTTTCTCGTCGATCTCCATCTCCACCTGAGAGGCCTGGGCCGTTTTTTCGAGTCGAGCTTTCTCCGATGGGTCCTCGGACTCGAAAAACGTCCTCAGCTGCTCGTTGGCCGACCGTAGTTTCTGGGCCAGCTCCTGCCAGAAACAGAAGTACAGCTCGACGCCGAGTGCCGGTTCGTCGAGCATCAACCCCTCGAGTCCCGCAGCGGAAAGACGAAGGATCTTCACCTTGTCGACCGCCACTGCGTCACCAGAACGCTCGGCTCGCGATAGGAAGTTCACTTCGCCGAAGAGTGTGCCCTCGGTCAGGCGTGCCAGCTCGAAGTTTCCGTAGGGCGTGGGGCGGCGGATCTGGATCTGGCCCTCGACGATGAGAAAGAGATCGCCACCGGGGTCGCCGTAGTGGAAGATCGGTGTGTCGCTCGGATAGATCTCCTCCTTGGCGACCCGTGTGAGCTGAAACACTTGCACGTCGCTGAGGTTCTGCCAGATCTGGACTGCGCGCAGCCGGGCCGCCAGGAGAATACGGCTGCCCTTGTTGTTCTCCTGCGCCTCGCGCTGGCTCTTGTGGTCGAGGAACCGCTCGCGTTGTAGCTCCAGTCGATCGAAGTTGGTCTGTAGCTTGATGCGTCGCTCGCGATAGCACGCAGCCAGCTGGGATCCTCGAAGTCCCAGTTTCTTCTTCAGGCCCTGGATTCTCGCCTTGAGCTCGTCGGCTTCGTGAGGATGGCGATCCTCCTCCAACAGCAGAAAGGCATCGATGTAGTTTTCCAATGCCTCGCCACTTTCGCCACGGGCCTGAGCGACATCACCCAACAATCTGGACAGCTCACGGTTGAAGGGATTGAATCTCTTGGACGTCCGCAAAGCCTCGGCTGCATCATCCCATTGGCGTTGGCGCATCAGGTGTTGAGCTTGGAGCTTGTAGGCGAAGGGGTGAATGGGTTCTTTGGAAAGCGCGATTTCGAGGCACTCCGAAGCGAGCTTTGGTTTGTCGCGTTCCCAATACAGCGAAGCCAGGCCGAAGAAATGACAGGCGTCGATGGCATTGCGGCGAAACTGTTCGCGCAACTCGTCTTGTGCCGTGCGCTGATGCGCTCCTTCCTCTTCCCGCAGGTGCTGACGGATCTGTGCCAGGCCCAGCTGTACGCCGCGATTCTCCGGGTCGAGGTTGGACGCGATCTCGAATAGCTGGCGCGCCTCCTGATACATATCGAGGTTGGCGAAACGCTTGGCCATCGACGTGAGGAGGTCGATATCGACGGGCGGTTTTGGGTGTCCTGACATAAAACAGCGATCTTCGAGAATGGTGCGTCGCCAGGGAACAAGCGGGATCCGACCCGCTACGATATCACGCCCAGATGTTACGATGCCGAGGCGAACGGCTTGTACCGTCGACAGTTACGAGCTCACGACCGACCTACAGGACACTACCAGTGCCGCCGAAGAGCAAGAGCCGTCGCAAGGGTCCTTGGGTGATCTCGGAGTCCGGAGAGCGCTCTCGCTTTCTGAGGGGTGTGATCACCCATGATCTGGTGCAGCGGGGGCTCGACTTCGACGAGGCGTACGCGGTAGCGAAGGCGGTACGCGACGGTTTGTCGGATCGGACGGAGATCCACACGACCGAGCTTCGCGAGTTCGTGACCTCGGTCGTCGCGTCTCGCCTGGGCGACGAGGCTGCCGCCAAGGCACGGACCGAACCTTTGCCCGTCGCCAGCGCTCTGCGGGTGGTGTATCGGGGCCAGGAGACACCGTTCTCGCGTGGCCTCTTAGCGCGCAGCATCCACGCCTCGGGGATCGAGCTCGACCGAGCGTATGCCTTGGTGGCCGAGCTGGAAAGTGATCTGCGCAGCGCGGAGGTACGCGTCGTACAGAGCTCCGAAGTGGCGCGACGCGTGGGGGATCTCCTTGAGAAAGAGGAGGGGGTGAAGGTCGCCAGGCGCTATCGGCTCATCCGACGTATTCGCCAACTGCCCCGGCCGCTGGTGATCTACGTTGGTGGCGCCAGCGGTACCGGCAAATCGACGCTGTCGCTAGAGCTGGCACCTCTCTTACGGATCTACCGCATCAATGCGACCGACACGATCCGGCAGGTCATGCGCATGCTGTTCTCACCACAGATCCTGCCGGCGATCCATGAGTCCAGCTTCACCAGGCCACCAGCAGGCCTGGGTCTGGCCGAAGAGCTGATGGCTTCCGACGACGAGGATCCCCAGCAGCAGCTGGTCACCGGCTTCATGGAGCAGTCGGCGCGGATCGGCGTCGGAGTACGGGCGGTGGTCGAGCGCGCGATTGCGGAGAACATGAACGTGCTGGTAGAAGGGATCCACCTGGTCCCGCCCATCGTTCCGTTCGCCGATCTCGAGGGCGCTTGCTACCAGGTTCCCATCGTCCTCGCGACACCGGACCTGGAAGCTCATCGGACCCGGTTCCTCACACGCGCGCGGCTGGGGGGGCGCCGCGCCGAGCGCTACCTCGAGCACTTCGCGGAGATCCGAACCCTCCACGATTTCATTCTCGATCAGGCCGAAGCCGAGGACGTGCCTTACCTCGACACGACCCGCGGCGAATCAGCGCCGCGAACACTGCGCCTGATCACGAGCATCCTGCAGCAGCAGGTGCCGTCGCTCGTGACCGGACCGGACCCGGAGCACAGGCAGCCGACACTGCTCCTGATCATCGATGGTCTTGCCGACCGGCCGGTACGGGCCCTCGGCGGACGGACCCCGCTCCAGGCAGCCGAGACGCCGGTTCTGGATCGTTTGGCTTCGGAGGGCTCCTGCGGTCTCGCCGATGCGGTGGCCCCAGGCGTCGTGCCAGATACAGCCGCCGGTAGCTTGGCGCTGTTCGGACAGTCACCAGCCGCGCTCAAGCGAGGTCCTGTAGAAGCTCTGGGGACTGGTTTGAAACTCCGCCACACAGATGTGGCACTGCGCGGCAACTTCGCGACAATAGACGACAGTGGGCAGGTGGTCGACCGCCGCGCAGGGCGTATCCGTGCAGACAGCGACAAACTCGCTGCAGCGCTCGATCGCATGACTCTTCCAGGCAGCTTGGACGACGAGATACAGGTGCGCGTCGCCGCAGCCACGGAGCATCGGATCGCCTTGGTGCTGCGCGGCGAGGGCTTGAGCTCGGCGATCAGCGGCAGCGATCCCGGCGACGGAAACGTGCCCGCACAGGCAGTGACGCCGGCACCGGTCGATCCGCGAAACGACCGGGCCGTGTACACGGCCCGGGTGGTGTCATTGGTGGAGCAAGAGGCGCGGCGTATCTTGGCGGATCATCCGGTCAATGGAAAACGGCGCAAGAAGAATCAACCGCCCGCCAACGCCATTCTCACGCGTGGAGCCGGCGCCATCCACCGCCTGATCCCACCGGAAGAGGCCGGGGTGCCGTTGCGCATTGCCTGTGTCGCGGGTGACCGCACCATTCTCGGACTCGCCCGTTGGCTGGACGCCACGACGATCCATCGCAAGAAAATGACCGCCAATCTCGACACCGATCTGAAGGCCAAGTTCGAGAGCGCTGGAGATGCTCTGGAAGAGCACGATCTGGTGGTGCTTCACGTCAAGGGTGCCGACATCGCGGCCCACGACCAGCGTCCTGAGCTGAAAGCCGAGTTCCTTCAGAAGATCGACAAAGAACTCGGCAAGCTCCTCGAGCGGTTCGACGGCGACCTACGGGTGGCTGTGGCCTCAGATCATGCAACGCTGTCGGAAAGTGGCCAGCACGCCGCCGATCCCGTGCCGGTTCTCCTCTGGGGAGAAGACATCGAGGCCGATGTCGTCGATGCGTTCGACGAGACCAGTGTCGCCGCCGGCTCCCTGCAGCGATTCCCGCTACAAATGTTGCTGGGCAGGCTCTTCGATCTGGCGTAGATCAGCCGACGTTGCTGTAGTTCTGGAACTCGAACTCCACCTGCCCGGCGCGGATCACGTCGCCGGTGCGCAGACGCTTGGCGCCGACCCGCCGCCCATCGATATAGGAGCCGTTCGTCGATTCCAGGTCGACGAAATAGAAGATCTGGTCCTTCGGCACGATCTTGAAGTGGTGGCTCGAGATCGACGGATCGGGGACGGAGAGGGTGTTGCCGTCCTTTTCGCGACCCACGGCGAAAGCCTTGGAGGCGTCGAGCATGAACGACCGGGGTGCTTCTCCCAGGCGTCGCATCAACAAGACGCCATGGTTTTGCAAGACACGGGTGCGCTCCAGCCGTTCATCCAGGGGCATCTGAGACTGGAACACCGTGGTGTCGACCGTTACCTCAGGCGCGTCTCGGGGCTGAGCGATCTGGCTCTGGGCGAGCTCCAATCGGATGATCTCCGCTTCCGCCACGTCGCTTGCCCGTTCGTCCTCCAGCTCCTGACTGACCGCCTCATCGACCTCGTCGCTCACCGATCTCGCGCCCCGCCGGCGCGAGAGAAGAATCACCATCACCAGCAGGATCGACAGGCCCGTGATGATCCATGGCAGGAGAGCGCGGAGCAATTCGACCATCGGGGAGTCCGAAGACGGGGATTGCGCGGACTGCGTGGCGGGCAACGGCTGCGGCTGCGCTGGAGCGGGCTGCGCTGGCTGTGTCGTTGCCGCGCGTCGCTCTTCAGCCCGTTGCGCTTGCTCTGCCGTGACCGCCGCCCTCGCCTCGTCGACCGCGCTGGCGACCGCCGACGCGTCCACTTGCCGCACGTCGCCCAGGTAGTTGCCGTTGGAAAGCAACGCCAGCCGACGCAGGGCTCTTTCTTCGATGTTCTGCCCTGTGCCCACCGAGAGGATGCGTACACCCAGGGATTCACAGCGACGCGCGATGTCGTCGACAGTGGTGGCGGAATTCTCGTCCCGCCCATCGGTGGCCAGCAGCACCACGCCACCGTTCTCCAGGTCGCGCGCGGCGACGAAGAGCGCATCGTTGAGCAGCGTGTAGTTGCCTTGTAGCTCCAGTTCCTGCAGACCCGCTGCCACATCTCCGGGTGACGAGCCGAGCTCCCGGAGCCAGCGGGGTGAGTCGTCGAATGCGAGGAGTCCGGACGGCGTCTCCGCGGGGAGGTTCTCGAGCGCCAGCCGGAGCCGATCGACCACCTCGCCGAGAGCCGAGGAATCGAGCGATCTGCTGGTGTCGATGGCGACCACGACCGGTGGGCTCTGGGCTGAGGCGGGGATGGCGCAGAGGCCGACGAGGAGGATCAGCAGGACGGTCGTCGATGCCCTGGTTTGCGCAAGGGTCCAGGCAGACCGACGGTAGGAGGAAGATGGAATCATGGATACGGGGGAATGTGAGAGCGACATCGTTCCATTCTAGCCCTGGAGCGGCAGACTAG
>JALCBJ010000135.1:0-12055 GCA_028066595.1 Thermoanaerobaculia bacterium
TAGACCGCAGTTGCGATGACCTTTCCAGGGCTATCCGCAACACACTCCTAGTCCCGACCTCCAGCCGATCCGTCCTGCCACGCTGTTACCAGCGGGGACGAAATCGGTTCATTCCGTACCGACCGCCGAAGAGGCGCCTACCTGCAGATCGTCCGGCCGTCGATGGCGGTCGGCGTCTGCGGGCCGGCCCCAGGCATCGTAGAGCTGTACGAGGCGAAGCCGCGCAGCCCGTACCGCTCTTGGATGCCGTGCAGTCGTGCGTCGAAGATCCTCGAGACCCTGAAGGAGGAGCGGTTCGGCTTCCTCGAACTGCCCGAGACCGGTCAGGGCGGCTCCGATGGCGCCTCGGGCCAAGGCGATCCGACGGTGGCCGGCCGGCAGCGCCGCCACCAGGATCCCTTCGGCTTGCCGGCCGAGATCGAGAGCTTCATCGAAACGCTCGAGATCGACCAACACGGCTGCCAGTGAGGTGAGAGCGTTGGCGAAGCGCGGGCTGTCGCTTCCCACCCCGTCGCGTAGGAGGTCGGCAGCGTCCCGCAGGAGTGGCTCTGCCAAGGCCGGTTTGCCCATGGCTCTCAGCACGTCTGCCAGGTTGCGCAGGACCGACGGTAGGCTGCGACGACTGTCCCCGCCGTTCGAGGTCGCAATCGTGAGGGCTTCGCGAAACAGCGGCTCTGCCTCTTTCGGCCGGCCCGCATCGGCGAAGACCAACCCGAGGTTGTTCAAGGTTATGGCGAGTCCGGTCGGCTGAGTTTCAGCGTTGGCGCGGCGCTCGGCCAAGTTCGCCCGCAATGCCTCTTCGGCACCAGCCAGGTCACCCTTCTCCCGCAGGAAGAGCCCGAGGCCTCCGCGGGCTTCGATGACCGAAGGATGTCCGCTCTCGAACTTCGACTCGAGAATCTCCAGAGCTTGTCGGTAGTAGGGCTCGGCACCGGCATGGTCTCCCTTCTCGGTCAACAGCCAGGCCAGGTCACCGAATACAGTCGACAGTCTGACGTGATCTCGCCGCTCGGCTCGAAGACAGATCTCCAGGGCTTCGCGCACAAAGCTCTCCGCCTCGTCGAGCTTGCCTCGCTGGGATAGAACTCGCGCCAGGTAGGTTCGATTGAGGATCTGATCTTCGGCGTCCGGCGGTAGCCAGGCGGCGCGTAGCGACAGTGCCTCTCGGAGCCCGTCCTCCGCGACCACCAGGTCACCGCCGAAGTAGTCCAGCATCGCCGAGTTGGTCAGGCTCTCCGCCAGCCGTACTCCATCCTCCGGCTCCAGGCGTCGCGATCGGGCCACCGCTTCCTCGGCCAGAGGTGCCGCCTCGCTCAGACGCCCTGTGTCGACCAGGATGAACACCAAACCGTTGAGGCTATCGATCAACTCCCCCGGCCGTTCGGCGGCATGCCGATAGCGGATCGCCAGAGCATCTCGGTGCAAGGCCTCCGCCTCGTCCGTACGGGCCAGGCTGCCGTAGACCGTACCGATGGTGGCCATCAAGCGGGCTTGTAGTGTGGGTCGGTCCGTGAAACGCCGCCGGATTTTCTCGGCGCTGAAGTCGAGCACTTCGTTCACTGTCACACGATCGCCCGGGTTGAGGTCCGAATCGGAGCGATAAAAAGGATCCGAGAGCTCGATCGCCTCCGTCAGGAACGAAGTCACCTCTTCAGCCTCGGCACTCGATTCTTGGGCCCGATCTCGTTCTTCCGCCACGACTCGGCTCTGCTGGACGATCCCCAGGCCGAGGCCGGCAAGAGCCAGAAGAGCCAAGCTACTCAGCGCGACACCGAGCGGATGCCGAACGACGAACCTTCCGAGCCGATAGGACCACCTGGGAGACCGAGCGACGACAGGGAGGCGGTGGAGATGACGATGGACGTCCTCGGCGAGCTCGCCGACGGATCGGTAGCGATCCGCCGGCCTCCGGTGCAGACACCGCTGCACGATGTGGTCGAGGTCACCCGCCAACCGGCGCCGGAGCTGTCGCGGTGTGGCGTTCCTGACCTCGGCACGAAACTCCGGAGGCTCCAAGGTTCGGTCATCTTCTGGACCACGGCTCGCAACCGCGGCAGCACTCGGCGCGATCGCGGTGCTGGGTCGATCGACGGTCCGAGGCCTGTCGTTGGCACCTATCGAGATCACCGACAGATCTCGCGGGCGCAGCCCGGTCAGGAGCTGAAAGAGCAGTACCCCCAGGGAATACACATCAGAAGCCGTACTCGCCGGCTCCCCCGCACATTGCTCAGGGCTTGCGTAGCTGGGCGTAAAGAATCGGCCGATAGCCTCCGGCGCGCCTGGCTCCGACTTCGAGGCATCCAAGAGCTCGGCGATACCGAAATCCAAGAGCTTGGGCTCGCCGGCCTCGGTGACGAGGATATTGCTGGGCTTGAGATCCCCGTGTACGACAAGGTGGCGGTGTGCATGATCTACCGCGTCGCACACCTTACGGAACAGCTCGAGCCTCTGAGACACATCGAGCCGAGCGGCGTCGCAGAACTGCACGAGGGTCGGGCCATCGAGGTACTCCATCACCAGGTACGGACGGCCTCCGGGGGTTGTGCCGCCATCGAGGTAGCGAGCGATGTTCGGATGATCCAGATCCGCCAGTATCTGCCGCTCTCGGCGCAGAGCACGCAGAAGATAGCTGCTCTCGGCTTCCTCCCGTAGTACCTTGATGGCAACCTGCTGCTCGACCTCGCCGTCGACCCTCTCACCGAGGTAGACACAGCCCATACCGCCTGCGCCAATCGGCTGTGCCACCTGATAGACGCCCAGACGGCGACCGACCCATTGGTTCTCGGGCCCTGGCGAGCTCTCCAGGCTCTGTGGCTGGAAGAGCGGAGTCTCGAGGAAAGAGGTGTCTCCGCTATCCCGATGCAGCAGAGACGCAACCGCCTCTTGGAGGTGGTCGTCACCTGCACAGGCGCGCTCGAGAAAGGTGGCTCGCTCCGGCTCAGGCCAGTCGAGAGCCGCTTCGAACAGGACCTCGGCACGTCGCCACCCTTCGATGTCTAGTGAATGGCTCAATTCGGTCTCCCCAGACGTTCTGCCAACCAAGCCTTGGCGAAGCGCCACCTGCGGACGACCGTCGCGCTACCGAGGCCGAGAATGGATGCCGTCTCTTCGATGCTCTGGCCCCCGAAGAAGCGCAACTCGACGACCCGGGCACCCGTCGACTGGATGCGCGCTAGCTCCACCAAGGCTTGATCCAGAGCCAGAAGCTCCTCGTCGCGAGCAGAGACCGGCGGTTCAACCCAATCGAGGGAAACCTCCGAAACACCAGCACCGCGTTTCAGGCGAAGCCGCCGACGTGCTCTATCCAACAGGATACGGCGGATGAATGTTGCCGACAGGGCCAGGAAATGACTCCGACTCCTCCAGTCCGTACGCGATTGATCGACCAGTCGCAGATACGCTTCATTGACCAGCTCCGTGGTCTGAACAGAGACGGGGAATGGCCAGCCGAAGCGCCGTGCCGAAGCGATCTTGCGTAGCTCGGGATACATCAGGGCGAACAGTTGTTCCTCGCTCTTGACGCATCCCTGCGACCACTCTTTGAGAAGCTCGGTCACGTCACCCATCGACGTGTTTCCCTGTTCGCCCGTTCATCTCACTTGCCGACGTCATCTCGCCCTCCTCCACCTGGGGATGTTCAGCGCCGCAGGGTCACAACCCTTCGGATCCATCGTCCGACATCTTCGCTGGCGCTGCCGACAGAGCATCCCGCCAGAGCACGGAGAAACCCAGAGCCCCAGCCTGGCTGCCCCGGGTTGGGGCGCGACTGCGAACCGAGCGACTCTCAGACACATTCAACAGACTTAGTCTCTCATCGACGACCGATTGTGGAAGACGATTCAGCGATGCATTCGGACAGCAGCTTGCTGTCTGTCGGCCCAGGGGTCGGTTCGTTAGAGTCTTCTGCCGGTCGATATGCGTCCGCACTCGACGGCGGAGGCGTCGGCGCTGCCGCGAATGGTGCCGGGCCCTGGCCGTACTCGTGACCGTCTACAGCCTTGCTAGCCTGGCTCCATCAGCAGCGATCCTCTGGTTCGCCGTGCAGCGAACAGAAAAGCACATACATCCCGGTTCCGCTCCGCTCGAAGCTTCGCCACGAGCTTGGCGTCGACGTCGTTCCGGACGAAGCGAAGCCCAAAGAATGCCACCGGCAATCAGACCGACAGTCATCCAACGACTCGTCGAAAACAACCATCGCTGGTTCGAGAGTCTAGTGCACCAGCCCGAGCCGGATCAGCACGACGGGACACCGTCCCGCCGGTGCAGGGCGCGCCGCAGGGCTCTAAAACACAACCGGCTCGAGAGCCAGCTCAACCGGCCTGCTGGAGCGGCTCCGTAGCCTCCGTCAATCCCAAACCCCTGATGTCCAGGTGGTGAAGGATTCTCGCTTGCAACTCGAGAGGTCTCCCCGAGGTCCGAGCGAGTGAGTTCTTGCCGAGGACCGTATGGTATTTACCATATACGGTCTGCACCAAGATACACGGTAGCTCGATCGAGGTGACACCCATCGAGTCGAAGATGGACTGGAGCTCGTCCTCGTGCAGGTAGGTGAAGGGAACCCCCACCTCTTTCTCGAACTCTAGCCACTGTTCACGTTTCTTGACCAAACCGTGAGTCGTGGCGCATAGAGAACAGCCAGCTCCGAACAGTTTTTTGATGGAGTCGCTCAACGCAGCCATGCGGCCAGATGGAGCGTCATACAAGAACAGGAACCTGGAAACTTGCATAGCATCACACATGCACAGGAAATGAAGATGTTGCCGCAAGCTGCGGCGAAACACTGAGAGCGGGGGGATTTCAGGAGTATAGAGAGCGGGGGGATTTCAGGAGTATAGCTGGGGCAATGCGCCAATCTTTTCAGGTCAGAAGAAATGTCAATATTCATCTATGCAACTCTTCTTCAGTTGCATGCATGGGCAGGCCTCTTCGTTCTGACCGACTTCGTCTCGAAGAGAATCACAGGCATGTGGTGTCCCGTTCTGAGCGCGACGTCACGATCGCGCGGGCTGACGCGATGCAACGATCGCGCGGGCTCAGCGCGGTGTTACGATCGGTTGAAGCTTTCCCTTGCCACGATGGAGATCGACCGTGAGCTCAGTCACTGTGCGGCCGGAAAGACTTGCTGTCTCGCGGACCTTGGCGGGACAGCGGGTTCTTCTCACCGGGGCTACCGGATTCCTCGGCAAGGTATTGGCCGAGAAGCTCTTGTGGGCGGTTCCCGATCTCGAGAAGTTGATCCTTCTGATTCGAGCCGAGGACGACGAGACAGCGCTCGACCGGGCGCGACGCGAGGTCTTCCACTCCCCGATCATGGCGCGCCTGCACGCCCACCACGGCCACGAATGGCCGGGTTGGATCGAGGACAAGGTCGAGGCCCGGGCCGGCGACCTGAGCCAGGATCGGCTGGGACTCGACGAGGAGATGTACGACCACCTGGCCGGGAGCATCGACCGGATCATCGGTTGCGCCGCCACGGTGAAGTTCGACGAACGCCTCGATCGCGCCTTTGCCGTGAATACTCGTGGCGCCGAGCACACCCTACAACTCGCGCGTGATGCTGGCGATGTTCCCTTACTCCACGTTTCCACCTGTTTCGTCAGCGGCGAACGACAGGGGAAAGTCTCCGAAACTCCAGTGGACGCGGAAGCTCTCGAGGCGGAAAGCGCCATGTCGTCCCTCGAGTCGGCTTGTGAGGCCTTGCGGGAATCCGGCGAGCAGGGAGACAGCGCGTGGATCGCGGCCGGTGCAGAGCAGGCCCGACGCTTCGCGTTTCACGACGTCTACACCCTGACCAAGGCGTTGGCGGAGAGGCGGCTGGTGGGCAATCGAGGCGACGTACCGTTGGCGATCGTACGTCCCGCGATCGTCGAGAGCGCGGCCGTCGAACCCGTTGCGGGCTGGATCGAGGCGGTACGGGTCACGGACCCCTTGCTCGTCGCGTACGGTCGCGGACGTACCGACGAGATCCCCGGATCTCCCCATGCCACACTAGATCTGATTCCGGTGGATCACGTGGCCAACGCCACGATCGCAGCGTTGGCGGAATTGCAACCAGGAGCCGAGCGGGCCACGGAACCCGGACACCAATCGCCCGTGCCGGTGTACCAGGTAGGTTCGCAGCGCAACCCGATCTCCTTGGAGCAGCTCCTACGACTCGCTCGGGAGGGATTCAGACGAGCGCCGCTTCGCACCGCCGACGGTTCACCGATCTCACCGGGCCCGGTTCGATTCACCGATCCGGACGAATACCACGAGTCGTTGCTAGCCCAACGTCGCAAGGTCCGGGCGCTGCTCCGATGGATTCCACGCCGACGGTCGTCCCCTGACCGGCTGAAGCTCCGTAGCACTGAGCGAGCGTTGGACCATCTGATTCATCTGCTGGAGGTCTATCGGCCCTACCTCGGTCACGGAGCGATCTATGACGACAGCGCAACGCGGCAGCTCTGGCAAAGCCTGTCACCCGACGATCAAGAGACCTTTCCGTTCGACATCACCACGGTCGACTGGTCCGCCTACATCGCCAAGGTCCACGTTCCTGGCCTGGTTCGTTTCGCGCTGCGCGCGGAGACGGGAGCTCCGGTTCCGGTCGCGGACGACGAGCGCGAGCCTGCGACCGAGATCTTGAGCCGGTCGGCCGCCCACGCAGCGTCTTCGGAGACGCTCTACGAGTTCTTCGCCTCGACCGCTGGTGCCTACTCCGATGCGATGGCTTTGCAAACGTTCCGCGACGGCCGGTGGCTACGTTACACCTACCGCCAGGCACTGACTGCGGTGACCAACATCGCTGCGCGCCTCCGGGAGGAGTTTGGACTCGGACATGGCGATCGGTTGATCCTGCTGTCGACCGGCTGTCCCGAATGGGTCTTGACGACCTTCGCAGCTCATCGTCTGGGAGCTACCACAGTGCCCCTCGACCCTCAATGGCCGGCCGAGGAAGTCGTACAAGCGGCCCAGCTGGTCGACGCGCGGTTGATCTGCGCCGCTCCGAATCTGATCGGCACCCTCGCAGAAGTGAACAACGGGGATCTTCCTCTCGTCGAGCTTCGCGCACCCTTCGTGCCGGAGCCAGACGTCGGCCTGCTGCCCGGAACGGAAGCGAGCATCGCGTCGGCAGATCCTCCGACCGCTTCGACCGACCTGGCGAGCATCATCTTCACCAGTGGCACCACCGTCGCGCCCAAAGCCGTGCCACTGACCCATGCCAACTACCTCGCCAATGTCCGCGCCCTGGTGCCGCTGATGAAACTGACCCGAGAGCGGCTACTGTCGGTGCTGCCCATCCACCACGTCTTCGAGCAGATGGTCGGGTTGTTGGTGCCCATGACCGGCGGCAGCACGGTGAGCTACGTGGCGGAGGTCAAGCCCGCCGAGATCAGCTGGATGATGCAGACGACTCGGCCGACCGTATTGGTGGCGGTGCCCCGCCTGCTCGAGCTACTGCACAACGGCATCCGCCAGAACGTCGCCGCCGGCGGCCCGATGCTGAAGCTGTTGTTTCGGATCCTCTTCGCTCTCAGCCGGCGCAGGGACGGCGAGAACGGCCACAAGCTCTTCGCCAAGGTCCATCAGCGCTTCGGTGGATCGCTTCGGCGGATCGCCAGCGGTGGCTCTGCACTCGAGCCGAGCCTCGGCCGCAGTTTTCTACTGATGGGTTTCAAGGTCGCCGAGGGCTACGGCATGACCGAGACCAGCCCGGTGTTGACCGTCAATCCCTGGGACGCCATCCGATTCGGCTCCGTAGGTCAGCCCCTCACCAACGTCGAGATCGATCTTCGACCACCCTCCGAGGTGGCGGAGGGCTTGGAGCCCGGTTCGGGGGAGGTCTGGGTCCGCGGACCCAACGTGATGACAGGCTACTACCAGAACCCCGAGGCCACGGCCGCCGTGATGGACGACGGCTGGCTCAACACCGGCGACATCGGCTATGTCGACGACGATGGCTATCTCCACCTGTCGGGCCGGAGCAAAGACGTCATCGTTACCAGCGCCGGCAAGAACGTCTATCCCGAGGAAGTAGAGGCCCGCTATCGAGATCTGCCCGGCGTCGCCGAGCTGGTCGTCCTCGGCTTACCCACAGACGGAGGCGGAGAGCGGGTCAGCGCCGTCGTCGTTCCCGCAGACCGGGCCACAGAGGCCGATATCCGCGAGGCAATCGCTGGACGTTCGCGCGACGTACCGAGCTACCAACAGATCGCTGGAATCGAGATCTGGGACGGCGATCTACCCAAGACCACGACGATGAAAGTGAAACGGGCGGTCTTGCTCGATGCCGTGCTGGCCGGGGAGCGCGGCAGCGGTGCCAAGGCGTCGACTCCCGACCCGACGCCCGACGTCGAACAAACCGAGGCCGAGCTGGCAGTACTGGAAACGGTCGCTCGTGTTACCCGGAGTCGCTCGGACCTCCTGCAAGCCGACGATCGTCTGGTCGACCTCGGCGTCGATTCTCTGACTCGGGTCGAGCTGGTCGGCGAGCTCGAAGCCCGCTTCGGCTTACGGCTCGACGACGAGACCGCGGCGCGGCTCGATACCCTCGGGGACCTCTACTCGCTGGTGCGCTAGGCCTCACCGACCCCGACGGGATCGCTTCGCTTCCATCGGGGGGTCATCGAGTAGCTTCAGTCGTCGGCCGCCATTCCGAACAGAAAGGGCAGCGCTGCGGGGGATCAGCGCTGCGGGGGGCCTATTAGACCCGGAACAAGGCGGAAGAAGATCGTCCGGGGAGCACTACGGCTCGGGCCAGCGTATGAAGAAGCCGTTGGTCCAGACGATGTCGCGATCCACGTCTGAGATGTAGAAACGACCTGTCGAGTAACTCTCGCCATCAAAGCTTCCATCGCGGCCGGCACTGCGCACTCCAATCAACGCGGGTAGCTGCTCCGGATCGATCTTCAGGCAGTATTCGAGCTCATGACCCCAACCGTCCGTCTTCGATAGCTCGAGAGCAGACCCCAACATCTCTTGGAGCTCTTCGTAGTCGATAGCCGGACAATCCTGCCAGCGAAAATCGTGCAAACGCAGCTCCACCGTCTCCTTTGGCGGATCCTCTCCGAACACAGGTACGAACAGATGGTGATACATAGCCGTCCCAGCGTTGCGCACTATGGAGACGGTTTGTTTCGATTCGGCCCAGGCCTGAGGGTTCGCGGACTCATCACCAGCCCTTCTCTCTAGGAGATCAGCGAGCCCGCGCATCCTGCGCGCGTGATCGTGTCGTCCGCCCAGCTCGAGTCGCTCTGCTTCCGCACGCAGTGCAAAGAGGACGCTATCGTCCGAATCGGCCCCCTCGAGCAGCTCGGCGAGCTCGGCGGCGAGCTCGGAAACCCTCGTCCCCGAATCTAGCTTCGAAGAGATCTTCTGCGCGAGAAGCGAGGCGTCGACCGGCCCGGCAGCGAGGGTCGTGGGAATCTCCGTGAGAGTGACCACCACCAACATCGCGGCCAGTGCCAGAAGACTGAACGTTCGGTTCCAAGACCGTGGTTTGAATCGCGTGATCATGCGAATTCTCCTTGTCAACTGTCGTTGGGAGTCGACGGCGAAGCATGGACTGCCCGCCGCCGCCAGGGGGCGTACGCCGACCTCGAGCAAGGTCTTGCCGTAGCTAGCGCGTTCTGCGGTCTCGAGGTGAGCGAGCACCGTAGCGTCACAGGCCATCTCGAGATCGCTCTCGAACCGGCGCAGAGCCAGCCAGAGAAAGGGGTTGAACCAATGCACGGCGACCAGGAAGTGAGCCAGGTTGAGCGAACCCGCGTCGAGCCGCTTCAGGTGGGCGACTTCGTGGAGGAGTGCGTGGCGCTGTTGTCGAGGACTCAGTTGAACGAAGATATCTTCCGGCACCAGAACAGCGGGTCGTAGCACACCGCAAGCAGCCGGACCGTGGATCTCTGAGCTCTCGAGCAATCGCAAGCTCCGGCTGACCCCGAGAGCCGACCGACACGAGTCGAGAAGAGCCTGAGCCTGAGGATGCGTCACGGGCCGCGCCCGGCGAAGCAGGGAGGCGAGCCGCGCGGATCCGATACCTCGTCGCACGAGAAGCACCGCCGTCACCAAGAGCCACACGCTCGCGAGCCATAGGGACAGGTCGAAGCTCGCTGCTGCCACCAGATCCGTGCCCGCCACCGGCGGGGCTTCTGCATCCGGCAACCACTGCGCCAGTCCCGGGAGAGCGGTAGCTGGCCGCGCTGTCTGTTGCACGCTGACCGGGCTTTCCGGCAGGCTGGGAAGGAGCAGGCGCAGCGCCACGAGCGCCCAAAGCGCATGCCTGAATCCGGCGGGCAGCCAACTTCGGAGAAGAAGCTGTGCTGCCACCACAACGGCTACCACGAGCGTGGCCTTCGCCGAAACCGTCGCCACCTCGAAGAGGAAATCGGTCATGGCTCGTCCTCTGGAGACCCGTCCATGCGGTCGAGCAGCTGGCGGAGCTCGTCCCGCTGCTCGTCGGACAGCTCGGTCTCCTCGACGAAGTGCAGCAGCATGGACGCTGCATCGCCACGAAAGATCCGGTCGACGAAGGATCGGCTCTCGTGACGGATGGACTCTCGCCGGGAAACCGTCGGGTAGTACAGGTAGCGATTGGCTTCCTTTTCGTAGTTGAGGAAGCCCTTCTTGACCAGCCTCGACAGCAGGGTCTTGACGGTCTTCGGATTCCAGCCGGTGGACTCGCTCAGCTGTTCGGCGATGCGGTAGGAGCTCAGCGGTGATGTCTCCCACAGGAGACTCATGACTTCCCACTCTGCTTCCGAGATACGTGCTGGCCGACTCCCTTTGACATCGTTTTGACTACTCATGTAGTCATGATGACGTCGCTCGTGATCTATGTCAAGGCTTTCCTGTGAAATCCGTCGAGCTCGTCGCTCACTGAAACCTGTGGCCTAGCCACACGTACTCCTGTGGCATAGTCACATGTGCTCCTGTGGCATAGTCACACATAGAGTGCGTGGACCAAGCAACCGGTTCCACGGAACAGGAGGTCACGTGACGACGGAAACCAAGCTTGATTTGCTCCCGGGCACCCTCGATGTGATGGTCCTCCAGACTCTCTCGTCGATGGGTCCGCGGCACGGCTACAGCATCGCGCGTCGCATAGAACAGATCAGCGGCAACCGGGTGATGCTCAACCAGGGAACCATCTATGCCTCTCTGGTTCGGCTACAGCAGCGCGCGTTGATCCAGAGCCAATGGGGAACGTCGGAAAGCAATCGAAAGGCGAAGTTCTATTCGATCACCGGCGAAGGTGAGCGGCATCTGGAACAGCGAATCAAGGAGTGGCATCGACTGAGCGATGTCATGGCTCAAATGTTCGCGGCCACGCCGGAGTCGATCTCGTGATCGGTCCCGACGAATTCTGGCGAAGGCTCCGTGCTATCTCGAAGCACCAGCAGATCGACGAGGATCTCGCACAAGAAGTCGAATCGCACCTGGAGATGGCCACCGAAGACTACGTCGCCCAGGGAATGACGGAGCACGAAGCACGGCGCGCAGCGCTGGTCGATTTCGGCGGCGTACAGCAAGCCACCGAGCTGCACCGCGAGACTCGGGGCTTGCCAGCGCTCGAACAGCTCTGGCGCGACCTCTGTTTCGCGACGCGAAGCCTGCGCCGGGACTACAAGCTCACGGTCTTCTCCGCATCCATCGTGGCGTTGGGCCTCGCGGCGAGCACGCTGGTATTCAGCGTCGCCGCGGCTCTGTTGATGCGCCCGCTGCCCTTCGAGGATCCCGAGCGGCTGGTTTGGGTCGCCAACGGTACGTCGTCCAACCTGTCGTCACAGACCATCCAGGTGGACAACCTGCTCGATCTCCGCCGGAACAGCGACCACTTCTCGCAGATGGCCGGGTTCCATGCTTTCTACGGTGCCGGCGACCTGCATATCGATGGTGAGCAGGGACCCCAGAGGATCACTGGGGTACCGATCACCGAAGGGTTCCTTTCGCTCTTGGGAGTGGAGCCGATGATCGGGCGCAGCTTCACCACTAACGAGGTAACCGGCCGCGAACCCGTGGCGATTCTGAGTCATCACCTCTGGCGCAGTCGCTTCGGCGCAGACCCCAAGGTGGTCGG
>JALCBJ010000135.1:12155-13838 GCA_028066595.1 Thermoanaerobaculia bacterium
GCGCGCGAGATCGAACGTCGCAACGGCATACGCCCCAGACTGATCCCGCTGCACGAGCGGATCAGCGGCGATACGCGTTCTTCGGTGTTCCTCTTGGGCGGTGCGGTGGCGGTCTTGATGCTGATCGTCTGCGCCAACCTGTCGAATCTGCTTCTGGCCCGGGCCACGACCCGCCGAAAAGAAATGGCCATACACATGGCCATGGGGGCAGGCCGCGGTCGCTTGACTCGTAAATTGCTGCTCGAAAGTTTGCTGCTATCCGGCCTCGGCACGGCGTTTGGCGTCCTTCTGACGTTTCTTGGCGCTCGATGGCTTTCACGGGTCGAGGGAGTGGGCATTCCCCTTCTGCACCAGGTTCAGATCGACCTCTGGGTACTCCTCTTCGCAGGCGCCCTGGCCACGTTGGTCGGGGTCTTGTTCGGGGTGTTTCCGGCACTGCAGGCATCGAACACGGCACCGGCAGAAGCGATGCGCGGTGAGTCGCGGGCTACCGGTAGTGAGGCTTCGTCCAGGACGCGCCAAGTGCTGGTATTCAGTGAGATCGCACTTGCCTGTGTGCTGCTGGTGGGTGTCGGCCTTTTTCTGCGTAGTTTGCTCGCGGCGCTCTCGACCGAGCTGGGGTTCGATACACAGAACGTCGTGGCATTGCGGGTCGATCTGCCCCGTGGATTTCTCGAGCCCGAAGAGCGCCTGGCTCGCTACGACGAGCTTCTGGCCGCGGCGCACGGGGTGCCCCAAGTCGCGAGTGCCGGCGTAACCGACGCGCTCCCCCTGGGGGACAACTTCGGTTGGCGTACCTGGGATGCGCGGGCTGCCGAGTGGAGCGAGGAGCAAGAAGGCATAGAAACCTTGGTGCGACTCGTCGACGGCGGCTATTGGAATACGTTGGGGCTGAAGCTTCTCGCCGGCCGCTATCTCCAAGACACCGACCGTTCCGTCGCTTCTGAAGAAGAGCAGGATGCCCCACCTGCCGACCGAGCCGTGGTGGTCAATGAGACGCTGGCGAAGCTTCTGTGGCCGCAGGCCGACTCCCATCGAGTCGTGTCGCGCCGTCTCGTGACCAGCGGCCGGAGCTTTCGAGTGGTGGGTGTGGTGTCCGAGGCCCGCTACTTCAACCTCGAGCAGGCATCCGGTCCAGAGATGTACTTCTCGGCTCGCCAAGTGGCCGACGCCAACTCGCTGGATCTCGTGATGCGCACCCGAGGCGCCCCCGAAACCGCGCTACCGGCGATCCGCAGCGCTCTCCGATCCGTCGCTCCGGAACTGCCCCTCGACGAGTTCCGTACGATGGAGGGATTGTTGGATCAGGCGACGTTTCGTCGGCGTGCGGTGCTGGGACTGCTGGCGGGATTCGGCGGCTTTGGATTGCTGTTGGCTGTCCTCGGCGTCTACAGCGTGATCGCATATCTCGTGGCCCAGAATCGACGCGAGCTCGGTATTCGCATGGCCTTCGGAGCCACGCGCGATCGGCTCTGCCGCGAGCTGGTCCGACGCACGTTGAAACCCGTTCTCGTCGGTGCCGCGGGTGGCCTGATCTGTGCCCTCGGGCTGGCCAAGGTCGTCGCATCCCAGCTGTATGGAGTGAGTCCCACAGATCCCCTGACCTTCGCCGCCGTGGCGTCAATCCTTCTAGCTAGATCGCATCCAGAAACGCCGCCATTTGCCAGGTGACGCTTCGCCTTG
>JALCBJ010000136.1 GCA_028066595.1 Thermoanaerobaculia bacterium
CTAGAAGAGGTTCGTCTGACGATCTGGCTCCACGACCCGACGCTTCGGGCGTCTGCCCTCGGCCCGCATCAGGAACTCGTCGAGACCCACGAGAAACCTCGACGGGCGAGTGTCGTGAAGCACTCCTCGAATCATGCGCTGGCGAGCTCTGGTGAGGACGAGACGGTCCTCGGCGCGGGTCATTCCGACGAAGAAGAGCCGACGCTCCTCGTCGAGCTCCTCCTGCTCTCCATCGTCGCTGTCCTTTGGCCAAAGAAGCGGCAGGGTACCTTCGTCGCATCCGACGAGAAAGACAACCGGCCATTCGAGGCCTTTGGCAGCGTGCAGGGTCATGAGGGAGACACGTTCGGCTCGCGGATCCCAGGTGTCGATCTCGGCCCCGAGCTCGAGGGCCGAAAGGAATCCGGCGAGGTGATCGCCGTGACGCTTCGCGAGCGGCTCCAGAAGCGCAGCAGCTTCGAGTGCCTCGTCGGCCGACTCCCCTTCCAAGCCCTCCTTGGCCGCTACGACACCGAGCCAGTGGTTCACGTCCCGACTCGGGGTGACGCTGAGAGCTCGGCCGTCATCGAGCTCGCGTAGGCGTTGTAGAAGCTTGCGAACGCCGGAATGACCGGTGAGGCGATCGTGGCCTCGCACCTGGAATGGGATGCCGGAGCGACCGAGGGCTTCGGCCAACGGCTGGGCCTGTGCCTTGGTGCGGTAGAGGACCGCGACATCATCGAACGACAGGGCCTCCGCTTCTCCGGCACCGCTGGCGGTCTCTCCCCGCGCATCCACCCGGCCGGAGTCGAAGGAATGGAGAGAGGTACCTCCCAGAATCTGTTCCAGCGTGTGGACCACGAACTCGGCCTCGGCAGCCTGCGTCGGCGCTTCGTGAAGGACGATGGGACGAGCTGAACGCTTTGACGCGGGATCGAATCTGCGCCCCTTCGCCAGCGACGACGGAGCGATGACCCGTTCCGCGGCACGCACCACCGAAGCCTGAGAGCGGTAGTTCCGTCCCAGCTCCACCACGTGGGCGCTGGGAAAATCCTGCCGGAAGCGCAGGAAGAACCCCACGTCGGCGCCGCGAAAACGATAGATGCTCTGGTCGGGATCGCCGATCGCACACACGTTTCCGTTCTCGGGCACCAGGTGACGCAGCAGCCGGTACTGCAATGGATCGATGTCCTGATACTCGTCGACCGAGATCCACGGCCAGCGACGCCGATAGCTCGACACCATCTCGGGATGGCCGTCGAGTATCTCCACCGGCAGGGCCAGCAGATCGTCGTAGCTCACACAGTCCTCGGATCGGAGAGTGTCCCGCCAGAGCTCCAGATCCCGAGCGAAGGCCGGCTCGGCCTGGGGCCCGCGAACTGCGCGAGAGAGCTCCTCGAGACGTCGTCGCGCCTCCGCCCGGCCGAGGGCGAAGCAACCCATGGCCAGCTCCACCTGTCGAGCCTCGTCGAGGATACGGAACTGGCGACCGAGACTTGCCTCGGCAGCATGGCGACGTAGCAGCCAATGGCCGAGACCGTGGAACGTATGGACCGGGACCCGGTCGCCGTGACGCGGTAGCAATCGGCCGAGACGATCTCGTAGCTCGTCGGCGGCGCGCCGGGTGAAGGTCACTGCCAAACAGCGTTCCGGGGCGGTACCCGAGGTCACGAGATGGGCGATGCGTCGAGTCAGAGTCCGGGTTTTACCGGCGCCCGGTCCAGCGACGACCAGCAGCGGACCCTCGACGATCTGGGTTGCCAGACGCTGGTCGCCGTCCAGGCCTCCCAAGGCCGTACCGTCGTCGTCTGAACCTCCGTCCGACGGCCGGACCCCACCTTCTTCCTTCGGCGCAGCTTCTACCTCGCCGAGGATGTTGATCTGGGCCGGCTGAAAGGAATCCAGAGACTTGGGTCGCGACCGCTGAATCACCTCGTCGTCGAAGACGTTCTCGAAACCTTCGCCGAACAGGGGCGCCAGTGTGAGCTGCGGCACGATCTCTTCTGGCTCGAACAGACGGATCGTGCCGTACTCGCCGTCGAACCCTCCTTCCGCCCGTACCCGTCCCGCCCGCAGACGCTCCACCGCTTCGGCGAACAACGGGTCGCCCAGGTTCTTGAGATCCTCGGTCGGGACCGTCTCGAGGACCTCGAGCTCCGGCCCGAGACGCGCGACCAGCTCCGTCACCAGACCGCGCACGGTCTTCGACTTCGGTCCCACGCCACGCAGTTCTGCGATCACTTCCGGTAGTTGCACCAGGCTGCGGAACGGAGACACTTCGTCCGGCCGATGCGACACCGGGCGGTCGGCCAGCTCCTCTACCCGGTGCAGCACTCCGATCGTGACTCGGCGGCCGCACGACGGACACGTGCCTCCCCGTTCTCTGGTCTCGTTCGGCTCCAGACGAACGCCACATTTTCGGTGACCGTCCAGGTGGTACTTGCCCTCCTCCGGGAAGAACTCCACCGTGCCTGCCCAGCCTTCGCGGGTTTCGAGCGCACGACGCATGGCGTAATAGTCGAGGTCGCAGTCGAAGACACAGGCTTCCCGGCCAAGGACGCCGGGGGAGTGGGCGTCGGAATTCGAAATCAGAGTAAAACGGTCGAGATGAGAGACGCGCCAGTTCATCGGTGGATCTGAGGACAGACCCGTCTCGACGGCGAAGATGTGCTCCGACAGGTCGCCGTAGCAATCGTCGATCGACGGGAAGCCTGACTTCGAGCCCATGGCGGAGAACCACGGCGTCCAGATGTGCGCCGGCACGAGAAAAGCATCGGGACCCGATTCCAGAGCGATTTCCAGAAGGTCACGCGAGTCGAGGCCCAGGATCGGTCGGCCATCGGAGGAAATATTGCCGATCGATCCCAACCGATCGCGAAAACGCGATGCTGTGGCCATCTCTCCCGCATAGATGAGGTGATGAACCTTCCGCGTCCTATCCCCGTCGCGATGTTCCTTCTTGTAGATGGTGGAGATCTCCACCTCGAGTAGGAACCGGACCGCACCTCTGCACGATGCCGGCAGCCGTTCGTCCACGGCGTTCTCGATCTCGGGTTTGAGGCGGTAGAGCCCCGGCTCTGCCGGTTCCAGCTTCTCCTGCAGTTCCGTCCACCATGCCGGGTGCGTGAAGTCTCCGGTCCCGACGACACGGATCCCTTTTCGCTTGGCCCAGAGCGCCAAGTGTTCGAGATCCAAATCCCGACTGGTCGCGCGAGAGTATTTCGAGTGGACGTGGAGATCGGCGTAGAAGCGCAAGGTCTCGGAACCCTAGCGGCGAGTGACGAGGCTTGCAAGCGCCTCGGTCTCAACCCTGCTCCTCCGGCCGCAATCAGCGCTTCTTGACAGGTTCCTCTGCCAGTCCGCACTCCGTCAGAATCGAATTCTCCAGCCGCCTCACGGTCTCCTGGCAGCAGTCTCGCGACATGTCGGCCTCCACGGCGTCGCAGGCCACCTCGCCCAACTTGTCGATCTGCTCGGCGTAGTCGCGGCAGGGCGGACATAAACGCAAATGAAGCCTGAGGGCGAGCCTCTGCCGCAGACTCAGCTCGCCGCCGCGGGCCACGATCTCCGCCAGCTCTCGGCAGTTCATCATCATGACCGTTCTCCGATCCTCGAACCCTGGAGACCAAGACCCTTGCTCTCCAGGCAGTCGCGGGTACGGATACGAAGCCGGTAGAGCATCACGCCCAGGTAGTTGCGATCTACCTCCAGGATCTCACAGATCTCGTCGGTCTCCAGACCGTGGACCTCACGGAGGACGAACGCCATACGTTGGGGCAGGGGCGAAGCCTCGAGACATTGTGCGATCTCGCGCCGCAGCTCCCGTCGTTCGAACTCCTCCGCCGGCGTCACGGGCGGCGAGCTCCAACGTCCGTCGGCGCCGAAGCGCTGGTTGAAAACTTCCTCTGTGAGCTCGTCCAAGCCCTCGAAACGACGCTCCCTTCCGAGGGCACGTCGCGCTTCTGACAACTTCCGGTAGAGGATGCCGAAGAGCCAGGTTCGTACCTTGGAGCGCCCTTCGAAACGCTCCGCCGTCTCGACGAACGTCCGGAAGGTCTCCTGCACAGCCTCCTCGGCCTGCTGCTGGTCGAGACCGGCACCGCGCGCAGCCTTCAACAGATCGCGCAGGTTGGCACGCACAGCGTCGCGCAGGGCATCTGGATCGCGGGCGCGGATGCGCGACGCCTCGTCCGGATAATCCGGCGGAGGCGCGGAAGGGACGGCGAATTTTCTTTCCGACGAGCTGTAATTTCTCAGGCTCATGGGTCACTCACTGACTGACGCGGTGCTCCGCGCGCAATGTCAGCCGTAGGCAGACACCGTGGTGGATTCGACTCCTGACAACCGGCCTCACCGAAGGCCGGTTTTAGATACGAAGAGACCAACCCATGAGATCACTTCAACGGCTCCTTCCCATTTTCCTGACGATTCAGATTCTCCAACTTCTAGCAGCGATCGCCATGGCGACCGACATCCGATTCGTGACGGACAACGACTTCCTGGGTAGCAACGAAACCCAGGATGATCTTTACACCTTCGCGGTCACCGTCGAAATCGACAAGGGACCCTTGACCTGGACCGTGGCCGAGAACGCTTTCACCGACCGGGAGGCCGGTCTGCGCTTCGACGAGACACACGTGACGGCCGGCCGCCTGCTACCGGAACATTGGTTCGGTCGCTGGAGCGTGTGGACCGAAGCGGGTGTGGCTCACGTAGGTGAGGGCCTGCTCGGACAGGACATCCAGAACGCCTTCCACGAGCTGATCGGCTCGGACGAGGTACACCTGGACTACGTGGACAAGAACAGCTATCACGCTCGTCTCGGTGTCGAAGCCGGGCGGCAGAACAGGGTGTCCCACGGACTGACCGTCGGACCGCATCTGGAGGCTCACTCCTACGTCGGCTTCAAGGACGACGCGCTGGTGGGCTTCCGCGGGCGTTGGCAGCCACCCTCGACTACGCTCAACCGGTTCGAGGTCGACGTCACGGTCGGCGCCCGCTACAGCCGATCTTCTTTCGAGCCTCTCGATAATCACCTCGAACGGGTGTCGGAAGCAGCACAACTCGAAATCTCGACTCCCGGCGGTCTGGTGGTGAACTGGTCACGCAACCGCTACGGTACAGCTCGCGAGCACGTCTCGCTGGGATTCCGGATCGGTGGGGGCGAGAGTCCGCGACGAGGTGGCCCGTGGCGGGAGCTGCCTCGGTAAAACGAGGTCATTTGAGATCCGGTTCTGACCTGAAATGCGCTTCGGTGGGCCGCCGGATCGTGGGCCCGTCTTCTCCATACCTCCTGTTGTGACCTTTGTGCTTGGCCCACCTGCGAAGGGGGTCCTCTGGCCCGGATCCTGAGTTACACTGCCGGCTTGTCCGGCGAACTGGTCGACCCGATCGGGTTCACGCCAGTCGCCGCTTTTCCTTTCTTTCTCCTCTCCATCGTCCAGCCTCCAAGCGACAGCGAGACCATCTATGAGAGACACCTGGCTTCGCGCCGAGCCTCTGTGGTTCGGCGTGCATCTGGCGCCCGAGCACGGATTCCTCCCCGAGTCGAAGAAAGCAGCCAAGAAAGCAGCACAGCGAACCGCCGAGCGCGCGGCGATGTCGTCCGACGGCTCTGGCGGCGAACCGAGCGGACCCCACGGAGCGCGGCAACGACGGCGTAGCATTAGCGCCGAACGTCGGCGCAGAGCCTTGGAGCGGGGACGCCGAAAGACCGGGGACGACGGACAATAGCCGGCAGGTGCGTTCCTCGCATCGGCGGCGATACCATGGAGGTGATCCCGACGCTGCGAGGACCCCATGACAGTTGTCGTCTACGCCATTCCCGTTCTCACCGACAACGCGCTGCGCTATCTGCGCGGCGTGGCGCGACTGCCCGAGGTACGCCTGGGCGTCGTCAGTCACAAGCCTCTTCTGGCCTTTCCGCGTGATCTGCAGACGCGCGTCTTGGCACATCGTACGGTCGCCAACGCCCTGGATCCCGACATCCTGACCGAGGCGGTACAGCAGATCAGCCGACGACTCGGCCGTGTCGATCGTCTGTTGGGCATGCTCGAGCAGATCCAGGGCCCGCTGGCCGAGGTGCGTCGGCGCCTCGACATCCCCGGGATGTCGCCCGAGGTTGCACGCAACTTCCGCGACAAGGATCGCATGAAGGCGGTGTTGCGAGAGGCGGGTCTGCCGGTGGCACGAAGCCGGCGGATCACGCAGCCTTCAGATCTGGAGAAACTCACCGACGAGGTGGGCTTTCCGATCGTGGTCAAACCGCTCCAGGGTGCTGGAGCCCGCGCCACCTTCCGTGTGGAGAACGGCGACCAGCTGTTGCAGACGATGTCGCAGATACCCGCGGCGCCCGAGAATCCCTGGCAGGCGGAAGAATTCGTTCGCGGCGAGGAGAACACGTTCGAGACCATCTTCACCCAGGGCAAGCCGCGCTGGTGGTCGGGTACGCGCTATTTGCCCGGACCGCTGACCGTGCTCGAGAATCCATGGATCCAGTACACCGTGTTGCTGCCCGCCGAGCCGGAGACGGATTTTCTCGAGTTCCGCGACATCAATTTCGCGGCGCTGAAAGCGCTCGGTCTCAAGACTGGACTGTCTCACATGGAGTGGTTTCGTCGAGACGACGGCTCGATGGTGATTTCGGAGGTCGGTGCTCGCCCGCCGGGCGTCCACATCATGCCTCTGAACACCTATGCACACCAACGCGACATCATCCAGGCCTGGGGCGCACTCATGGTGCGTGGCGAGTTCGATCCCCCACGCCGGGTCGCTGCGGCCGGCGCAGCCTTCTTCCGGGGTCAGGGCAGGGGTGCCCGCGTCGTGGGAGTTCACGGCCTCGACGAGGCCCAGCGCGAAGTCGGCGCGTTGGTGGTGGAACGTCAGCTGCCCAGCCTGGGCCAGCCCAAAGCCTCGGGATACGAGGGCGAGGGCTGGGCCATCGTCACCCACCCGGAGACCCGAACAGTAGCGCACGCCCTGAGCCGGCTCGTCGAGCTGGTTCGAGTAGAGCTCGGATAGCCGGGTCGTTACTGCAGGGTTCCGACCGCCCGAGACCGATCCCACCTGGGACCTGGCGCCCGGCCCCTTCAGACAGCTCCATGGGCGACTGCCTCCCCGCCGATGGCTGCGACTCGCCGAGATAGACTGACATCCTTCCCATGCTGAAAGACTCATTCCATCGCGGCGCTGGATTCGCCGACCTACAGAGTGTCCCTTCGGTGCTCGAAACCGTCTTCGACCAACCGAAGCGTTTGGCGTCGGCCTTGGCGGAGAGCATCGGCGAGGATTTGAAGCGGGCTGTCGCCGCACGTGGAAAAGCGTCCCTCGTGGTTTCTGGGGGTTCGACCCCACTGCCGCTGTTTGCGTCGCTTGCTCCGAGGGAGCTGCCATGGGACCGCGTCTGGATCACCTTGGCCGACGAACGCTGGGTGGACCCGACGGACGACGCATCGAACGAGAAGCTGGTGCGCAGTCATCTATTGCACGATGCCGCAGCTGCAGCCCACTTCGTACCCATCAAGACGGACGCCCCTTCGCCGGAAGACGGCGAGGCCGCCTGCGAGGCTGCTCTCGCAGATGTGCCCAGGCCCTTCGACGTGGTCGTCCTCGGCATGGGTACCGACGGTCACACCGCGTCTCTCTTCCCCGACGCCCAACGTCTCGAGGAAGCACTCGATGCGGACTCCGACCGCACCTGCCTGGCCGTCCGCGCCGCCAGCGCAGCGTCGCCGCGCATGACTCTGACACTGGCGGCGCTTCTCGACAGCCATCGCACGGTCATCCACATCACCGGCAACGACAAGTGGCAGGTCTACCGACGAGCCCTGGCACCGGGGCCCATGGAAGAGCTGCCGGTCCGGGCGATCCTGAACCGCGGACCGGAGCCCATCGACGTCTATTGGTCGGCCGGAGCGTGAGGAGTACACATGTCGCGGACTTCGGGCCACTGCGGCGAAACAGTCGTGACCCGGTCGCCGTATCCAGGGCAGACGCCCTCGAGTGGTCCGGTGCACGATTGCACGACTCCAACATCCCCAGTGCGATCGTCATGTCGACCGCCGGAGGGCACCGAATCCGGCCCCGGTCGCGGAGCGCGGTCGTCGAATCCAAGGGGACGAGGTGGGCTACAGGCCCAATCCGTGACTCCCATCACCTGCGCCGCTTCGACCTGCAAACGCCGGGATAGCGAGACAACGGACAGGACGGACTCGAGATGAACGAACCCCAGAAGACGATCGACGAGATCCTCGCCGAAGGTGAGGTCAGCGAGCGCGAAACGGCTCTCCCCCGCTTCTCGCTACAGCGACGTATCACCGTTCTTGTCCTTCTCTTGACGGTCATGGTGGTCGGCACGATCGCCACATGGGGTATCCCGCTGGAGCTCTTTCCGCGGGGTTGGGATCCGCCCTTCCTCGGCGTGTCGGCGTCGTGGCGCGACGCGCCACCCCAGGACATGCTCGACAAGGTGACCATGCCACTCGAGGACGAGATCTCTACGATCCCGGGCCTGCAGAACATGTTCAGCTTCACGCGGACGGGTCGGGCCTTCGTGCGCATCTCGTTCAAGGGAAGCGCCGACGTCGATGTCGTGTACCGGGAGTTGCGCGATCGGATCGAGCGAGCGCGGTCACGCATGCCCGACGACGTCGATCGCATCCTGATCCAGAGCTTCGACGACTCTCAGATTCCGGTTCTGGCCTTCGGTATCCAGGTCGAGAAGGAGGTGCTCGACGCCTACGATCTGATCCAAAACGAGATCGTGATGCCCATCGAGCGAGTCGATGGTGTGGGCAACGTCGAAGTGCAAGGACTCGAGCCCAAAGAAGTTCTGATCGAGCTGGATCGAGCACGCACCGAAGCCGCGGGCCTGGACATCTTCAGCATTGGCCAGGACCTTCAGCGTGACAACTTCACCATGGCTTCGGGTCACGTACAGGCTGCCGAGAGGAAGCTGCTGCTGCGATCGGTGGCTCGCTACGACGACCTCGAGGCTCTGGCGGCCAGGCAAGTGGCACGGGGCGTTCGCCTGGGCGATATCGCCACGATCACCTACGACGAAGCAGAGAAGCTATATCGCGTCCGCTCGGACGGCAAGCCAGCCTACTTCGCCATCGTGCGTAAGGAGAGCGAGGCCAATGCCATCGACGTATCGCGACGTCTGACCAAGGTGCTCGACGGACTGGGAGAAAACCCCCGGCTGGGTCTCGTGGGTGTGGAGGTCTTCTTCGACCAAGGCTCGGCGATTCTCGATTCCCTCGACACGTTGCTCGAGAGCGGCCAGATCGGTGCAGTGTTCGCGGCCCTGGTGCTGTTCTTTTTCCTGCGTCGTTTCCGCATGACACTGATCATCTCCCTCGCCATCCCCCTGTCGATGTTCATGGGCATGACGACCATGTTCTTCCTCGGCGAATCCCTGAACGTCCTGACGCTGCTCGGCCTGATGATCTCCGTGGGCCTGCTCGTGGACAACTCGGTTGTCGTCGCGGAGAACATCTTCCGCTTGCACCGCGACGGTGTGCCCCGACGCGAAGCGGCGGTCCGCGGTACCGGTCAGATCTCGTTGGCCATCGTCATGGCGACCTTGACCACCGTCGTCGTCTTCTTGCCGGTGTCCTTGGTAGACGGGCCAGGACGCTTCTTCCTCCTGCGTCTGTCGATTCCTATCACCGCGTCGCTGCTCGCCTCACTCTTCGTGGCTCTCGTCTTCGTTCCCCTAGCTTGCTACCTGACCTTGCCGTCGCGCGCCAAGCGCCGCGAGTCCGAAGCCGCAGGCCCGGACTGGCACGGGCGGCTGCATGCCGTGCTTCGCCATGCCTACGAGCGCACCGTCGGCCGGCTGGAGGGTGTCTATCACCGCGTCCTGGCCGGAGCGCTCCGCCGCCGCGTGGACCTGGCAATGGCGGCGACATTGGTGGTGGTCGCGACCGTCGCCGTTCCGGTTCAGCAGGTGGAGATGGCAAAAACGAGTGAAGAAGATCATGGCGGCATCGAGCTCAACATCTTTCTCCCCGACGCCACGACTCTCAAGGAGGCCGACGCCTACTTTCAGCAAGCCGAGCGTATCCTCGAGCAGAAACGCGACGAATGGGACCTGGCGACCACCCTGGTGGTCGTCCGCCGCTCCTACGGCGAGATCCAAGCGTGGTTCAACGTGCCACGCACCAACGAGGTCACCGACGCTGAAGTGCGCGAACAGCTGAGCCAGATGCTGCCCGAGAAGGGCGGCGTACGCATCTACACCGGCCTGGAAGACGAGACACAGGAGGAGACCAAGGAGCTCTACAACCTCACCCTGACAGGCGACGACTGGCGCCAACTCGAAGAGGTCGCTCTGGGCCTGGAAGAAGTTCTGGTGAAGTTCGACGGCGTCACAGGCATCAAACGATCCGGTGAGGAGGACCGCAACGAGCTCGGCGTGTCCATCGATCGCGAGCAAGCTCAACGCCTGGGCATCGAGCCCACGACCATCGCTGGCGTAGTACGCAACTCCCTGGGAGGTGCTGCCTTGCCCAAGATCTACCGTGAGGGTCGGGAAATCCCAGTGCGCGTGCGGTTCCGCGAAGAGGACCGGGAAGATCTGTCGCAGCTCATGGACTTCCGGGTACCCACTGCTTCGGGTCAAGCCGTCGCGCTATCGTCGGTGGCCAGCACGCAGCGTCTGGAATCAGCCGGCCGTATCTCCCGGACCAACCGCCAGATCTCTCGCTCCATCACCCTCGAGCTGGCAGACGACGAGCCGCAACAGATTCGGCGCAACCTCGATCGCCTCACTGCCGGTATCGACCTACCCGAGGGTGTTCGCTTCGGCCAACCGCGGCGAGGATCTTCATCGTCCGACGAAGTCAAGTCCATGGCCTTTGCGGCGTTGCTCTCCGTGGTCTTCATCTACCTGTTGATGGGCTTTCTCTTCGAGAGCTTCATTCTGCCGCTCTCCATCGTCACCACGATTCCTTTGGCGATCCTCGGCGTCTACTGGGGGCACTTCATCTTCGGCGTCGACATGGATCTCCTCGGCATGGTGGGCATCGTGCTCCTCATCGGCGTCGTGGTGAACAACGGCATCGTGCTGGTGGATTACACCAATCGACTTCGCGACGCCGGCCGCCGGCGGGCCGAGGCCGTCCTGGACGCCGCCCGACGACGCTTTCGCCCCATCATGATGACCGCGCTCACCACCATCAGCGGCATGTTTCCGCTTCTCTTGGGTGGTCAGGGCGAATTAGGCATGTCGTACGACAGCTTCGCAGTCACACTCATCGGTGGCATGGCCGTGGCAACGCTCTTGACGTTGCTGGTCGTCCCGGTGGTCTACACGGTCTTCGACGACCTGCGGATCTTGCTGTCGTCGAGCGTGGCGCGGCTCGCGCAACGCAAGCCGAGGGGCGAGAAGAAGGCGATCGCCGAGGCCTGAGGCCTGAGGCCTGAGGCCTGAGGCCTATCGGGTCTCACAGATCTCTTCGGGTCCGAACATCGGTTGGCCCTCGGCACAGGAAAGGCGCCCCAAGGTCCTGATCGTGCGGAAGACCTGGGCGGAGTGCAGATCCGATCGCGTTGGATGGCGAAATCGGTCACGTGATCGTTCCTGTCCGGCTCCAGTCCGTAGGACACGCCGGTCGAAACGGATGCGTAGGGCTCGATTGCGAACCTGGATACGCGATTGCTAGATTGCAGCAATGCTCCATGACACTCGACCCGTCCGGGTGGCGAACGTCCGAGCCGGGAACCGACCGGCTGCGGTCGCTCTCCTTCTGCTCAGCTTCGTCGCAACCGCGAGCGCCCAAGACATAACCTTCACCGAGCGCTGCGAACTGGAAGTGCACGACCTACACACGTTCTTCCAGGAATGGTCGGTCGCTGAGCTGCCCGACACGGACGCGACCTACGCTCGGCTGGGTCAAGCCCTGGCGCCGAACTTCACGATGGTCACGCCGGAAGGTGGCAGCTTGGGGCGAGCCGCGGTGGTCGGCGGTCTGCGGGAGGCCCACGGTCGCTGGCCGGGCGGGGGCACGATCGAGGTCTCCGAGGTCGAGCCTGTCCACGTTCTCGGCGATGTGGCGGTACTGACCTACGTAGAGCATCAAGATTTCGACGCCGGAGATGAGCGTCGCATGTCGAGACGACGTAGCACGGTGGTCTTCCGAAACGAAGAAGGCGCACCCAACGGTGTCAGATGGTTACACGTCCACGAAACGTGGCTCGCGCCGCCTCACGAGGTCGGCACGGAGCCAGGGGCCGAGGATCAGTGGCACCACAGCGGCGAGCACGGCACGGGTCATACCGAGCATGGGATCCACACGAAAGACCACGACCAAGCACACGGCCATCACGGGGCTCACGACTGCCCGGGCTTCCAGCATGACTTCAGCGACGTGGAGCGCTGGGCCAAGATCTTCGACGATTCAGCGCGGGTGGCATGGCAGAAGCCGGAGCATGTGCTCGATCTTTTACAAATCGAGCCTGGCATGCACGTCGCCGACCTGGGCGCCGGTACGGGGTTCTTCCTCGGCTATCTATCGCTGGCAGTGGGTGAGCACGGCCGGGTCCAGGCTCTGGACATCGCCGACAGTCTCGTCGACCATATGCGTCAGCGAGCTGCCGGGGCTGGCTGGTCCAACGTCGAGGCCCGTCCCGTCGCCCCCGACGATCCCGCATTCGAACCCGGTTCCATGGACCGCATCCTCATCGTCGATGTCTGGCACCACATCTCGAACCGCATCGAATACTCCGCGAAGCTACGCAGGGCCCTGTCGGCCGATGGTCGAGTCTTGGTGGTCGACTTCACACGCGACAGCCCGGAGGGCCCTCCACCGCAGCACCGTATTCCGCCCGAGAAGGTCGTGGCGGAGCTGGAGGCCGCCGGCCTGAAAGCCTGGATCGTGGAAGATGAAGACTTGCCTCGTCAGTACGTGGTCGTGGCATCGCAGCCGTAATCTCTCGCGCTGACAATCCTGGTGGGGGTGGCAGCCGCTGCAGAGCCGCTTCGAGAGTCACGCCCGAGCGAGCACGGCCGAGACTGTCTGAGCTTGAAAAACCACCCAGCCTTCACAAACCACAGTCAGGAACAGGCTACGCGATCTGATCAACGTTCGGGCGAGTTTCGAAGGCCGCGCGCAGACGGGCGTGACGGCCGCTTCGAGAGTCACGGCCGAGCGAGCACGGCCGAGACTGTCTGAGCTTGAAAAACCCACCCAGCCTTCACAAACCACAACCAAAGAAAAGTGACGCGAACTGGTCAATGCTCGGGCGAGTTTCGAAGGCCGCGCGCAGACGGGCGTGACAGCCGCGACAGAGCGCTTCTGAATGCGATCTGGCTAGCTCCACGCGAATCGCGGCTGCTCGAAGTGAGCAACGCGGAGGGTCCGACCGTGGGCGGTCAGCTCGGCCATCTGGAGCAGGATGGCGGCGGTGGGCGCGAAAACCCATGTACCGACGATCTCCAGTGCGAGGAGGCGATGTTCGTGGCTCGGTTGACTGCTCGACGGCGGCACCTCCTCCGAGCCCGGTCGTTCGAAGAACGAGCCTCCGAGGAAGTGACGCCGGTCCGGGT
>JALCBJ010000137.1 GCA_028066595.1 Thermoanaerobaculia bacterium
GCGTTTATCCCTTTGTTTTCAACGGAAATCGCGTTTCTGGATGCGATCTAGCTAGTGGGGTGCTGGCTGCCTACGTGCCGGCGAGGCGGGCGACGAAGATGGAAGTCACCGAGGCCTTGCGCGAAGGCTGACCTGGCCGAGCCGACCCGTTCGGAATTCCGCGCGACGGTTCGGAAACAGTTCGCTGGCGATGTCGTCGGTGACCGCAGGGTGTAACCGCCCGCGGCGGAGCTGGTAGCCATCCCTGACAGCGGGTTGGTGGCGTACCGCCACGTGTCTGACCTCGGACGCATGTCCGACACCGGACGCGTGTCCGACACCGGACGCATGTCCGACAGCGGACGTACCGTTCCTACTTGTGGACAGTCGATCCTGAAAAATGTGCCTGCACTCGAGTTCATGCCGCATTCATTGGCCCTGTGCAAGGAACTTTGGACAGGCACAGATCGTGCTTTCTACTACTCATCATTCCTAATACGGCATGAACAAACCAGGGAGAAGAGTCCGTGAACCGCTTGAATTTCGTGTTGTCGATGGTGCTTTTCAGCCTTCTCTTGCCCCTAGCCTCGGCGGCGGAAACCCTCACCGAGCCCGCCAAGGCTAACGACCCACTCGAGCAAGCGCTCGAGCTACGCAGCGACGGCGACCTGGAGGCCGCTGCCGCGGCCTTGCGCAAGCTCATCGCGGCCGATGCCGGCCATGTCGAAGCCAAATGGCAGCTCGGTCGCACTCTCTACATGCAGGACCAAATGGACGAGGCGGTGGAGTGGATGCGAAAGGTTGCGAAAGCACATCCAAACGTCAGCAAGGTCCAGCAGATCCTCGGCGAGGTGGTGGGGACCAAGGCGATGAACGCCAGCATCTTCTCGAAGATGTCGCTAGCCAAGGAAACTCGCGTCGCTTTCCAGAAGGCGGTCGAGCTCGACCCGACCAACATGGCTGCCTGCGACAGTCTCCTCAGCTACTACTTGCAGGCGCCGGCGATCGCCGGCGGCGGCGTCGACAAGGCAAAGGCCCTGGCCGATCAGATGGCGAAGCACGATCCCGTGGAATCGACGGTCGCCTGGGCCAGGATCCACCTTCACAACGACGACTCGAAGAAGGCGATCGAGGCGATCGATCAGGGCCTGGCCGAGAATCCCGGACATCGGGGCCTGATGTTGCAGAAAGGGCTCCTGCACTACGACCGCGAAGAGTACGACAAGGCGACGGTGGTGTACGAGGCGTTGCTCGAAGCTGACGCCGACGACCTCGATGCTCTCTATCAGGTCGGCCGCAACGCAGCGGTCTCGGGTCGCAATCTGAAGCGTGGTGCGGAATGCTTGCGTCTCTATCTCGAGCACGACGAAGATCGCAGCCTGCCACCCCACGCCTGGGCCGAATATCGACTGGGTTCCATTCTGGACCACAGCGGCGACAAGGCAGGCGCACGGGCTGCTTACCAGCGGGCTCTGAAGCTGGACCCCGATCACGAAGAAGCCAAGAAGGCCCTGAAAGGTCGGTGACGCCGCGGTCGACCGGAACACGGATCTACCGAGCCTGGTTTCGGCCCAGTCGGTCCGGCGGACCGAATAGGCGGTTGGTCCCGCTCTACTCGAGCTTGTCAGGCAACCGCAACTCCGCCGGTTCGGATGAGCTACCGGCCGGCTCGAGCTGCGAGGGGTGCCAGCTCGGGGGCTTGATCAGCACCCGCAGCTTGTTCCCGAGCCCCTTCGTGGACACCAGTTTCGAAGCCAGGCGCTGCAAACCGTGAAAGAACACGACCAGAGGATTGTTTGAGTTGATGGGACGGTCGATACCGAATCTCACTTGCTCCACCTCGGGCTCGAACGTGCCGAACATCCGATCCCAGATGATGAGGATGCCGGCGTAGTTCTTGTCCCAATACTGGAGATTCGAGCCGTGGTGCACTCGGTGATGGGACGGCGTGTTGAACAGGAACTCGATCGGCCGAGGTAGCTTGCCAATCGCCTCCGTGTGCAGAATCGCCTGGAACTGCTGCACGAACACCTCGGAGAGAAGCACGAGGATCGGGTGGTACCCGAGCATCACGAGTGGCAATGAAAAGAGTAGGGGAATCACGGCGTCGAGCGGTCCGAAACGGTAAGCCACCGACATGTTGAAATGCGGCGAGCTATGGTGGACCGTATGCGTGGCCCAGCCGATGCCGATCCGGTGCATCAGCCGGTGATCCCAGTAGTACGCCAGATCGGCGAGAAGAACGCAGGTCACGATCGTGACCCAGTTCAGCGACAGGTGAGACAGGCTGATCTCGGTGTAGATCCAGAAATAGAGCTTCGTCACGAAGAGCAGCCCGAGGGCATACTCGATCGCGACGAACGAGACGAAGGTGATGACGTTGGCCACGGAATCACCGATGACATCGAAGTCCAGACGCTTGAGAAACGCGTAACGGATCAACTCGACGACGAAGAACGGCACGACCACATAGACGAAGCTCAGATCGTTCAGGACGTAGAACCAGGTGGTGACCGCATCCCAATCGAGCGCCCTGGTGAGTGAGTCGATCATCGGACGCTCTCCGCAACCCGATGCCACATTTCGTCGCCACGGTAGCCGTACACGTCATAGCGGACTCTGAGCTCGCCCGAGGAGAGCGCCTCCAGTCGACACGCCGCCTCGTAACGTTCTCCCTGGTACTCGAAGTAGTACAGGCCCTCGCCCTCCGATCCGTTCCAGGCGTGCATCTCGAGGATGAGCGAGTCGTCGACCGGCGCTCTCCCTGCCTCGTCCAGGATCTCGATCAGATAGCCCTTCAGCCCGGTGTCTTCCCGCCTCAGCTCGTAGATGAGAGTGCCGGTGAACCAGGCGTCTTCGTAGTCGACCCTCCACCGCCCTTCCAGACCGATGCCAGCAGTACTCGCATCGCGGTCCGCTCCTTGAAGCTGCTGGCGGGTCTGTTCCGCCGCCTGATCGAGCTTCCTGGCTCCCTCGTCAGAGCTGGCGAGTCGAGCCAGTCCGACGAGACCGAGCACGATCAGGGAAGTAGCCGCGAGCTGCATGGGTAGCCCCAGGCGTCGTACGTCATTCGACATGTGAATGGACCTCCATATTCGTGGATGAGACACCCTTCATCATCGACTGCCACAGAAGCTCTTGCGCTTGCAGCAGGCCGACGGTTCCCTTGGCAATCGCGGCACCCGCGGCCCAGATCTGACCGTCGATCAAGGCGACTACCCAAGCAGTGGGCAGATCCATTCGAATGCTCCCCTCGCGTTGGGCTGCGGCAACGAGGTCCGCCAGCTCCTTGAGCTGGCGTTCGTAGGCAGTGACGATCTCCTCGTCCTCATACAGACCGGCGGCTCTTCCGAGGAAGCGGTATTCCTCGCTTTCTCCGAGGACCGCGGTCACCACGAGCCGCAGAGCTTCGGTCGCCGTCGTGGCCCGCGCGGCAGCCTCTTGGGCCACCTGGTCGGTCACGGCAATGGCGCGGTGCGCCAGCGCCTTGAGCAACTCATCCCGGTTCTTGAACTGGCGAAATACCGTCGCCCGTCCGACCCGAGCCTCCGCAGCGATCTCGTCCATGGTGGCGCCCGGATCTCGGCTCAGAATCCGCTGCGCGGCTTCGAGGATTCGCTCCTGGGTCGGTGTCACCGGCATGATACTTTTTCGTCCCATATGAGACTATTTTGTATCATTCAAGGCAAACAGTCAATCCTCGGACTTCGAGACCCCAAGCTCGAGGCGATGAATATCTATCCGCGAACGACTGTGCTACGCCGCTTAATGGGCCTCGGCCCACGTATCGCCCACGCCGACCTCGACGACGAGCGGAATGCTCAGCGGATAGGGGTTCTCCATCTCACGCCGAACGATCTCGCAGACGGAATCGATCTCGTCTTCCGGTGCTTCGAAGACCAGCTCGTCGTGCACCTGCAAGAGGAGACGGGTCCCGAGCCCAGCGCTGCGAAGAGAACGCGCGATCGCCAGCATCGCGAGCTTGCAGATGTCCGCCGCAGAACCTTGGATGGGGGTGTTCGCGGCCATGCGTTCACCCGCCGATCGTTCCATGTAGCTGTTGTGCGAGAGCTCGGGGATGTACCTGCGTCGACCGAGGATCGTGGTGACATATCCGGTCTCATGACCTTGTTCGATGGTTCGGTCGAGCCATGACCGCACACCGCTATAGGCTTCGAAGTAACCGTCAATATAGCGCTGGGCTTCCTTGCGTGGCACCCCGACGATCTGCGCGAGAGCGGTGGCGCCCTGGCCGTAGATGGTCGAGAAGTTGATCAACTTTCCGATGCCGCGCTGCTCCGGCGCGATCTCATCGATGGAACAACCAAAGATCTCACTAGCGGTGCGAAGGTGGACGTCGACGTTCTTCGAGAACGACTCGACGAGGAGCGCATCGCTGGTGAAATGAGCCAACAAGCGAAGCTCGATCTGGCTCCAGTCGGCGGAGATCAGTCGGCAACCCGGACGAGCGATGAAGCTCTGACGGATGCGCTTGCCTTGGGGAGTCTTGATCGGCGTGCGTTGCAGATCGGGATCGGTCGAGATCAAACGCCCCGTGGCGCTGACCGTCTGCTGGAAGCTGGCGTGGATACGTCCCGTGTTCGGGTTCACCGCCGCCTGCAGCACATCAGTATAGGTGTTGATCAGCTTGGCGAGCTTGCGATATTCGAGCAGATGGCGGGCGATCTCGTGTTTCGGCGCCAGACGCTGTAGCACCTCGGCATTGGTGGAATAGCCGCTCTTGGTGCGCTTGATGACCGGCAGGCCGAGCTCCTCGAAGAGCACCGTCGACAGTTGTTTCGGTGAGCCGACGTTGAACTCGTGGCCAGCGAGGCTGAAGATGTCTGCTTCGATCTCCCCGAGACGGGACCGGAACTCCTCACCGACACGGTGCAGATCATCACGATCGACGGCAATGCCATCGGCCTCCATGGCACCCAGCAGACGCGCGAGCGGCAAGTCGACGTCCACGAAGGTCTGGAGGTGACCTTCTTTCTCGAGGCATTGCCGCACCAGAGGCCATGATTCGACGACAACGTCGGCGCGCTGACAGGCCCAGGGTACGAGGTCCTCGGCCTCGACGGCTGAGAAAGGACGCAAGGTCTTGCCGGCTCCAAGGACTTGCTTCGGAGCCGGTAGGGTGCGGCGTAGGTACTGCCGAGCGATCTGGCCCAATCGATGGGGAATCAGTTTGGTCGGGTCGACGAGATAGGACTCCAACAACGTGTCGCCGACGACTCCCCCGAGCTCGACGCCGACACGTCGCAACGCGATCCACAACAACTTGGCATTGTGGGCGACTTTCGGACGCGAGCTGTCCTCCAGCCAAGGACGGAGCCTGTCGATTCCGGCGTCCCCGAGACCTTCGTCGCCGAAAATCGGGATCCAACGCCCGCTCCCAGGCTCGGTCGCCACCGCCAGGCCGGCTAGGAGGCCCGTGACTGCGGATGGTGCATCGAAAAGGGGAACGACCGCCACGGGTCGATCTTGCGGCAGCTCGGCGAGAAAACGGTCGAGCTCGTCGACGCTTGCGCCAAGAACGTAGTCCGCCTGCTCCACCCGTTCGGCGTCGGCATCCTCTTCGGCTGACAGAAGAGAGTAGAACTCGAGCTCCTTGTAGACGACGTTCAAGTCCTCGGGTTCGGGCGGTGTGAGACGTAGATCGTCGAGTCCGAGGGGTAGCTCGACATGCCGTTCGATCGTCGCCAACTCCCGCGATAGCAAGGCCTGATCACGGTACTCGTGGAGGTTCTTCTGCTGTCGTCCTTTGAGCTCGTCGACGTTCTCGAGAATGCCGTCCAGTGAGCCGTAGCTCTCGAGCAGCTTGCTGGCGCCCTTCTGTCCGATGCCAGGGACGCCAGGGATGTTGTCGATCTTGTCGCCCATCAGCGCCAGGAGGTCGACGAACTGCTCCGGTGGCACACCCCATTTCTTGCGCACCAGCTCCGGGTCATAGGTGATGTCACGCAGCGTGTCGATCATGCGGACACGATCGGAGAGCAGCTGAGCGAAGTCCTTGTCGCCGGACACGATGAAGACCTCCATCCCCTCCTCCAAAGCGAGGCGGGTCAAGGTCCCGATCACGTCGTCGGCTTCGAATCCGGGTACACGGAGGAGTGGAAAGTTGTGAGCCTCCACCAACTTGTCGATCCACGGAAGCTGCGCGCGCAGATCGTCGGGCATGGGCGATCGCTGGGCCTTGTACTCGGGGTACTTCTCGTCTCGGAAAGTCGGTCCCGGAGGATCGAAGACCATCGCAGCCATCTCCGGCCGGCGTCCGGAGAGCATCTTGCGAAACATCGTTGCGAAGCCGTAGATGGCATTCGTGGGGAGTCCCGAGGAGGTCGAGAAGCTACCGGGGATGGCGTAGTACGCCCGATAGATGAGCGCAGTGCCGTCGACCAAGATGATGCGAGCAGGTTGGGCCATGGTCTTCTCCGAGAATTGCGAGCCGCGTCAAGATCGTATCCGAGAGGCCACGCTCTCTCCCCCGTGAAACGACTCGCCATGCCCTTGGCGCCTATCGGATGGTGGACGAACGGGCCCCGGACACCGTAGTACGAACGACGACGCGATCCAGAACCAACGAGGACTACTTGAACGCGCTCACCGCTCTGCCCCGTGACCTGCGCCACGCCTTTCGCGCTCTAGGCCGCCGACCGCTGCTCTCGTGGATGGTCGTTTTCACGCTGGGGATCGGCATCGGTGGCAACACCGCGCTCTTCACCTTTCTCCTCGAGGAGCACTGGACGAGAATCGACGCTCCGGACGCCAAACGTCTCTTCTTCGTCCGCACCGGAGACGCAGACAAACCATCCGGCAACTCCTCGTACCCCAGCGCTTTGCGCTATCAGGAAGCCCTCACCGGCCTCGGCGAGGCCTCTCTCTGGACCTTCACCAGCGCCTCTCTCACGCCACCCGCCGACAGCGCGGGACACAGCATCTATGGGATCGTCTCGGCCGTCTCACCCGGATACTTCAAGCTCTTCGGCGTGCATGAGGGCGTCGGCCGACGAGCGTTCCACCACGGTCGTGACTTTCGGGATGATGAGTTCGCACACGGCGGCGCTCCGGTGTCGATCGTCGACTACACCTACTGGCGGCGACATCTGGCCGCAGACCCTGAGATCATCGGGAAGTCGATCCAGATTCAAGGCATCCCGTACACCGTCGTAGGGGTCGCACCTCGCGGCTTCGAAAATACCGGCGTACCTCATACCGTCTACGTACCGATGGGGCGTATTGACGAGCTCGGCCGCGTCAAGCAGCTCGACAACCTCCGCAGCCGCAGGGTCACGACCCTCTTCCGTATGCCAGGCGGCGCGGCGATCGACACTACACGCGAACAGGCCCTGGCGAGGCTGGCGATCGTCGGCCAGAGTCTCGACGCCGAGCACCCCCTCGAGACACCGCGTCGCTTCCATCTCGAGCCCGTCGAGCCCGGATTCAGCGCTCTGGACTCGACAGACATGATGCTGGCCGGCGCGGTTGGGCTGCTCCTCGTGCTGGCCTGCGCGAACGCTGCGAACCTGATGCTCACCCGCCATGCCGATCGACAGCACGAGATCGCGGTGCAGATGGCCCTGGGCGCCGGCGGCTGGCGTATCGCCCGGCGATTGCTCATCGAGAGCATATTGCTGGCAACCGGCGGTGGCGTGCTCGGCCTGGGCTTCAGCCGCGTCATCACCTTCTTGCTGGTGCCGTTCTACACCGTGACGCCGATCGGATACAGCGCCTATGCCGAGGGCAACCAATGGCGCCACTTCGACGAACGCGTTCTCACTTTCACCGTGGGCGTGGCTCTTTTCACCGCCCTCCTGTCAGGCTTGGCGCCCATACTCCACGCGACCCGTCCCGACCTGGTGAGTGCCTTGAAAGGTGCGGCGGCCGATCGCCCAGGGCGACGGGTGGCTGGACGCCAGCTACTGGTCGTCACTCAGGTAGCCCTTTCGACGGTTCTCGTCCTCACGACGGCTCTTCTCGGACGAAGTGTCATCGAGTTGCAGCGACGCGATCCAGGCTTCAACACCGAACGCCAACTGATTCTCGCCCTGACGGCTTCGCCCCGCGTCGATGAGAAAGCGCAGCTGATCCATGCGCAGCAAGAGATCTACGAGGCCGCGCGTCGAGCGGTGCGACACCACCCCGGGGTCGTCGGCGCGACCCTGGCCGATGGTGGGCCGTGGATGACCACGGCCATCGAGCTCCCCGGTCGGACCGACCAGGATCTCAAAGTCGGCTGGATGTCGGTGGGTCGCGGATTTCTCGAAACCTACGGCATTGCGCCCCGGTACGGTCGCGGATTCAACGAAAGCGACCACGCCCGAGACCGGCAAGGAGGCTCAGTAGGTACGGTATTGGTCAATAAGGCGTTCAGCGATCGTTTCTTCGACGGAGAGGACGCTCTCGGGCTAGAGCTGCGCCTTCCTGGTCGAGGAAGTCGGGTGCACGAAGACCGCTTCACCGTCGTCGGCGTCCTTCCCTCCATCCTTCACTCGTTTTCGGACGAAGCGCCAGTGCCGATGGTCTACCTGCCACTCAGGCAATACTTCAGCGGTAGGCCGATGGTGTACTTGACGGTGCGAGTCCAGGGGTCACCGGCGGGCCGGCTCCCGGATCTGCGAAAGGTTGCCGCCGAGGCCCATCCGAAACTGCATGTCGTCGACGCGGACATCTACGAGCGCCAAGTAGGTTCTGATCTCTGGGCTCAGCGCCTCCACGCCGCCATTGTCACCCTCTTCAGTATCCTCGGCCTTGTCCTTGCCTGCGCGGGGATCTACAGCGCCATGAGCTGTGCCGTCAGCTACCGTCGGCGCGAGATGGGGATCCGGATGACGGTCGGCGCTACCTCCAGCAACATCGTGCGCCTGATCCTCGCCGAGGCCTCGCGAATCGTGTTGAGCGGACTCGTCCTCGGCATCGCCGGTGCCCTCTTGGTCGGGCAGCTTGTGAAGAGCTTGCTCTACGGCGTTGCGCCCCACGACCCTCAAGCCTTCCTGGCTCTACCTCTTCTCCTGGCAGCCGTGGGAATGGCTGCTGCTTGGTGGCCCGCCCGACGCGCGGGAAGTGTCGATCCCAACATCGCGTTGCACGACGAGTAGCGTTTGATCGTCAAAGTCACGCTCCGTGCGACGATTTGGGCTCGTCCGCCCGTGTCCGGGTAGGAGATTGCCCGCGAAGCCTCCACCGCCGCAACCGACCTGTCAGCTACGACACATCCCCAGGATCTTGCGCACCAGAATAGTGCGCTTGCTGCTCAGCAGGCGGGCTACGGTGTAATGATTCAGGCCTCTCAACAGCAGGAACTCATGGGGCTTGCGGAGCGCCTCGAGCTTGTCGGAGTAGTTTCTGGACTGCCGGATGAACTCCTCCGTTTCGTCCTCACCCACAGCGACGAGGGTAGGAGGAAGCTCTTCGAGCTGGCCGAAGATCGGGCTCAGCTCCTTCACGTCGTCTGTCGATAGCTGCAAGGATCGATTCAAATACGATTGCCTCATCGGCGACAGATCGTAGAGACCGCTCAAGAGTACAGCCCCGGAGATTGCGCTTCTCGCTTGCTGATTCCAAGGGTGTTCGAGAATCTTCGCCACCAGGAACGCCCCGACAGAGTGTCCGCAGAGCACGATTTTGAGCGGGTTGCCGTTCCACCGGGAGATGTTCCGGAGAATCCACGAAAACGCCTCGAGATTCTGATCGATGATCGTCTTGACACTGACCGCGGGGGCCAGGTCGTAGTTGATCAAGACCGCTGTGCAACCCGCTCGTACGATCGGTTTTGCCAGGTAGCTGTATCGCCGTTTGTCGAGAGCTCGAAAGTAACCGCCGTGGATGAAGACGAATACTGGCGATTCCGGGTCGGCCGCCGGGAAGATGTCTACCTTTTGGCCGGCCGTCTCGCCATAGCTGACATCGAGCGAAGCATCTAAAGACAGCCTGGCGAAATAGCTCTGTAGCTCATCGAGCAACAGGTAGAACCGCCCTGACGGATGCCGCCTACGAAGGTCGAATTGCTCGTCGACTCGATCTTGACGCCGGCTCAGGTTTCTCGAATCCATCGCATGGTCTCGCCCCAGGTCGGCTCTTTGCCGTACATCAGGATTCCCAAGGCGAATACCTTGCCCGCCGCCCGGCGGAGCAGCCAGATGGACACGGCCAGCAGGACCAAAGCCAGAGCGATCTCCCACCACGGCACTTCGGTCAAGGTCAGCCGCAGGGTAAGGAGGGTGGGAGAGGTCGGCGGCAGAATCGAAAGGACACGCATCCAGATCGCATCAGGCCTCGCCAGGCCGAAGAAAGCGAGGGTTAGCGGCAGGCCTGGCAGCATCATGAGGCTCCCACGGGCGGAGGTATTGGGATCGTCGATCGTCGCGGCGACCAGGCCGAAGAAAGTGTTCCACATCAGGAAACCGCCGACAGCCAACAGCGACAGCCCAATCCAGAGACCCGGTTCTCCAATCCTCAGCGGAATACCGACGCCGATTCCGAAGACCCGGGACAACATCACGAAGATGAGGCCGCTGACCACATAGGTCGCGCTGATACAGAACGCCAGCAGGGAGATGCCGAGGATTTTGCCATCGATCCACATCTGTGGACTGATCGCAGATACCACCTGCTCGGTGACCCTCAGCTGTTTCTCGCCGGTGATGACGATGAACTGGTAGGCGATTCCCGTGAACACACCGAGCATCGTCAGCCCGACCAACAGACCGGCGGCCACTTTCCCTTCGAATGTACTCGGCGGGTCTGCGGTCGAGTGATAGACCGTCTCCAGCTCGATGGGAGCGACGAGATCCGCCAGCTGCCCCGCATCGAGCCCTGATTCTTGGAGCTTGAGCTGGCGCCGTGCTGCGGAAAGAGCCTGTTCGAGACTGCCCTTCCACAGCGGCTCGCGGGTGACCACCAGCTCGGCTACGTCGGCGCTCTCGAGACGCAGGACCGCGTCGATCTCACGCGCCTCGAGTTTTTGGAAGGCCTCCTCTTCGCTACTCGAGCTGGAGTCCTCGATCTCGAGACCGGTCCGCGCCGGCAGCTCGAAGGGCAGGGTGTCCGGGTTCAGGACCGCGATCCGGATCGCTCCTCCGTCGTATCTGTTGACCAGCGCGAGGCCGCCCCAGATGACCAGACCGAGCACACTCGAGATCACCAAGGTGCGGATCAGATCCTTGATCTTGAGCCAACGCAGCAGCTCCCAACGAGCGATTTCCCAGAGCATCCCCCAGCGGTTCATCGGTCCACTCCTTGTGCCGGTTCGTCCAGGTCGGTGGTTTCGTTCAAGTCATTGCGCACGAGGCGCACGAAGATCTCGTGCAAGCTGGGCTCCTCGGACCGGATCGCCTGAATCTCGTGGTCTCCGGCCACGGTGGCGAGAAATCTACTGAGCGGCGTTTCGTCCGCCAGCTCGATCGCCAGCTCACCACTCGGCTGCGGTTCGATCTGAGCCACCGTCGGGTAGCTCGCGAGCTGCGAGATCGCTGTCTCATCGGCTAGCTTGACGAAGATGCGGCTCGACGCTCGGGCCTCTGCCTTGATGTCCTCGATCTTCCCGCTGAGCACTTCGCGACCGCGACTCAGCAACAGAGCACGATCGGCGACGCGCTCCACCAGATCCATCTGGTGGGCGCTCAGGAGCACCGTGGTGCCGTCGTCACGCAGCTCTTGGAGGATCTCGAGGAACAGCTCCTGACGCAGCGGGTCGAGACCGGAGAAGGGTTCGTCTAGAACGGCGAATGCCGGCCGATGTAGCACCGAGGCGATGAACTGGACCTTCTGCTGGTTTCCTTTGGACAGCGCGTCGAGCTTGTCCTGGGCGCGGTCGGCGAGATCGAGCCGTTCCAGCCACTTCATCGCTGCCCGACTCGCTTCGGACCGAGCCATTCCGCGGATGGTACCCATGTAGGTCAAAGTCCGGATCAAAGGTACCTCCGGGTACAAACCCCGATCCTCCGGAAGGTATCCGAGAAGAGACGGGTCGAGGCGACCCTCCGCTTGACCGTTCACGTGAAAACCGATCCGTCCATTGTCCGGGCGCAGGATGCCCACCAACATGCGGACCGTGGTGGACTTCCCGGCACCATTGGGGCCCAGGAAGGCGAAGATCTCGCCGCGGCGCACGGCGAAGCTGAGACGGTCGACGGCCCGGATGTCACCGAACCGCTTTTCGATGGCGTCGACTTCGAGTATGTGGTCAGGCATGTCTATTCGACGAAGATGCGGATGCTCTCGCCGTCCTCGGAGTCGTAGGTCAGGTCGAGGTCGTCCAGGTTGTCGCGCAGATAGTCGGTGTCGATCTGGGACACGTCAGAGAGAGACGTACCCACGAAGATCCGACTCCTCGCCCAACGCGGCAGGAAGGAATCGAGGGTCAAGCCGGCGCGCACAAGGCCGAGGGGGATACGCAAATTGATGGAATCCCCTTCGTCGTCGTCGGTGGCGACGATACGCAGGTGCGTCGCCCGACGCTTCGTCGTGCCGTCGGTCTCCCCGGTCTCCTCGGGATAGTTCTCGACCTCTTCGAGCTTGGCGAGCAACTTCTCGGCGTCTTCGACGGTGATCTTGCCGTCAGCCAGCATCTCGAGGACCAGCTTGCGGTCATTGGACGCGGTCGTATTCATCTCAACCTCCGTTTCTTGATCGGCCGGGCACGGTCAGGTGATCTTCTCGAGCGCTTCCTCGATGGTGATCTCACCGTCTCGCAACGCTTCCAGCACTCGCGTGTTCGTCGATGGCACCTCGAAGCTCTTGTCGAGCTCGGCGGTGATGGCCCGCAGGCGGTTCTTGACGGTCGGATAGCTGATGCCGAAGATGCCCTCCATCTTTTTGATCGAGCCGTGGTGACGCACGAATGCGTGCACGAAGACCTGATCCTCGGACGACAGCCGGGCCAGAGGAGGCACCTCGAATTCCCCTTCGGTGGAAACCCCGCACTGAGGGCATTCCAACCGCTTGATCTCCATCGGCTGATTGCAGCCGTTGCATCGGGCTTTGGAGATGTCCATCCATCCTCCTCCTACGGAACGTCCATTCGTCCCGTTGAAAGGAGATTAGCGGATGAAATTCAAAAAATCAATCCTAAGATTAAAAAAATTGATCTCAGGTCGAAGATTTCTTGATTTTCAGCCCAAACTTGTGCCGCCCCGCGTCGCTGCGGACATGGGAACAGGCTCCCAACGAGGAGAACTTCCGACGAAGCGCACACAGAGTCCCCCGTCCCGAAAGGGGGACCCCAGGGGATTCGAACCCCAGTCAGGGCGGAGTGCTGAAGAGAAGGCAGCTGCTCTGCTTGGTCCTCCCCCTCTAACTCCCCCTTTCCGAAGAGGGGGAGGACCAAGGCACCTCACGCGCGCTGCTCTACAGCGCTCAAACGTGGAATCAGGTCCCACGAAGAGAACGTTCCGACGAAGCGCACACAGAGTTCCCCCCTTTCCCAAAAAGGGGGCTAGAGGTCCGGCCGGCAACCGGCGTGAATGCGGCGTAGCATGAGCCATGCT
>JALCBJ010000026.1:0-69101 GCA_028066595.1 Thermoanaerobaculia bacterium
TCGGAGGTGGCGAGACTCAACTAAAAAGGTCTCCGGAGAACTCGGGGCGGTTCAGCCGAGCGACTGTTTTGCTTTCGAAGGCCTCAAGCTTGAGGAGTCTCGCAGAAGTATCAACTCGAGGCCTGCCAGATACCGCTCGGGCACCAAGGCCATTGCTTCCCCGATCATTTTTGGAAGCCCTCTTGGGGGCTTGTAGCCTCCGAAGGCACAGACGACTTTGACCCTCAAAAAGCATCTCCAAGCTTGTTCATCCCCGGCTCATAGCCGGCCTCAGATTCAGGTCAGTGAGATTGGCTTGGTCCTAGTTCCATTGGATCCCTTCCGAGTGAATGCTCCACCTCCTGTTCGAATCGCTTCAGCATCTCTGGTGTACCGAACAATGTGAGGTTAGCGAAGGTCCCCTTGGAGTCTCCGCCACGTCGTAGGACTGCAAAACCTGCGTCGGTACATGCAGCTACTAGCCGCGGGTAATCGATCCACACACTGCTCTTTCCTTCGAGGGCACCCATGACGCGTTCCACAAGAGCCCGATCAGGTGCTGTGCTCAGCGGCGTTTGTGATAGAAGCAGAACCGCGCGCTGACGGTCTCTTCCCAGGTTCCAAGATTCTTCGAACCAAGGTTCCTTGACGATGAGCAAGCCCCCGATAATGGATTCTCTGTCTTGGTGGTGCTCGATTTCCGTCACGAGATCTCGCGGTGCACCGCTGTCGTAAAAAACACCCTTGTAGGAACGGACTCTGTTCGGCGGCCCGTACTTCCCGAGGCTCCGGAAGAGCACGAAACCAGCGTCCATGTGGAGTAGAGAACGCAGTGCTAGCTGCTTCAGCGATACTTGCGCTTCATCGTAGTGATCGTCTCGATCTGCTGCAATGTCCGACACACGCACCTCGTACGCGTGGACCTCCGCGATCGAGAGAGCATGCTGTTGTTCTTCACTGATCCGATCTGGAAACCAGCCAATATCGAACACGCGCTCTGTAAGAGAGTGCTGCAGCACGTGATACTTGAATTTACTCATCGAAGTAGTGGTGGCCACGCAGCGTGTCCCCGCTGGGGCCGGAGTTGAAGTGGGGGCCTTGACTTCCGCCATCCGGATAGGTGGTTGGGAAATCCTCTCGAATGTCGATCTTGTGTCCTTGTTCGTTAGTGAATTGGTAGAGCCGACCGTTCTGGCCTGGCCTTAGCTCGGCAGCATCTCCGTCAGGTGTCCCCGGGCGAATGACGTGATCTGGCTGCTGCGAAACTGGGATGCCGTTCTGCTGCTTCGCCTCTCGAAAAGCACCTCGTCTTCCGCGTTTTGCGACTTGCTTACCAGCAACGCCATAGCCACCTCCAGGCAGCAACATGCCGGCTGCGAATCCCCCTGCGGCGGCGGCTTTCTCCGTGCCCGCGGCGCAGGGGTCCACAAGCGTGCCTCCTGTCTCGATCGCATCGTAGATGGAAAGACCTAGCTCCAAGAGAGCCCACGCTCCCAGAACAGCGGGCACTATTTCGCCTGATGGGTCCCTCAGAGTTACAGGGTTGCTAAACGAGTACTCGTAGAGGTTGCCTGCGCCTGCGGCGAACCGAACTGGATCTGTTGCGGTCCACCGGCCCAGATCTGGATCATAGTCTCGTACGCCAAATCGCACCAAACTCGTCTGCGAGTCGTAGAGCCCGCCCGCGAATCCGAACGGCTGGAACCCGGGGCTCGTATCCAGGGTGATCCGGCCAAACTCGTCGTAACGCAGTTCCTGCGCAATAGCTCCTGTAGCAACGTCTACGATGAGTCGCACGCTTCCGAGATGGTCCGCGACAATGCGATAGGTTGCGCCTCCCTTGATCAGGTAGTCGGGCACGTTCGCACCCGTTGCGTAGACAAACCTACTATCGATGTTCCCGAGCCCGTCGAGCTCTGTGACCGGGTTCAGGTCGTCCTGAAAAAGGAACCCCCGGACAAGGGTGCCGTCGATTTTTTTGCCGATACGGCGATTTGCGCTGTCGATGATGTACTCGATCTCGGTACCGCTGGGTAGCTCGACGGATCGCAGGTTCCCGAAAACGTCGTAGTCGTAACTGACGGTCTGGCCGTTCTGGGTCTTGGTCAGTAGCTCGCCCGCTTCGGTGTAGGTGAAGGTCAGGTCGTCATAGGCGAGGAGCCGGTCGCGGGCGTCGACGGTAACGTCGGCGGGCAGGATGGTCCCGAACTGGCCGTCATAGCTAGTGCGATTGGAGTTGGCGTCGTAGCCGTAGGTTGCCTCCAAATTGCCATCGATATGGACCGTTCCGAGTCGCCCTCGCTGGTCGTAGCCGAAGCTCCAGTCGTGGGTGCTGCCGTTCTGCGCACGCTCGATGTCGGTGATCCAACCACGATCATCGTAGTCCAGATCCTCGGCGTAGACTGTGCTGCCGTTGTATTGGACGGTGTAGGTGTCGGGCTCGCCGAAGGCCGTGTACGTCCGAGTCGTCGTGACGTTGCCTAGGGTTGTGGTGTGCTCACGGCCGGTGTCGGTTTCCCGGGTGATGATCAGAGCACCGGCTGACGTCAGGAGGCTGTCTTCGTCGTAGGTATAGGTGATCGAGTCGGCACCGTTGACCGAGACGGTTTGGGGCCTGAAGCTAGAGTCGTAGGTCCATTCGACGGAGCCGTTCACCGTGCCGGTCCACGTTGCGGATTCCAACAAGGGTCCGTCCCAGGTAAAGGCGAGCTTCTCGCCTCCCGGCTCAGTGATGGAGGCGAGCTGATCGGTGGGTTCGGCATACTCGAAGTCGGTGGTCCCAAGCGGTGAGGTGATGTTCTCTAGCTGGGCTTCGTCGTCCCAGTCGAAGTCCAGGGTTCGGCCATCGGCCCGCACGATCCGCGTGAGCCGCTGATCTTGGTCGTAGGTTCGGGTCTCGACCGAGGGACCACTGCCTTCGTCAGGTAGCACGTAGGTCTCTGGTTGGTTCCTTGCCGTGTAGGTGAAGACATGGGCCGGGCGTCCGGGCGGTGTGACGGACGTCACGTTGCCGTTGTCGTCGTAGCCGAATCCCACGGTCTCGTCGTCGGGCAAGGTGGTTTGCGTGACTCGGTTGGCGTCGTCGTAGGTGAACGAAACGGTGCGTAGGAGGGGATCGGTCATCGTGTCGAGGCGCTCGAGCGTGTCGTAGGCGAAGGACGTCGTACGGGATCCGGCGCCCTCTCCCACGGTCATCGACTCGACGGTCCCGGAACTGCGGTAGGCGATGGCCAGGGCCTCGAGCTGCGGAGATTCGACGCGGGTGGTGCGTCCGAGCTCGTCGATCTCGGCGGTGGCCTGCCGACCTTCGGCACTCGTGGAGGTGAAGGTCCTCGTGGTCGCGTCGAAAGCCGTCGTGAAGGTTCGTCCGTTGACGGTGGTCTCCGAGGTCAGGGTCTCCAGCGTGGTGAAGTCTCCCGGTGTGGTGAACGTTGCATCTCGGGTGGTTGTAACCTCTGAGGTGAGCCCCGAAGGCATCCGCACCGTGGCTTCTCCGGAGAATCCCGCCTGGATGCCGAAGCGTGGATCGGGTGCGATCTGTCTCGTGGTGACCATGTCGGACGGGAAGAGGGTTCTGGATCGTCCGTTGCTTCGGTCGGAGATGGTCTCCACCGCCTCGCCGTTGGGAAGTCTTCGGATCCTCTGCTCCTGTCCGCCGAGCCACTTGCCGACCCGATAGCGGCTCTTGGTGACCTCCGCGGTTTGCCGCGTGACGGTGTAGGACTGGTCTCGCTCGTTGCGGAACCTGCGGAAGGTCTGTTGCCCGCCGCCTCCGTCGCGGGCGCGTGTGAGCCGCCCCTTCTCGTCGTAGTCGTACTCCTTGACCCGACCCTCCGGTTCCTCGGCCACGATCATCAAGCCGAAGCCATAGTCGTATTGGTAGCTCTCGTCGGCCGGATTGGTCAGGGTCTCCACGTAGCCGTCGTCGTCGAACAGCAGAGACGTGGCCTGGCCGAAGGGGCTGGTGAGGGTGGCGTCCGCTGGTTCGCCTTTCTCTGTGTCGCCTTTCTCCGCGGATCTGGCGATCGTGGTCACCAGCCCATCGCCGTCAGTCACGGTTTCGAGCAAGCCCTCCGGGGTGTAGCCGAAGGTCAGGAGCGTGGCGCCGGTCAGGCCGTGAACGGTGCGGAGGTGCCGGCCCTGGGCATCGAACTCATAGTAGACGCTGCCGTCGGCCTCGGCGATGCGGTAGCCCTCCTCGTCGTAGCCGCCGAAGGCGCCGGACACGGAGAAGATCCGGTTCTGGGCCGGATCGGCGAAGTGGAAGCTACCGTCCTGGGTCTGGACGAGGCCCCGTGGCGCGACCATGGCGGCGCTCTGAATGGGAGCTCCCACCGCCGTGGTGCCGACGACTCCGTTGCCGGCTAATGTTTGGAGCGTTCCGTCCACTTCGATGTAACGGATCTTGCTCGCGCGCCGCTCTGCGAAGAACACGCGGCCGTCTTCGGCCGGCACCAAGCCCTGCGGCATGTCCACCGAGCTGTCGGTGGCGATCGAGCCGTCGGGCGACTCGGCGGCCTCGTCGAATCCTGCGATCTTCTGCCAGGTGCCGTCCGGATTCAGGCGATGGATGTAGGCCTCCGAAGAGATCCACAAGCTGTGGTCGGGGCCCATGACCAGGCTGCTGGGCTCCTCGAAGGCGCCATCGACTTCGTCGTCCAGCTCCAGGCGTGAGAGCAGGCCATCGGGAGCCACCTGATAGAGCTCGAAGCTGTCTGCGAGGTAGAAAGAGAAGTCGTCCGCCACGACGAGGTCGCGCAACCCGCCGAACGCCCGTTCGACCGCGGGCTCTCGTGGCTCTGCTTCGCCCTTCTCTTCCGCGGGCCGCGCATCCGTCGTCCCACAGATGCCTGCGATGCGCTCGACGGGCTGGCCGGCCCGCAGACGGAACGCGCAGTTCTCGCCGCCATCGACGACGTAGAGTGTCCCTTGGCGGTCCACGTCGATACCGGTGATGTCGGTGAACTTTGCATCGAGAGGCAACTCGCCCTCGGCGCAGATCTCTTTCGGCGGACCGATCTTGGAGGGGCGCTCTCCCAGATCCTCACACGGCTCCCCGGAACCTGCCACGGTCGTGATCGTGCCATCCCGGAGGATCTTGCGGATCCGGTAGTTGGCCCGGTCCGCCACATAGATCTCACCACCCGGTCCGAGAGCCAGATCTCCAGGCTCGTCCATCTCGGCGGCCTGGGCCGGCCCCGCGTCGCCGGAGAACCCTCCAGTGCCGACGCCGGCGGTCAACCCGATCACGGCGCCGAGCTCGGAGGAGATGCGCTGGGTCCCATCGCCGCGGTAGAGCGTGCGACGGACCGGGTCATACACGTGGTGCACGTCCAGTCGCCAACCGCCCAAGCCGAACGCCTGGGCGTCGAGCCCACCCACGGTCGGCGGACTGAGCGCGTCGATCTGCCGGACTTCTTCACGCCACAGGACGATCTTGCCCGCGTTTCGTTGCGGTTCGACGGCCAGCTCGCCCGTGGGGATCTGGCCCCACGAAGCCTCGAAGTCCGGACGGGCCGGGCGGTAGATCGCCGGATAGACATAGCCACGGCGAATGAGCACCGGCTTGGCGCCCTGACCAGCAGCTGTCCACTCTTCGCCGATGGCTTCGAAAGCGGCGACGCCGGGGCCTGGGCTTCGGTTTTCCCGGCTCCAGCAGCAGGCGCTGGACTTGGATCAGGAATCCGATGACATCGCGGAACCTCTTCCCCATACCAAGCTGCTTGGAGACTGTGACAGCCCGCATTGCCGTGATTTCGGTGGCCTCAGGTGCCGCAGAATGTCGCGGTGACGCGCTCGCGGGGGGCCGGCGGCACGGCGTAGCTTGCCAGAGCGGGCTGCTCCTCGTAGGGCTCGGTGGTGACTTCGAGCAGGTCGTTGAAGATCGACATGTCTCCGCCGGTCGCCGCGTCAATAGCGCGCTCGATCTGGTGGTTGCGCGGGATGAAGAGCGGGTTGACGGCGTTCATCCTGGTGCGCACTTCGGCTGGGTCGTCGCCTGCGGTGACGATCGCTTCGCGCCAGCGCTGCTCGAATCGGCCGAAGTGCGGCTCGTCGGTTTCGCTTGACGCGTCGAGTCGATCGGCGAGTTGGCGGAAGCTCAGGGTGAAGTCGAGTTGGTGATCTTGCAGGTGCTGCAGCCAAGCGGAGATCAGCTCGTCATGTTGCCCACCGTCGTCCGGCCGCAGCCCGAGCTTGGTGCACATGACGTTGTAGTAGGCCTTGCGGTACGACGGAATGAACTGTTCGAGCGCCTGCTCGTAGCGCTCCTTCGCGTCGTCGATCAGCAGTAGACACTCGGCAAAACGTGCCAAGTTCCACTGCGCGATCGTAGGCTGCATGCGATAGGCGTAGCGACCGCCGCGATCGATCGAGCTGAACACCTTGTCGTGCTGGAATTCATCCATGAAGGCGCACGGCCCGTAGTCGATCGTCTCGCCCGAGATCGCGGTGTTGTCGGTGTTCATCACACCGTGGATGAAGCCCAGGCCCATCCAGCTCGCAACCAGCTTGGCCTGTGCCGCTAGCGTCGACTCAAACAACGCGACGTAGGGTCGCTCACTGGTCGCGCAATCTGGAACGTGGCGTTCGATCGCGAAGTTGGCCAGCGCATGCAGCGCCTCGAGGTCCCGGCGCGCTGCGAAGTACTCGAAGGTGCCGACGCGCAGGTGACTCGCCGCGACGCGGGTCATGACCGCTCCCGGCAGCAGTCGCTCACGCATCACGCGCTCTCCGGTCGCGACGGCCGCGAGTGCGCGCGACGTCGGCACACCGAGGCGGTGCATCGCCTCGCTGACGACGTATTCGCGCAGCACCGGCCCCATCGCCGACTTGCCGTCTCCGCCACGTGAGAAAGGCGTCCGTCCTGAACCCTTGAGCTGCACGTCGTAGCGCCGGCCATCCGTGGCGACCACGTCGCCGATCAGCAGCGCTCGCCCGTCCCCGAGCTGTGGCACGAAGTTGCCGAACTGGTGACCGGCGTAGGCCAGCGCGATCGGCTCGGCCTCGTCGGGTCGGCGGTTTCCGCCGAACAACTCGGCGAGATCCACATCGCTTTCGGCGAGGCCTGAAAGGCCAAGCGCCTCGGCCAGCGGAGCGTTCCAGGCGAGCAACGTCGGTTCCGGAACGGTGTCCGCCAGCTGGCGCACGTAGCAACGATCTGGCAAGGAGAGGTAACTGTTGCTGATTTCCATCACGTGAGGGAGACGGTGTCCTACGAGATGGAACCCGAGTTCACCAGAGATCTGTTGAGTTGAGCCCCGCCAGCTGCGGCGAGCTTCTGCCTTCGATGATAACTCGCCTCGTATTCGGCTGGAGGGATGTCTGCATGCTCTCTCCTCCGTGCTGTCGCCAGGCCTTGCGGGCGCTGCCAGCCGCATTCAGCTGGCTGATTTGGCTGTTTCAGACCACACTGTACGAATATAGTTGCTATCTAGGCAGACACAACTACAGGAGCGCGCAGATCATCCATGGGTGTTACAAACACGAGTCCCGAGCACGAGGCCTCTCGAAGGCGCAGCACCCAGGAGAGGGCCGCATCGCGAACACACTTCCCCGCTGCCAAAAGCAAAGAGAAAGCGGACATCCGACGCCGTGGCCTGAGGAGTCCGCGTTCGATACCGTTTAGCGAACTCGCACAGAACCCCCTTTACGCCCTCGTTGCCCAAGCCACCCTTCCGGAAGGCCTGAAGATCGAGCTTGCGCGATTCGGGTTTGCGACTCCGGCTGACGTCGTCGCCCTCGAGTCTGCTCGGGCGCTCCGCGAGCACCTGCGTCAGCGCGAAGGCCAGGGCGAATCGCCGCCCGAGGCAATCTCGGAATTTTATGCCCAGGCACGGCGCGAAGCGATCCGCGGCTACCGCCTGATGCGGCACGTGCTCGCACTGAAGGATCCGATGAACCAGGGTCTGTTGCACACCCGCGCGAGGCTCCCAAGCGCGGTGGAAGAGGCGCTGCGCGAAGCAGGCGGGCAAGCCTTCGCCAAACCTTCGAGCCTGCAGTCGAACCAATCCGTCGCCGCCTACCTACGCCATCTCTACCGAATCGCCACCGGGTTGGACAAGGACCTGGGCATCTTCCCGACGGCGGCGGGCGAGACGCATCCGCTCTTGAAACGCCGTCCGGACCTCGCCAAGCTGGTGTTGAGCGAGAGCAACCTCAAACAAGAGATCTCGACAGTCCATCTCGTCAACGAGGTACTCGAGGCCGGCCTGGACGACGACGTCGATCTCGACGACCTGTTCTATCCGGTCGCGCTCCCTTTCGACCAACCTGCACAAGAGACGCGCACCGCGCTCTTTCAGATCGGCGGGACGACCCTCAACAGCATTCGTGCGCGTACCGAACCAAGCAGTTTTCCGCTCCGTGCCGGCTTCCGTCTCGCCGGGGATCAGGCGGGCCTGCTGAGCATGACGGCCACCGAGGTCGCCTTGCTCGCGGAAACCGGCGTTCGGTCCGACGGGGACAATCCGCTTACCCTCGAGGATCTCTACGGTACGTCGGACAACGCCGAGGCTTGTCAGGTCGCGCGGCTTCTCTCCAGCTTCGAGCTCGACTTCGACGAGCTGGCCCAGGCCCTCGGCCTCTATGTCGTGCTGCAGGAGAACGGCGAAGAGGTCGCACCTCGGCAGTTCGCAGCCGTGCTCTTCGATCGCGAGGAGTCTCCGGAGATCGTGGACGGAGTCGTTCACTTGGACGGGCGTCCGATGACGCCACCGTACCTGCGCGCGCTCCACTACCTGGTGCGCCTCTACCGGTCGACTGGCCTCGCCTTCCATCACCTCAACTGGCTGCTCGCGACGCCGGGCGCCATCGCCGACAATCAGCACGATTCTCCCTCGAATGCGCGACGCCGGATCACCGATACGGGCCTCCGCATCCTCGCCACGTACCCGCTGTATCGGGATTCCTTCGACCTCGGCCCCGAGGCCTTTGCCGCCTTGTTCGGTGAGATCTGCCCATTCTGGCGGGCAGATACCGTGCGACCCGGGCAAGAAAACATCACCGCGGGCCTCGAGCAGACCGAGGTCTCCTTCCTACACGCGCTCTTTGGCGACGATTCACCTAGGCTCCATGCCTTGCTGGCCGCCCAAGCCACCTCGATCAACGACGCAGAGCTCCGTGAGATCGTCCGCCGCGGATTGAGCCTGTCAGAGCTCGAGCTCGCCGCGCTCGTCGATGCGCTCGGTGCGAGCCATCCTATCGAGACCGGGCTCACGGCGAGCGGCCTCGGGGCGCTCTATCGACTCTCGACGATCTTCCGCATGATCGGCTGGCCCCTCTTGCCCGGGCTGGCGCTCACCAAGCTGGTGAGCGCCCAGGTGATGCCGGACGACGCGCTATGGGTTGGGCTGACGGGCTTGAACCTGAGCCCTGAAGACACCGAGCGACTGTGCACTTCTCTCGACTGGTTGGTCGAGCTGTCGCGCTTCATGAAGGAGGAGGAGCTCTCCCCGGACACGCTCCTCCAGCTGCTCACCGAAACGGACGATGCCCGTCCCTTGGAAGCGAGCACGGCCGACCGGGACTGGCTGAACAAGCTCGCGTCGGCAGCTGCACCCACGCGTCTCGGGCCCGATGCGTTTCGCGCGTTCGAAACCTGGGTCGCGCAGGACGACACGGTAGACAGCGACGTATGGCATCAGCACCTGAGCGCGCCAGAGGGCCTCTATCGTCCGTCTTCGGGTGTCTTCCTTCCCGACCAGGATCGCGCAGCCATCGACGCCGCATGTCGCGGCGTCCTCAGCGAGCGCGGTGTCGATCTTCAGAATTCGACCAACACGGACCAGCTCGACCGCTTGATCAGCCACCTCGAGAGAATCCGAGACGTCCAAGGACGCATCGTCAGTCGAAACTTGCCAGCCTTGGGGGCGAACGTCACCGTCGAGGCTTCCCGCGCATTGATTCGCTGGGCGCAGACCGACCCGCTCGACGCCTTGGACGAGCTCTTACCCAGCGACCGCGATGGGGACGATCAGATCGATGCCGTCGCACGGCGTCGCTTGGAGGAGCTTCGCCGCTACGTCGCGGCGGTCGACGCGTTCGGCTTTGGTGACATGTCCCTCGAACTCATCGCTGACCATCCCCAGTGGCTGGCCGCGGAGGCGGCGCATACCGTGAACGGCGCCGACGCGCCCAAACCGCTGGATCTCTTGCAGCTGGTCTACCTTCAGCGATTCGAGACCCTTCAGGTCGGCGGCGCCAGCGACGAAGCCTGGCTCGGCTATTTGAAGCTTGCACGTGAAGCGCGGCCAGGTGACACGGCGTCTGGCGGTGCCAAGCAGCGGTGGCGCGATGGGTGCGTGGAGGCGCTCGCGATCCTGCTGGGCTGCCCGGTCGGAGATGCCACCGCCTATGTCGACGCCTTGGTTGGAGCGGACGAGGTGCCGGACGACGTGCGCACGATCGATGCGTTCGCTCGCCATGTCCGCCTCGCCGAGGAACTCGAGGTCGGGGCGGCGGAGCTGCTCCCACTCGTGGCGGTGAGCGACGGCGCTCCGGCGGAGCCTAGCGTCTGGGGGGTCGCGGCCACGGCCGCACGTTCGGGGCTCAAGCGCTTCGAGGATGGCCGCTTCGTTCCGAGCTTTCAGAATGCGCTCGGCGAGACCCGCCGCGACGCGCTCGTCGCCGCCTACTTGCAGCTGTCCATCGCGCGGGATCCGAACCTGAAGCGAACGGTCACGGACCGGGAGACGCTCTACAGCCACCTCCTGCTCGACGTGAACGTCACCAGCGCGGTGCCGACGAGCCGCCTCGTCGAGGCGATGAGTTCGCTTCAACTCTACATCAGCCGGGCGCTCGCCGGTCGGGAGCGGGACGTCGGCTTCGCCGAGCCCGGACAGGACCCCGTCGACGGCGACGAATCCCTCCCAGGCCACCGAGAGCGCCTCGCCGGGCAGTGGCAGCTCGACAAGTACTACCGACTCTGGGAGGCCAACCAGAAGCTCCTGCTCTATCCACAGAATTACATCGAGCCGGATCTGCGCTACATCAGCTCACCGGAGTTCGAAGATCTGCTGAGCGCCGTCTCTCGCAGCGACATCAACGAGAATGACATCGAAAATGCGGTCAACGCGTACATGGCTGGCCTCGCCCAATGCTGTGACTTGAGCGTATGTAGCATCTACGTCGAACGCGAGGAAAGTCCTGTTCTGCCACTCAACGCGACCTACCATTTCTTGGCCGCCGCCAACTGGGAAAAGGGTCGGTTCTTCTATCGCAACCTCGAGGTGGACAACAAGACGATCGCCAATCTCCCTGACGCGAAGCAGTTTCTGAAGGCGCTCGACTGGACGTACTGGCAGGAAGTGGTCATCCCGCAGACCTACGAAATCCTCTCGGACGTCGCGATCGCCTTCTGGGAGAACCGCTATTTCTTCTTCTGGTTGGAGCTCGAAGAGCAACGAACCCAAGATGGAGCTGGTAAAGAGACGATTACCGCGCGCATTCATCCTCGCTACATGCGCTGTGACGCAAATGCCTTCACCGGCACCATGCGCACGCCCGCTCTGGTCGCCAAGGGTGCCCCCGCGGAATTGACGATCGACAATGGTGCCTTCTCGTGGCGTGGCCCAGAGCCCACCATGAATGGAACGTATCATCCGGTCGTCCGAACGGGCCGATTCTCACTCAGCGCGTCCGACGCCAACGCCGAGGCCGCACCCGAGCTGTCGCCCGCATTGCTGGTCACGTTCGGGGTCGATTTCAAAGGCAATCGGGCGGCTTTGAAGATGACGCTCACACCGGAGTGGGCCGAAGCCCAGTTGTCATGGGGAGAGAAGCTCGATCTCGCCTTCAACGACAACGCTCCCCCAGCATACGCAGGCCTTTCTCCTCGCGTACCGTCCGCGGACTCATGCCTGGTCGAAAACGACACGACTGACAAGACGTACCTCCACCACGACCCCTCTCTGAGCACGGTTTACGAGCACAACACTCCCCATGTGAGTCGGATCCGAGACTTCGCCATTGTCTCCAAAGCGGACAGCGGCAAAGCCCAGGCACGATTCAAGCCGGCGCCAGCGCTGGGGCTCGGCATCGGCTCGATCAGGGTTTATGGAGATACAGGTCATTGCTACTTCATTCTCCTGAATCGGGGTGCGACGAGCTCCGGCTACGACCCCGATGGGACCTACGAGTTCATGACGGCGTCGGAGGGGACCATCATCCAGACAAGGATTGTGCTCCATTTCACAGTCCAAGCCGAGCAGCCTCGAACGATGACCATGGATACGGACTGGATCAACAGTCCACGACCGGATCCCGTCAAGAAGAGCTTGAGTGGACTCAACTTTGGTTTCAGCTCGACCGGTTCCGTCAGCTTCCACGTCGATGACGAGAAAATCGACGCCGAGGTCGCGCTGCCCGACGAATGGGGGCTCGCTTTCGGGGAAACCGCGACACTCAGCATCGAGTTCTTCGTACGGCGGCACTTTGCCCCGACATTGGCGGTCGACATGATTGTCGACGATGTGGATGAAACGGTAGTGGTCGACCCGTATGACCTGAGCGAAACCACGAGAGAGCACTTCCTCGGGTCCTTCGATCTCCGTCCAGCCACGGGCAAATCGGACGTCGTTTGGACGCTCACCAACGAGCTCGGGTCGCGCAACTTCGTTCACATCATCGACGATCCAGCCGCGCCTCTCGACACGACACACTTGCTGCTCAACTCCTCCTCGGCACTCGGTGGGCTCGCGCGAACGATGCCGCTCCCCGGCGGCGTCGAAAGCGTGTTCACCTGGGAGAACCAAAGGCGCCGCGAGGACCTCGGCACCTTCGTCGACGATCTGAAGACGAAGCTGAAGGTGATCTACCCTGATGATAAATCAGAGCTCGATCCGGATCGGATTCCGCCGCAGCCGGAAGCGTCGTTGTTCGACTTCGATGCCGCGTACGGCGGCTACGGATGGGAGGTCTTCTTCCACATTCCAACGGCGGTGGCGGTCGGCCTGTCGAAAGGCGAGCAGCATGACGAGGCGATCCGCTGGTTGGAAAAAGTCTACAACCCCAATCTCGACGAACCCTGGCAAGTCTTCCCGCTCCGTGACGCCGAGCTCCCGGCAGCAGGTCCGGTCTTCGACACCGGCGATGTGATCGTCGACCCCGATCGCATCGCGGCCGACTACCCCTTCTACTATCAACAAGCGACCATCCGGCGTTATCTCGAGACGCTGATCGCCGCCGGCGATTCCGCCTACGAAGGCGAAACCCAGGAGACGCTCCAGCAAGCAAAAGCGATTTATGTCGCGGCCAAGCAGCTCTTTCATGAGAATTTGGGCGACACGTTGGAGATCTTGACCAACCACGCCTGGACCAACCCCACCCTCGCACAGGCGGCCGCCGACGACTTCAACGGCTTCTTGCCCCCCTACAACCAGGAGCTGCGCACTCTCTATGACACCATCGAGGGGCGTCTCCACAACCTCAGACATTGGCTCGACATCGACGGCGAACCGCTCAATATTCCTTTGCTCGCCGCGCCGATCGACCCACGACTGCTTCAGCTCGCCGCCAAGGGCTCGCTGTCGCTCGAAGCGGTCGCACGCGCGGAGCAGGAAGAGGTCGCGCCGCAGTTCCTGCTCGAATTTTTCGACGTTGCACGATCGGCCAAGGGATACGTCGCCAACCTGCAGAAGACGAGTGAACGATTGCTCGCCGCGATGGAAAAGCTGAGCGACGCGGAGCTCGATGCATTTCGGAGAGGACGTTCCCGCGACAAAGTCGCCCGTTCCGCGTGCTTGCAGGAGCTCGTCGTCAACGCGGCACAAAAGTACGTCGCAGTCAAGGAGGCGAGCCACAAGAGTGCCTGGGTGACGCTGACGCAGCACACCGCCCAGCTCCTGGAAGCCTACCGCCGTTTGGGCGCGGCCCGCCTCGAACAGAAGGTGAGTAAGCTCAATGAAACGAGCACCGAGGTCCAGGCAAACGCCGCGTACCGGCATGTGCTCACGACTTCGCCGTTTCCGAACATTGCCGGTACGTCGAACGGTGGCGCTCGGCCCGAGGAGGGGGCAAAGGCGGCGATCTTTCGGTTGATCCTGTGGCAACTGTCGGACGACGCAGTCCAAACGGCCCTGGGCGCTGCCTCCGGTGCTCGGAAAGCGGTCATTGAGCTGGCCAGCCGGGTGCAGGTGGTCACGAGTCAGACTGTCACCGCACTTCGTGAGCTCGCCGAGGCGAAAAGCCTTCGGGACAAGGAAAAACGGTCGCTCGAGAACATTGAGAATGATTTACAGGATCTCGAGGATATCGAGAGGGAGATCGACAGCAGCCTGATCAATGCCAGCTTCTACAAGGAGCTGGCCCAGCGTCTGGGGGAGGTGTTTTCGGATGAATGGGTGGCAGCGACGAGCTTCTGCCAGCTACTGGTCGCGCTCTACGTCGACGAGAATGGCGCTGATGCCGCCGAGCTGCTGAAGCCCTTCCAAAAGGACGAGCCTCGAGATCTCATCGACAAGCAGGTCGCGGCCGCGGGACTCGCGCTCGGTATCGAGAGGGTCGAGGAGGCGTACATCCGCGCGGCCATGAGTGCTGATGGAGGATCAGCGCGCATGAGCTTCCCGCTCAGCGAACTCCCCGCCCTCGGCGGAGACACCTCGACCTTGGCGACCCTCGCCGACCAGGGCGAGGTCTACTTCGAGCTGACCGACGAAATGTTCGACACCCTCTATCCAGGCCAATACGACCGGCGCATCGAGAGCGTGGACATCCGCTTCCCCGGGCTCGCCAAGGCGGGCCTCAGCCCGCACGCGCGCCTGACGCAGATCAGCAACACGCGCTACGCGACAAGGGAGCGCGATCCCCGCAAGGGCGGCAGGATCCGCAAGGATCGTCACGCCCTCCAGAGCATCCTTCTCGGCGCAGCGGAGACCGACACGGCAAGCTTTGAACGTCGCGAGGGGTACCTCAAGCGGTTCCAGAACACGGGCGTGGAATCGCGCTGGCACCTCGTCCTGCCCGCGGTACTCGAGCTCAAGCGCCGCAGCGGCAAAGGTCGGAGCAAGGCATGGCGCGGTGCAGCGGAACGTCACTTCGAGACGTTGAAGCGGCACCTAGATGAGATCGAGTTCGGGGTGACGTTCTCAGGACGCTGGTAGGGCTACACCAATCTCGGCTCGCCCTTCACCTACGTCCGCTCGCCCGCTCGATGACGAATCAGACTCAGGTAGCGATCGCCGCCGGCGAGCGCTACGATCTGATGTTCACGATGCCGAGTGGCTGGTCGAGCACCGCTACCGTCACGACCCGCGACATCCGCGGCCGCACCACCCTCGGCACCGTCTCGACGCCGATCTTGGCGAGCTAACGGGGGGCGCCGACCGCGATTCCTCGACCGCGGGAGCGCCACGTAACCCTCCCGAACGCAGCCCGCGAACGGGACTGGGCGTCAGTCGCGCGCTTGCGTGCTGGCATCGCGCAGCGCCTTGAATTCGCTGCCTTCCGCCCAGTTGGGCCAGTCCTCACTATTGCCGAGTCGTTCGGCGACCGCGTGAATCAACTGGGCGTCGCGGATGATGCCGCTCAGATCCCAGTCAGGCGACCATTCGTCGCTCTGTTGGTGATAGTCGTTGGCAGCATAGTCTGCCTTGATCTGCGCCGCCCGTTCCTTGCCGCCGTCGACGAGATCGCTACCCGATTGGAAGCTGACGGCCGGTACACCCACCTGCGCAAAGGCAAAATGGTCGGAGCGGAAAAAGCTGCCCGCAGCCGGGTTGGGGTCCGGTGAATAGCTCCGCCCCATCTTGGCCGCTTCCTCGACCATCACGTCGAGTAGACCGAGCTTGGCACTGCCCGAGATCGAGAAATCCCGAGTCGGGCCATGGACACCGGGTGCGTCGACGTTGATCACCCCGACCGTCGTCTCCAACGGATAGACCGGATTGGCAGCATAGTACTTCGCGCCTAGCAGCCCGCTTTCCTCTGCGCCGACAGCAAGAAAGACGAGGCTGCGCTCGGTCCCTCCGCTCTCCGCGAACGCGCGGCCCATCTCGATCATGAATGCCAATCCTGTGGCGTTGTCGATCGCACCGTTGTAGATCGTGTCACCCGTTTCGTCGGGTACGCCGACCCCCAGGTGATCATGGTGTCCGGTGAAGAGGATGTGCTCGTCGGGGCGCTCCGTCCCGGGCAGAATACCGACGACATTCTTCGCGGCGATCTGTTCGCTGCGGGAGACCAGGGTGGCATCGATGGTCGCGCCCAGATCCATCGGCTGGAAGTCGCGGCGCTGCGCCATGGCCTTGACCTCTTCATAGCTCGTGCCTGCCGCCTCGAAGATCCGGCTGGCGATATCGACATGCATCCAGCCCTGCAGCGCCGAATGCGCCGCCGCGGGATCCACGCGGACGATATCCAGGGTCACATCGTTGCCGTTGGCGATGACGCCCCAGGGATAGCTGGCCGGTTTGGTCTCGTGGATGACCAGCACGCCCGCCGCCCCGCGCCGCGCGGCTTCCTCGTATTTGTAGGTCCAGCGGCCGTAGTAGGTCATCGCCTCGCCGCCGAAATCGCCCTCGCCGCTTTCGAAATCGGGGTCGTTGACGAGGGCCACGATCACCTTGCCCGCCACATCTACATCCTTGAAATCGGACCAGTCGCGCTCGGGCGCATGGGTTCCGTATCCGACGAAGAGCAAGGGTGCGTCTTCGAGCCGGACCTCCGACATGCCGTTGACGGGCGAGCGCACTGCGAGATCCTGGTCCTGCACCATGGCGACACGTTCGCCGCCGATGTCGATGAACAGTTGCGGATCGTCAGTCATGGTCGAACGATTGAGGATCACGTCCTGCGTCCAGGCACGAGAGCCGTCGGACCGCAAGTCGCCGCCCGGCTGGAGCCCGATGCTGGCGAAGGCGCCTGACAGGTAGGCGACTGTCTTGTCCTCGCCCGGTGTGCCCGGCGCGCGGCCTTCGAACCAATCGTCCGACAAAGTGCGGACGTGTTGGTCGAGGCGCTCCGCGGAAAAGTCCTGCGCTGCGGCAGGAAGGGGGGCAGTAAGCGCGATGACAACGGCAATGGAGGCGGCGAGCAAGCGGATCATAGCGGTCTCCTGGAGCTGGATGGCCGCGACCCTTCGGGTCGGGGGCTTAGTCGAAAGACTTCGATTTTCCTGAATATATATCGAGTGGATCGTGGACTTCAGTCACCATCGAAGCGCGGCTGACGTAGGCGCGCGGAGAACGATGTCGTAGTCCGCCGCGGGCAACCACCTTGATGAGAGCAGGCTCGCCTCTACTCGTAGAGCTCGGGATGGGTGAGGTCGGAAGGGGGGATGGGCAACGGACCGTCGTACAAGTCGTATTCCACCTGGGTCGACAGCCATTCGGCAAAGGCTCGAAGGGCCTGGTCTGTTGCCTCGTCGCGAAACGAGACAAGTGCGATGCGCTGCTCATCCATCAGTACTATGTGCGGATTTCCCGCCAACCTGTAGCGTGGCTCCTGCTCAGGCTCCTCCAATGCCAATTGCCGAAACTCAGGACAAAGGTAGAGGACGTATTGGTCGGGTGCCACTTCGAGCCAAGGCGCCGGACACTTGTCGATGAACCACCTGCGGATTCGCTCCGGAAGCGTCGCCGGCATGGGTGCACTAAAGATGATGTCGTAGTCCGTCATGGGCTGTAGGCCACGTCGATAGGAGCGGCTCGACCTCTACTCGTAGAGCCCGGGGGCCGTCATGTCGTCGAGCTGGATTGGTTTGGGACCGTAGTACTGATCGTAGTCCACCTCAGTCGAAAGCCACTCGACAAAGGCTCGAAGAGCCTTATCCGTCGCCTCGTCGCGAAACGACACCATCAAAATGCGCTGTTCATCCATCAGCACTACGTGCGGATTTCCCGCCAACCTGTAGCGAGGCTCCCGGGCGGGCTTGTCCAATGCCAATTGCCGAAACTCAGGACAAAGGTAGAGGACGTATTGGCCGGGTGCCACTTCGAGCCAAGGCGCCGGGCACTTGTCAGTGAACCACCTTCGGATTCGCTCCGGAAGGGTGGCCGGCATGGGTGCACTAAGAATGATGTCGTAGTCCGTCATGGGCTGTAGGCCACGTCGATAGGAGCGGCTCGACCTCTACTCGTAGAGCTCGGGATTTGTCAGGTCGGAAGGGGGGATGGGCAACGGACCGTCGTACAAGTCGTATTCCACCTGGGTCGACAGCCATTCGGCAAAGGCTCGAAGGGCCTGGTCTGTTGCCTCGTCGCGCCGCGACGCCAACAGCACGCGCCCATCCATCAACACCACGCACGGACGCCCAATCAACTTCTGGATAGGTTCGGAGATGACCCTTTCCAGGTCTATCTGGCGAACCTCTGGGTTGTTGTACAGGACGTACCGGTCGGGTACCACCTCCAGCCATAGCGCCGGACATTCTTCTGCGAACCATGTCCGGACACGCTCTGGAAGAGTGGCCTGCATAGGATCCTCGAGAACGATCTCATATTCGATCATGGCTCCTCAATCATCTCAAAAAACAACACTCCTCATGCGATCGACTCCGTCGTCGGTCGGCTTGGGGCACGCGATGAGCACAGAGTTGTAGCGCTCCCTGAGGCACCCCTCGTCCCCGGGTCGCGGCTCTGACTAGGCCAGATCCTCGCCTCCTCGATGGATCATTCCCAACGCGTCCTGGCGCGAGGCTCAAGGAGTTCAGTCGCAGGAACAAGCGACTCTTTTGCAGATCAACCGACGTTGCGAAAGGACTTAGGCCAAGGGTCGGGGAAGATGGCCCCCTCTTGCCAAGCGGCGACTTCTTCGTCGGTGCAGAGCGCGTCTTGCAAGGCCGAGTAGAAGGACTCTCGGTCCGCTTCCAGACCAATGAGTGTCAGCTCGTTGTGGCGGTCACCGAAGACAGGGTGCTCGGTCTCGAGCTGGACCTTCAGGTGCTCGACTTCTTCTGGTAGCAGCCCCTCGTTCCCCCTGCGAATCATCTCCGCGCGCCAGAGACCGATGTGTTCCAAGACGATCTGGCTCCCCGATTGCTGCCAAAGCAGGACATCCGCAGGCCGCGAGGCGAGCCACAAGAACCCCTTGGTACGGTAGAGCCCCGTACCCAGTCTGCTCTGGCAGGCTTCGTGCAGCCGCTGTGGGTGGAACGGCCGAACATCGCGGAGCACCAGTGCCTCGACACTGTCTGCCGTGGAGGCGTGCTGCGTGAGGCCGAACTGCTCGGCCCGATCTGTCAAAACGGAAAGCTTGGGTGCGGCAGTTGCGTCGAGCTGCGGCAGTAGCAGTCCGGCCTGGGCCGAGAGCCCGATCGCTGCCCCTGGCCGTAGTCTCTGCAGGGTTTGTACCTGGGCATTGACGACGGACTTCGGAATCGTGTCGATTTTGGTGAGGATGATCACGCTGGCGAAAGCGATCTGTTCGGCGAGCACCTCGGCGGCATGGTGCAGCGCGACATCCCGAGAATCGAAGGGTTCACCCGTAAGGACGCGACCATCCACGAAATCGCGATGAAGGTTCAACGCGTCGACGGTGACAATGAAGTGTCTCAGGTAGAACCGCTTGTCCTGGGTGAGAGCTTTGATCAGCGGCCACGGGCGGGCAGCGCCAGTACTCTCACAAAGGACGAGAGGCGGAGTCGGGTCAAGCGCGGAGATCTCATCGAGGGCCGTGCCTACGGAGGCGTGAAGCCGTTCGCGCGCATGGCTGCCATGCAGTGCTGCCACTCGACCAGCAACGCGTCCCGCAACGGGCGTTGGCTCCTCTCCTGAAAGCAGCTCGACATCCAGACCGAACTCGCTGAGGTCATGAACGATCACAGCAGCGTGACGCAGGGCTTCGTCGCGCCGCCAACGGCGGAGCAGCGTCGTCTTCCCTGAGCCTAGGAAGCCGCAGAGAGCGACAATGGGGATTCTTTTCATACGACGATTCGCCTCTTGAGAGCTTCGAGGAGACAGTGAGCTACGTAGGAACCAGAAGCGCGATCATATGCGCCCCGCGCAGTCGCCTATCCGTTCGGCCGTGAAGCTGCCGGCGTCGGCAACTGGTCCGGCTCCTGCGGTCGCCAGCCGGGCAGATCCCCGAGCGCGGCGATGAATCGCGTATCGTCCCTCAAACGATCGAAGGCCATCGCCTTCTGGAAGTGGGACAGCCAGAGATTCGGCTCGCGCGCCGCCTTCGCCACCCATTCCAGTGCCTCCTCAGGCCTGTCCGCACCGGCATAGGCGGTGGCGACCCAAGTGGCGTAGCCTGGGCGGTCCGGTGTCTCTGTCAGCAGAATCTCCAGGTCCCAGGCGTAGAGGCCGGCGAGTCCTCGCTCGACGGTCGCCTGCTCGAGCTGGCGCAGCCGAGGGTCGTCCGCCGGCCGCCGGCGCCGCTCGTATTCGAGGCGCAGCTCGAGGGCTTCTTGCTCGCGACCCAAGCGCTCGAGTGCCCAGGCCATCTCTCGCCGCTGCCACCGGAAATCGGCACCGAGCGCCGCGGAGTCTCGTAGGCGCTCAAGAGCCTCGTGATAGCGGCCAGCCGCGTTGAAGCGTTGACCGGCAGCGGCGTGAACCAATGGCGACAGCGGGTCGAGCTCGATGGCGATTTGGATCTGCTCGATCGCCTCCTGGTGACGCCCCAGAATGGAAAGGAACTCCGAATACCACTGGCGGGCGGTGACATAGCTGCGCTCGTGCTCGATCGCCCGCTGATAGGAAGCTTCCGCGGCTGTCCAATCACGATCGCGCTGAAAACTGAGCAGGCCGAGCGAAGCATGGGCCGCGGCGAGCCGCGGGTCGAGGTCGAGGGCTCGTTCGATGGCGTGCTCGGCGTCGTCGTAGGCATGGTACTCGGGTCGCCCAGCGTAGGCGCTGCTCAGCAGATGGGCATCGGCCAACGCGGCCCAGGCGGGAGCGAAGCTTGGGTCGAGCGCGAGAGAACGCTCGAGCATCTTCCTGCCGCCGAGGACGTCCTGGCGTTTGCGCAGGGTCTGCTGGCCCCGGAGGTAGGTCCGGTAGGCCTCGGCATCGATCGATCCCCGGTCCGCAAGCTGGCGGTCCTCCGCTGCGCTGAGGCGGGCGCGGGTCTGGCGAACGACCTCCCGGGCGACTTCCCGCTGCAACGCCAACACTTCCTCCAGCTTCCGGTCATACGTTTGACTCATCAGGTGCTCCTGACGATCCGGCTCGATCAGCTGGGCACTGACGCGCAGTCGCTGATCGATGACCTGCACCGTGCCCTCGAGTAGATAGTCCACCCCGAGAGTACGAGCGATGTCGGGAACCGCGGCGCTCGAGTCCCTGAAGTGCATGGAGGACGTCCTCGAGACGACCCGCAGTCCCGAGACACTGGCAAGCTGGTGGATGAGCTCCTCGGTGAGGCCATCGGCCAGGAAGGCGTCTTCCGGATCCGGCGACAGACTGACGAAAGGCAGCACGGCGATCGATGGCCGCCATTCCGCTCCACCGTCTCGAGGGACTCCGGGCGCCGCCTGCTGCTGGCTCCTGTCACTCGCGAGCCACAATCCCACCAGCACCAGGGTGACGAGCAGCGGAGCCCAGATTCGCCAGCCCAGACGGGCGGACCAGGAAGTCCGCCTGATGTCCGGCGCCCTCGCACCGCGAGCTTCGTCCCTCGGCCGCCTCACGGGCGCGATCAGCCGGTAGCCGCGTGTGGGGATGGTCTGGATGTAGCTCGGCTGCTGAGCGCTGTCACCAAGCGCCTGACGGACCAGCGACATGGCTCTGCTCAGGGTCTCGTCGACCACCGCGCGGCCTTCCCAGACCTCCTCCAAGATCACGGCCCTCGGGACCACTTGCTCCGGCCTCTCGGCGAGAAAGAGCAGCAGGCGCATTGCCATCGGCTCGAGCCTGTGGATCTGCTCAGCCCTGGTGAGCTGAAGGAGCTCGGGCTCGACGAGGCACTCTCCGATCCAAAGGGCAGACCAGGCGGGTGGTTCCAGGCCCTGGGGGATTGAGGCCTCTGGCGCTGCCGAACCTGTGCTCATGCTAAGCCGATCCTCTTCGCTCCGTCAGGATGGCCGCAATCCATGCGGCAAGACTGAGACATGTCGAGCAACGCCGGATGCTTCTTGCCGAGTGAATGACTCGTTACCGGGAGACACCTCACGCGAGTTTATACGGGCTCACTGCGCGGGTGGCCTGTGCAAGAGCTTTGGAGTACTCGCGCCGGGGATGCTGCGTCGCGTCCCTCCGCCCGAAGCCCCTCTGGATCAGAGATACGGGACCCTAAGGTCAACCTAAGGCGATCCTATCGCTTCCATCAGGGCGCGGGCTCGCGGCCCTGGAAGGCTCGAGGTCTGACTTCCACCGATTCCTCTCGAGTGATCGAGCCATTTATAGCGGAGACATAGATGCGCGTACCTCAAACGATGTCGTGGAGCCCCTCGTTTCCCGGATCTTCCAACACTCCCGGATCTTCCACCACTCTTTGCGTACAAACTCGCACCGCGATCCTCCTAACTCTCTGCCTGACCCTCGAGCTCCTGGTGATCTCGTCCGCGAGTGCTCAGCTCGGCATATCGGACGCGTTTCAAATCAACGGCGGGATCGAATCCCAACTCGGCTATGCCAGTGCCGTGGGCGATTTCAATGGAGACGGATACCAAGATCTGGCGATCGGGTTACCGACGGCCGACACGGCAGGTGCCGACAACTCCGGTGCCGTGGTGATCTTCCACGGCAACCACGACTTCCTTTCGTCCAGTTTGGGGGTCACGGCCACGCTCGCCGGCGGTGCCGACGAGTCGGGAGCCCTCTTCGGTGCGGCACTGGCGACCGGGGACTTCGACAACAACGGTTTCGACGATCTCGTGATCGGCATTCCAGGCAAGGTCGTCAACGGCGCAGACAATGCAGGGCAACTCGTCGTCCTCTACTCAGACGACCAGGGCCTCGATCTCGAGGGCCAGTTCCTGAGCCAGGCTCCCTTGCCCGGCGTACCCGAGGCCGGCGACCAATTCGGTAGCTCCTTCGCTGTCGGCGATCTGTCACAAGACTTCGTCGACGATCTCGCCATCGGGATACCGGGTGAAGATCTCCAGGGAGAGACCGGCCTACAGCAGGATGCCGGAGCGGTGAACATCGTCTATGGCTCCGCCGGGGTCGGCCTGACGACCGATGGGGATCAACTGCTACACGAAGACACCAATGGTGTCGGACTCAACGCGAACGCGAATGAACGCTTCGGCTTCTCATTGGCGATCGGTCATTTCGACGGCCTGACGCCAATGGATCTGGTGGTCGGAGCGCCCGGCGAGGTGGTGTTGGGCCCAGGGCACCATGGAGCTGCCATCATCTTTCCCGGATCTCGCGGTGGCCTCGATCCCTTGGGCTCCGAGGAGACCGTGCTCAGCCAGGCGGCAGATGGTGTTCTCGGAAACCACCAGGACGGCGACGAGTTCGGCTACTCGTTGGCGGCGGGGTTCTTCAACGCCGACAGCCGCGTGGACCTCGCCATTGGAGTGCCGGGGGAAAGCGAGCTCGGAACGAACGAATCTGGAGCCGTGCAGGTGTTCTACGGAGCCTTCGGCGGTTTGAGCGTCGAAGGGAACCAATTCCTGGTCGAGAGCGTGCTCGACGTCGACGTCGCTCCCTTCGATCGCTTTGGCGAGGCGCTGGCGGCCGGGGACTTCAACGCAGATGGTGAGGACGACCTGGCGATCGGTGCACCCCTCGACAACTCTCTCGGTGTGGTCAACTCGGGTGAGGTAACAGTGCTCTACGGCGGGTTGGAAGGGATCTCGATCGAGGGCTTTCAGGTCTTCGACATGATTTTTTTCGACACCTTGGACGCCGGGGACCGATTCGGATTCTCACTGTCCGCGGGCCGGTTTTTTCGCGAGCAGAGCCAGGGAACCTTCCCCAACCCCCAGAGCGAGGACCTGGTGGTCGGTGCGCCACTGAGAGCGTCAGACCAGAATCCGGTCGGCCGGGTGGTAGTGATCCGTAGCATTTCGATCTTCCTAGACGGGTTCGAGTCCGGGGACCTCACCAAGTGGGACATTGCGAACCCTCCTCGCTCGTCGGATCGCTTCGGAAGTCTAGGTTGTCTTCCGGTCGCAGCGCCCCTCCGTCCGAAGCCCCAGAGGATCGGTGATGCCGGACCCTAAGCCGAACCTAAGGTGATCCTATCGCTTCCATCAGGGCGTGGGCTCGCGGCGCTGGAAGGCTCGAGGCCCGACTTCCACCGATTCTTCTCGAGCGATCGAGCCACCGATAGCGGAGACTTCAGATGCGCGTACTCCAAACGATGTCGTGGAGCCCCCCGTTTCCCGCATCTTCCAACACTCCCGGATCTTCCAACACCGTCTGCGTCCAAACTCGCACCGCGATCCTCACAACTCTCTGCCTGACCCTCGCACTCCTGGTGATCTCGCCCGCGGCTGCTCAGCTCGGCATATCGGATGCGATTCAATTCAACGGCGGGGTCGAATCCCAATTCGGCTACGCCAGTGCCGTGGGTGATTTCAACGGTGACGGATATCAAGATCTGGCGATCGCGATGCCGACGCTCGACACCGCCGATGCCGACAACTCGGGCGGCGTGGCGGTCTTCCATGGCAACCCCGACCTCGACGATTTTTCCCTCGATCTGGTCGTCACGGCCACGCTCGCCGGCGGTGCCGACGAGTCGGGAGCCCTCTTCGGTGCGGCACTGGCGACCGGGGACTTCGACAAGAACGGTTTCGACGATCTCGTGATCGGCATTCCAGGCAAAGTCATCAACGGCGAAGACAATGCTGGCCAGCTCGTCGTCGTCTACTCAGACGACCAGGGCCTCGACCTCGACAGCAGCCAGTTCCTGAGTCAGGCACCCTTACCAGGCGTGCCGGAGGCCGGCGACCGATTCGGTAGCTCCTTCGCTGTCGGCGATCTGTCGGGAGACTTGGTCGACGATCTCGCCATCGGGATACCGGGTGAAGATCTCCAAGGAGAGACCGGCCTACAGCAGGATGCCGGAGCGGTGAACATCGTCTACGGCTCTTTCGGGGTCGGCCTGACGACCGATGGGGATCAGCTGTTACACGAAGACACCCTCGGAGTCGGACTCAATGCGAACGCGGAGGAACGTTTCGGCTTCTCGTTGGCGATCGGTCATTTCGCCGGCGCCCCACCCATGGACTTGGTGGTCGGAGCACCCGGCGAGGTGGTGTTGGGTCCAGGCCACCACGGAGCTGCCATCATCTTCCCGGGAACTAATAGTCGAGGTGGCATCGATCCCTTGGGTTCGAAGGAGATCGTGCTCAGCCAGGCGGCAGATGGCGTTCTCGGGACCCACCAAGACGGCGACGAGTTCGGCTATTCGTTGGCGGTCGGTTTCTTCGACGCCGGTGGCCGCATGGACCTCGCGGTCGGAGTGCCGGGGGAGAGCGAGCTCGGAACATCCGAATCTGGAGCCGTGCAGGTGTTCTACGGCAGCTCCGGCGGCTTGAGCGTCGCAGGGAACCAATTCCTGGTCGAGAGCGTGCTCGACATCGACGTCGCTCCCCTCGACCGCTTTGGCCAGGCGCTGGCGGTCGGGGACTTCAACGCAGACGGTGAGGACGACCTGGCGATCGGCGCACCCTTCGACAACTCCCTCGGTGTGGTCAACTCGGGTGAGGTGACAGTGCTCTACGGCGGATTGGAAGGGCTTTCGATCGAGGGCTTCCAGGTCTTCGACATGATTTTCTTCGACACCCTGGACTTCGGAGACCGATTCGGATTCTCACTTTCCGCGGGCCGGTTTTTTCGCGAGCAGATCGAGGAGTTCTCTCCCGTCCCCCATAGCGAGGACCTGGTCGTCGGTGTACCGCTGCGAGCGACAGGCCAGCATCCGGTAGGCCGGGCGGTAGTGATCCGCAGCCGTTCGATCTTCATGGACGGTTTCGAGTCCGGGGACCTCACCAAGTGGGGCATTCCGAATCCTCCTTGATGGCTTGGTCCCGACTCCAGCTCGGGCCACTCGCCTTTCCGTGGTACGTCGCGACCTCCCGTGCCGTCGGTGGCTCAGAGCCCCCGACCGTTGGCGCTCGTGTCGGCGAAGAAGTAGACCAAATCACCGGCGGCCGTTACGTACTGCGGCTTCGAGTCGGCCGGCCCAGGTTCCAGATCGGAGATGGAATACCTCTCGAAGTCGGGCTCAGTGCCGCCTTCATGGCGCCACAGCAGACCATCCCGATGTGGCGCCAGACTCGAAGCCGTCGACAAAGATCTCAGCCGGGATCGGTTCGATCGTCAGATCCTCGTCGCTCATGTCTGTGTAGTCGGTTCCCGAGTTGTCCTGGGTGACGCGGACCCGAATGGAGTCCGAGTCCTCGGCGGGCACCGTCCACAGGTAACTATGCATGGCACTGGTAGTGATGTCTCCAGGCGGCAGATCCTCGGCAATGATCGTCCACGGCCCGGTGCCACCGGTGGTCGAGTACGCGAGGTCCCAATTCTCGGTACCGTGCATGATCGCGACATGCCACTGGATCTCGACCTGGGTTCCCTGCACGAGAACTTCTCCACCGTTCGGCTCGTCTAGCTCTACATGAGCAACGGCCGGTGTAGCGACAAGAATGGCAGGCAGGAGGAGGCCATGTGCGGTTCGGCGTCCGATCCAGGTCTTGGTGAGGGTCAGCGCTGTTTCTTTCATAGATATATCCCGATTTGTCTATGTTATCGGCCATGGTGTCTCACAGCGCCCGGGAAGTCAACACGACCTATCCTGACTCCGCGACTCGACGTCGTCGAGTCGCATAGCTCCGAGCCGCTACACTGACGGAATAGAGCCGCATCAACCTCGGCAACTCCGAGCTCCGACCAGGGAGAGACCTGTGAACCGAAGAGACTTCATCGCCACCGGGGCAGCTGCCATGGGTGTCCTTGGCGCATCGTCTTCCGGCGCTACATCCCCCGAATCGAGCGCCGAAACCGGGTCGCACTTCCGAGCGCTCTTTCCCTGGCTCGAGCGTGAGATCTACATCAATGCCGCCAAGGGAACGCCCATGAGCTCCCTCAGCTCCTCCGCCATCGAGAACTATAAGGAGCTCTGCCGCTACGGGTACGGGGATGGGCGTGGTGATCGATTCGGCGAGACGATGAGCAATATCAGGGCCCGCTTCGGCGCGCTCATCGGTGCCCAGGAGTCGGAAATCGCCCTGATCCAATGCACCAAGGCGGGAGAGCAGATCGTCCTCGATGGCCTTCCAAAGCTGCAAGCCGGTGGCAACGTGGTGACCAACGACTTCCATTTCGCCCGTTCGCTGCACAACCTGCTCGGGCTCCGAAAGGCGGGTCTGGACGTACGCATCGTTCGTGGGAACGACTGGGACGTGGATCCTCAGGCCATGGTGGATGCCATGGACGAGCGGACAGCGCTGGTTTCGGTCACCTTGCTCAGCGACGTCAACGGCCGTATCGAGCCTGTCCGCCAGATAGCCGATGCGGCCCACGAACGCGGTGCCCTGGTCTACGCCGACATCATCCAAGCCGCCGGCATCTTTCCGATCGACGTACGGTCCCTGGGCATCGACTTCGCAGCCTGCTCGGGCTACAAATGGCTCTTCGGCATTCACGGCGCGCCGTGGACACTTCGCAGTGGATTTGAAGGTGCGGTGAGTCGATCCGCGCCGCTGATTGCTCGCCACCGCCGCCTAGAGCGACGCAGCGAATCGTCCGACGTCGATCTTGTGCTTGCGGATCAGCTCCCAGAAGGCGCGGCGGTTTTTCTTCGCGGCGTGTGCCGCCCGGCTGATGTTGCCGTAGTGGGCGGCCAGCATCTTCTCGACATAGGACCGCTCGAAGCTCTCTACCACCTTCGCCTTGGCTTGCTTGAAGGGCTCTACTTCGACCGATTCCTCGTTACCCGGCAACAACGAATCGTGCCAGGGGATCCGTTCGCAATCACCGGCCAGCACTACGGCTCTCTGGACCACGTGCTGCAATTGGCGGACGTTTCCCGGCCAGTCGTACTGCACCAGCGCCGCCATCCCTTCGTCGTCGAACTCGCAGATGGGCCTCTTCAACTCTTGCGAGTAGCGGTGCAGGAAGTGTCGGATGAGCAGCGGAATGTCTTCGGGACGATCGCGCAACGGCGGCAAGTTGATCGCTACCACGTTGAGTCGATAGTAGAGATCTTGGCGCAGCTTGCCGCGATCCACCGCTTCTTGAATGTCGGTGTTGGTGGCGGCGATCAATCGCACGTCGCTGGCCCGCTCACGGGTCGAGCCCAGCCTGCGATAGCTACCGTCCTGGAGGAAGCGCAGTAGCTTGGTCTGCACCAGGAGAGGCAGGCTGTCGACCTCGTCGAGGAACAGGGTTCCTCGGTCGGCCTCCTCCACCAATCCAGGGCGAGCGTTGCCAGCGCCGGTGAAGGCGCCCTGGGAATGACCGAAGAACTCGTTCTCCGCCAGCTCGCTGGGAATGGCTCCGCAGTTCACCGGCAGGAACGACGACTTGTGGCGCGAGCTCAGGTAGTGGATGGCCCGGGCGACCAACTCTTTCCCGGTACCTGTCTCTCCGCAGATCAGTACGCCGACATCGCAAGTAGAGACGAGCTCGATTTTCTGTATTTCTTGGACGAAGGTCGGGCTTCGTCCGATCATCTGCCAACGCGGCAGACGTTCGCGGACAGCGGACTCTCCCCGGATCGGCGACGATGATCCGCTCGGTACTCGGGTGGACAAGTGACCCTCCGATGAAGGACCCCGTTGAAATGCACGCGATGTCGAGGACAGGAGATTGAATACAGACAGAGCTATCCTAGCATGTTTCTATAGACAAAGTCACCCGGCGGCAGCAACGAGTCCAGGCCCCGGTTCCAAACAGGAGCCGGCTACCTCCCCGCGCTCTCTACTCGCTGCCGCCGTTCCAAGACCTCGATAGAACGGTAGGTCCGCATCGAGGATCTGCTCGACCTCATGTCGTGGTACTTCCTGCCATCGGGAACCGCGGGTTCGCTTGGTGCTGGTGTTCCCGACGTGAACCAGTGCGACGAAGAATCCCTCGTCGTCCTGCGTGAGGAGACGTTCCGGTAGACACGCCTGCACGAAGCGATTGTCCTCGCCCACTTGCAACGAAGGAAACGGTCGGCGACGCCAGAAACTGCTGCGATAGCAGAGCGTGGCGCCGTAGACCCAACTCCTGGCACTCGGGTAGGTATAACGCCAGCTACGCCGGCTGATCGGATCGTAGAAGAGCACGCGGTCGAGACCACAGACGTCGGCCTGCCGCTCCTCGAGGGCCGCGACCTGTCTGGCGAGCCGGTCCCTAGCCGACCAATCATCGTCGTCCCAGTGGGCGATGAGCTCGCCCCGCGCTTCAGCACAGGCCAGGTTGCGCTTGTCGCCGATGTTGCGACGGACGTCCGAGCGGAAGTAGCGGATTCGTGGATCCGCCACCAGCACGTCTTCCACCGGATCTTCGCCGTCATCGAACACGATGAGCTCGCGGTGGGGGTAGGACTGGCGTTGGAAGTAGCGGACGGCCTGGGCGACGAATTCCCGGCGATCGGCGGTCGGCATGATGCAACTCACCAACGGCTCGGCGTTCCCTCCCGTTCCGGTCGCGAGAGCTCTCCTCGGTGTCGTCGGCGAGCGGTCCGGCCGAGGCGCTGCCGAAGAGCGAGCGGCATAGAACGCTCGATCCTCCGCGGACAGATCCGGAGCCGATACTTGCTCCCAGCCCGAGGAATCGAGAAAACTGCCACAAGCGAAGCTCCAGCTGTTGGTTCCATGGCGGAGATAAATAAACCGGCCTCCGTTGTCGAGACGACGTAGCCGCGCGCCGCACGCCCTCGCACGCCGCAGGAAGAAGGCATCTTCCGCCAGGGACCGATCCGGATATCGAACCCGCTCCGCCACTTGCCGGCGGAACACGAGAGTGCCGCCGTGTACGTCGCCGACGAACATCCGCCGGTGGAGGGAAGAGCTACAGCGCCAGAACCTCCAGTGATCGAGCTCGAAGATCACCCCGGCGGTAAGGCCCGTGATGTCCGCTTCGCCGGCCAGGATCGGCTCGATCTGGGCGCTCAGCCGATCCTCGGCGTACCAGTCGTCGTCGTCCCAATGGGCGATGAGATCGCCCCGCGCTTCTGAGATCCCGAGGTTCCGTTTGGCACCGATGCTGGGATGCCCGGGCATTTGCAGGTAACGCACTGCAGCGTTCCCGGCCAGCTGGCGTGCCAGCTCTTGATCGCCTGTATCGTCGATGACGATGAGCTCACGATTCGGGTAGTCCTGACGCTCGAAGTAGCGAACCGATTGCAGCACGAACTCGGGCCTACCGGCGGTCGGCATGATGCAAGAAACCAGGGGACGATCGAGCGGGCTTTCGGTCCGTAGTGGTTGCGACACCGAGTGCTCCTGCGATGGGATTCGCGCTTCTACCTTCGGCTGCCGGCTCGCCGTATCGATCGACTCATCCGAGTCGACCGACGTTTGTACGATTCGAGGCACCTCGGTCATGGCCGAAGTCCGGTGGATCTGAATCAGCTCCCGGGGCGCGAAGTGTGTGCAGACATCTCCGCGGCAATGGCGCTTGTACCCGGCTCGTTGCCCGGCGAGACGAAGGGCACAGAAACGGTCTTGGTAGAGCCGGCGATTGCGGTCCAGCTGCCGCGCCTCTCGGTCGCGTCGGCGTTCGGTGAAGGGCGGCCGGTGGACGTAGGCTGCTCCGACCCAGACGCCCTGGAAGCCGGCACGGGCGGCGCGTACGTTGTAGTCCATCTCCCAGCAGGGACCGGTGCCGTAGCCTTCGTCGGCACAGCCGATCGTGTCGATCACCTCGCGCCGTACGGCATAGCAAAAGTCCGCGAGACTGTGGAGCGGTTCCAGAGTGCGACAAGCGCTCCCGAATCGCTGCGCTGCGTCGGCGGCCAGCCGGGCGAGCTCTGCTTCCTCCAACCGTCCTGTGTTGCCGACCTCACGCCGAAAGGCAGCCTGCTCGTTCCACGCGCGACAGGTGGACGGGCCGGCCAGGCCACGGTCTGGGCTCGAGCCCAGCGCCGCGACGATGTGCTCGAGCCAACCCGGCGCCACCTGGCATCCCGCTTCTAGGAGGATCACCACATCGGCGTCATCGTAGCCGGCGAGACGGTTGAAGCAGGCCGCCATCCCTCGAGGCTCCGCCGTGGCCGACGACGGCAAATGAGAGACGCCGGCGAGCGCCCGGCGCATCTCCCGGTCCGGCCCGTCGGGCAGCAGCAGCAGCTCTACTCCAGCTGCAGCCTGTGAGCGATTCTCGAGGTCCGAACACAGGCTCGCGAGCGACGCTTCCAGACGCCAGGGCTCGGTCTCCAAGTACAGCCCGATCGTCACCCTCATGGCGTCACTCGCTGTCTCGCCGGCTCGTCGGACGGTTCTCCACCACGGCCAGGCCGAGACGATCGCCTTCGGCCGCCGCGGCTTCGGCGGTCCACAGGCGCGCGACCCCATATCCCTCGTCCTGAATTCGATCGACGGCCTCGCCCACTGTCGCGCCTTCGAGCAGCACGTCGTGGATCAAGATCAGGCCTCCCGGCGACACCAGCTGGGTCGCCAGCTCGAATTCCGCCAACACATGCTCGAGGGTGTGTTGTGAGTCGAGAAACGCAGCGTCGTACCGCTCGCCGGCCTCGACCGCTGCGGTCAAGCCCAGGACGGAGTCCTGCGTACGAGCCTCGATGACGGCCCGCTGCTCCTCCGGCAGGAGATCCCACAACGTCTGGCGATCTTCCTGTTCCTCGATGTCGAAAGTCACTACCCGGGCACCGTCACGGTGGGCGACAGCCGATGCCAGGCAGGCAGCCGAAACACCGCGGGCTGTCCCCGTCTCCAGCACGCGACGGCAACCACTCGAGCGCAGCAGGTAGTGCAGTAGAGCGAGCAAAGGGAACGTCGACGGATCGGCGACCGCTGCGTCCCGCGCGTCGGACCGTCCATACACGGACCATGCGAGGGAGGAGACGCCCCGCTCGCCGACCCAAGCCCGCAGCGCGCGGAGGAACTCACCGAAGGAGTCGCCGGCTCCGGGAGCGGACAGCGGATCATCGACCGTGCCGAAGAGCTGCCGAAACTCAGGGTACTTGTCGCGCCCGAGACCATTGAAATGCAGCACCCTGGCCTCACGACCCTGCCACAACGCCTGGACCCGTCCTCGGTAACGGCGCATCTCGACGTCCTGCGAGTTGAGCTGAAGATTGAAGATCGGATCGAGCTCTACACCGCAGCCGAGACGCGCCAGCGCCAGGTTGAAGACGAACTGATTGCGCCACCAGATGTCACGACGTTCGTCGGTCCATGCGGGTGCCTGCGGCATGTCGCGGATCTGCGCATCGAGCATCAGCAAGCCTTCCCGATCCCCGGCCAGCAAACCATCGTTGACCACCAGCGGATACCGAGCTTCGCCGTTGACGGAGCCCAGAAGGCGACCGATGTCGGAGGTCCTTCCGCCATACACCGTGCAGAGAGCGTGGTTCAGGTCCTTCCAGACCGGGCCGTTGCCCTCCTGGCATGCCAGCAGTGTTCCTGGCGGGCAGGCCTCGAGGGTCCCGAAGATCGGACCGAGGTCGCCCAGCACCAACATATCGCCGTCGAGCGCGAGGAAATGCTCGGCCTCGACCACCAGCGGTAGGGAGTACATCACCGACTTGACCGTGGGATTGACGCGGCTGATAGCCCGACAGTGGATGGGCAGACAACGATGCTTGGCGACCAAATCGTCGAGACCTGCGCAGTCGCCGATCACGAACAAGACCCGGAGGGCATCGGCACAGCCTCCGTAGGCATGAAGGGAGCCCAAGAGATCGTCCACCAAGCGCTCGAAGCCCGGCGACACCACCGTGGCGATACAGCGCTCGGCCCGCGGGACCTGCGGAGGCAGCGTCATCTCCACCCGCTGCAGACAGTCCACCAATGTTCGGGATGTCTCCTGTACCGGCTCGTGACCGAGCCGCGGGTCCAGCCAGACGGCGTGGGAGTACGGCCAGCGACTCGTCTCGACCTTCAACTCCAGGCGGCGCGCGCCGGTGACATCGACGGCGATGTCACGAGGCGGTTCGCCAGCCGTTACGCGGGGAGAGAAGGCCGCGCGACGGCCATCGAGCCAGACCGAGAAGTCGGCGTGCGACCTACCCCGCGGCACGTCGTCGTTCAGCGCCACGCAGCAGTGAAAGCTGTGGGACCGACCGTCGAGATCGAACGACAAGGACGCAGGAGGATGGGTCGACAGAGCGTGCTCGTAGGAGCGCCCTCCGACCCGCACTCTTTTGCCTTCGTAGCCCAGGAATCCGTCCGAGCCCAGCTCGCCGTAGCCAACGGCCACAGCAGTAGGTATCAGGTCGTCGAGAAAGGCCACGGGTGGGCCTATGTCCGTAATCGTTTTCATCGACTGCACGACGGCTTTTGTCATCCCAGACCACCCTTCCTTATGGACTGCATTGTCATTCCTACGAAATCCGCTTTCTGCCTTCGTCGGTCAGGCTCCAGACGCCTTTGATCGAGTTCACGAGCCCGCCGCCCTGCTCTGAGATGGTGGTCCTGACCGCACTCTGAGACCTGTCGACAGCTGATGCGATGGTGCTATCCCGGCTAGGCTTGTCTCGAATCACGTCGAGGATCCTCCAGATCGGCTTCGTCTTCTTGGTTTCATCTGCGAGAAACGCCCTGCCTCCCGTCGCGATCTCTCGGATTGCTTGCCTACCGGTCGTTTCAACCATCCCATCGGATCGCAGCGCGGTCAGGGCATCGGCAACGGTCTGCCGGCTCGTCAGAATTGAGCTGACGGCAGAATCGGCCATCAACTCAACCACCGTGGAATCCTTGTTGCTCAGGGCCCTCATCACGGCGGCGGCGCCTGCACCTAGGTTGGGTGGAGGCGGATCTTGGGTGAATGCACCGATCGAGGTCGGTCCGTAGGAGGTGGGTGAGCCCTTGCCCTTCCAGTTCTCGGGATCTCGCTTGGCGGCCTTCTCCTCTTCCAGATTTGCTGGTTTCTTCCCTGGCTTGAATACTTTTTCTTCGATCTTGGCACTGAAGGAGCTTGGCAGCACCTTGTCTAGATCGGTCTTACCCGTCGGTTGGCCATAACCCATCTCGACCTCGTACCGGATGACCCGGTTCTCCTTGAGGATCATCGACTTGCCATCGCCTTCGGGATCCTTCATGGCGGCGTTCGCCGTCGGCGGGATGGGAGCGATGTTGCGTGGCTCGCTCCCCGGCCCACCTAGGTGATGATTAATAAGATGCCCGGCAATGACTGTCGAACCACGCAACTTGCGGATTGCTTTCATCAGATGCGAATTGTCCTCGGCCCGGCTTCCCGCGTTCGCTCCCGGATCCACGGAACGGGTTTCGACGACTGCTTTCTTGCCGTCTGTGCTGGTCTTGCTGGTGCCGTCGGACGGATCGACAAACGTAGTGGGCTGAGTTTCGGGATATCGAATCGGAGTCGACGTCGGCCTGGCCAGTACACCTTCCTCTTCCGGACCCGCAAATTCAGCCGGTATCTTGCTCAGTGCCACCGCGAGAGCTCTCATCAGCTTCGAGATCTCTTCCCCACCCTTGGGCCCGTAGTACTTCGATACGTCCTTGCCCTGGCTGGCGCTCCAACGGGTCTTTTCTTTGTAGATCTTCTCCTGCAGCCGGCTGGCAAGGCCGGTCCAGCGCAGATACTTCTGTCGATCTGCGTCCGGGAGGCCCTCTTTGGTCTTGATCTTGTTCTCGATATCTTGGATGTACTGGTCCAGGGGCTTCACCTCGCTGGCGCGCATCAGCTTGGCGTCCTTACCCTTGCCTTTGAAGTAAACCGAATGGCTTTCCTTTCCTTGTTTGAACTTCTTCTTGATCTTCCACCACTCGAAGAGCTTCTTCGCCGCTGCCTTGCCCTTCGCCAGAGCTTTCTTCCCCAGCGCCTTGCCCTTGCCGACCACGCCTTTGAACTTGGCCACGATCCGCTTCAGGGCCTTGTCGATGGCCCGATCGACCCGCCGCTGCACCTTCTTGATGATCTTCTGGATCTTGCCCGCGATGCCGCCGATACCCAACAGCCGGGCGAGAAAGCTGATGATCACCGGTACGGCGGCACCCATCGCCTTCTCCACCGCGTTGGCCGCCTGGGCGATCTGTCCCTTGACGATGGGTGCCAGAGCGTCGACCACGGACTTCACCAACTGGAGGATCTGATCGATCCGCTCGACGAAAAACATGACGAGGTTGTAGATGGTCAGAACGGCCTGGATGATGGCACCGGCGGGATTGAACATCGACACTATTTTCGTTACTGCCGCCTTGACGATCTTGGTGATCAACCACTCCTTGATCTGACCGAGCACGAATTCCTTGAGGTCGCCGAGATCGCTCTTGATCTCTTTCCAAAGTCCTGCCGGGCCCTCCCGAAAAAGGGTCGAGAGATAGCCGGTGACTTTCTCCAGAACCGCCGTCGCACGAGGACCGATGAGCTTCGAGAGCTTCTGTTTCATGCGGTCGTAGGTAATGCCCAGGACCTGCAGGATCAATCCGACGATACTCTTCAAGCTGAAATCTTTAGGTAGCTGGATGCCGGCGGACGCAAGGGTGCCGAAGAGCCAGCCGAAGACCCCCTTCTTGAGATGAGTGCCTATGTTTTCCTTGAACTGATTGAAACCTTTCTTGACCGCTTTGAGCAGGTTCTTCAAGAACCCGATCGGATCGTCGAGGATGTCCTCGATGACGTCGCGAGCCTTGCTGAGGATCCCGAGCAGCTTCTTGCGAAAGTTATCGATCGCTTCGAGCACAGCCTTGAGCTTGTCGACGAACTTCTCCACCAAGCCGCGGTTCTCCGCCCTCATTTCCTCGATGCGAGCATCGATCTTCTCGCGAGACGCCTTGTAGCGTTCCACCAGCTTGTCGACCAGCTCTTCCTTCTTCGCTTCGACGCCGTCTTTGAGATCGTCGAGCTTGGCGAATACGTCGGCCGCCGTCTCGGCACCTACCTTCTGCAGTTTCTTGGGTAGGCCGGCGACAAAGCAACGGATGTCGTCGCGGGCTTTGCCGATCTCCGTCTGACACCAGGCCAGCTCTTTCTCCACCACCTCGGCGATGGAGACGATCGTTGTGCGCAGACCCTTCAGGTACTTCTCGCGTCCGTACTTGAAAATGTCCTGTACTTCGGGGAAGTGGTCGATGCCTCGCAGCTTGTCGTAAGCCCAGGTCCCCGCGGAGACCACCAGCCCGATCACCGGGATCGCGGCCCGGGAGCCGTAGCGGCGCAGCTTCCAGGAGCGCATCTCACTCGCTACATAGTCCTCGAACTCCATACGGGCGTTCTCTTCGCCTGCCTCGAATAGGCGATCGACCTCGCCGTCGAGCCACTTCAGCTTGCCCTGAACTTTCTCCTCAACCGCCTGATACTTCTCCTCGATGGCGTCGGATATTCCTTGCCGTTCTGCCTCTTCCTTGGTCATCGAGGCGTTCTGATCGCCACGTACCTGTTTCTGGCCCTGACGCTGAATGCCCTGCATCGACTGCCCGGTCGCCTGTTCCGATTGGTTCATGACCGCGCGGTCACCGGCCAGCTGGGAGCGCTCCTCGGCCCGAACCTGCTTGGGCGCCTGATCCGAATGCTCGTGCACCTCGTCGCGGGAGCCCTGCAGGGCTGAGAAGCGAGGATCGTTCGCCTTCTCCAGCCGCTTCTTGCTCAGCTTCTCTTCGGACATCCGCTTCTCGACGTGCTCCTTGCTGCCGTCGAGACTGACCTCTTCTCGAGCCATGGGTTCCGGCGCAGCGCGGCGGGCCTTCATCGCACCCACCTCGGGCGCCGGAGGCACCGGTGCCATGTCCGTGGGTTGGCGCGGCGCGGCGGGCTGCGCAGGCGTCTCGGCTGCGCCGCGGATGTCCTGCTGCGCCGCCGAGGCCTGGGCGCGCGCCCCGCCGACGGTCTGGGCCTTGAGCTCCTGGGCCCCGCCGTCTTCCTTGAAGTCCTTCATTTCCTCGACGGTGCCAGGAGTGTCCATCGTGCGGAGCTTCTCCTCGACCATCTCGAGGAAGGTCTTCTGCTTCACCTCCCCCGGCTTTTGCTCGCCCAACGTTTCGGCATGGCTCGCCTGTCCCATGGCCATCGGCTCATTGGCCGGCGACGGCGCTGCCGCCGAGGCCGAGGCCGCCGCACCGACCGAGGCGGCTCGTCGCGGGCCCGGAAGCGCCGCGGGACCTTCCTGTCGCTTGGCCTCGCCATCGATCTTTTTCTCCACCCCGCGCCGATTGCGTCGATCTTCGGCCTGTCGCTTGGCAGCCGCAGCAGCAGCACCCGGATCGATCCAGGGTGTCTCGCCACCCGCCATACCCACCACCGTCATCGCGCCCTCGGCACGGCCCGAGGCCGACCCTCCGGCCTGCGCGCCGGCTTTCGCGGCAGCCTGCTTGCCTTTCTCGGCTTCACCTTTCCCACCTTCGCCTGGTCCGGCTGCGCCGGCGGCTCCGGCGTCCGGAGAGCCGGTATCGGTGGCGTCAGCGGAGCCTCCCGCTGCCCCGTCCCCACCCGCCTCACCCGAAGCCGGCGTGGCTTCGGTGGCTGAAGACGCGGTGGTCGCCGTGGTCGCGGCCGAAGCAGAGTCCGCTGCAACCGAGTCGGCGGACTCGCTGTCGCCGGTAGTTGCAAGAGCTCCGGCCTCGGCTGTCGGCGTGGCAACGCCCGCGGCATCCTGCGCCGCTGTTGGCATGCCGGCAGCTAGCCCGCCCGCCGCCGGCCCGACGGCGGGAAGCGCCCCTGATCGCGCTCCGGCACTTCGAGCCGCCGGTGGGCCGCCGCCTTGAGGCACCTTGGGCTTGCTCCGGTCGACTCCACCTTGCTGCACCACATGAGTGGCTTCGTGAGCCATCAGCTTGGTGTCTTTGGGCGACTCACCTTGGCCCAACCAGATGTTGTTCTTGTGGGCAAACGCCCGCGCTTTCATTCCCTTCGTGGCCTGCTGTGCTCGGGCGTCGCGATGGACGCGAACCGCACCGAGATCGACGCCCATGCCCTGCTCGAGCTTGCCGCGAACCCCCTCGTCCAGGGGCTCTCCGGAACCACGGGAGCGGATGGCGGCGCCAGCGATGGCCTCTTTCTCCGCACGTTGGTCGCGAGAACCGGATGTGGTCTTTTCCTGTGCTGGCTCCTCATCCTTGGACTGTGCAGGCTCGTCTTCAGACTTCGACTGAGCCGGCTCCTCATCCATCGACTGAGCTGGCTCGTCTTCAGACTTCGACTGAGCAGGCTCCTCATCCTTGCCCTGAGCCGGCTCGTCCTCGGACTTCGACTGCGCGGGCTCCTCGTCCATCGACTGAGCCGGCTCGTCCTCGGACTTCGACTGAGCTGACTCCTCATCCTTGCCCTGAGCCGGCTCGTCCTCAGACTTCGACTGCGCGGGCTCCTCCTCCATCGACTGAGCAGGCTCGTCTTCGGACTTCGACTGAGCAGGCTCCTCATCCTTGGACTGTGCAGGCTCGTCTTCAGACTTCGACTGCGCGGGCTCCTCGTCCATCGACTGAGCCGGCTCGTCCTCGGACTTCGACTGAGCCGGCTCCTCCTCCTTGCCCTGGGCCGGCTCGGTCTCTGTTTCGTCTGACTTCGTCTGCGCCGCGGCGCCCTCGGGTTCGTCGCACTTCGACTGCGCGGGTTCTTCGTCACCGGCCATCCGTTGAGCCGCGCCCAGGCCGCCCGGAGGCAAGCGGGAGATCTCGGGCGCGGTCTGTCCGCGATCGACCCGGTCGGCGACGGAGTCGGCCTCGCGCTCGTAGCGGTCCCCGGCCTTGCCGACGGTCACCTTTCGCTGGACCGCGCCGCCCAACGCCACGGCCGGACCGGAGGCGTAGAAACCGCCGAGCGAGTCAGTGCGTGCACTGCGGGTGTTGCCCGAGGAGTCCGTGGCACCGGTGGAGCGATGCGGAGACGAGCTCGGCTTCTTGGAGGATCTGTGCGCTCTCAGAGTGGATGTCATGGCGCCTCCGTCAGACGACTTCGTCGATCAGCTGCTTGAGCAGCGCCGAAGGTTCGATCTCGGGCTCGGTGAACTCAACGTCCGAGAGCGAAATGTTGAACGGCTGGCCTTCGCGATAGTGAATCGGGAAGGAAATTCCGAATTCGAGGTTGGAACCGATCTCTTTCTTGGCGAGCGCCCAGTTCTTGCGGTAGAGCTCGATGGTGTCGACCACGATGTCGGCTTCCACCAGAGCGAAGCCCGTGAGGTCGACGGTGAGCTTGGGGCGAGCCTTGATCTCGCCTTCCGCCTCGAGGTCGATCCCTTGACTCGGAGTCCAGCTGACGGTCACACCCGCCTTGGCCTCGCCCTCTACTCCCAGCTCGCCGCCCACTTCGAGACCGAGTTGGGCGCTCACCACCGGGATACCGGCGCCCAACGAGCCTCGTACCGAAAGCCGCACACCCGCATCGGCAGGAACCACGAAACGAGCCTTGCCCGTCACGGTGGTGGCCGACTCGTCGGACGGGTTGTAGAAGACTTCTAGAGAGAGCTGGTCGAGCTTGCCGGGACCGATGCCCGCATGGACGCCGAGGGAGCCGGTGATGTTGGCGAAGATGCCGATTCGCTGACCAGCCACCGACACGCCGACGATCGGGATGTCGACACCGATCGACAGCAGCTCTTTCTCGACCTTCTTTTCGGGAAAGATCTCGAGTGCATCGGGAAGAGAGACCTTGCCCTTGACCTCGATCTCACGGCTGGGAAGTATGTTGATACCGGCCGTACCCTGAAGCCAGGGCGCAATCTTCAGCGTGACGGTGCCAGAGCCGTAGGGGATGAGCTCGGCATCTGGCGACTCCTTCTTCACCCCGGCCTTGAGCGAGCCGTCGAGAAGACCTTTCTTGTAGCCCACCTTGGCACTGGCGTCGAAGGCACCGTCGTCATACGTGGCGTCGACACTCGCGTCGATACCCGGGATGTCGAGGTCGGCGGAACCCGAACCATGGACTTTGTATCCCCCGTCACCCTTCATCACCTTGACGGTGATGCTGCCGCCCTTGATCGCCGGCGCTTCGCTCGAGAAGTCGAGCTTGCCACCGATCTCGAGTCCTTCGCCTTCTTTGTATGCGGCGGACAATGTGCCCGAGCTGACGGCGGGAATCTCGGGCGTGACTTCCCCCGTGGCACGCCAGTCCTTGTCCTGGATCTCGATTTCGATCGACGCCGATTCGATACCTCGCAGCTTGCCCTTGGCGACGGTCAAGGTGCCTTTGCCGTCGAGCTTGCTGTTCTTGTAGTTGACCGTCACCTCTGCCTGGTCGAACAGCTCGGTGTCGAAGTCGAACTTGCCGGAGAGAGAGAAGTCCCCGGAGGAGCCACCAGCTCCGCGGATCTCGCCTTGGCCGACCTTTTCGACCTCGAACAGCACGTCACCAGTGATCTCCAGGCCCTTGCCGCCGACGCCGATGCGCAAGCTCGACTCGGAGACCTGGATCGGTCCCGGGAAGTCGAAGTCAGAGGCGGTAAACGTCTTGCTGAGCGTTACGTCGTTGCCGACGACGGAGAGCTCGATCCCAACGTTCTTGATGAGCGGCACCGTGGGCATCACCCGGCCACGGACGATCAGCCCCCGCCCGGACTCCAAGCTGACCTGCTCGATCTCGATCGGCGACAGTGGTTTGAACTTCAGCTTGGAGATCTGAGACTCGATTCCGGAGCCACTTACATAGCCGCCGTACTCCACACCACTCTTCTTCGACAACGTCGCAGTGATCGGCTGCTCGTCCAGGAACCGGTTGCCTCGGAACGCGACGCCGGTGACCGTGCCTCCGCCTCCTGGTGTGTAGGTCACCGTTCGCACTTCGAAGTTGTCGTAGAACTTGAAGTTCCCTTCGGCAGAGGTCTGCTGCGGACCCCACGGCACGTGGAACAGCTGACCGCCGGTCGCCGAGGTGAAGATGGAGAGCTGCGTTTCGCTCCCGCGGACGGTCTCGATCTCGCGCTCGGTCATCTTCCGCAAGAGGTTGGTGTGGGCACCGCGAGTGATCTGCCCCTTCTCCCAGAACTGTCCAGGCGCGCCGGCCACCGGCAGTCCGGGCGCGAGCTTCTCGAACGTCACGGATTCGTACTCGCCCTTCACCTCGGCCAGGGTCGGTGCGTTGGAACCGAGCTCCTTCTCCGCCTCGGACAAGAAATCGCTCAGCGTGTCGTCGACTTCGTTGGCGATCTTGGATCCCGAGCTGCGGTTGGCGCTCGCATCCCAGAGCCAGTAGTTGCCTGGATCGTCCGGCCCGCTGAGCTGATGTTCCTGGATGTGGTCGACGTCGAAGGAGTGCTCGGTGCCGCCGCGATTCCAGCTCGGTCGACGCGCCCTGCCCTTGATCTGAGAACGGGTTCCGATCAAGTGGAAGTTCGCCTGCCGCGACTTCAAGTAGTAGCTCGATTTGCCGGCCACCTTGAGCGGCGAAACGCCCTCGAGCATGGCGTCGATCTTGGCGTCGGAGCCGCCTTTCACCGCCTTGTCCCACTTCTTGCGCTGGCTGGTGCCCCGCGAATCGCCTCCCGAAGGCGCCGCGCCGGTCGAACCTCCGGAACTCTTCCGCAGTTTGAACGGCGGGTAGTTCATCTTCCTCGCCTTTGCGGTAGGGACCTTGAGCTGCTTCAGGACGACTTTCTTCGTATCCGTGTCGATCGAGGAGCCGCCTTTTTCGTACTTGGTCTTTTCCTCGGTATCGTCGTCGGGCGTGAGCTGCACCGCCGCGGCGGCGGGAGGCCCAGCATGGGTCACGGCGGCCGTCGCGGCGGGCGTCGTGGCACCCTGCTGCACCACATGCGTTGCTTCGTGGGCCAGGAGCTTTAGGTCCGATGCGGACTCGCCCTGCCCCAGCCAGATGTGGTGGCGATGTGTAAACGCGCGAGCACTGAGTGCTGAGGAGGCACCGTGGGCGGCAGCGTCGTCATGAACGCGCACGTGCCCGAGATCCCGGCCCAGTCCGTGCTCCAAGCGCCGGCGCACCGAGGGCTGCAATGGCATCCCGACCCCACGTTGGTGGATCGCTCGTTCAGCGTCATATGTCGCGCGGCTTCGCGACCGGGCCGTCACGTCGTGACCGGCCGCCGGTACCGCAGGCCGCGGCCCCGCCGATGGCCGACGCAGACGCTGTCGCTCGCGCCTCCGGCGGGGCGTGCTTCCCGGTTTTGGCACCTAGTGCCTCCACTGGGTAAAGGAGAAGATCCAGCGGTCGCCACGATCAGCCCTATGTGAGTGATCGCCGCGAGTCACGCATGGACGCCAGGCCCGGGGTACGACGGTCATGATCGACGCTGCCATTGACCACGAACCTTCTGATATCCGACCGGGGAGTCTTCGGTGTTGACCGCCGAGCTACTGGGAAGGCCAGGCCTGGAATGGACCTTGACATGAACCGGACCCTTCAGCTGCCCGGCCTTGACCGACTTTCCCCTGAACAGCACGTACTGCTCCACATTGGCCCGAACCTTGTCGTGATTCGTTTTCGGGATCGGCCAAACATTCTTGGGACCGTCCTTACCACCCAAAGCCCGATCCCGAACGTGATCGATCTCGTAGAGCTCTTCATCGCGGTCGGGTTGGATCCTGGATCCTCCATATTCGAGCGAAACTTCGACGATCGGTATGTCGCGGTCTCGTTTCACACCAAGTTTGGCTCTCACTTTTCTATTGAATCGGCTGCTAAACAGCGTCTTCGACTCTGTATCGCCCTCCACTTTCCAGGAGATGCCGGTTGGGTTCAGATAATTCGGATCCGGCATGATCGCTGGCGGCAAACCACCGCTGACTTGTTTCTGGTCGATCGAAACATAGTCAGACGGTCGCTTCCACCATTTGATGCGCACTGGATCTCCCGCCGTCCCCTGGAACTTGTCCTGATCGCTCAGACTCTCGAGTCCCTGCGACGCCTGTGCACCAAGATACGGCTCATCCATCGAGGCGCCCGGACCTATCGGAGTGCCTCCACCGGGAATACTTGCCGTTCCATCGACGACAACATGGGGTTTATCGGTCAGAATATCTCCAAGCGAAGAGACCGCGCCTTTATATAAAACATACTGCTTCTGAGTCGCATTTGCCGCCCGGTTCTTGGCAGCGGTGAGATACCATGCATTTCTTGTTTCATCTCGAACTCCGGCGCCTTCGGCGAGCGCTTGATCGCGGATATGGTCAACGTGTACCTTGGCCTCTTCTGACCGCAACTGTGTACCACCGGCGTCTTCCACGGATCCGACCTGTTTCAGTGATTGATTGATTCTCTCGGAATGACTCTTGGATGCCTTTCTCGCGCCGACAAGCCAACTAGTGCTGGGCGGATTCAAGTTATCGGTGTCGACCTTCAAGCTGTAGTCACCACCCCGGGCGGGATTCGGAACGGCGAGCGAAGTTCCTCCATCGATCGAGTACATGGTCACCTTGCCACCGGTACTTTCGACACGAATCTTTGCGTACGCTTCCGCGGTCTTGTACCAGTTGATGAGCACCGGATCCTGTTCAGTCCCCTGGCCTGCGCCGCCTTCGTCCAACGACGATTCCATAAGCCCCTGAACTTCACTTTCGGCGCGTTTTCTCGAAGCGGTTCCGGCGGGTGACTGCGTCCCTTGCTCACTTGCAGGTTGAGATTCCAGCTCGCTTGCCAACGCGTCGGCTCGCCGCTGCTCTGGCTCCGGAAGGAGTCCGGCGCCAGCCTTCCCTCCGGCTGATTTCCGATTCTTCGAATTCACGGGCGTTTCCTTCGAGGCGACCATCAGGATCGCTCGTCGCCCCTTCCGCCGATAGAAGAGTTTGTGGTTCTTTCCCTTTCGACTCTTGAAGACTCTCGTAGTCTTCCACCAAGCAACTAGTTTTCCTTTCAGTCGCGAAGCTGTCGCCTTCGCTTTCCCCCACAGCGCCTTCCCCTTCTTCACCAACCACGAGATCAACTTGTCGAGAGCCCGATTCACTGGCCGCCGGACCGTCTGGACGAGCTCTTGGATCTTCTTTCCGATGCCGCCCAGCCCTAGAAATCGGGCCATGAAGCTGATGGCCAGCGTCATTCCTGTGGCCAGAGTCTTCTCGATGTACTCCGAAGCCTTTTGCAGCTTGCCGAACGCAATATCGTGGATGGAGCCGAAGATCGAGACCACGAGCGACTTGATCTGCTCCCACCGGTCAATGAAGAACATCACGGTCTTGTAGATGGCCTGGGCCACGGTAAACAGAGCTCCCGCCGGGTTCATCATCGCCAGCAGCCGGGTCACCGCTGCACCCACGACGCGCACCACGACCCAGTCACGGATCTTGCCGATCACCAGGTCTCGCAGGTTGCCCAGGGACTGCTGTACCTTCTCCCACAGCGCCGCCGGCCCCTTCTTCGCGAACTCCCCGAAGAAGCCGAGCGAGCGTTCGAGCAGTTCGATGACCTTGGCTGCCTTGGGACCGAGCTTCTTTGTCAGCTTGGCCTTGACGTTGTCGTAGGTCAGACCCAGAACTTCCATCACGAGACCGAAGACTCCCCTTGCATCGAGCTTCTGCGGCAGGTTGATGCCGCCGCTGCTCACGGTGCCCATCAACCAACCAAATACCGCACCTTTCAGGTGCTTGCCGAGGTTCTTGCCGAACCGACCGAATCCCTGCCCTATCGCGTTCAAGAAGTTGGTGATGAACTGACCTGGATCGTCGACGATCTTGGTGAAGACCTTGCGAGACTTCTGGAAGACCGCCAGCACCTTCTGACTGGCCGAGCCGGCCAGGCGTAGCGCCCCCTCCAGGATGAGCTCCTTCAGCTTCGCCTTGGCGTTGCCGAGGAAACGGAGAATACGGTTCCAGGTCGGCCCGAATATCTCCTGAATGAGAGACTTGTTCTTCCAGACCGCCAGCCAGTGTGCACGACTCCGAAACTCCTCCAGCAGCTTCTCGATACCGCTCCAGGTGATGCCCAACTTCTTGAACTCACCGTCGAGCCAAGAGCCCGCCTTCTCGGCTACCTTGGCTTTCTTCAACTGCTCGAACCAGACGGGGCCTAATACCGGGATCAGACCCAACGCCGCTTCGAGCAGTTTGAGGCCGGTACGCTGAACCGCCTTGCCGGTAATGGGGCTTCGTCCGAGGATCAGGACGATCAGGTTGTAGCCCGGGATATAGCTGGCGACCTTCTCCAGCAGACCCGAGAACGACAGCTTCTGGACCTTGGGCCCGGTCTTGGTTACCGCAACTGGTGCAGTACCCACGGCGCGGCGGGTTCCCGTACCCTGTTGCAGGACATGCGTCAGCTCGTGGGCCATCAGCATGCGATCCGCATCGCTCTCCCGAGGCCCCAGCCAGATGTGGTGCCGGTGAGTGAACGCGCGAGCGCCAAGCTGTTCAGCAAAAGCCCGATCTGTGGATCGATCGTGGACTCGGACGTGCCCGAAGTCGTATCCGAAGCGTGGTTCCAGCGAAGCCCGAAGCTCCGCCGACAACGGCCTACCGCGACCGGAGAGCTCGGTCTCCGGCCGTCCGGCGCCCCGGCCTGGCGTCGCACGCCGTAGAGGAACGCTCGAGATCGCGGTGCCGGATCCTGGCGGTTCTTGCCGTCCTACCAGGCGTTCGGCGATCTCGTTGGCCTCTCGCTCTAGCGGGTCCTCGAATTGCCCGGCCTGCGACGACGAAGGCTTGGCCTGCACGGGAACTCCCGTTCCCACGCCAATGCCGAAAGCTCTGCGACGCGCGGCCGAACTCGCGAGAGGACCGCCCACCGGGAGTCTATGTGCACCGCGAGCGGAGGGATTCTGCTTGACTCGGTGGCTCAGCCGTTGCTCCGTCATCTGTCGGTTAGCCCGAGCCGCCACAGACCTCATGGGAGGCAGGCGCAGGCGTTCCCGCCGACGGCGATTCGATTCGCTGGCGGGAGCAGCCAAGTCAGTTGCCTCCGAGAGCCGCGGCGAAGGCCTCGAAACCGCCGTCGCGGGAGCCGGTGGGCAACGCGTCGAGCGGGAAGGTGCCACCCGCCTTTCGATACTCGCTGCGTAATGCCGCATCGAGGTGTCGAACGCTCACGGTGTCGCTACCGTCGTCGAGCGCCAGCAAGGCGGCGTGGAGCGCGGCGTTGCGCAGCTGGCCGCCGTGGAGCGTGCAACGTACTGCCACCTGTTCGAGATAGTGATCATCCACACGGTGATCCATCGGCAAGTGCAACCCGAGGATTCGCAAGCGCTCGTCGGCCTGGGGCGGGAAGAAAGGAATCACCACGTCCATGCGGCGCTGGAAGGCCGGATCGATGTTGTCGCCCAGGTTGGTGGTCACGAGCACGATGCCTTGGTAGTGCTCGAGACGCTGGAGCAAGTAGTTGGTCTCGAGATTGGCGTAGCGGTCGTTGGCCGAGCGCACTTCGGTGCGATGGCCGAGCAGCGCGTCGCCTTCGTCCAGGAGCAGCACCACATCGAGCGCCTCGGCGCGCGAGAGCACGCGGTGCAGGTTCTTCTCGGTCTCGCCGATGTATTTGTTGATCACCGCTGCCAGGTCGACACGGTAGAGGTCCATGCCGAGCTCGGCGGCAAGGATCTTCGCGGCCAGCGTCTTGCCTGTACCACTAGGTCCGGTCATGAGGGCGCGAACACCGCGGTTGGAGCCGGTACCGAACGCAGGGCCGAGCCGGTCGAGCAGGCGCTCGCGATGCCGACAGCGACGTTCGAGCTCGAACAACTTCTCGCCGGTGGTATCGGCAGTCACCAGGTGGCTCCAGGATCCGGCGACGTCGAGCCGGCTCGCGAGGGTGTCGAGCAGCTGACGGTTCAAGGTGCGGCTCGCCCGGCGGACATCTTCGAGCGCCACGTCTTGGCGGCCATCGAGCTCGGTGCTGGCGCGCGCCATGCGCGCGACGCGCCGGATATACCCATCCGACAGGTGGAATCGGGCGGCGATCTCGCCTAGCTCGGCCGGTTCCTCACCCAGCGCGCGGCTCCAGATCCGATGGCGAAGCTCGGAGCGAGGTGGAGGAAGCCGGAGTGTCAGGTTGCGCTCCGCCACCTCGCCGTCGAGGCCACCCTCACTACCCAGCACGAAGCCCACCGGACCCTCGTAGCCTTCCAGGTCGGGAGCTTTGGCAGTCTCTCCTGGGCCCAGCTCGCATCGGATCACCGGTAGTGAGCGCGTCATCGTGCACAGCGGTCCGAGCAGGCGCCAGGCCTCCTCGTCGGACGACGGCAGCTCCGGCAGAGCGACCATCCCGCAGCCCAACGCTTTGGCGATGGCTCCGTGGATCTCCAGTGCGTCGCTACCCGGATCGCAACGCAGGATCACGGAACGGACTCGCCCCCCTTGCAAGAGATCGGGAAGGCGCTCGAGGCGGCCACGCAACTCCTCGGGAACGATCAGCTCGTCGAGCGCCGCCAAGTCGTGCCGAGGTCGGTGCCGGGCCCAGTTCGCGGGCCGGGCCTCCACGCGGCCGCGAGCGGCGTCCCACAGGAGAGGTGGCACCCGCAAGACCCATTCGGCGCGCGGCGCCCGGCGATCGAGAGCCTGGACAAAGCCGGCACCGAGCAAAGGTCGACACAGGCTCCAGGGATCGACGACACCTGCCCGTACTTCCTCGAGCATCATCTGGCCCGCCAGCTCGAGGGTCGGGCGACGGGCGTCGAGGGGCTGCTGCAGCTCGGCAAAGACCGTCCCGAAACGAGAATCTTCTTCCACCAGACCTATGGCCATGAAGGCGAGTCGGCCGGCAAAGGCGACCGATGGTTCGGATGCGTCGACGACGTCACTGTCTTCGTCGAGGTCCGCCATTCGATCGAGTGCCAGCAGTGGAAGATGGCCTTCGCATCGGCCCTCGAAGACGAGAATCTGCTCTCGCCACCAGGCGATCCCATCGCTCCAGGTCAGGCCCTCGGGCATTCGCGGTCGCATCTCGAGGAAGTACTCACCGAGGAATGGAAAACGCTCGAAGGCCTGCTCCAGGCTCGAGTCGCTGAGCTCGGCCAGCTGCCGCAGGTGGTTCACCAGGCGAAAGATGGCTGCGTAGAGGTTGAGGACGAAGTGGCCACCGGCGTCGGCCGGCAGATCTTCGAAGGCGCTGGAAGGTGGACGCATGGCTTGGTTCCTGAACTACTGATTCGCGTTCGGTGGCTATCGGAAGTGGAAGAGCACGACCCGACCCAGCTCCGGCACCCAGCCGGGATCGCGATCGAGGCCGGCCTGCCGAACCGGTACGGAGATGTGGTCGAGGGGCACCACGAGATCGACGTGGGTGCCGGTGACGTACAGCCGGCCGGGCACGGCGAGGAGCACGGTCGCCAGCTCGGGCCGCCAGGGCTCGTCGCCGAGCGCTGCAGCGAGGCGTTGGCGCAGTGCCTGCAGCAGGATGTCGGGTAGCCCATGGCGCATGTCGTGCGAGCGACCGCGGAGGGTGGCGAGGGCGGCCCAGATCGGATCCGCGTCGACGGATCCACCGCGGTCCGGACCCGAGCCTGGGTCGTACTCCATCTCGTCGACCAGACCACGCGCGAACAGCTCCAAGACTCCCCAGCCACTCAGTGGTGAAGATCCGATCCGCGGCGCAAGGTCCCAGACATTCCCGAGCTCACCGTGTTCCTCCGTGAGGTGAGGCAACGCGTTGATCAGATACAGGACGCCGCCGAGCCCCGTGTCTACGCCCTCGGTGAGCGCAGCGACAGGGTCTTGCCACTCGGTCCTGCTCGAGTCATGCCGAGAGGTTGCGGGCTCCTGCGCCGAAGTGGAATCGGCATCCAGCCCTGCTGGGACACCGGCGGCGAGCTGCTCGGTGGGAGCTGTCTCGACAGCTCCAGGCCAGGAGATGTCTGGACTCTGTGGAGCGTCCCCAGCGAGCTCTTCGCCGAGTCGCGGCACGTCCTCAAGATCAGACGCGGCCGCGGGATGGGTGGCATCTGCCACCGAGCTCCGGTGCGAGGAAACAGCCATCTCATCCCCGAACGAGCGTCCCGCCTCTCTGGAAGAACGCCCGACTTCCTTCGGAGCTGGCACACCTTCTTCCGACAAGTGGCCGATCGGCGCGAAAGGCTTTTCCCTCCGTTCCGCTTTGCTCCGATCGCTCGTCTCCTGCGCCTGGTCTCGCAGACCGGAGGAGCCGAGCTCGTCGTCCTGCGACTCGACGGATGGCTGGGAGACCCTTGCGTCTTCTTGCGCGATCGCGCCCGACCGTCGCCAGTAGCTCTGCACCTCGGAGAGGAAGACGGCGCTACGGACTTCAGACGGACAGTGGGCCAAGCCCATCGCCAAGCCGAGCAACGCCGAATGCTCCCCCGTGGGTAAGGCGGTCCCGGAGTCGGGCAACCAGTTCTCCCACGGCGCCGACTGCGGGGTCGCAATCGCTCGACCTGGCGGCACCAAAGCCGGATCGAGCCGGTGGGCTTCGACCATGGCGACGAGCGTCGCGATCGCAGCTTCCCGATCGAGAGCCGACATCACCTGCCGGACCGCGTTCATCTCGACCAGTCGCACGAGAGTCGCCGGCAGCTCGCGGGCATGCTCGGCCAGCAAATCCCCGAGACTTGCGGGCAGACCACGCCGCACCACCCGCCACCACCAGGTGCCGGCGCCTCCCGAAACGAGATCGCGAGTCAAGCAGGCGAGGAGCTCGGCGCGGTCGCGAAAGCAGACAGCAGGTGCAGTCGCCGGCACGGGACCGTCCGCGGGTCGCGAGGCGGAGCGATACAGACCCGCGAGACGAGATCGCACTGCGGACTCCCACGCCGGGTCAGTGCGTGGCACGCCGGGTCGAGGCGCGAGGCGCCCTGGCAGCGGATCCGCCAGTCGGCGAACCACCAACACCACCGACGGGGGCAACTCCACGGGTAGCAGGTCAGCCCCCGCCAGCTGTGCGGTCACCGCCAGCCGCAAAGCGGTCGGCGACGACTGCCCCGCTGCACTGGCTGGGTGACGCACCGTCAGGGTGCCGATCCGAGCGGCTGCCTCAGACCACATCGCCAACCTCAGAAGGAGTAGCGGAAGCCGCCCAGCAACTCGAGGAACTCGAAATCGTTGTCCGACACCGAGTGGTACTTCAATGTTCCTTCGAGGGCCCAGTCCGACGGTAGGTTCAGCTGGAAGCCCGTGAACAGGCTGAATCCGTTCTCACGAGGTCCGGGGCTGAATTCGTACGTGCCGATCCCCAAACCGAAGAACCAGTCGGCCCGCGACGTCAACGGAACGTAGCGTTTTGTATAGAGCGACAGATGCGTCACGTCGGGCTCGAAACCTCCAGGTCCGTCGAACTGATCCCAGCCCAGGAAAAGGCCGAATGCCCACGGGTTGGGTAGCGCGTACTCGAGGTCGAGGCCTGCGGCCAGTCCGCCGTTCAAGACGTCCCCAGCGTCACCGACGGGCTCGGCGAGGCCAAGATGGAGGCCGAACGACCATGGGCCAGCCGAGCCGGGGGGCCGACTCGGAGAACCCACGGAGGTGGAGTCGTCGAGGGGCGACGGCAGATCTTCAGGCAGCACGGCGTCCGTGATGACCACGGTGTCGGGGATGAAGTGCAGAGTGAGCGCAGGCGGACCGCCCGAGAACGCCACGTTGGCAGAGTAGCTACCGTCGAGGTTGTCGCGCAGTTTGGTGGGCTGCACGCCCGGGCCCGAGACCCAGAAATAGTTGCCCCAGCCCGGCCCCATGCGATGGCCGAATCGTGTTCGGGGCACAGCGCGTACCCCCAGCAGGTCGCCTTCCAGTAGTGTCGTGCTGAAGTTCGTCTCGGTGTCGTCAGGAACTGCCCTCGCGTAGACCGTCACTTGCTTGTGGCGACGGAAGCTCCCTCCCTCGGTGGTCGAGCCCTCCAGTGTGACGACGAAGTCGGAGTGTCCATCTTCCTCGAAGGAGATCTCCGCGCTGTAGATGCCATCGCCGGCTTGGCGATCTCCCCCGGTGCCGTCGTCGTTCAGCTGCGTCGATTCGACGATGCGATCCAGAACACTTGGATCACCCTCGACAGTGTTCTGGAGCTTGGCCCCGGCGGCATCGAGCTCGGCATCTCCATCCGCTGGGCGGTCGGTGCCGGCCCTGCTGTCGGAGAGCAGCTCGCCGAGCGTCGTTGCGGGACCGGATCTCTGCACGCGGAGTCGAGCGGGATCCAGACCCTGGAGCGGCTCGCCGTAGGACGTCAACTCGGCCTCGATCAGGACAGGCTCACCCACGGCGAACGTCTGGCCTCGTGCTCCGATCCTCGAATCGAGACCGACATCGTCGGTCAGAACCAGGAGGTGGAACGGCACGCCGCCGATCTGGTCGCCTGGATCGGACACCTCGATCTCGATGTCCCAATCGCCGGCCAGATGATCGACCGAACGGCCGATCGCTCGGGTGAAGCTCGCCAGACCGGTCTCCCCACACCGTCGCTCGAAGTCGGAAGCTCCCGGCGGACGCACGCGCAAGCACATCGGGATGTGTCGACGCTCCCAGGCCAGCCCGATCACGATGGCCTGTGTCGTGGACGTCACCGGGACCGTCGCGGCGAACGGACCCGTGGCACTGACGACATCGCGGCCCGCCAGGACGGTTTGCCAGGTGTTGGTTTCCAGGAAGTTCTGCAGAATTCCGGCGAAGAACGGCACCAAGTCGCCGGCGTCGTCCTCGCTGTTGAGGTAAAAGCCGCCGGTGGCACGAGCCACGTCTTGGTTGATGGCAGCCGACACCGCGGTACCCGTACCGACCGTGACGGAGTAGATCTGGTAGTTCCCGAGGTTGGGTAGATCTGGGCCGTCGGTGGCTCCCGAAGAGTGGGTGAATACCCTGCCGGCAGTGACGTCCGCACCAACGAACTCGTTGGTGTTCTGCCGGCCGTCGCTCATCAGCAATGCGATCCGTCGGCGGTCGGCGACGCCACCCAGCTCCGCGTCGGCCAGCAGCAGCCCGTCGCCGATCGAGGTCGAGCCGGACGGCGAGACCGGGTCCGGGGAGACCCCGAATTGGTTCGCCGTCACCGTCGCGTCGATGCCCGTGACGTCGTGCAGTCCGGCTCCGAGCGAAGCCAAGAACTCCGCGTTCTGATTGAAGATCACGATCCCAACCTCGTCCGTCGGCACGGTGCCGAACGTCATGGACTCGGTACTCCGAACGTCTTCCAGGGTCATGAGGAAGGTCTCCACCGCATGGCTCAGCGATTCGATCTTGACGTTGTCCGGTCCGGCAGCCTCGGCCGGACGAGCCGAGCCGCCCATGCTGCCGGAACGGTCCAGAACCAACACAGCCTCGACACCGAACCGGCAGGTCTGCTCCGCGGCCGCAATGCCTCCGAGCTCGGCCACCGGCTCGCTGAGCGGTACCGGTCGTTCGCCGCCGTTGCATTGATTCATCGCGAAGTTCTGATCGATGCTGATCAGACAGACGTCTCCGATCCGGTCAGCGCCGCCATCGACTTCGATCGTCCAGGTCTCGTCTCCGGCCATCAGCGTCTGACAGTTGCCGCCGAAGTCCGTACCCGGATCGATGACGAATTTGTAGTTCCGCCGCCGAGGGTCGTCGGCCGGGAGATCGGAATCGGGGGGCAAGATGCGGACGAAGTCGGCACCGAAGACATGCGTCCAGCTGTTGTTGTCCGGATCCGCCACCGGCTGGAGCAGGTCCGACGTCTGGGGTCCAGCTCCGGGTGGATCCACGACGAATCGGATCGGGTCCTCCGTGTCGACCTGCACCGCCAAACGCAGCTTGGTGATCTGCTGCTGGCCCGGGGCATCCTTGCGCGGGACCTCGATATCGAACGTGTCTACGTCTGCCAACACCTGTGTCGTGCCGGCAAGAACTAGTGCCGTCAGAATCAGGCACCATCGTTTGTTTCTATGGATCATTGGGGACTCCGTTCCGCTCTTGACGTGTTGCTCGGACTCTCGATGTTCAGCTGCGGAAAACGCGTGGTTCGGCCACCGCCGGATCTGCGACTCCGGGCGCGAAGACCCGTAGCCGAACCGGAACCACGCCGGCGATGGTGGTGATCTCTTGCATGTCGGGGACGATGAAACGCAGCACGTTGGGCCCCGAAGCTCCGATGTCGAGCTCGAGCTGGTCGCCCGGCAGCGGGTAGGTCTCGGCACCAGGGATGCCAAGGGGCGTGAGCTGGATCTCGTTGTCGGTGGGATCGCCGGCGAAGTTGCTCCCCTCGACCACCAGCGTGGTACCCATGGCCACCGGCGTGCCCGCCGGCTGCCCAGGTGGATGCACCGACGTGATCTCCGGCAACGGTGGTCCCTGGGCTGGCAGAAAACGAAACAGCCTCTGCGCCACGACGGTTCCGCGATGGACCCGAACGAAGAGGTTGCTTCCCCCTTCCGGCAAGCCGCCGAGATCCGGAACCTCGAACTCCAACCTGCCACTGGTGCTCGTGGGACGGAATGCGTTCAGAGGCACGAACTGGCTGTTGCCGATGCTCACGGACTGGCCGGTCGGTGGAAAGGGAAAACCGCTTCCGACGATGGCGAGCACCCCACCGACCGCTACCTGGCTGATGGTGACACCCGCCGCCGACTCGAAGTGATCGATGACGATCGCGCCCGGCGAGGGTCCGCCACCGCCCGGGCCCATCGCAGCTTCCAACACTGCGAGCCGGTCGAGAATCTGATTGAACAGATCGGAGGAGATCACGTCTCCAGGTCGGACATGGTCGATTCCATTAGGCATGGCTGGCTCCTTTTGGCTGGATGGATCGTGAAGTCAGGTCGTGTCGCCGGCCGGGCGGCGCGCGTGATTGCTGTAGTCCCACCGGGCCACGTCGAAGCGCGCGGTGTTCCAGGGCGGCAGGTGCGGCCCGGCAAAGACCATGTAGGGCGCTCTCGCCCGGGGCTCTTGCTGGCCGACGGCGCGAACGGCGGGTAGGTACAGCCACACCTTCTCCGCTTCTTCGAGATCGGTCGCCGGGTAGGCGGAGGCGGACTCGAGCAATGGCCCGAGGCGGGCTGCATCCATGAGCTCGGGGTAGCCCGAATACTCTGGCCGACCCGGATACTCGGAATGCCGCCAGGGCCGGGAACCGAAGAATGTCTGGAAGTCGACGTTGCCGCCCGCGGCTCGCTCGATGGGCAGCAAGCCCGCAGGGGGCAAGTAGCGGAAGTGGTCGTCGGCCGCGATCGACGACGGCGCGGGATGAATACCCAGCAGCCAGTCGAGATGCTCCTGGAACTGTAGGAATCGGGCCTCGGCCTCGCCGGTGGCGCGGCTACCGCCGATGGTCGGCCAGCCTGAGTCCGGGCTCGTCACCACCGGGCGACGACGCACGGACCACCGGTCGAGGAACTGAACGCCTTCGAGGGTCCAGGCGAGGAGCGCCAGGGGCACCTCGCAATCGGTGAGCAGGTTCAAGCGCCGGAGGTCGTCGACGAGACCGCGCTGCCGTAGCGGTGACCGGCCGGGTTGCTGCGGTTCGGTGGCGATCCTCGCGAAGGGGTCGGCACCTAGATCACCCAGCGATTCTGAGGCGAACGCCAGGTGGGCCGCGACGTTGCGTAGGCGCGACAGCCGATCGAGGTCGTCGAGGGTGGCGCCGAGCAACTCGTCGGTCAACTCGTCGCGAGTACTCTCCGAAACACCGGAAAGGGACGCCACGTCGATGCGTGCCAGCCGGAAGCGCACACCCTCCACGGCGTAGCGCGAGCCACAGCCAGCGATGGAGGTCTCGCCGAGCCCGCTCTTCGGCGCCCGTTCCTGATATCCCGACGCCGGTCCCATCACCAGCAGGTAGAGCCCGTCGCCGACTCCGAGAAGGCCGGTGTCGAGACGGTCGCAGTCGTCGAACAGGCCGGCTCTGTCGTCGTCCGCCACGTCACGGGTGAGAAAGAGCTGCAGATCTCTCGGTAGCTCCAGCGTGGTGCCCAGGAGATCGACCGCCAGGCCGCGGGTTACCGACAGCGTCGGCGGACTGTCGCCGGAGCCGTCGTCCAGCATGGTGGGCCACAGACCGGACACCACACCACCGCCGATCGCACGGCCCAGTTGCTGCTGGTGACGACGGTGTGCCTCCTGCTCGGCGCGCAGGTCGTCCGCGGACAGAAGGCGGCCGTGAAAGAAGTGCGTGTGGCGCACGCCGTCTTCGAGAATCGGTGTCAGAAGATGCTCGGGCATATCGTTCTCCCGCCGGTTGGCGCTACGGCGCTAGCTCAGCAGCGCCCGCAGTTGATCGAGGAGGTTCGGCCCAATTCCCGGGACCGTCGCCAGATCGTCGATGCTTCGGAATCCGCCCATCAGCTCTCGCCGGACGATGATCCGCGCGGCCAAACCCGGACCGATTCCGGGCAGGCCGACCAGGTCGCCCAAGGTGGCGAGATTCAGGTCGACCCCACCGATCACGATCGAGGATCGGAACATCCAGCTCTCGAAGGTGCCGCCCTGGACACCCACCGGGCTGCCGAGCGGGCGGTCGCCGGTGGGCAGCTGGCTGCGCACGAACTCAGCGTCGATCGCACGGCCGTCGGCGTCGATGACATGGTCACCGAGGATGCGGACGATGAATCGGTCGGCCTCGCCAAGGGGACTGTCAGGGTCGAGCAGGAGCGCAGCACCCGGAGCCGGAGACGCGGTCGAGCTCGCCGAAATGATCACACCTTGCGCATTACGGACGATGTCGTCGATCGGCACGACCTGGACGCGGCCGTAGCGTGCCGGCTGGATGAGGACACTGTTCGTGTCCTCCCGCCACAGCTGAAAGGTACTGATATCCACGGAGCCCGGTCGGACCTGAACCGGAAGGCTGTCGCCGATGTCCTCGAAGCCGAAGGCCACGGCAACACCTCTCGTGTTCTGGCCGTCGAGCTGGAAGCTCAGGTCGAGCTGCCCTCGGTGCCGCCAGCTGAGCGCGACGATACGCACCAAGTCGGGCTCGAGACCCTCACCATCCTGGCCGTCTTGACCATCCTGGCCGTCTTGACCATCCTGGCCGTCTTGACCATCCTGGCCGTCTTGGCCGTCTTGGCCGTCTTGGCCGTCTTGACCATCCTGGCCGTCTTGGCCGTCTTGGCCGTCCTGGCCGTCTTGGCCGTCCTGGCCGTCCTGGCCGTCCTGGCCGTCCTGGCCATCTTGACCGTCCATGCCTGGTGGTCCCTGCGGCCCGGCGCCGACGCCGCCCGCAGACAGGAGCTCTTGGAGGAGCCGGGTTTGCAGGAGGAACGGGCGCTCCTCCTCGTCGATCACGACCTCGCCATCCACGCGCAAGGTCTCTCCGACCTCGGCCAATGGCACCCGCAGCGTCGCGAGCAGCACGCATCTTTCTCTGGGCGTACCGCATGCACAGCTCTCTTCCAGGGGCAAGATCGCCGGACGGACCTCGGTGATCCAGATCCGGTAGAGATGGCGAAAGACCTCCGCCGCATCGTCGGGGTGAGCCACAAGTGCGGGAGGCGGTGAACCTGCGGGCGGCGAGCCATCGGCCAAGGCGCGCACCAGATCCTCTAGCTCCGTCAGACTGGTCGGCGGATCGGTGGCGTTGATCTCGATCGCCCGCAGCAGCTCGCCAAATCGTTGGATCGCCTCCTCCTCCACCTGCTCCGGCGGCTCCAGCCGCAGCGACAGCTCGAAGGCGTCGCGGATCCGCGACGGCGTGGTGGCATCTTCCAGCGAACGGCAGGGCCCTCCCGGTACCGGGACCGAGTCGGTCTCGCACTCGGCGTAGCAGAGCACCACGTGGAGGTCCAGGTCGCCGGGTGGCGACGGCGGCGAGCCCAGCTCCGGATCGTCGCGATGACGGTCGAGCCAATCGTGGAGCCGAGCACATTGGGCGCGAGGGACACAGATGTCCTCGCCTCGCGGGTTTACCGCCAGGCCTGGCTCGACTCGCACTTCGGGCCCATCGCCAGTATCTTCCACCGACACCTCCAGCCCGCAGACCGTGCCGTAGCCATGCAGCGAACGTTGGTGCAGGCGATCCTTGTGCAGAAAGTAGCTCTGCTCCTGCCGGAACTCGTCGACACCCAGCACCAGGCCGGTGGAATAGCGAACGCGCTTGAGCGGGTCGAGCGCCGAGGCGTCGGGACAGGCAGTGGTGAAATCGCTCATGATGAGATCTCCTGAAAACTCGGCTCAGCCCGCGACTCGTGTTTCGAGACGCGGCTCACAGGCCGAGGGATCGCTGTCGAGGGTCGGACGCGGCGGCAAACAGCAGTCCGGGTCGCCACGCCAAGGACGGTCGGCGAGGAACGCCGTGCCCAGGTGATCGCGGCCCAACACCAGACCGACGAAGCGGCTGCCCTCGGCCAAGACGGTGTCGAGTCCGAGACGCGCGCCGCCCACCTGGAAGAGCGCCCAGAAAAGCTGCACGTCGAATTCGGTGTGCGCGGGTTTCTGCTGCTCCACGGCGGCGGCTGCACGGGCTCGACGCAGCTCCCGCACGGGCTCCGCCTCACCCGGCCGCGCGGGCACCAGTACGGTGAAGCGATGCGCGTCCCGCGTAAGCGGCAGGGCCAGGGACACGAAGCCGATCCAGTCGGCCAGCTCCTGTGGCACCTCCGGAAGGACGGTCGGTAACGGCACTTCGTCGAACGAAGACCACGCTGTCGATTCCGAACGACGGTAGGCGAGCTCGAGGTCGTCGACGCTGCGATAGCGGTGGAACAGAAATGCGCGCCAGGCTTCGACGTCCGACCCCGGGCCCGTCGCGTCGGCGGAGACCTCGGCGTAAGGGAATCCGAGCGTGCGGACGAAAGCCCGCCAGCGGGTCAGCTCTCCCTGCGTTGCGGGCGGCAACGGTGGGAAGCGTGTCGCTGCTGTAGCCTCCGCTCCGCGACATCGCAGAAAGTCCCGATAGCGGCGATGGAGCGCCGCCGCGCCGTGCTCCGGGCGCCAGGGCTCGCCTTCGGTGACGAGGGCAGGCCCTTCGAGATCGGTGGGATCGCCCAGCGCAACCGGCGGCAGCATGCGGGTTCGATAGCGCTCCACCAAGCGCACACCAGCGGATCCAGCAGCGCTCGCCGACGAGCCGCCGTTGTCGGCTCGGTCCTCCGAGCTCGAAGCGGCCGGTCCGGTGCGGCAGCGACCTTCGAGGTTTGCGGTGGGTAGTACGTCGAAGATCTCCTGGCTGGGGCATGGATCCACCGCCAGACGCACGGCCGCCAACAGTCCGGCGGGAGTGCCGCGCCAGCGGAAGAGCTCCGCCACGTTCGCCAGGAACAGACGGCGACGGGACTCGTCCCATTCCGGCTGCAGTACCGTGCCCAGCCAGCCCGCCAACCACGGCAACGAGTCGGCCGGGGCGGTCCGCACGTCGAAGAGTTGCTCCGCGCTGGCAACCTTGCCTTCGAGCGTGGTGAGTAGGCCCTCGAAGCTCGACAGGAAGCGGTCGAGAAACGACGCCGAGTCGGCGTCTTCGCCGAATACAGCGGGTAGATACTCACCGAGATAGGAGAACCGCGGGTAGTGGACCCTGAGTGCGCGCAGTCGTGGACTGCTGCGTCCGTCGCCGGTCAAGGTCAGCCGGAGCTCTACGTACCTTCCCCTGGCCTCCTGGAAGAGTAGCTCCCAGCTTCCAGACGCGGAAGCGGGCTGGTCGCCGAACGGCCGGTGGTACGGCAGCTCCGATCCCGACACTCGCAACACCGATGAGGGCTCCGGGCGAAACGGCAGATCGTCCAGCAGGTGACGCTCATCGGCGCTTCGGCTGTCGACGGTGATCGCCGTGCCGGCGGGTACGCAGGCGTCGAGCACCAGCCGGTGCCACACCGTGCCTGGCACCTTGCCATCGAAGATCAGGCTTTGGACGACGCCCGACGAATCGAATCGGCGGCCGGGCCACGGCGCCAGCGGCAGCCAGCGGTCACCGAGATCGTAGAGCACGTCCGCACGGTGTCCACCACCGGCGCCCGGGCTGGCGAGGAGCGCCTTGCCGCCGAAATCGCGCATGGGGAACAGCCTGGGAAGCGGAACCAGGCTCAGGTCGTCTCCGACCACGGTGGTGCCGGCCTGGAGATCGAACGCGAAAGCCTGGCCGCCGGCGCGGGATGCGACATAGAGCCGTCCTCGTAGACCCCGCTCGCCGGGTGCCGGCTGCGGACCGGCGACGAACACGAGATCCTGGCCAGCGACATTCTCTGCAGCGGGCTCGGCGTCCGGCGCCAGCACCGAGTCGAGGATCCCCTCGAGGGATACTTCGGCCAGTTTGCCGCTTCCATGGAAACGATGGAGATGCGAGAAGCTGCTCGCCGGATCGCTCTCCAGCACCAGCGCAGAACCGTCGGGCATCGCCACCACCGCCACCGCCGATGGGATGCCCAAGGGCGCGGCCAGGTCGAGATCGAGGCCCGATGGAAATCTCCTCGCGGGCCGGAGCTCCACTACCCCACCCTTGTCTTCGGCGGCTAGGAAGTCGGGCTCCGCGGCAGGCTCGAGCTCCAAAGTGCCCGGAGGCTGGCCCAGGGCCACGACGCCGAACCAGCGATCGAGGCGCCACAGCCGCGAGCCATCGCGATCGAGGACGAGAACCCCGCCGTCGGGGTGGGGCGCGATGTCGAAAGGTGCGAACGGCACTCCCGCAGGCCACCGCAGCCAAAGTGGTGGGCCGCCCGCGTGCAGATCGAAGATCAGGAGACCCGCAGGCTCGACGCTACCCACCACCATGTAGTGACAGCGGGTGATCGCCAGACCTCGCAGCCGAGGTGGCTGCGGCAGAGGTTCCACGGGACACGGCTCGAAGTCGCCCACCACCGCCGGCTCGCGGTCGAGGAGCAGCTCCTGCGAGCGCCAGAAATCCCCGGCTGCCTCCTGATCGGCTGGGAGATAGCGTACTCCCAGCTCGTCATCCGAGATCCAGTAGATATTGCTCCAGCGATCCGCGCTGGCACCGCGGCGATGCTCGGCACCCAGCAAAACGGCTTCTTCCGGCAGCGGAAGGCGCTGCTCTCTGGGCCGCAGGCCCACGGTGTGGCTCCCGGAATCCCACGCCACACCCCGCCCCTCCGAGGCCAAGCGGGGCAGCCAGTCCTCGTCGCCGAGGAGAAGGTGATGACGGGTGCCGTTGACGTCGATCATGGCGAGCTCCTCAGCACTCCTCCGGCACGACGGGTACCGGCACCACCGACGCGCCATTCGGCTCGACGGCGGGAGCCCCGGAGCGCAGCTCTTCGAGGGTCGGCGGATCGCCCGGCTCCACGGCCGCTGCCACCAACCGTGGCAGCTCCAGACCGGCCATCGGCACCGACGCCACCTCCGCTCCGTCTGGATCTCCGAGCAGCAGTCTTGTGACCTGAGCCACGCCGTCGACGCGGGTGACCGCAGCGGCCAGCTCGGCTGCCTCGACCACCTTGCCGAGGGGCCAGCCTGTGCCATCGAAGCCACCTGTCAGGGGAGAGAGAAAGTCGCGTACCGCCTGCCGCGCCGCCTCCAGTACCGGGCCGAGAGCGCGCCCGGGCACCGCCTCGACCCCCACCGACACCCACACCCCGCGGTACTGCGGCCCCCGCACGTGCAGCTCCGTCGTCACCAGGCGGCGAGGCTCCAGGTGGCGGCAGACGGTCTCGAGGAACAGTCGATCGGCCCGCGGAGCGTCCGGCTGGACGGGATCGTGGAGGGGAATCACCAGCACCGTCACGACGCCCGGAGCCGCGACGCCGCCCAGAGCCGGGTCCGCGTGGAACAGCGGCAGCACCTCGACACGCCCCAGGTCGACACCCGGTGTACGCCACGTGATGTCGGAGAAGTCCTCCGCCGACACCAGCCGGTCGCGGTGCCGGAACGTGGCCGCGACCGAACGTTCCCCGTCGGCCACCGTCTCGGCCTCGTCGCCGCCCCAGGTCGGCGCTCGATTGGTCACCACCACACCGGCCGGCAACAAGGGCGCTCTGGAGATGGCTCCGATACCCACCAGACCCTGCCGGCCACCGCCGTAGTCATAGCTCGCCTGGATCGTGGAACCAGCGGGTGGCCGCATACCGCGGGCGCCGTCACCAAAACGAATCTCGCCCGACTCGCGATCGACCGTGAAGACTTTCACGGGCTTCTCGCCGCCGTCTTCGACGGTCTCACCAGCGGTCGCCTCGTCGCTCTCAGAGGCCAGTCGCGGGCTACGTTCGGGTACTTCGGGTCCAGCTGCTGACAGATCGTCGATGCGCTGCCAGAGCTCTCCGTTGACCGTCACGCGCGCGGTGTCCACCAGAACCGGCGTATGGACCAAGGCCGCGAGTTGATCGGGCTCGCCGGTTCCCCGAGGCAGCAGTTCCCCCAGCACCGACGCCCGCTGCACCACCCGCGCCGCGTTGATGCCTACCCAGCTGACGCGCGCCGCGAGGCCGGCCGCGGTCTGACCCGGTGCAGACTCCGGCAAACGGATGCGAATCCAGGTCACCAAGCGCGCCTCTTCGTCGGTCTCTTCCAGCGACGGCGGATAGCCGCCGGTGCCCGCCAGTTGAGGGCCGAGACCCTGCCAGGTGCGCAGGTCGTCCGGCGACGTCGGCAGCGGCAGCTCCACCACACCGGGACGGGCCAGCAGATCGGCGTCGCCGCGCGGCGTCAGGCGGCGGTAGCGCGGCACATCGGCCGAGGACGAGCCCACATCCGGATGCTCGAAGACCAGGCTCGGCACCGACTCGCCTGCGGCGCTACCGAGCACGCAACCGTCGGCATCGAGCGCCGGCAGAACGCCTAGGGTGAGCACGCGCCCAGCCAGAACCTGGCGCACGGCGTCAGGGTCCTCCCGCGGGCGAGCCAGGAGAGCCAGCCACAACGCACCGTCTACGGTGCCGGCGACTTCGCCCGTCACGGCGGGCTCTTGTCCGGCCGTCGTGCTTTCCGTCACCGCCGAACCGTCGTCCGGATCCGCCGGCGGCGAAGGCCGGCGGCCGAAGTCGAGCACCGGCAGGGTGACGCCACTGTCCGGCGTCTCGTAGGGGCGCGTCTCGTAGAAGTCGAGCTGCGAGCCCGCTACTTCGAGACTGGCATGAAGCCTCCGATACAGACTCTCCACCTCGTCCCGACGCCGCGGATCGAGCGGGCTCTTGGTGTAGATCTGCGCTTCCACGGGCAGCACGTCCAGGCCCGCCTCGGTGCGAAACGGTACCTGGCCGGCGAACAGCTCGCGGTCGGCTTCGAGTGACACCGCCTCGAGACGGCCGCGGGGAATCGAGAAGCTCACCAGCCCCTCCGCCGCCTCAGCGGCGCGCAGCGGGATCCCCAAGAGCCGAAGGAACTTACGTCGGTTGCGCTCCGGGATCCGGTTGGCGCGATAGATGACGCTTTCGCCCATGAAGGCGAAGAGCTGGAGCAGGGTGACACCGGGGTCGGCGTCGCCGAGGTGAGTCCATTCCGGCGTGTGGGCCGGCACCCGGGACAGCGCCTCGCTCACCAGCTGGCGATACGTGCGGTGATCTATGGTGGGTTCGGGAAGCGGCATGGCTGAGATTCCGATGTAGGTCCTGGAGATTCCCTAGCTGGTGAAGCGGACGCGCAGTCGCAGCTGATCGCTGGCCTGGGTGGCGATGAGGCGGTAGCGCAACGTCGCCACGGCGGCCTGAGGGTCGTCGGCGGCCTCCTCCACCCGCACCTCGTCGAGGCGCACGCGCGGCTCCCAGCGGCCCACCGACTGCACGATGGCCTCCTGGATGAGCCGGCGGGTGGCGACGGTGTTGGGCTGGAAGAGGTAGCGACGCAGTCCACCGCCGAATTCGGGGCGCATCACCCGCTCCCTCGCCTCGGTGAGCAGGATGAGTCGGATCGACTGACGGACGTTCTCGGCACCCTCGGAATAAGCCAAGCTGCCGTCTGCATCGATCCGAGGTGGGAAAGCGATGCCGCGACCGAAGATCCTTCCGGCGTCGAGAGTCATGTCCCCACCTTCAGGTTGAGCGGGATCCTGATGCGGAAGAACGGCAGCCACTGGAAGAAGAAGTTCAGTACGTTGACGATCACCATCAGCAGGATGAAAGCGCAGAGGGTGATGATGGGTATCGACAGGATCCAGATCTCACCCAGGTCGAGCTGACCCGGATCGGTGCCACCGTTGCCCTGGTCGAGGTCGTCCAGGCTCTGGCCTTCGAGCTGAGCCATCTGACGCCGCAGCTGGTTGGAGAGGAGAAAGGACACACCCTTGCCGAATCCGCGCAGGCCGCCTTCGGAAGTGTCGACCGGAAGTCGGATGGTCACCGGACGGACGGGGGCCGCGGGATCGAAGAACGACGCCAGGCGGAAGGGTCGAGACGGCCGGCTGACCACCGGTGGCTCGAACCGGGCGCAATCTGGCCGCTCGTAGACACAGCGCGCCACGTAGATCGCACCCGTCGTCGCGTCCGCCGAGGTGGTGACACCCGCACCGCCTTCGGCCTCGTCTACTTCGACTCGAGTACGCGAACCCTGGTAGAGCTCTCGCCCCGCCACCGGCAGCAGACCGGCCAGCAGCCGGCGTTTCCTGCCCTCAAGCTCGAAGACATGCGCGAACAGCGGTAGCCGCTCTTCGCCAGCCGCCACGGCGGAACCGTCGACGCCAGCCCACTCGCCGCCCCGGCGGTCACCGATCCACGCCTGCTCGTTGAAGGTACTCGGATCGTTCGCATCGACGTCCACGTCCTCGGCAGTGGGTGCCAAGCGCCGGATCACGAACGACAGGCGTTCCTTCGCCGGATCGGCCAAGCGGTCGGGCAGCCCAGGCAGACGACAAACCAACGAGGCGGCCAGCAGATAGAAACGCTGATGCACGGGCTGATAGAGGTCGATGGGCGCACCGTCCTCCGAGTCCTGCCAGCCCGCTCGCTCGTCCTCCCACGTTTCTTGGCGCGCCACTCGATCGGCGAGCCCTGCGGGGTCCTCCGCGAGGAGAGCCTCCAGCTCGTCCATGAACGCGTCGTTGGCAAAGCGCAGGATCTCCGGACGATGGAACCGCGGGTGCTCGGCGCCGCCCTGATCGAGTGCGGCCTGATCGAGCGCCAGATCCCAAAGCGGTGCGGCGTTGTGCCAGATCACCGGATGTTTCATGTCGTAGCGCCTCCCGTCGCCTTGGCGTTCGAAGTCATCGCGTGGCTCACCAGATATTTCCCGCGCCGGGTGTGTAGGACGAGCTGACCACCGCGTTGGTGATCACCGTGTCGGCTTGCACGACTCCGCTGAAGCGAGACAGACCGGCGCTGACCGTCACCTGGCCCGCCGTGATCTCCACCGTCGAGGCCTGCACCGTCACCTTGGCGGCGGCGTTGACCGTGACTCCGGCCGGTTCCAGCTTCACCGTGTTGCCGTTCTGGTCACGCAGCTCGATCTCGCCCGGACCGTCACGCAGCTCCACCGTCTGGCCACCCGGCGTTTCCAGTGTGAGCCGTTCTTGGCCGGACGCATCGTCGAGGGTGACGGTGACGCCGCTGCGCGAACGCAAGCGCTTGATCTCGTTGCGCCCGGCGCCGTCCATGGAGGCAGGTGGTGCGTCCTGACCGTTCCACAACGCGCCGACCACATAGGGTCGCCTGGGGTCACCCGCCTCGAAGGCCACCAGCACTTCGTCGTCGGGATCGGGCACGAACCAGGAGCCACGATCTTGACCCGCCATCATCGTCGCCAGCCTCGCCCAGGCCTCGTATCGGCTGCCGTCGGCGTCGGGAGACCATGGCAGGCGAATCCGCACCCTGCCCTGGTCGTCGCCATCGACGACGTCGATCACCACGGCGGCGTAGACACCGTAGAAGCGGCCGCCGTACCCCGTAGACAGCCGGGAATCGAGCCCTGCGCCCATGGCCGAATGGTTCGTCATGAGGCGCTCCCCAGCCACGGTCGCTCCACCCGAAATGCAGTGCGTAGCCCGTTCTGCGGGTCGAAGGTGTGGCGCACCTCGCACAGGTAATAGGCGCCGTCGAAGAGCGGTCCGAGGCCCGCGAGGGTCACCTGGCTGCCGACCCGCAGCCTGCCGTCGCCTTCGGCCACACCGCGGCCGCTGACGAAGCGGCGCGACGTCTTCCGATAGTGAGCCTCCGCGAGGGAGCGGGCCTCCTGGCTCGACAGTGGTACCAGATGCACCAGCTGTTCGGCTCGACGCCCGAAGCTGGCTTCCAGCAGCGCCGGACCGCTGTCGCCTTCGGTGGCTTCGGCCGCCAGAGTATCGCTCGTCGCCTCGTGCAGCAGGTCATCTTTGGCCTCCACATCCCAGCCGCCGACGGTGAGGGCCGTGCGTTGATGGGCCAGGTCGGCGCAGACCGAGAACTCGTGTAATCCCTTGCCGTAGGTCAGCGTCACTTCGCCGACGTTGCGCCGCGATCTGGCCTGGGCATGGAGCACGTCGCCGTCGAGCCAGACCTCGGCATCCACCGCACGCGCCCGGTCCCGCACGAAGGCCAGGTCACTCTGGTTGACCTGAGCGAGGACGCGGTAGGTCGGTCCGTCGAGGTCGAGGTCGGTCGTCAATCCATGGTCGCCGGCGATCTGCTCGATGACGTCACGGTCGCTGACCTCCTCGAAGCTGCGGCTACGCCGCGTCATGCGTAGGTCCTGGAAGCGATCCTCGGCGAGCACCTGAATCTCGGGCGGCCTTTTCTGTGGGAAGCGCCCTTCGAGAGCTGTGATCCGGCCCTCGAAGACCTGGGAAGCGGTGCTGTCGGCGCCGACCTCCACCGCCAACCTGCGCCCGAAATCCAATCCTCGGCGATCGAAGTAGAGAAAGCCTGGCTCACCGTGGGTGGATCCCCAGTTGCCGAAGCAAGCCTCGCAACGGAACAGTCCCTCGGTGTCCTCGCTCACCGTCAGCGCCATGAGGCCCTGGCTGAGCCCGTCGTCGAGCTGACCCTCGAGAGACAGCGCCGGACGCGCCGAATAGAAGCCGGAAGTGGATCCCTGGTCACCCATGTTGGTGGAAGTTCTCCTGGTGTCCTATGTGTCGTCGATGCAAGGAGAGAAAGCGCTAGTGCACTGTTTGACTGGAAACTTCCAGCATGTTTCGAGGAGCTCGTGGGTCCGACAAAGCGCGCCGACGAGGAATAGCCGAGCTATTTCGAGGAGAAGCAACGCAGTCCAGGGCCGCGAAGGCCCGAAGCAAGCGGAAGGGAATGGTCAAACAGTGCATTAGTGCGCCCAAACCCGCGCCGCGCGCTCCATGCGGTGGCGCTCCAGTTCATGGAGGTCGTGGGGCGTGAGCTTCGGTGCCGGGGACGGTGCAGGCGCTGCCGTGTCGGCTCCCGGCTCGGCCGGCGCGGTGGGCGTCTCCACCACCACTTCGAAGTCGTTGATGATCACGGCCATGGAGTACTCCTTCCGGTCAGGCCATCCGGGCGTCGATGGGCGTTCCAGGTTCCAATTGACGCGGATTGTCGACGTCGTTGCTCTCGGCCACTGCAGGCCAGTTCTCTGGATCGCCCTCGCGCCCGGCTACGTCCTGCAGGGTGTCGCCCTGTTGGGCTTGCTGCAGCGGCTCGGTACCGGGGCTGGGCATGGTGGGCAAACCCGACGCCGCCTGGTTGCCGAACTTGAACTGGATCTCCTGCTGAGAAAGGCTCAGGGAGATGCTGGCGCGCAGGGGCTTGGCGTCCTCGGAGAAGAACTCGAGGTTCTCGTTGACTGAATCGACGATGCCCTCGAACAGAAAGGTGCCCCACAGAAAGCGCACGCCGGGCGGAATGAACTTGTCCTGCTCACCGCTCTCTTTCGGAGTGATGAAGTAGACGACGTCTTTCGTCAGCAGGCGGACGTCGTCGACCATCGTGCCGTCGGTCTGGGGGACGGTGGCGTCGAACCAGAGGTCGAAGGACAGCTTGGTATTGCCGGCACCGACGAACTGGATCGCAGAGCCGCCGCGCTGGTCGCCGCCCGCGGATTGATTGGAGAAGGCCACTTTCAGGGTCTCCGGGTTGAACTGCACCGGCACGACTTTGTCGAGCTCCTGGACCTGCTGTTGCTGATCCCAGGTGATCTCTCTCAACTCCGCTTTGAGCAATCGTTCAGGTTCGGGCATGGCTTACTCGGCGAGACGCAAGGTCTCGTAGGCGATCTGCATTTCTTCGATGGCGATGCCACCGTCCTTCGCGTTCAGGGACGGCGCCTTGACCTTCACCGGCAGGCAGCCGGTGAGCGAGAAACGAACGTCGGTGGTCCCGCGTCCCGACGACAGCATCCGCACCTCCCCGGAGGCGCGCAGAGCGCGGTCGTCATGGACCCTCTCGAACCAGCGCCATAGCCCGAAGTCGGAGGTCATGCCGCGCTTCAAGGTCAGCTGGCCGTAGCTCACCGGGCCTGCCAGGTGGATCTGCCGGCGGTTGTTGCCGCCCTCGCGTATCGTCTTCGGCTCGTGGCTCAGCTCGAGGCCATCGCATTCCGAGAACTCCGCGTCACACACCGTTCCCTGCGCCGCAGGCAGCTGCAGCAGCACCTTGAAGTTGAACGTGGTGAAAGGACGCGCCATCTTCAGGCCTCCTGCAGGCTGAGCTGCTCCGGCCCGGTCTGCACCAGGCGGACGGTGAGGAAATCGAGGGGCCGCGACGGCGCCACCTGGAGCTCGACGATGAAGCGGCCGGCGTCCACCGACCGCGGTGGGTTGACGCTGGCGTCGGTGACCACGCGGAAGGCGTCGGCCGCCGTGCGCCCGGCAAAGGCACCCCGCACGTGAAGCCCCGAGAGAAAGCGCTCGAATCGGTGCTGGACCAGCGACTGGAAGTCAGCGTCGTGGGGCTCGAAGACATAGCGTCCGCCTTCGCGCAGGGCCAGTCTGCGAATCAGGATCATCAACCGCCGGACCGAGATCGGCCGCAGCTTGGCGCCTCGACTGAGGGTGTCCGCGCCCTGGGCCAGAAAACCGCGCGGCTCACGGCGCACGACGTTGATTCCGATCTCAGCGAGCCGCTGCCAGGCGTCCCGGTCGAAGTCGGGGTCGAGCGCGACCGTTCCCGCCAGGGGAAGATTCGCCGGAGCCCACCAGGCGCCGCGATCCACCGCCAGCTCCGCCGCAGTACCTGCCACCGCACCTTCCGGCGGCACAAAGCCAGGTGTGACGGCGAAGTCGCCTTCTTCCACCGCCGCCAACCACGGATGGTAGAGCGCGCCGTAGCTCAGTACTTGCTCCTCGCCGCCGGTGAGCGGCGGTACCGCGCGGAAGGTCGCAGCGTTGGAGGCGGCATCAGCCGAGCCCGTGAGAGGCGCAAGCGCTGCCAGATGACGTCTCGCCTCCTCCTGTCGGAAGTGCCGAGGCAACGACAGCAACGCCAGCAAATCGCCGCGCGCAGCGGAGAAACGAAGCAGCGCGCGCTGCACGTCGAGCAGATGGGGTGCCTCGCCGGAGGCGGGCACCAGAACCTGACGCGAGCGCGCGACCGGCCGGCGCACGACGGTATTGGATCGCGGTCCGACCAGGAGACTGCTACCGCTGTGTCGCAGCGCCGCCACCCGCAGATAAGCGACGCCGTCGAGCTGCGGCGGCAACTCCAGATGAGTGTCTGGACCCTCGTGGATCGTCCTCGGAGTCAGGAAGCCCGGCTCCTCGGCCGACTCGACCCGGTAGGCCGTAGCTCCCGGCACGGCATCCCAGGTCAGAAGATCGCCACCGCCCGCGGCGGGTGCGCGTTCGAGCCGGGTCGCCACAAGGGGTAGCGCGCCACAAGTCCGGAAATCGGGCCGCGGCACGATCCGTAGGACCGTTGCCGACCAGGGTCCGATTTCCCCACCACGGTGCGCGCGCACGCGGAAGAAGCGAGCCGAGGGGCATCCGACGACGGCAACGAGCGCTCGGCGCCGGTTGCCTTCGAAGACGGTCTCCGGAAGCTCGAAGTCCGTCGCGCCCGCGGTCTCCAGCCGGTACTCCCGAGCTCCCGGTACTTCGGTCCAGCGAATCTCGAGAGTCCCGTCCAGCTCGATCACCGTTTCGATCTCCGGCGCGCCGAGTAGCTCCGGCAACTCCGGCTGACCGGTATGCCATTCCCGATGCACCGCGTCGGGTACTGCGATGAGGGTCGCCTCGGCCACCGGCAGCAGCGCGTAGAGGCCTTCGAGAGTCTCGCCGCGCAGATAGCGTTTGTGCTCGGCGGCACCGAGCAACGCACCGCGGAAGTTGCGCTGCAGATCCTCGTCCAGGAAGAGTCCCGACCCGAAGCTCGCCAAGCCGTCGCGCTCGAGTCTCAGGCCCGTCAGGTCCGAAGGACCACGGGTGCGCGCCGGATCGGGATCCGACGCCATGAGCTCGAACAGGCCACTGGCACCATCTCCCCCCAGCTCGCTGATCGGCAAATACCAGGAGGCTTCGCCGCGATCCTCCGGTCCCGAAAACGGAAACCGCGGCTCGGCGGCCTCCGAGCGCAAGGACTCCACCTCCGGTGGCCGGATCGGCACCGATCGCCCCTCGTCCAGCACGAAGAGCTCCTCGTCGCTGGGAAGATGGCCCCAGAATCGCGTGTGATCGGGATGGAATCCGAGATCGGAAATGCGCGAC